>NZ_AP025471.1:0-686950 GCF_024347375.1 Vibrio coralliirubri | reverse complement strand
AATCTGTTTAAGGGGAGACGACATCATGGCATTTACCAAAGTTTGTAAGATCGAAGACATTATCCCAGGTACAGGTGTTTGTGCGTTGGTTGGTGGTGAGCAAGTGGCTATCTTCCGCCCAACTAAGGCTGAAGAAGTATTCGCGATTAGCAACACAGACCCATACTTCCAATCTAACGTGTTATCACGTGGCTTGATTGTTGAGCACAAAGAAGAGCTTTGGGTGGCAAGCCCACTTAAGAAGCAACGCTTTAACCTAGCAACAGGTGTCTGCATGGAAGACGAGAACTTCAACGTGAAAGCGTATAAAGCTCGTGTTGCCAAAGGCGCTGTAGAAATCTCTGCTTAATCTTCGGATGAATAAGATTTGATAGTTCAAGGGTTCTAGTTCTCGATATTGCCTTAACTCGGCAACTAGAGCCTTTTCCTATCCAATTTTAACTTTTAATTTAAACTTTTTAAGGACAACCTTATGTCTCCTGATTACAAACCAGCTGAATTCGTTCAAACGATGATCGATGTGGGTGAAGCGAAAACGAAAACAAGTACTCGCGACCTTCTGATTCGAAGCACTATGGCTGGTATCATCCTTTCTTTAGCGGTTGTTGTTGCTATTACAGCAATGGTACAAACCGGTATTGGCCTTGTTGGTGCACTTGTGTTCCCAGTTGGCTTCGTGATTCTAAGTGTAATGGGTTATGACCTAGTAACTGGCGTATTCGGCCTTGCACCTTTAGCGAAATTCGACAACCGCCCAGGTATTACTTGGGGTCGTATCCTACGTTGTTGGGGTATTGTTGGTCTTGGTAACCTTATCGGTTCTCTTATTGTTGCTTTCCTTGTTGCAGTATCACTAACGGGTAACTTCTCTTTAGAACCAAACGCTGTTGCTCAAAAGTTCATTGCTGTTTCTACGGGTCGTAGCTTAGGTTTTGAAAACATGGGCATGGACGGATGGATCACGTGTTTCGTACGCGGTATCTTCTGTAACCTTATGGTATGTCTTGGTGTGATTGGTAACATGACTGCTCGCACAGTGTCAGGCCGTGTAGCAATGATGTGGTTCCCAATCTTCATCTTCTTCGCACTCGTATTTGAGCACACAGTGGTAAACATGTTCCTATTCCCACTAGGTATGATTCTGGGCGCTGATTTCGGTATCGCGACATGGTTGAACTTCAACCTTATCCCAACAATCCTAGGTAACATCGTTGGTGGTCTACTAATGACGTGTGTTCCTCTATACCTAACTCACGCTAAAACAGCGCCTTCTTTAGGTGCTAAGTAATCCTCAATAGGGTGAAACGTAATTTAGTATGAGATTAAGAGCCCCAACAACATGTTTGGGGCTTTTTTAGTTCGAAAGCCCTTATATCATTGCGCAAATTACTCGCAATAGACTGTTTTGTTATAATTACTTCTATCTTCGTTAGTATTTAGACTGAATATTTATAACAACACCTGATAGTCTAAGGGTTAAGGATTTGGATAAGTCATCATGAATACAGTGACTTATCACATAGATTTAAGCTTGAGATAAAACAAGCAAACCTTCGGAGCGCAGAATGTCAGAAGTATCGTCATCGAATGTTAAAGAAGTAAACAAAGGATTTGTTTCATTGGTAGGTGCTGGTCCGGGCGACCCAGACTTACTTACGCTAAAAGCCGCACGAGTGATTCAACAAGCAGACGTGTTGGTTTATGACCGCTTGGTATCAAAAGATATTTTGGCGATGGCTAACCCAGAAGCAGAAATGCTGTATGTGGGTAAAAAGCTTGATCATCACTGTGTACCGCAAGATCAGATCAACCAACTGTTGGTCACTAAAGCGCAAGAGAACAAGCACGTAGTGCGCCTAAAAGGTGGTGACTCGTTTATCTTTGGCCGTGGTGGTGAAGAATGTGAAACGTTAGCTGAGAATGACGTGAGATTTGAAGTGATTCCGGGCATCACGGCAGCTGCAGGCGCAACGGCTTATGCGGGCATTCCGTTGACGCACCGTGATCATGCACAAAGCGTGCAGTTTATTACAGGTCACTTGAAGAAAGATGGCGAAGATATTGACTGGCAATCTCTTGCTCAGCACAACCATACCATCGTGTTTTACATGGGCTTGAAAGAGAGTCCGAACATTCAAAAGAACTTACTCGATAACGGTATGCGAGCTGACATGCCAGTTGCGATCATCGAAAATGGTACGCGCCAAGAACAGAAGGTGTTTAGAGGTGGGTTACGTGATTTAGCTGATCTTGCTAGCGTCGCAAAGAGCCCTGCGCTGATTGTTGTAGGCAGCGTGGCTCAGCTTCATGAAAAACTTGCTTGGTTTAACAAACAAGCTTGATCGTTTGACCGTCTAGTTGAATCTCTAAGCCACTACTAAGCCCATCAAGAATCAAATACTGCAGCGGCTGCCTTGTCGCTGCATTTCTTGTTGGCGCATAGGCATTTCGTCAATGATATTGGTGATCTGTTTCCAATCTGTTTTGCCACTCCATCGGTGCTTCTCTTTTCCGTCTTTACCAATCAAAACAGCGGTGTGAGATCCTTTCGGGATCTCGTAAATGCTAGTGACTGCCTCTAAGTTAAACTCTTCTTCTAGCCAAGTCGGAACTGTATAACCACTCTCAGCAATAACCATAATGACGACATCTCGTTCGTCCAATTGACAGTTATTGAGCAACACTTCATTCATAAACTCTTTAACGACTGAATCTTCCTTTGGAGCGAAATAAATAACACTGCGGTGCGGCAAAGGCTTTGAGTGAGAATAGGCGGGGTAGGCGAGTACAGAATTGATGGTTAAGCTCATGATTAATACCGTGCTGATGGTCAGTAGTTTAAACAAACTAAACCAGATACCAGAGTTTGATGGTTGATTTAAAGTTTGCACCGTTTTGGTTGTGTCGATGCTTACGTTCGAATTGTGTGTTTGTCGGTGCAGCATTGCCAACCTCCCTTTAAAAGCTCTAAGCCTGAGTACGATTTGAATGCAACGTAAAGAAGAAGGTGAAGATCAGACCCACCTAAGAAACGTTAAAAACAAATCTACTTACTGTCAATCCCACTTTAAAATGTCCTCATTTGTCCCAAATAGAAATGTCCCCTTGTTAGGTCTTTCGACTGGAAGCTTTGAATGGTTCGGTGAGGACAGGGTTGATGGCTCGAGGCGCTGTTTGAAGGGCTCTTTGTTGTGCACGGCGCTTGGGGGCTTTCTTACTGCGGGTTCGTTGCTGTTGTTGTTCGAATTCTTCTTGTTGTTGCTGAGCAAATTTTAAAACTTGGCCGAGGCGTTTGTTGTCGACGATTTGGGTTTGTTGAACGTGCTCGAGTTTGTCGAAGGTTTTGAATTCGAGTTTTCGATGCCCGTATTGGATGGCGATTTCACCGTTTGGGTAGTCGAGTATCTTGACATGTTCGTGCGCTAGTCGGCTGTTTTCTTCAGTAGGTTCAATGAGATAAATCACTTTATCGTATTGAAATGTCAGCGACTTTGAGAGCTTGCGGGTTTCTTGCCAACTGAAAATATCGTCGAGTTCTTGCTTGGACTCTCGAACCGGGCGATGCATGTCTTTTGGGTATTGAGCGGGCTTAGCAAAGCGATGGTTAAAATCGGCGATGAAGTAGGGAAGCCAGGCGTTGGCTTGTTCGATGGTGTCGATACCTTGTAAGCGCATCTCTTTAACCAGTCGGTCTTGCAGCGTGAGGTTGGCTCGCTCAACGCGGCCTTTGGCTTGGGAGCTGTTGGCACAGATGAGTTCTATGGCCAGTTCTTTCAGCACGCGCCCGTATTGAGTTTGGCCAACTTGTTTGTGTTTCTCCTGATTCACTCGAAAAATTGAGTGCTTGTCACTGTAAAATGCGATGGGTTTACCGTGCTCATTGAGGTATTCACGCGTGGTCAACATGTAGTCAAATGCGGATTCTGTCTCGCTGAATCTTAGGTTCATCAAACGGCCAGTCGCATCATCAATGAACACCAATAGGCAGCATTTGTCGCTGCGGCCTTCAAACCAGTCATGATGGGAGCCGTCAATTTGGATAAGTTCACCCAAGCAATCACGACGGTAACGAGGCTGATAGACTCGAGGTTTGCGTTGTGAATGTGGAAGCCACAGTCCGTCGGCGATCATCCATTGACGGAGTGTTTCTTTAGAGACGGATAGATTGTGTCGTTCAGTCAGTTTTTCCAGAGCGAACGTTGGTGAGAAGTCAGAGTAATGCTCACGGATAAGTTTCAGTATTTCAATTCTGAAATGTTCTGAGTAGCGTCGATTACTTGGGCGTCCACGCGCTGCGTGTGTAAGACTTTGAGCACCAAGAGAGACCAGTTTGTTCACCAAACGTCGGATATGGCGCGCAGACAGATTCAAAATTATAGCGGCGTCAACTTGGCGTAGTCGTTTTTCACGTACGTCAGTAAGCACCTTGAATCGATGAATATCTTTTTCACTCATAGTAATAAGCATCCGGATAACTCCTAAGCAGACCAATATAGGTAAGCTTAGGAGGACATTTTAAAATGGCTCAAACCGGACATTACTAAATTGCTCTAACACTTACAATAAGCATAGTTAGGATTACGTTAAAGACACTTAGCTTTACGCTAAAGATATTAGGTTTACGTTAACGATAGCTGGCAGGTTCATTTTTATTGAGTAAAGCGACTCGCATTTTACAATTGAATAGAATAGGGTATACGGAAAATCTAAAGGTATGAATTTATGGAAAACATAGCAATTTTGGTCGACGTTCAGAACGTTTACTACACGACGCGCGACAAATACCGTTCTAACTTCGACTATAACCAGTTTTGGTATGTTGCCACGGAAGGGCGTAACGTTGTTGTAGCTAATGCTTACGCAATCTCAAGCCAAGATCCCAAGCAGCGTCAATTTCACCATATCCTTCGTGGTGTGGGTTTTAATGTGAAATTAAAGCCGTTTATTCAGCGTCGAGATGGCAGTGCAAAAGGCGACTGGGATGTGGGTATTGCGTTAGACGCGATAGAACTTGCTGAGACGGTTGATACGATTGTTTTGGTATCGGGAGACGGTGACTTCGAAATCCTTGTAGAGCGAATCAAAGAGCGTTTTGGCAAACCTGTTGAAGTGTATGGTGTTCCGGGATTAACTGCTCAAAATCTTATCGATTCTGCCTCAAAATTTGTACCGATTGAAAAAGATTTTCTTCTATAGAGGAAATCGAGCACTTTATAATTGAAATCAATAATAACGATAATTAGAATGCAAACAGTTCTTATTTATCGGTGTGTGTAATGTCTCGCGTTTTAGTTGTTGATGATGATATTCAGTTGTGTGAGTTATTGGGTGAAGTGTTAGAAAATGAGGGGTATCACGTTGATACTGTTCATTGCGGTGAATCCGCGCTTGAGTTTATTCAAACTCATCCTGTCGATTTGGTTCTACTCGATGTAATGCTTCCGAACCTAAGCGGCATTCAAGTAGCAAGGCGTATTTGTCAGCGTTTTGCTACTCCCATTCTTATGCTAACCGCGCTTAACGACGATGCCTCAATGCTCGATGGCTACCAAGCTGGAGCCGACCAGTACATTGCTAAACCTTTCAATGTTCCTGAACTCTTAACCCGTATTAAGGTGATCTTGCGCCGAGTGGGTTTTGAACGCCAAAGACAATCTTTAGCTTCGTCTAATCACGGCTTGTGTGAACAACTCTCTCGTTTGCCATTAACCGGCACTGAAAAAGACTTGCTTGATTACTTAGTTAAAAATGACGGTATTGTTGTGTCCAAATCTGATCTGCAAATCCATGTACTCAAGAAAGAGCTGTGTCCCTTCGATCGTAATTTAGATATGCATATCAGCAATATACGTAGAAAGCTCGTTCAGGCCGGTTTGTCTAAACAACATATTAAAACCGTTCGTGGTAAAGGTTACAGTTACCTAGAGTCGGTAGGAGCATGAGTAAAAAACTGCTGCGTTGCCCTGATTTTATTACTAAGCGTAAAGAGGGACTCACTTTCCAACTGTTCAGTTACCTGACCGTCATTTTGGTGAGTATTTTGATCCTGCAAGGGGTAGCAGAAAGAGCCTTGATGAAAGCGCTGCTTAAAGTGCCAGAATCGGTAAAAGCGGAAATGCTCGACCTTGCTTATCAAGCGAATGTGTTGATTGAAGAAGGGGACATGGATGAACTCGCGGACTGGGGCAATGCTCAGCAGTATTATCTGTTCGTCATCGACAAAGACAATCGCCCGATCACACATCGTCACATGCACCCGCATTTTGAATTTAAGCTCAAATACTTAAGAACGTTAGATCACCAACTTAGTGATCGTGTTAGTAAACCGATCTTCGGTCTGCCACTAGATAATGGTAAAACACTGGTTATCCAACTACCGCACCAGTTTCACCCTGCAAAATCTTTTGCCCCATACTCCTATATGCTTAAAGCTTTGATTGCATTGGTCGTTTTGTCTCTGTTCTCAATTATTATGGCCAAAAGCCTGCAGCAACCGTTGGATCGATTGAGAGAAGCGAGCCGCAGACTGGCTCAAGGTGACTTTACGGTCAGTGTGGTGTCGGAGTTAAATTCCACCACGCGAGAATTCAACGAGCTCGCACACGATTTTGATCATATGACCTTTGAGATTAAATCTCTGGCTGAAAAGCAACGTCGTTTGATTCGTGATGTGTCACACGAGTTAAGAACGCCATTAGCAAGGCAAAACCTCGCACTGCACCTGCTGCGCAGCAAGGTTGATGATAAAAGCATTGGTTTGCTAGAACGAATGGAAAATGAAACAGAAGAGATGAACAAGCTGGTGGGTGAGATACTTGAATTTAGCCGCTTAGAAACCTCTCGCTATGACTCCAAGTTAAGCTTAATGCACCTTGAGCACTATTGTTCAATGTTGATCGCGCAGATGCAAAACGATTTAAAACCGAATCAAACTTTGATTGGCTCCCTAGAGACGCCGACATCAATGGTGAACGTCGATGAGAGGCTACTGCTTCGAGTGATTGGTAACTTGGTCGGGAATGCCATTAAATACGCGGGTGAGAACGCTCATGTTGTCGTGACTACATATGAACAGGTCATAGATAAACGTTACAGTGTCATATCTGTAGAAGATGACGGTGATGGCATTCCTGATAACAAGATTGCAGGTATATTCGACCCGTTTACACGAATAGAATCAGCCCGAGACAAACAGTCTGGCGGTTACGGTCTAGGCCTTGCGATAGTTAAAGAAGCGATGGGTGTGATGAATGGACATGTAACTGCTGAGAATAGAGAAGGTGGGGGATTGAGAGTGAACTTGATGTTCCCAATCGGTGATTAGCTTTCTCTATTGAGAAGAAGGCTAAATAGATAATTGTCCCAACTCAGTTTTACTGACTTAAGCGATACCCAATAAAAAACGCCACTGCATCTGCAGTGGCGTTTTTCTTTATGCGCTTTGGTATGGGCTAGGCGTAGCCATTAATTACGCCTGAGCTTGAAGACAAGAGCATCAGATAAGCGAGACTATGCCTGTTGGCGAGCTAGCTTAACTTCTTCTTCTTTCTCACCTGCTGCTGGGTCGTTGAAGCGAGACTCGTCTAGAGCGCCTTCAGACTTAGCAACGATGATAGATACGGCACTATCACCTGTTATGTTTACAGCGGTACGAATCATATCAAGAAGGCGGTCAACACCCATGATTAGAGCAATACCTTCAAGCGGTAGACCAACTTGGTTCAATACCATCGCTAGCATAACAAGACCAACACCAGGGACACCTGCAGTACCAACAGACGCCAGTGTCGCCGTTAGGATAACCATTAGGTAATCACCCATTGAAAGGTCGATGTTGTACGCTTGCGCGATAAACGCCGTCGCAACACCTTGCATGATTGCAGTGCCGTCCATGTTCACAGTTGCACCTAGTGGTACTGTGAAAGAAGCGACTTTGTTGTCTACGCCCATGCGGTTCTTAGCTGTTTCCATTGTTACTGGAATTGTTGCGTTCGAAGATGCCGTTGAGAATGCAAACATGATTGCATCTTCCATCTTACGTAGGAACGTAATCGGACTAAGACCTGTGAATCCTTTAAGCATCGCACTGTAAGTCACCAAGCCATGCAACAGTAGGGTACCAGTAAGCACTAAGAAGTATTCTGCTAGGTTCCAAATTGCACTTAAGCCAAGGCCAGAGAACAGTTTCGCCATCAAGAAGAATACGCCGTAAGGAGCAAGGTTCATTAGTAGCGCAACTAGCTTCATGATCACTTCGTTTAGATCAGAGAAAACTGCAGCGATACGTTCACCGGGTTTGCCCGCCGCACTGATTGCGATACCAAACAACACTGCAAATACGATAACTTGTAACGTTTTGCCCTCAGCCATCGCCTGAATAGGGTTGGTTGGGAACATGTCGATGATAACTTGGCCCAAAGAAGGGGCATCCGCTGATTTGAAAGAGCTCGCAGCAGTAAGATCCGCACCAGCTCCAGGTTGGAACAGGTTACCGATAGTTAATGCTAGAGTGATGGCAACGGCAGTAGTACCGATATAAAGTGCAAGCGTTTTGCCACCCATACGGCCAAGAGTTGATAAGTCTTTAAGAGAACTTGTACCGCACACTAGTGAAACGAAGACTAGAGGCACAACAAGCATTTTTAAACTGGCGACAAAGATTTGTCCGCCTACTTCAAAGAGTCCGTTAACGATGTAGTTGTTAACAAATCCGCTGTCTGCAAAAAGGGATTGAATGGCAAATCCCGTTAATATACCTACGACCATACCGAGGATTACTCGACCAGTCAGAGACATAGGTTTCTTGGTATTCATTTAGAACACTCCTTATTATTTATAACTTTGATACCTTTTCAAAGTGAGCAGGAGATTAGCAGTCGGTTGTTCAAATCGAAAAACAAAAAATGAGTTTGGAATTATAGATGTGATCAAAATCACTGATAATTCCGTCAATTAAACAAAATAAAACAAAACAATTCACCATAAATTTACATTTATCGAGAGTTTTATACATAAAGCCGCCGTTTCAAAGGTAGTAAATAAGAAGAGACAATTTTCTTATCAATCTGGCCATCTTAAATAGGCCGAGCTAATAACGCTGTTTCAAAAGATTTGACGTCGATAACCACTTTTTAGCGTAAATGCTCTCTAACCATCTGTATTGAATTGGTTTTGTTTAACTTTATAAAAACGAATCTCCGACACGCCTTTACAAAACTTTACGAATGCAAAGAATGTAAATTTAATGCAAATGGTAATGGTTATCACTTATATTCTCTCTCGGAATAATTCAGTGGTACCGGAAACGGTTCAGCGAGCACATCGAATAAATAACAAAGTGCTCGTCTAAAAGAATAAAAACGGAGTAAAGGACATGTTTTCAAAGAGCCCATTGGCTTTAGTGATCGGCGCGGTATTAGCTTCACCAGCAGTATTGGCAGAAACAGTAAAAACAGACGAGCATATGGTTGTTGAAGGTCGTGACTACGGTTATAAAGCCGACACGAACACAACAGCAATGCGAATGGAGGCGACTCAATTAGAGACTCCGGGACAAGTTTCAGTAATCGATGAGCAAATCATCGATGAACAGCGTGCAACAACGCTTGGTGACGTGCTTAAAAATGACGCGAGTGTAAGTGCTGGCGGTACAAGCCGTAACCGTGAACGTTTTTCTCTACGTGGTTTCTCGGTAGAAAGCTCTTCGGGCTTCCTTAAAAACGGCCAGCAACATTGGTCTCACTACCGTCAACCAATCGAACTGCTAGAGCGTGTTGAAGTACTTAAAGGACCTTCTGGTCTTCTTTACGGTATTTCTGCACCAGGTGGTTTGATCAACATGGTAAGCAAAAAACCAACTTACGATACGCAAGTAAGTGTTAGCCAAGATATTGGTTCTAATGACCATTCTCGTACGACGGTAGACGTAAGTGGCGCTTTGAACGATGCAGAAACTCTACGTGGTCGCGCGATTCTATCTAAAGAAAGCTACGGCTCTTGGAGAACTTATGGTGACGGAACTGAACCACAAACAGAACGTTTTGTTGGTGGTGTATTCGTTGATTACGATGTAAATGAAGACGTGACAGTTTCTGTTCATTACGACAAAACTAACGACGAAGGTAGCGTAGATTCTGGCGCTTTATACACGCTAGACGGCAACCGAGTAGGTAGCGACAAGCACATCTGGGATGCACAGTGGTCACAGATCGAGAATGATGTTGAGAATGTTGGTTTTGATATTGCTGCTAACCTGACTGACACATGGTCTTTAAAAACAGGTTTCAACTACCAAGATTTCGAGCGTATCGATATGGAAAGCTACCCAAGCTTTTCAAATATGAATCCTGATGGTACGGGCACCGTGACTCAAGGCGGTAACTACCGTCATGATAAATGGCGTTTCAGAACGGCTTACGTTGATCTAACAACAACCGCTGATCTTGCGGGCACAGAGCACCAACTATTATTCGGTGCTAACTGGTTAGGCTACAGCTATTACCGTGGTATGGATCGCTTCAGCAGCGCTGAATACGCACCAGATGCAACAGTACCAGCGCCGTCAGTGGGTCCAACATCGCTAGGTAAGATGAGTACTTACGATACTTGGGGCTTCTACATCCAAGATTTGATTACTATCAATGATGAATGGCAAGTTCTTGCGGGTGCTCGTTTCGACCGTAAAGTAAGTGATGGCGTAGCAGAAGAAAACGTAGCGCCTAAGCTTGGCCTGATTTACCACCCAGCATCAAACGGTAGTATCTACGCTTCTTACTCTGAAAGTTTCGAACCACAAGGTGTTGTTTCTAGCGGAAGCCGCAACTACACCAACGATGGCGAACTTCTTGACGCAGCAACGGGCGTGTCTTACGAAGTCGGTACTAAGTGGGAACTGATGGACGAACGTCTATTCGTTTCTGGTGCGGTATTCGATATTACCCAAGAAAACATCTCAATGGATGTAGAAGACACTTCATCAGGCGATTGGACGAAGACACAAGGTGGTGAACAAGTTCACCGTGGTGCTGAGCTAGCCGCACAAGGCTTTATTTCAGAGCGCTTCTCAATGTCTGGTTCTGCAATGTACTTAGATGCTGAAATCACGAACCATGAAACATATGAAGGTAACCGTCCTGTAGACGTACCTGAGTTTGCAGCAAGCGTTTGGTCTACTTATGCAGCAACAAACGAAGTGGATGTGAACCTAGGTCTTATCTACGAAGGTTCTCGTTACGGTGATAGCGCGAACACATTCAAGAAAGACGGCTACGCTCGTGTAGATATGGGTGCTGCATACACGCTTAAGTACGACGATTCTCTTGATTTCGTAGCGCGTCTAACAGTCGAGAACGTATTTGATAAAGAATACCTAGCGGGTGGCGGTTCAACGTCTTCAAAACACCAGTTTGCTGAAGACGTAGTAATTGGCGAAGGCCGTAACTACATGGCGACTTTACAGGTAAAATACTAATTTGTTAGTAGGGTACTATTGTTAGCCTAAATACTAAGGGGAAAGTTTCGGCTTTCCCCTTTCGTGATTCTGCTATTCAGTAAAAATATCCCTAGTAATGAGAGTGACTTTTAATGATAATGAGAGTGCTTATCAATAAAATTCATTTGACCTTCTTCTATAGTAAATGACTACAATTATGAATCTTTTAAAAACTAGCCTAGCGCTTGCCATCAGTTTGGTTGCAACGTCTTCTATGGCAAACAGCTTGGATCAAGCTCAATCAATTCAAAACAAGACCAATAACGCGTCGGCTTCGAGCCAAAAGGTTATTGACAAAAGCTCACAAGCGACGTTAATGCTGCAAGCTGAGATTGAGCGTCTGCAAGAAGAAGTGAAAAATCTAGAAATCTATCACGATCACCTTGCTGCATTGGTTGAGAGCCAGAATCAAGAAGCTCAGAGCATTGAAGGGCAGATCGACGAGATCAAATACACACGTCAAGGTGTTGTGCCTTTGATGTACCAGATGATTGATGGCCTTCAGCAGTTAGTTGAGCAAGATGTGCCAATCAGGAAAGAGCAACGTCTTGAAAGAGTTGAAAAGCTGCAAGCAATGATGACTCGTGCAGATGTGAGTGATGCTGAGAAGTATCGTCGTATCCTAGAAGCTTACCAAATCGAGATGGACTACGGCATCAAGCTCGGTGCTTACCAAGGCCGTGTTGCATTGAGCAGCGACAGAACGATTGAAGCAGACGTGTTGCACCTAGGTCGTATCTCTTTGGTGGCTCGTAACTTAAATGGCAGCCAATACTGGTCTTGGAATCAAACACAAAATCAGTGGCAAGAGCTAGATTCTTCAATGAAATCTGAGCTAGATAAAGCTTACGACATTGCAAGCCAACAAGCGGCGCCAAGCCTAATTACTTTACCTGTTTCTTTAACTGTTGCGGAGGTTAAGTAATGAACTTAAAGCCATTAGCAGCATTGCTTTGCATTACGTCTATTTCATTTTCTGCTTTCTCTGCATCAGACACGACGGCTCAGCTAGTTAATAAAGCAAAATCAGAGAGTCGAACTCAAGCTTCTCACAACGTAGTGCGTGAAGCTGATTTCAAAAAGACAGAACAAGAACTGAAAGCGATCAAAGCTCAGCTTGAAGCGAAACGTACGTCTATCCAAGGTGCGACAGATGTTCTGACTCAAACCTTCAGTGATAACGAAAACAAGCTTGCTCGCTTAGAAGAGAAACTGCGTTTAGAAACCGGTAGCTTAGGCGAGCTGTTCGGTGTCGTTCGTCAAAACGCAAAAGAACTCGGCGCAGAGCTTAGCTCAACCGTGAATAGTGTTGACCGCGCTGAACACACGGCAACTGTCGATCAAATCATTGATGCTAAATCACTGCCTTCAATGCCACAGCTGACCGGTTTGTGGATGAGCATGGTTGAACAGATCCAAGCGAGCTCTGAGCTTAGCAAATCTCAAATTGCATTCATCAATGGTGAAGGCAATACACAAACTGTCGACGCTTATCGCTTAGGTTCAATCGGCCTAATAACAGACCAAGGCTATGTTAGCTGGAACACTCAGCGTGAAGATGCGATTGCGTATCTGAAACAACCATCGAATGGTCCAACTTTAGCATCGCTATCTACATTAGCGAATGGCGACGTGTCTAACGTGGTTGTCGATCCTTCTCGTGGGTTCATGCTAGAGCAACTAGCGCTAACACCAAGCCTAACTGATCGCCTTCAAGCGGGTGGTGTGGTTGGTAAAGTGATTCTTGGATTGTTGGCTATAGGCGTAATCATCGCATTAGTTCGTGGTATTTCTTTGGCTATCGCTCGCCAGAAAATTCGCGCTCAACTTAAGAACCCAGAGCAAGCGGGTGATAACCCTCTAGGTCGTGTTCTTGCGGTTTACAATAAAGAGCAAAACCAAACCGTTGAAGCACTAGAGCTACGACTTTTAGAAGCGGTAGTGGATGAGCAGACTCACCTAGAGAAAGGCTTATCTATGCTAAAACTTCTAGCAGCACTTGCCCCAATGTTGGGTCTTCTAGGTACCGTAACCGGCATGATCGAAACATTCCAAGTAATCACACAGTTTGGTAATGGCGACCCTAAAGTGATGGCGGGTGGTATTTCGATGGCGCTGGTAACAACCGTACTTGGTCTTGTTGCAGCAATGCCTCTGCTATTAGCACACAATATTCTTAGCACTCAGGCTGAAAATATTCGCAATATTCTTGAGAAACAAGGTATTGGCCTTGTGGCTGAGCAGGCAGAAAAAACGGTTGAATCAAAAGCTGTAGTTTCACCAGTTGGGACTGCTGCGTAATGGATATTTTGTCGGGTTCTCTATTACCAGCGAGTTGGTTAACGAGTGACTGGCTGCTGTCTTTATCAAGCTTTATGGAGCAGGGCGGTTTCGTCCTGTGGTGGCTCGCGGCTGTCGTCCTAGTTTATTGGGTGCTTGTAGTCGAACGTGTGCTTTATCTTGCGTTCTACTTTCCAAAGCAGCGCCAAGCTTGGATTACTAAGTGGCATGAAAGAGAAGATCACTCTTCTTGGCATGCCAAAGCCATTCGTGAAGGTTGGTTGGGGCAAGCGAGTATCTTACTTAACCAAAACTTGAACTTTATTAAGTTGTTAGTCGCTATTTGTCCGATGCTGGGTTTGCTAGGTACCGTCACCGGTATGATCTCTGTTTTTGATGTCATGGCGACTCAAGGAAGCAGTGACCCTAAATTGATGGCTTCAGGTATCTCGTTGGCAACGCTGCCAACTATGGCGGGTATGGTTGCTGCATTAGCGGGCATGTTTGTTCACGCTCGTTTAGCGAAAGTGTGTAACCGCTTAGAATTAAAATTAGAAAAATCTTTAAGGAGTCAACGGTGAGACTCGGTCGACGTCATTCTAAAAACGAAGAGGCTCAAATAGACCTTACTTCGATGCTTGATATTGTATTTATCATGCTTATTTTCTTTATTGTGACCAGTTCATTTGTTCGTGAATCAGGGGTTGAAGTCAATCGCCCACAAGCGTCTAACGTGGTAAGCCAAAAGGATGCGGGCATCTTTGTTGCGATTACATCTGCGAATGACATCTTCATCGATAAACGTGTTGTTGATGTTGAACGTGTTCAAGCAACGTTAGAACACTTGTTGCTAGAACAACCTGATGCTTCTTTGGTTATTCAAGCGGATGAACACGCTTACAACGGTACGGTTGTTAAAGTGATGGACGCCGCTAAAGGTGCGGGTGTTAAAAACATCGCGCTTGCTGCTGAAAAGCGATGATCTTGGAGGATCTTCATAAATGATTCGCCTATTTCTTGCTTTACCGCTAGCGGGTGCATTGGGCTTAGCTCTGTTTTCCTTTATGGCTTGGATGGTCGATAATGGCCACCAACGTTCACCAGATAACAGTGAAACGTTAAGTTTCAACATGGTAATGGTGGAACAAGAACAAGAAGTCCAAAGAAGACAACGTGCAGTCCCTGAAAAACCAGAAATGCCAGAGCCGCCACCGGAAGCGCAAACGTCTCAGTCACAAGCTGAAGTTACACCTCTGAATTCGATGTCTTCACTGCCTTCTTTGGATTTGAATACATCGATTGACGGCCTAGCGATTAACGCTCCGACATTTTCTGATTTTGGGTCAAACCAACAGGCAATGCCTCTGTATCGAGTAGAACCTCGTTACCCAGCTAAAGCGCTGAAGCGTGGCGCTGAAGGCCATGTGATTATGTCTTTTACCATCGATGAAACGGGACGCCCAATTGACATTCAAGTCACTGACGCAAACCCACGTCGTATGTTTGAACGTGAAGCGATGAGAGCACTTAAAAAATGGAAATATCAACCGAAAGTCGTCGATGGAAAAGCGATAGCTCAGGTTGGTCAAACCGTGAAACTAGAGTTTAAGTTGGCAAAATGATGAAACAGATATGGATATTAGTGGGCTTGTTGTTAATGCCCCTTACAACACAAGCGCAAGAGCTATCTCAATATACTGCCATTCGTGTTCAAAAGGCGCATAAGCTTGCTCAAGATGAACAGGTTAAACAGGCGATTGATGTACTCGCAGGCTTGGAGCTTTCTAAAGGTTACGACAAAGCATACGTAGCTCGTATGTTGGGTGTGTTTTACTGGCAAGATGGCAAAACTGACGCGGCGATTAAGCAGCTCACTTACGCCGTCGATACGAATTTGTTAGTCGATGAGCAAGCTTGGATAACGAAGCGCATGCTGGCTGATTTGTTGTTGAACGATCAGCAGTTTAAAAACGCGCTTCCGCACTACTACGAGTTAGTGAAAACAGCACCTGAAAAGGAAAAGAAAGACACACTTTGGATGCGAATTGCACAAGCTGAATACCAAATTGAAAACTGGTCGAAAGTACTAGTGGCCATCGGTAATCACGACAAGTTCAATTCAAAACCAGAGTTATCACCTCTATCGCTAAAACTGGGCGCACAGCTTCAGCTAAAGCAGTGGAAACAGTCTATTCCGACATTGGAAAGCCTGATTGAACTTCAACCAGAAAAAGACAACTGGTGGCGTCAACTTGTGGGTATTCAGTTAAGATTAGAACGTAATCGTGATGCATTGAACACGTTAGCACTGGCCGATCTACAAGGTGTTGAGCTGAAGAACTCAGATCGCCGTTTGTTAGCGCAGCTTTACGCGAAACGTGGAATTCCAGAGCGCGCAGCACAAGAAATTAGTAAGCTAGATGATGCGAACAGCGACGTTCAACTTCTTGCAGAGCAAGCAACCTACTGGCAGTTAGCGAAAGAATGGGACAATGCGATTGAAGTGTGGTCGTTAGCGTCTAAAAAAGACACTCAGTATCATTGGAATGTAGCTCAGCTATTGGTTCAGCAAGGTTACTACGACCGAGCTCTGGTTGTTTTAGATAAAGTGAAAGACAAAAACAAACAAGCCGACGTTGCGTTAGCGAAAGTGCGTTCATGGTACAAGCTAAAGAATCTTGATAACGCCCTTGCTCAAGCCAAGCGTGCCAATAACATTGAGCCATCTTCTGAGGCGAAAGGCTGGATTAAATACCTGACTCAGCTTAGAACGGTTAGTGACAACGGAAACGTTTAACCGCTCATCGTAAACAGAAGACAAGAACAGCGCATAAGAAACAAGAAAAGCAAAAGGGTGTCATTTGATCGTTCAAATGACACCCTTTTTAATTTAGGCGACTTAAGCCCATCTTGGGACTTTAGCTCATCTAGCGTTATTGTTCGATTGGAATGGATTGATTAAGGCTCGCACATCGTGCCACTAAGCGTTGCACTTTGAATTGCGCCACTGGTGTTAGCGACCCAGTTAATGGTGCAGTCACGATAAGGGTTCTTAAAGGCATGTAAAGTGTAACCATTATCTAGTGGTTTCTTCGTCTCAACCCAAGCATAGTTTCGAGATGCCCAAAAGCTGATAGGACGTGAGCGTTCGGTTAGATACTGCTCTTGTGCATCGGTTATGTCTGAGCCGATGTATTCTTGGACGTGCTCTTCTGTGTTGCTCATTTGGCTACTGCACGCTGTTACGAGCGCTGTAAAAGCCAAAACAATAATACGCATTTCAAAATCCCTTTAAGCCTAATTAGCTATCGTTAAATCGGTTATTAGTCTGTATTTAACAAACCGCATCAACCGAAGAGTCCGCCGTTTGTGTATGATCTTCAAAATGATCCAAAGATCAAATAGCTCCGAAGGTTAATAGTCACGAAGGTAAATAGTCCCAACTTTCATTCCTTAAAGCCACAACTGCTACCTTAAACCAACCTCAATCAAGCATGTTGATATTGAGATTTTTTGAGGTTTGACCTTACTATCGATGACCTCAAATACAAGCTATCCATTCCCTTTAGTACAAGTTAGCAAGAATATGCATACAGTTCGATTACTTCCCATGTAATGTTATGTAAATTTCCTTACGCCGCTCGGCAAACGTAAACAATGTAAATTGAATGCCAATACGAATGATTATCAACTAAATTGACGCCATAAAATTTATAGGTATTGGTTTGTATGTCGTTAAAAAGTAGGGCGGTTCAATCATGGGCTCGTCGACTTCATGTTTATATTTCAATGGCACTTCTGTTCGTTGTTCTTTTCTTCTCAGTGACAGGTATCACCCTGAATAGACCTGACTTATTTGAGTCACGCCAACCCAATATCCAACGCTCTACTTTAGAGCTTCCTACGAGTTTGTTCACGATCCAAGACGGGCGATTAAAAGCCGACGAACGTGCCTTCGAAACATTCCTGTTTGAAGAGGCCAATTTATCGGGTGTTCCTTCTGGTTTAGACATCTACGCCGAAATTGAAGACGGTGAGTTGCTTATCGGTGAAGTGTCGATGGACTTCAAAGGACCAGGTTATAACGCGTCTGTATTTGTTGACGTGACATCTGAAATGGTCGAGGTCGAAACCACGAACTACGGCGCGATTGCACTGTTGAACGACCTACACAAAGGTCGTAATAGCGGTGAGGTATGGAAATGGTTCATCGATATCACAGCGCTGCTGATGATCTTCTTTGTACTGACTGGCGTGTGCTTACTGTTACCTAAGAAAAAAACACTCAATACCTCCGTTAAATGGACGGTATTTGGCTCTGCAATCTCACTTGCTATCTATTTTGTCGCCGTACCTTAACCCTTAATTAGCTTGATGAATCAGCTTGAAGAACGAATTAAAGGTTAAACGGATTTAAAAGGTTGTTAAACATGAAAAAAATGAACTGGAGCAAGGCGCTTCTTGCTTTATCTCTTTTGCCAAGCCTAGGTATGGCACAAGCGATTCCTGATACGGCAAAACTTGATGTCAGCTTCGAGCTTCCAAAGATTGATACCTCTATGTATGCGCGTCCTTATGTGGCGGTGTGGGTAGAGAACAGCGAACGAAAATCAGTGAAAACCATTGAACTTTGGGTCGGTAAAGATGAATGGCTGAAAGATCTACGCAGCTGGTGGAGAAAAGTTGGACGTTACGACCGTGAGCTCGTTGATGCTGTGACATCCGCAACGCGTCCTGCCGGCAAGTACCGCTTTGTTTGGGATGGTAAGAGCGATGACGGTCAAGATCTAGAGCAAGGCGAATACACGGTTCATATCGAAGTGGTTCGTGAACACGGCGGCCGTAACTATCTTCGTCAGAAAGTATCACTCACAGATTCAAACGTTTCTTATGAGCTAAAGGCGACAGAAGAGACGGGTGAAATCACACTGAATTACGTCGCTAAATAGACAACGCAGCAGTGAACACCGATTGGTTTAAGAATCAGAACAGAATCGATAGTAGTCATCGTAGGCTCAGATTGAGCGACACGGCTAAAAATTATAAATAATGGAATGAACATGATGAAACAGACAAAAATGAAGGCACTTGCTCTAGCGGGTGTTATGGCGTTCGGCCTAGCGGCTACGACAACAGCACAAGCTCACCCACGCTGGATTTTGCCATCACACTTTACCGTATCGAAAGAAGGTGGTGATTGGCTAACGTTCGACGTGACGGCGTCTCACGGTACGTTTGTTTTTGATAAGCCTGCAGGCAGCGAAAATGCGCATGTCATCATGCCTGATGGCCGTAGCGAGCGTCCTAACTTTGTTGTTCGCGGTAAACGTCGTTCAATCTTCGATTTCTACTTTGAAGAAGAAGGTACACACAAAGTTGCGATTAACAACCAGCCATCTTACTACACACAGTACAAAGCGGGCCGTCGTGACACTGTGAAATGGATCAAAGCAAACAAAGCGGAACGTGATTCTGTACTACCTGAAAAGTCACGTGACGTGGTAACACAAATCAGCTTCACTCGCGCTGAAAGCTACATCACAGTAGGAAAGCCAACGGATTCAGTCTTCAAAATTGAAGGCAAGCTACTTGAAATGAAGCCTGTGACACACCCTTCAGACATCGTTGAAGGCGAACCAGTCACGTTCCAATTCTTCTACAACGGTGAAATTCAAAAAGACGTGAAAGCTGAGATCACTCGTGAAGGCACGCTTTACCGCAACCACCAAGAACAGATTGATGTAGTGAGCGACGAGAACGGCGAAATTACGTTCACTCCAGATGTAGCGGGTCGTTACGTAATGAAAGCGAACTACAAAGGTGAGTTGATTGACAACCCACTGGCAGACAAAGCAAGCGCGAACGTTCACCTAACGTTCGAAGCACTGCTTCAATAATCTGTGATGTCGGGGCTAGATCCCTGATTAAGCAACCCAAAAACTTAAGGGCTCATTTGAGCCCTTTATCGCTCAGTTTACTACTGAGAATTTGCACTGTGGCTAGGGGACGAACCATGACAATAAAAACAAAACTTAACGCATTAATGACTCCTTGCTTAGCTCTGGGACTTGGTTTCGCTGCATTACCTGCGCAAGCACACTTTCCATTGATGAGCTGCTGGTTTGAAGGCAAAACTGTGGCCTGCGAAGCGGGCTATTCAGACGGTAGTAAAGCGATTGATTACGCGGTTGAAATGTACGATTACGAAGACAACTTGATTGCAAAAGAGATGACAGATAAACGTTCTATAGTTGAATTTCCACACCCAGACACTGAGTTCTACCTTGTGTTCGATTCAGGTCATGAGTTTCCAGTTGAAGTTGATGTTGTAGAGATCAGCGAGAAATGATGATTCAAGGTGTACGTGCTGACACGGGCGGCAGAGAAGGCAAATGGGTAGGGCTGCTCATTGTGTTCATTCTGAGCTTTGCCACGGTTGCTATCCCATTTCATCAAGCAGAATCGCATATCGAAGCGGTACTTGATCATCAAATCTTAGTGACCGATGTCGAGCAAGAAAACTTGGCGATGTTGTCAGAGCTGCGCTTGGCTCATGAAGAGATTCGCGACCTGCGTATGGAGTCTGACGGCGAATGGCCAAGTGTTGCGTCACTTAAAGATGAATGGGTCGCTCCATTTGTTGAAGACCAGAGTTGGAAGCGCAAAGGTTCTCATGCTTGGTTATTGGACAATCGTGGTTATTACTTCTCTACGCCAAGCGAATATGCGACATCAAGTGAACAAGCGGCGCCAACCGATCATGGCTTCGCTGATTCCTTTATTTTGAACGCCAACAGTGTCTCTCCTGAAATCTGGATTTTTTTTGGTGGCGTAGCAAGTCAACCGACTAATTTTGATGAGAACACACTTGAATCTGCTGGCTGGAAAATGGTCGTCAATGAATCAGAAGTTGATCTGCATGACGCTTCTTCTCATTAAACAATCCGGCTTATAAAAATGTTCACTAATAATAAGAGATTTACTATGCGAATTATGACTCTAATGATGTCGTTATTGGCGGTGTTAATGACACCCAATGCATTGGCAAAAGAATACAAGGTCGACAGCGATAAGCTGACGATTGGCATAACCCTTCAGCCTTACTACAGCTATGTAAAAGCCGTGGTGGGTGACAAAGTGAACATCCTTCCTTTGGTTGATGCTGGCTTTAATCCGCATAACTACTTACCACAACCGAACGACTTGAAACGTTTGAGCCAGATGGACGCCATCGTGGTAAACGGTATTGGCCATGACGACTTCGCACTAAAAGTCATTTCAGCTGCGCAACGTGATGACTTAGTGGTGATCGAAGCGAACAAAGAAGTGCCTTTACTTCCAGCATTAGGCCAGTCTGTGGGTCAAGGCGCGGTGAATCCGCACACGTTTGTTGGACTTTCGACAACAATTCAAAAGGTTTACACCATCGCGAGTGAAGTATCTAAGCTCGACCCAGACAACGCGGCTTTTTATCGTAAGAATGCACGTAAATACGCAAAGCAATTTCGCTTTATGAAGCGCGATGCGATGTTGTCATTAGGTGAGTTAGATACTTCAGGTATGAAGGTGGCGACCACCCACAATGCGTATGGCTACATCCTTCAAGAGTTTGGTGTGGATGTTGCGGCGGTGATTGAGCCT
Source organism: Vibrio coralliirubri (assembly GCF_024347375.1). Taxonomy (NCBI): domain Bacteria; kingdom Pseudomonadati; phylum Pseudomonadota; class Gammaproteobacteria; order Vibrionales; family Vibrionaceae; genus Vibrio; species Vibrio coralliirubri. The sequence continues at coordinate 665,538 of NZ_AP025471.1, read as the reverse complement.
GCACACGGTGTTGAACCAAGTGCGAGTCAGCTGCAAGAGACGATCGAAAAGATCCGTGCATCGGGCATTGATGTGTTGTTCTACGAGCTAAACATGCCAAATCGTTTTGTTGACACGATTGAAGCGGAAACAGGTGTTCAGCTTTACCGTTTCTCTCACATGACGCATGGCGAATATGAAGACGACAAAGTTGAAGTTGAGATGAAGAAGAACCTAGAAACGCTGATCGAAGCAATGAAATTTGCAGCGGCGAATCAAGCTAAAAGCGGGAACGCATAATGTTAGGTCCATCGATTTCAATCAATCAACTTGGTCTGCAATACGACAACAACGTCATTCTTGACGATATTTCACTCGAACTTAAAGCGGGTGAGTGCCATGTAATCATGGGGCCCAACGGCGGTGGTAAAACCTCTTTGTTGCGCTCTGTTCTAGGATTGACGCCTTTCTCTGGGCAAATCAATATTCATTGGCCAGAAAAGCCAAGTATCGGTTACGTTCCTCAAAAAGCGACCTTCGAATCGAGCTTGCCTTTGACGGTCATGGATTTCGTGTTGCTTAACCAAACTCGAATTCCGCTATTTTGGCGTCGTAAGTCCAAGCAATTAGATCTTGCATTAGCACAATTGGATCGCGTCGGTATGGCGACTCGTAACGATCGCCGAATGGGACAGTTGTCGGGTGGTGAGCAGCAACGTGTGTTGTTTGCTCAAGCGCTATTGGATAACCCAAGTCTATTGGTGTTGGACGAACCAACGACCGGTATGGATGAACAAGGCGTTCGTTATCTTGAATCACTGATTTGTGAATGTGTTGACGAGGGTCGCACGATCCTTGCGGTTCACCACGATGTAACCGCAGTACGTCGCCTTGAAGCCAATGTACATGTTGTGAATCGATTCTTGGTGGATAGTGGTCCACACGAACAGGTACTACATCCAAGTAAGATTGAAAGCTTATTCCAGCACTACAGCAGTGGCGCTGCGACGACCAAACCGAAGGAGGTTGCGTGATGGATTGGTTACGACAACTTGCCATAAGTGGCGTTGAAGCGGGTTGGCTGTCAGACAGCTTCATGTATGCGTTCATGGTCAATGCACTGGTTGCTGCATTGTTACTGGGCCCGTTACTAGGTGGCCTCGGTACTTTGGTGATTGCCAAGCGTCTGGCTTTCTTCTCTGAAGCGGTAGGCCACGCGGCATTAACCGGTATCGCTATAGGTGTGTTGCTAGGCGAGCCACCAGAAAACCCAATTATTGGTCTGTTTAGTTTCTGTATGATCTTCGCTCTGCTTCTTCACTTTGTAAGAAACAGAACCAATGTGCCATACGATACCTTAGTTGGCGTTTTCCTTGCTTTAGCGTTGGCAGTGGGTGCGGCATTGCTGATGTACGTAGCGCGTAAGATCAACATCCACATGCTTGAGAACGTACTATTTGGTTCGATTTTGACGGTAACAGACCAAGACTTAGCAATTCTTGCGGGCAGCTGCGCGATCATCATTTTGCTCTTGATACCGACGTTCAACCGTATTCTTTTGACCTGTATCAGCCCGGATATTGCCAAGGTTCGTGGTTATAACACCAGTTTCTACGACTATTTGTTTGTCATGATGATCACCTTAGTGACGATTGCAGCGGTGAAGATCGTAGGTGCTGTTCTGGTTGGCGCGTTATTACTGATTCCAGGAGCTACCGCTCGCTTGCTAACTAAACGCATGGGCAGCTTTGTATTGCTGTCGGCGTTACTGGCAACGGTCGCGTGTTTAGTTGGAACCGTCTTACCTATGGAATTGAAACTACCAGTACCTTCGGGCGCTTCAATCATCATCGTTTCTGCGACATTTTTCCTAGCGGCAACGCTATACCGAATTGTAAGAAAGGCATAATCATGACTTCTTTAATGAATCGTATCTCAAGTTCAGTGAAGGCAACGACTCAAGTAGGCGCACTAACTAGCTTATTGTTGGCTGGCTCAATGGTGTCTATCAGTGCTAATGCCGAGGATATCCTCACCAGTACGCCTGTGACTTATGCCTTGGCGACAGAGCTAACCAAAGGCACTGAAATTACCACCGAATATCTGCCACCAAAACGCTACGGCATTGATCGTCTGCCAAATTGGTTTGGTACAAAGGGGGCAAGCAAAGTGCTTCAATCCGGTAAAAAGGCGACGGTAGCAGTGACGTTGTCATCCATCTGGCAAGTTGACCCAACTTTTGTTTACGCAAGACAGGGCAATATCCATTTGGTTGAAGTAGATGCTGCTCAAGCGATCACACCGCGCGCGCAAGGTGTTGCCGCGCTGACGTTATCAAATGGCGATGTGTCTAAATACGCATGGTTAAACCCAACCAACTTAACGCGCATGGCGGCGATTGTTGCTGATGACTTTAAGTTATTGTGGCCAGCGCAAGCTGAGACCATTGATAGCAACCTACAGCGTGTAATGCTTGATGTGCGTGAGCTGATTAACAAACAACAAGCGGTGTTATTGGATAACGACGTAGATTCAGTCTTGTTGCTCTCAGAAAGCTTGGAAGATTTCGCTTCAGGTACTCAACTGTTTGTTGAAGAACGTATGTTCAAAGCTGAACTGGAATGGACAGAACAAGACAAAGCCAAACTCAAAGCGATGTTTTCAGAAGACGATGCACTATGGTTAGTCACAGCGAAAAAGCCAACTAACTTAATTAAGTCTCTAGTACCTAACGAGCGTATCTTGGTAGTTGATTCCGTTGACCGTTGGGGACGAGCGGGGATTAATGCAAAAGCGCCGTTTGCACGCTGGGAAGTTCAGCCTTTCAAAGGTTAAGTGGCTAAAATAAGTTAGCTAATAAACCACGTAATGAAAAAAGTACGATCAAAAAAGCAGCCCAATGAGAGGTAATGCCGATCAGTTAAGTAAAAAAGACTGGTTGAACGATCCTCCAAGGATGTCAAAATCCGAGTGTTTCTTTAACACTCGGATTTTTTATGTTTCTTAGACAAGCCCTTAATCAAGTCCATAACTTCTCTCCAGAACAGCTCTCAGGGTTATCAGACCTGCTGTCCCCGGAACTCGTCGAACAGTGCCTCCAAGAATCTGGGGTTGCGACTATTCGAAAGCGCAGGTTACCAATGGAAATGATGGTTTGGAGTGTTTTAGGGATGTCCCTTTACCGTCATTTATCGATGGATAAAGTAGTCTCGCAACTTGATATTCTCCTACCGGGTAAGAAGCCATTCGTCGCACCTAGCGCTGTCATACAGGCACGTCACCGACTTGGTTCCGACGTTATGGAAGCCGTGTTCAATCACACTCAACGACTTTGGCACCGCAAGACTCCTCATCCCGATTGGCATGGGTTAACACTTCATGCTGTAGATGGTGTTGTGTGGAGAACACCAGACACTAAAAGTAATGATGAGCATTTTAGTAGAACAGGCAATAAAACAACGATATCTGACTACCCTCAAGTGAGAATGGTCTGCCATATGGAGCTGACCAGTCATTTACTCAACAGCGCTTCATTCGACTCAGTATCTAAAAGTGAAGTCGACCTTACGATCCCGCTTATTGAACAATCTCCCTCAAACAGCTTAACTATTTTTGACCGCGGATTTTACGCCTTGGGCTTACTGCATAAATGGCAAACCAGTGGCGATGAAAAACATTGGCTGCTCCCATTAAGAAAAGGGGCTCAATACACTGTGTTATCGAAGGTAGGCCGAGGACAAGAGCTCGTTGAGCTCAAGCTATCACCTCAAGCTCAAAAGAAGTGGGTTGATGCCCCCAAAACTCTCCAAGCTCGTTTAATCACAAAGACGATTAAAGGAAAAGAAGTCCGACTATTAACGTCAATGATAGACACGATGAAATATCCTGGTGCTGATATCGCCGAACTATATAGCCATCGTTGGGAAATAGAGTTGGGGTATCGTGAGATGAAGCAATACATGCTTCAGAACCAACTTACGTTAAGAAGCAAAAAGCCAGAGTTAGTGAATCAAGAGCTTTGGGGAATGCTGGTTGCTTACAATCTACTGCGGTTCATGATGTGTCAAATGGCCTATCATCAGAAGTCAGTGATGCCTTATCAAATCGGCTTTAAACAGGCTTCATTATTCCTTGTTGGACAGCTTCAATTATTACCAGCGGTCGCACCGGGACGAATCCCAGAAGTAATAAACTACATACTGGATATGTCAGAAAGCTTTGTTTTACCTGAGAGGCGAGAACGAAGTTACCCAAGAGCAGTAAAAAAGAGGCCTTGTCGCTATGCGACAAGGCCTCCAAGAAGACGCTAAACGATGCTTAACTTACAAGCATTAGCCCAATGAGAGGCTGCTTTTTTTGTTCTTGTCTGTTGGCTCGTGGAAGAGTGTCAGACAAGGGAACTGCGAGTTTACAACTTACTCTGCAGCTTTTGTCTCTTCGGCTTCAACAGTCGCTTCAACTGTGCCTTCGGCTTGCTCTTGAGCGGCTTTAGCCTGTTCTTCAGCTTCCATTTTTGCACGGTCAGCTTTAGAAATGTAGCGAGGCTTGTTGCTACTATGCAGTTTAGAATTCGCCTGTTTCTGCTTCTTTTTTAGAATTTGATTGATTTTTTTCTTACGGTTCATTGCTGCATAGCCTTGTATTTAGTTTAGGCGGTGGAGGATAATCATTTTAGCTCTAGAACTCAATATTTACATGGTATTCAGCAAGGAAAATATCACTATGCAGGCCGTCGAGACCGAACGTTTACGATTAAGAATGATCACGCCTCAAGATGCGGCGTTTATTCAGCGATTATACAGCTCAGAAGATTTCCTGCGTTACATTGGAGACAAGGAAATCAGCGACACTGACAAGGCCGTTGAATACATCAAAAACAACATTCTTAAGATGCATGAAGAGAAGGGTGTTTGCCTATTGATGGTTGAAATGAAGGACGCATTAACCCCAATTGGTATTTGCGGGTTAATTAAAAGAGATAACCTAGAGTCGCATGATATTGGCTATGGCTTTGTTCCAGAGGTGTATGGACAAGGTTTTGCTCAAGAAGCGGCACAAGCAATAATTGAACAAGCTAAACAGAATGCTGATATCGATCATTTAGTTGCCATCACTACCTCTGATAACATTCGAAGCATCGCACTGCTAACTAAGTTAGGTTTTGTGTTTGAGCGAATCGAAGACGTATTAAGTGAAAGCGTCAACCTCAACCTGTACGGTTTATCTCTGGGCAATTAATCATGTTTCAACATAACAACATTCTACAAGGCGAACTCGCAACCGAGTACAAAACCGTGATTGCGATGGTGCACATCTACTGTAAAGATCATCACGGTGCAGTGCGTCAGAATGGCGCGTTATGTGAAGAGTGTGATCAACTGTTACGCTATGCCGAAACACGACTTGACCGTTGCCCTTATGGTGAAGCCAAACCGACCTGCAATAAGTGTCCGATTCATTGCTATAAGCCCGATCCTAAAGAGCAGATGCGTTTAGTCATGCGCTATGCTGGGCCAAGAATGTTACTCAAGCATCCGATTTTAGCGATCAGACATTTGATACATGAAAAGCGAAAAGTGCCTGAGAAGCCGCTGCCGAATGTGTCGAACCGCCATATCCGAATGAATAAGAAGTAACTTACGTTTTAAAGTGGTTGCTGAAGAAACGAAAAAGGTCTGATTGCTCAGACCTTTTTGATGTAGATACGCTTCTATCTCAGCTTCAATGTAGCCAAATAGCCAAATAGCCAAATAGCCTATGCCGCTTGAGGCTCGTCGTAGGTCACTGTGAGGTTGTTGATCCAGCGTCGGCTTAGGTAACGATCAGAACAAATTGCCAGTTTCACCACTTCTTCTACCAACATCAAACCATAGATGTATTTGAAATCCCATCCAGCGACAAACGCGCCGTAAACACACTGGAATACCGACCATCCACATCGCGATGAAATCCATACGCAGGCAGAACGCATTATCGCCACCAGCACGAATGATACCGTTAATGATCACCATGTTCAGCATACGAATCACCACAGCAAAACACATAATGGTCATTGCAGGTGAAGCGAGCGGGTAGAGCGCCTCTGTAGAAAGGTTCAGCCATGTTAGAACATGCTCTTTGCCCATAAACAGTAGCAATCCGACAACCGCGCCAAATCCAACGACGGCTTTAATGAATGTCAGCCCCATGCTCATTGCGTCATCAAACTCATCACGGCCTAATGAATGACCAAGCAGCACTGAACACGCTACCGAAATACCAAAGAAAATCGAATAACACAACGATTCAAACGGTGCGAGCATAGAGAACACGGCAAGTTCCGTTGTGCCCATGTGACCGAAGATCATTTGGTACGCCATAGTGCCCATTGCCCATAACACGGCATTCATCGTTAGTGGCAAAGCAATACGACGGTAAGACAACCATAATGACGGACGATGAGGTGAGCTAGGCGTGGTTAACAACCAGTGTTTACGCATGCGCATGTAGCCATACATCAAGCCAACTTGAATCGCGCGAGCGAGTGTCGTCGCCAGTGCCGCACCTGCTACGCCCATAGCGGGAATACCAAAGGCACCTTTGATTAGAACGAAGTTAAGCGCAATGTTGAGTGCAATGGTCACCGCGCCCAACAGTAGCGGGGTTACGGTGTCACCTGAAGAGCGCATGCTTGCTTCTACTACGACAACAATGTGAGTCAGCAGTAGAACAGGGAAGCCATACCATAGGTAAGTCGCGCCAAGTTCAATCACGGTTTGATCGCTGGTTTGCAACATCATTAAAAACTGAGAACCAAGAGTGATGATTGCAGTAACAGGCAGCAGAACTTTTAAGCCAAACACCATCGCGATAGATGATACTGTTCGCGCGCTTTTTCGGTCATTCTTTCCCCAGTATTGAGCAACTAATGTTCCGTTTGCTGAGGCCAACCCTGCCATAATCATAATAGCAACGAAGTGCCATTTTGATGCAATTCCCACAGCCGCAGCTGCTTCCATACCATAGTCACTGACCATTAAAACGTCAGCAAGGGCAAGAATAGCGACAAGTGCACTTTGCAAAGCAACAGGTAAACCCAGTTTAACGATACGAGGTAAGATGCTCTCTGGCTTGTTATTCATAGATGAGTTAGGGTTGATGTTAGTTGTCATAAGCTCTCCGATTTATGGCAGAACTATAGTGATTTGAGCGAAGTAACAACATGTTTAAAAAACAACAAAACCTGTGCGAATCCGTCATTGATTCAATGCGACCAAAATCAAATTGGCATGATGATGTTTTTCTCGCCGAACAGTGCAAAGAACGTTTTTTGACCGTTGAAGATATTCCAGAGATGAAAAGCTTCGGTGTCTATATGGGCGGCATGGCGAAGCTATATGATGGTTATTGGGTTGAGCGCGAATCCGTTAATGTTCATACGTTGATTTTCACTATGGAAGGTGGCGGCATTCTAACAACCGCAACATCGGTTCAAGCGATTACGCCGTATACACTCGTGGTGCTTCCTGCTGAAACCCCATTTCGTTTTGAACTCGATCCTCAATATAATTACTGGAAAATGGCGTGGATGTTGACGCCTGACACTAAGCAATGGCAGCACATAGCTAGTTTAGGACAGGGGATTGTGCCTTTTGGAGAGTGTGAGCAGATCTGGTCATTAATGAACTTGGTTTACTTGGAGATAGGCGGTAGAGCCAGTTACCGTAAGTTACTCTTGAGTGAAATTATCCGAACATTGACGGGGTTTGAGCCTAAGTCGACCAGTACCACTGCACGTGTTCAAGCGCTCTATAATGAGATTGAAAGTAGTCTGCACCAGCCATGGACAGTGGCAGGGATGGCCGAAAGAGTGTTCATCAGTGAAGAGCAACTCAATAGAGTCACTAAGACGCTATTCAACCTCTCACCACGCAGTAAATTGATTCAATTACGCATGGATAAAGCCACCAGTCTGCTGAAATATCAAGATTGGTCAGTCTCTATGATTGCTAATCGCTTAGGCTACAAAGATCCTTATAACTTTTCGCATCGTTTCAAAAAGCATTTCGGTTTGTCACCCAGTCAATATCGAAAGAGTCATCGACTTCCTGGTTAGCCTTACATGTTTCCTCGATCAATTACGCAAGATCAAACTTTTCAGTAATATTACTGTATTGAGCTATCTATCAATTTAGTATTTTTGCTCTATTCGATAGTATTGGAAATATCTCAGAAGACGACTGCTTATGCAACATGAGGAATTAATGCAACAAGTTATCAGCGAGACGGATGATTTAGAGCTCCCGTCAAAGCTCATTTTAAACAACAAAGAGTTTCGTTCAGGCACTAAAATCGTACGCAAGCAGGGCTGTGGTTCGATTGTCGGAACGCTTTCAGGGCCTCACCGTAAAGTACTTTTTTATCTTTATCAGAACAAAGGCCAAGTAGTCAGTAAACAAATTTTGAAGCGTGTAGGTTGGGCCGGTAAAGCGGTGACATGTGCGTCTGTATTGGTGGCTATTTACGAGATCAGAAGAGTTCTTGATTGCCGTTGTATTCAAACCGTTTCCAACGAAGGGTATGTTATGGCGGACTAAATAATCCTCTATTTATATCCTGTTAATATCTTAATAATAAAAATTTAATCTCTTTACCGTACGAATTCCATTGATTATCGTCAAATCTAAAACGTCCAGTTATAAGCGACGTTATATAAATACGACTGAATCTGACTTTGTCGCTGGCTATATAGTAAGGGAATGATACAAAAATGGACTCTTATCCTGTAATAGAAACGAACCACTCTGAAAACAACGTAATACTTGAATTAAACGGAAAAATTGTTGAACTCAACACCAAACTTATTCGCAATGTAGAGAATGGCTACGTACTGGCTACCATGCCATTGGCGTACCGAAAGATCATTTTATTTATGAATCGACATCGAGGTGAATTGTTCAGTGTTGGTCAATTAAAGAAGATTGGCTGGGAAAGTGAAAAAGTAACTAACTCTTCGGTGATTGTTGCGATATCTGAAATAAGATCATTATTCGGAGATGGACTAATCATTACCATTACTGGTGAAGGTTACGTATTTCAACCTTAACGTTCAGAGGTAATTGATTTTATTTTCTGATTGTTGATGTTTATTGTCGTTATTTCCTCCAGACGACATAAACAAAAAGGGCCCTTCGTTTAGATATAAAATCTTAACTCGGAGCCCTAATGACACGTATCTGGTGTCTGTCTATTTAAGCTTACTCGCCTGCAATCTGTAGGTGAGAGCGCTTTAGGCTAGCAATCAACATGTAGATCGTTGTAGCAAGCAGAGACGCGAACAGGTATGTAAACAATCCCGCTTGTGAATCCATAAAGCTGTCTGCAACGATTGGTCCCGCAACAGAACCGATGCTGTAGCAAAGTAGCATGATTTGAGTCACTGACACCAAGTAGCTTGGGTCAAGGTTACGGCAACCTAAGTTAATCGCGATTGGGTATAGCGCAAATGTCGCCATGCCTAATACGAACAAGCTCATGCCTAGTACGTAGAAATCGTGATTGATAGTCAGCACACCAATGCTTGCAACCCCTAGCAGGCAGAACAGAGCCATTAATAACACTTGTCCTACGTGGTGAGATAACCAAGTCACCATCGGCTGTACAGCCATGCCACCCATGATAACTAGAGCCATCAAACCGCCAATGTCTTCGTGTGCAATGTTACGTTGAGCAAGTTCAACTGGCATCAAGCCGTAAATAGCACCTAGCGTTAATCCAGACACAATGCAGCCAATTAGCGCGCTGTGGCTCAATTTGCTGATCTGCTTTAAAGACAAAGATTGCGCATCGTGGATCTGTGGTGGAGTTGCTTGTCCGTACATCAAAACAATGATCGCACCAAACAGAAGGGTGAACATTGCGATGAAAGGTACGCCACCAGTAATACCTAAGTAACCGATACCAAGCTGACCAACTGCAGAACCGCCGTACAGTGAACACATGTAGATAGCGAGACGTTTTGCGCGTTGTGACTCGTCACCGCTCATTAGCCAAGACTCTACAATCACGAAGATACCTGCAACCGCCACACCAGCCACAAAGCGAGCTAATAGCCAAACTGCTTGATGTGGGATCAATGGCAATACAAGGATCGTTGCGATGAACACACTCAATGCGATGACAAACGCGTCTTTGTGACCAACACGCGCAATGGCACGTTCAATCAATAATGTACCAGCCAGTAGACCTGCATAGAATGCACTCGCCAACCAACTCGATAGATCTTTGTCTAAGCCATACTCAGACAGCATTAATGGTAATGAACTCATTAAGTAGCCTGAAGCGATCGCGTAAAAAGACAATGCAATAACAGGAACCGTTATGCGAGTTGTTGGTTGGATGTTGTCCAATGCAGGAGCCTCTGATAGTAAAAGAAACGATGAATTTTCCGCGACTATGGGGGAGAAACTGAATTGGGTAAAACGAATAAAAATGGTCGTTAAGATAAAAGAAATTTATCGACTAACGAAACTAAAATACGGTTGCGACATTTGGTGGTTTGACGTGATTTTATGTGGTCATAAAGCCGTTAAACCCTTGTTCATTGGCTATTTAATTGAGAGGGTCAAAACAAATTTATTTGTATCGTTGAAATTAAATTTGAAGTGCAGTTTACGATAAGAGCGCTTCTTTTCGGTATTGACGTGGTGAGCTTCCACTCCATTTACGAAAGGCATGACGAAAGTTAGCGCTATCAGAAAAACCAACGCGTTCAGATATCTCTTCAATACTCATTCGAGTTGAAGAAAGGTAGTGCCGGGAAAGGTGAAAGCGAACATGGTCAAGTATCTTCTGATAGCTCGTATCCGCGGCTTTTAGGTGACGACGCAGAGTTCGAGAAGACATGCCCAGTTCTGAAGAAATGGATTCTATCGATGGGTAACATCCTGGCCTTTCAATCAGCATCTGAGAGACTTTCTCTTTGAGGCTGGTGGGTGCACTGACTTTTGCCAACATGTCATCACACGATTTTAAACACATCTGTAAAGTGATGGTATTGGCGGTAGGAAGAGACGAATACAAGGTGGTTGCGTCGAACTCCCATTCAAGGCGGTCACTATTGAATTCAACCGGGCAGCGGAAAATCTCTGTGTATAGATCGCCGTATTCAGGTTTTGGGTAAGGGAAGCGGATCACTTGAGAAGGAAAGGGTTGCTGTAAGACCTCTTCGCACAAACTGTGTATCGCCGCAAACCAATATTCACAGCAAAAGGGTAGCAAAGAATCGAGTTCGATAAGTTGCTCTGCGCGAAAGTAACCAATGTTGTCTTCTACAGACATGGTTTTCCTGAGGACAGGGCCAGCAAGTTGCAGATACTTAAACCCGATTAAAAAGGCATCGAGTAGTGTTTCGCTGCTAAACACCGCATAACCGAGCACGCCGAAGTCACTGAACCTCGCTTGTTGGCCGACTTTAAGCCCCAAACCGTCTTCGTTGGAATTCGCTAATGCGTTACTGAATACAGCAAGCTTTTGCGCCAAAGTGATGTGTGTATCGGGTGTGTTGAGTTGGAGAGCATCGATGTTACTGCCTTCGAGCAACGCTTCGATACTGGTAACAGGCGACAGGTAACGATGTAGCAACTGAAGATCCAGAATGCCGAATGCTTGCATATCGGGTTCGTAAACTGCGGTGTATTCCATAAGCTGCCTCTTGTTGAATATCGATATCTTAACCGAACTTTTAACATTTACGCCTGCTGCTTGTTCTCACTTTCCCAAGCTTGTTCCAAATTTTGGTTTATGTGTGGAAGGTTTTATTGGGCTTGCGCTGGCTGTGTCCGAATATCACCGGTTTTTGTCTTTTTGAAACCTGTTCGAAATGTTATCAAAATGTTGTAATTTGTTGGGTTGCACATTGGAGCGTCTTAAACATTTTGCTCAATAACGACTCTTATCTAAATGAGACACCAATGTGCAGGCTCGTGATGACAAGAAAGACACTTATTACAACGATTAGAACGTCTACGGTGACCGTCTCAAACAGGTCTAAGCCGCATAAGGAGATCATGGATGCACAATCTTGCTGTTAATTTGGAGCGTAGCGCTTCGCTTTTTCCAACTAAAGCCGCTCTGCGTATGGGATCAGATGAAATCAGTTTTTCTCAGTTAGAACAACTTTCTGGAAATGTGGCTGCTAACTTGAAGAGACTTGGGTTGCAGAAGGGAGATAAGGTCGCATTGTCATGCCCGAACGTGACTTACTTTCCGATAGCCTATTACGGGATTCTAAAAGCGGGCTGTGTAGTCGTGCCTTTGAACGTGCTATTTAAGGCCAGAGAGATCGCTTATCACCTTAATGACTCTGACGCGAAAGCCTATTTATGTTTTGAAGGCAGTGAAGAGCTTCCAATTGGTCGCTATGGTTTACAAGGTTTTGAGCAGGCAAACCACTGTGAACACTTTGTCGAGATGCCTATTCCAACAAGTGCAGACACTACTTTAGAAAGTAATGAGCAGTATGAATCAATAGCTGATTGGTTGGCACAACCTTTTACTCCGTTTGAATCTCTGGCTTGCCATGGTGATGATACCGCTGTGATCCTTTATACCTCTGGCACGACGGGTCAACCCAAAGGAGCTGAGCTTTCCCACACCAACATGCAGACCAATGCGATGTCGTCACAGTATCTAATGAGATTGGAATACAGCGACACGACAATGGCCACACTTCCTTTGTTCCACAGTTTCGGCCAGACAGTGATGATGAACGCGAGTGTGTTGACGGGTTCAACCATGGTGTTGATTCCTCGTTTTGAACCATCACTGGTTATTGAACAGATCATTAGCCACAAAGTCAGTGTCTTTGCTGGCGTCCCTACTATGTATATTGCGCTATTAAAGGCGGGAGAAGAGTCTGCTGACACTTCAGAAAAAACAAGAAAACGCTCTGAACAGGTTAAACATAGCTTGAGGTTAGGTGTTTCTGGTGGTGCGTCTATGCCGCTTGAGGTCATACGACAGTTTGAGTCTCGTTTTGAATTACCAGTATTAGAAGGTTATGGGCTCTCGGAAACGGCGCCAGTTGCGACATTTAATCATATTGATGGCGATCGTTTATCGGGTAGTGTCGGTCAGCCTTTATGTGGCCACCTCATCAAGATTACTGATATACAAGGCAACTCTGTCGCTATGGGTGAACTGGGCGAAGTCTGCATTAAAAGCCCAAGTGTGATGAAAGGCTATTATCAAAGGCCAGAGGCGACAGCTGAGTCCATTCGTGATGGTTGGTTCTTAACGGGAGATATTGGGCGCGTTGATGAGCACGGCAATTTGTTCATTGTTGACCGTGTGAAAGACATGATTATTCGTGGCGGGTACAACGTTTATCCACGTGAGGTTGAAGAAGTATTGATGTGTCACCCCGATGTCGAAATGGTCGCGGTGGTAGGCGAGCATCATGAACATTTAGGCGAGGAGATCCACGCGCATGTGGTGCTTCACGAACATACGCAATGTGATAGTGCCGCCTTGATAGCATGGTGTCGTGAGCAACTCGCCGACTACAAATACCCGCGTAAGGTATTCATTCGTAAAGCCTTACCCATGACAGCAACCGGAAAAATCTTGAAGCGTGAGTTACACCCACTAGAAATAGCGGAGATGGCAAATGGATAGTTATGATTTTATTGTTGTTGGCGGTGGTTCTGCGGGTTGTGTCATGGCTTCGCGGCTGTCGGAAGATCCTAATGTGACGGTTTGCTTGTTAGAAGCGGGCGGTAAAGACACGAGCCCATTAATTCACACACCCGTTGGCGTGGTTGCGATGATGCCAACCAAACTCAACAATTGGGCATTCGAAACCGTTGAACAGCCAGGTTTGAACGGTCGTAAAGGCTATCAGCCGAGAGGTAAGACACTTGGCGGGTCTAGCTCTATCAATGCCATGATGTACGCTCGTGGGCACCGCTACGACTACGATACATGGGAAAGCTTGGGTAACACAGGTTGGAGCTATGATTCGTGTCTGCCTTACTTTAAGAAAGCCGAAAACAACGAAGTTCATCAAGATGAGTTTCATGGCCAAGGTGGTCCTCTTAATGTGGCAAACCTCAGGTCGCCAAGCCCTATGTTGGAACGCTACTTAACAGCCTGTGAATCGATAGGCGTGCCTCGCAATGAAGATATTAACGGTGCGGCGCAGTTTGGGGCGATGCCGACGCAGGTAACTCAGCTGAATGGTGAACGGTGCAGTGCTGCCAAGGCTTACTTAACGCCAAACCTTTCGCGTCCAAATCTTACGGTCGTTACTAAAGCCACCACCCATAAGGTATTGTTTGAAGACAAGAAGGCGGTTGGCGTTGAATATGGCTCTAACGGAAAGTGTTATCAGCTCCGCTCTAACAAGGAAGTGATTCTATCCGCTGGCGCGTTTGGTTCTCCCCAATTGCTATTACTGTCTGGTGTCGGTGCTCAAACTGAACTAGAGACGCATGGCATCAAACAAGTTCATGAATTACCTGGAGTGGGCAAGAACCTTCAAGACCATATCGACTTAGTGCACTCGTACAAATGCAGTGAAAAGCGTGAAACCTTCGGCATCTCGCCGCAAATGGCCTCTGAAATGACCAAAGCCTTACCGCTATGGCACAAAGAACGCCGTGGTAAGATGAGCAGCAATTTTGCAGAGGGGATAGGCTTTCTCTGCTCCGAAGATCATATCGCTGTACCGGATTTAGAGTTTGTATTTGTCGTGGCTGTTGTCGATGACCATGCCAGAAAAATCCATACCAGTCATGGCTTTACTTCTCATGTCACCTTATTGCGACCGAAGAGCCATGGCACCGTAACGCTGAATAGCAATGATCCCTATGATCCGCCTAAGATCGATCCTGCGTTTTTCAGTCATCCTGAAGATATGGAGATCATGATTAAAGGCTGGAAGAAGCAGTATCAAATGTTGGAGAGTTCCGCGTTTGATGATATCCGTGGCAACGCTTTCTACCCTGTGGACGCCAGTGATGACAAGGCTATCGAGCAAGATATCCGTAACCGTGCAGACACCCAGTATCACCCGGTGGGTACCTGTAAAATGGGACCTAATAGTGATTCTTTAGCTGTGGTGGATAAAGATCTCAAAGTTTATGGTTTGGATAATTTGAGAGTCATTGATGCTTCTGTGATGCCGACACTGATTGGGGCAAATACCAATGCACCAACCATTATGATTGCCGAGAAAGTCGCAGACCAGATCAAACAGGAATACGAGTTAGGTAAGCAAGAAGCTGGCATTCAAGCGAAAGGCGAAGCTGTGGTTTAATTCAAGAAGTTAAGTGATAACCATAAATAAAACAGTAGGTTAGAGAGTCTTGGTTTGATAAGGCTCTCTAACCTATTTTTGTGTGCTTACTTAGAATTAATTAATGCTAAATCAATAGTTTAACTAATAGTGTTACTTAGTTAGTGCTTGATTAAGCCACTGATCAAATTGACCTTTTGGCAGTGCACCGTTAATCGTATCGACACGTTTACCGTCTTTAAACACCATAACGGTCGGAATGCTTCTGATTTGATACATTGCCGCGAGCTGCTGTTGAGCTTCAGTATCAATCTTAACGAATCGAACATCTCCAGAACGCTCTTTTGCAACGTCGCTGAACACAGGCGCGAAGCCCACACATGGGTTACACCATGTTGCCCAGAAATCGACAACTACAGGTTGTGAACTGTTCAAGATAGATTGGAAATTAAGTGACGTTCCCTCGATAGGAGCGCCATCGAGCAGTGCTGTTTTGCACTTACCACAAGTTGGGCTTTCTGAAATTCTTTCTGAAGGAACTCGGTTTACGCCATTACAAGAAGGGCATCGTGTGTTGAATGTAGACATAACTTTCTCTTTTTATTGTAACTCCGTTGCTAACGCGATTTACGAATCACGCACGGAGCGCTTATACTGTTTAAAACTAGAATACGATACTTAAATAAAAACAAACAATAAACAGGTAAATGATGACAAAATTTTACGCCGAAATTACTGGCTGGGGAAAGTGTCTGCCACCAGCCGTGCTGTCCAATGATGATCTAAGCACTTTCATTGATACGTCTGACGAGTGGATTCGAACTCGAACTGGTATCGAAAACCGTCGTATCAGTCATGTAAATACCTCTGAACTTGCGACTGTTGCAGCGAAACATGCCATGGCGTGTGCTGGTCTAACGGCTGAAGACATCGACCTCGTTATCATCGCGACGTGCAGCCCTGATTCTCTTATCCCAAATACCGCGTCTAAGGTTCAACAGAACTTAGGCATTAAAAGTGCAGCGGCTTTCGACCTTAACGCCGCGTGTACTGGCTTCATCTACGGTGTTGAAACAGCAACTCGACTGATTCAAGCGGGCAACTACCGCAATGCAATCGTTGTGGGTGCAGAACGTCTTTCATTCTTCATCGACTGGACCAAGCGTGATACGGCGGTTCTTTTCGGTGACGGCGCTGGCGCTGTGGTTCTATCACGTACTGAAGAGCAAGTGGGTTTACAAGAAGCTCAAATCGGTTGTGACGCAGAGGGCCGTGACATTCTAGCTGTACCAAAATTCGGTACTTCTATGGATCGCTTCGCTGCTGATAACGGTTACTGGGACTTTGATTTCGTTGGTAAAGAGATCTTCAAGCGTGCTGTGAAAGGCATGGGCGCAGCGGCACATACCGTATTGAGTCGCACTGGCATCTCAACTGAAAACATAGATGTTGTGATTCCGCATCAAGCGAACATCCGAATCATTCAAACTTTGTGTGATATGGCGGGCATTGAGCGCGAGAAAGCATTTGTTAACATCCAAAACTATGGCAACACATCGGCTGCAACCGTACCAATTGCACTGTGTGAATCGCTAGAGCAAGGCTTCGTTAAGCCTAACGACAACATTCTTGTTGCAGCATTTGGTGCTGGTTTGACTTGGGGAGCTGGCCACATTAAGTGGGGCAGCCGCGTTGAACCACTAGGTCAATCGGATGCTAAGCTTCCAGAAGCTGATAAACCGGCTTTAGAGCTTCTAGAAAGAGCCATTTTACACTGTAAAACGCGTCCTAATTCTGAGAGCGAGTAGCTGCATGACTCAAGTTCGTTTTATGACAGAAGCCGACCTCGATGGGGCGGCTTTGGTTCATCAATCTGCCTTTGTTCGACAGAAAAACTCACGCGATTGGTTACAATGTAACTTAAACGCTTCACCACGTTTTCTTAACTTTGTTGCTGAAAGCGAAGGTGAAGTTGTTGGCTACATTATTTGGGTTCAGAAGAGCGGGTTTAGACCTGAAGCTGTTTTAGAACTAGAGCAACTTGCCGTGTTACCAAGTGCGCAAGGTAAAGGATTGGGTAAAAAGCTGATTCTTGACTCCTTGCCGCAAGTGAAACAGAAGCTAGCAGAGCAAGGCTCGACACTAAAACATGTGCTAGTGACGACCAGAGCGGATAACTTTGCACAAAAGCTCTATCAGTCGACATTAGGCGCTGAAGTCGAAACTACGATTTCAAACCTGTACTCTGCTGATGAAGTGCTTATGATAGCTCGCAATGTAGGTGAGCGAATCTGATCACTGAGTGATTAGAACTCATTATAATCAGCGATATAAGTCGACCACGATCGATAAACGTTTTATTAGGGGCTAAGTTAGTCCCTTTTGTTATTTCTTAGGAAGTGTTTTGAAGAAAGTTTTAGCAATTGGCTACGTTTGGCCAGAACCGAATTCATCGGCGGCTGGCAGCCACATGATGTCTCTTTTACGTCTATTTAAAAGACAAGGTTGGTCAGTCGAATTTGCAACACCCGCTCAAGAAACCGAGCACATGATTGATCTCTCTGAAGAGGGCATCACAAGTCAATCTATCCAGTTGAATTGCGATAGCTTTGATCAGTACATCGAAGAGCTGCAGCCTGATGTCGTGATGTTTGACCGTTTTATGATGGAAGAACAGTTTGGTTGGCGTGTTGAGAAGGTATGTCCGAACGCGTTTAAGCTGTTGGATACTGAAGACTTGCAGTTCCTGCGTAATGCGCGTCATGAAGCCGTTAAGAAAGAAACTGAACTGACCAAAGCACACTTATACAGTGATTTAGCTAAACGTGAAATTGCCGCGATTTTGCGCTGTGATCTTTCGTTGATCATTTCAAGTTACGAGATGGAACTGCTTCAATCAGAGTTCAATATCGATCCCAAACTGCTTCATCATCTGCCGTTCATGGTTGATCTTAATACGCTTCCTAAAAGCACGAAAAGCTTTGAAGAACGTCAGCATTTCATGACGATAGGTAACTTTAGACATGCCCCGAATTGGGATGCTGTGCTTCAGTTACAGAAGATTTGGCCGAAGATTCGCAAGCAGCTGCCTGACACTGAACTTCATATTTATGGATCGTATCCGCCACCAAAAGCGACCGCATTACACAATCCTAAAACTGGTTTCCATATCAAAGGTTGGGCGAAAGATGCTCAAGAAGTGATGGAGCAGGCACGTGTGTGTGTCGCGCCACTGCGTTTTGGTGCGGGCATTAAAGGTAAGTTTCTTGATGCAATGAAGCTTCAAACTCCAAACGTGACCAGTGAAATTGGTAGTGAAGGCATGTTACCGCAAGGAGAATTGCAATGGCCGGGCGCGGTAGCAGACGATATCGACGCATTTGTTGAACAAGCTGTTGCTCTTTATAAAGATGAAGAGAAGTGGCTTAAGGCTCAAAGTCAGTGTCATTCAATTCTTGAAGCGCACTATGAACAGAATCAACTGGGCGATAAATTGATCGAGCGTTTGATTGCGCTAGATTCTGAGCTTGAGTCTCATCGACTGGATAACTTCTTTGGCTCTATGCTGAAGCACCACAGCATGGCGAGCACTAAGTACATGTCGCAGTGGATTGCTGAGAAGAACAAGATCAAATAGCTGTTTACAAAGACAGAATAAATCTTAAGCCCCTAGGCTAACGCCTAGGGGCTTTTTCATGGGGGAAGCTTTTCGACTTTTCACTTTAGACTTTCCAACCGAAACATAGTGCATTACATTAGCATTGACTAATTTATATTTATTAGTAAACTCTAATTTAAATGTTGGTGAATTAGATTTTAGTTTGTGGATAGGAGAGGTCGGTGATTAGTTTGATACCTTGGGATGCATTTTTTGGTGGCATGCTGCTAGGCGCGTCGGCAATTATTCTGATGTTGGGCATCGGGCGAGTAGCAGGAATCAGCGGAATCGTTAGTCGCTTATTGCCGTCTAGAAAGAATAAAAGCTTAGAATCAGGATCTGAATCCAGCTCGGACACCCGTATTGAAGAAACCGAGAAACATTGGCGACTTGCCTTTGTTGTCGGAATGGTTGTCAGCGGTTGGTTGTTGATTCCAACTGGTTATCAACTTCCTCAGTTAGAAGAGATCAACTTCGCAGTGGTTATCATAGCCGGACTATTGGTGGGCTTCGGCACTAAGGTCGCGAATGGCTGTACAAGTGGCCATGGCATTGTGGGAATGGCGCGTTTGTCTAAACGTTCAATTGTCGCGACTTGTGTGTTTATGGGTGTGGCAATGGCAACTGTGTTGGTTAAGAATCTGATTGGTTTGGGGGCGTAATGAAAAACTCTTCGTTTACTATCGTTATTGGCTTGTTCGCAGGTCTTCTTTTCGGCTCAGGCATGATCATTTCAGGCATGGTTGATCCAAACAAAGTACTTGGCTTTTTAGACATTACAGGCGACTGGGATATCAGCTTGGCATTCGTCATGGGTGGCGCGTTATTGGTCTTCGCTCCGTTTTATCATCTGGTCATTAAAAAACGTGCTAAAGCTATCAATGGCGAGCCGTTAGATAGCCGTAACAACCCGCTAATCGACAGAAAGCTGATTCTAGGTTCAACTGCCTTTGGTTTAGGTTGGGGGATTGCAGGTTTTTGCCCGGGCCCTGCAGTAACCAGCCTTAGTGGTGGTAACCCAACGGTATGGCTGTTCGTCTTAAGTATGCTGGTGGGAATGTGGCTGGCGGGGCGAGCGAATAAAACCTGTTAGTAGTGCGCCTGTCGTATATCAGATAGGCTTGATATGACCATTTGAGAGGCTGACACGCTTTAACCCAAAAGCCAGTCAGCCTCTTTTTTATATCTATCTGATAGTCGTTGAAACTGGGCAATGGTCGCTAAGTTTGTAATCAAGCACATCTTGCGTTTCAAATACCACCTGTTTCGCAGAAGATGCATTTAGTGACTTACTCACCACAATATGATCAATGACAGAACGGAATTGGTGCGTGCGATGGTTATTGCGGTTAGAGCGCACCTTACAATCTGCTCGAGTTTTTCTTGTTGCCAACTGAGCATCGGTATTTTGCGTCATATCTTTCCACATCCAATCTCTTGAGTAGGATAGGTTATGGTTGAAGTCGCCTAGTATCGCGTAATCCTGGCCGTTTCTTTCTCTTTGCTGAATCCACTTATTAAGTTGCTGTGCTTGGTCTTTGAGTCTTGAACAATCTCGGTTCGACTTGTAAGCGCCGCTGCAACCCGCCTTTAAATGCACAGACAACATGTGAATCGGCTTGCTTTCCGTTTCTACGACCATGTAACTGGCAAACCTAAGCTTGCTGTTAGCGCTCGACTCCAGTGGGAAGTCAGCGTAGTCGGTGAGTGTGATTCCTTTACGAACCGCGAACCCTGTGTATTGGTTCACTTCTTTGAACTGATGGTTGCTGTTTTCTGGTAATGCTCGGTCAGACATCAATATCTTGTATTGATCGCCAGCGATGCGCTGAATGGCATTTACGTCGTCGACTTCTTGAAAGGCGACCACATCCGCATCTAAGGATTGAAAGTATTCTTCAAGTTTGTCGAAATCAGCTTGATCACGTTGGGCAGAAAACTTATTCACAGCCTCGTTGGTTGATAACCATTCGATATTCCAACTGGATATGGTCAAAGGTTCAGCAAATGTCTGGCTACTGAGTAAGCAACCTAACATTATCCAGTTTTGAAGTCGTTTCATCCCAAATATCCCTAATTTTGTCGTCCAATATAGTTGAGCCGTTATCCTACAACACTTACCAAAAATTCAACTCTTTTTAGCAGTTTTTTTATTGTTACATTGTTTCTTTTCGACTTGAGAACTAGCGTAATAATATTGAATTGATCTTAGTCAGCGTGAGAGTTTTATTGATCCAAATCAATACTCAAAGTTGGTGGTTCTCGTTAAATACGCCACAATATCTAGTGTTAGTTAAACGATAAATCGCTCTATATAGTGTGTTTGTGGATAAGTCTGTGAATACCTCAAGAGTAAGGAGAAGTGGTGAAATCAATCGTAATCAAGCGTGATGGCTCAAGAGCTCCATTCAGTAGAGATCGCATCCAAGCTGCAGTGGAAGCAGCATCAGACAAAGCCGATAAGGAAATTGCTATTTATGCACTGAATGTGGCATTAGCAGTTGAGTTGAAGCTCGAAGACTACGATGAAGTTCATATCTCTGAAATTCAAACCATGGTCGAGAACGAGCTAATGCAGGGACCATACAAGTCTCTGGCTCGTGCCTACATTGAATATCGTCATGACCGCGACATCGCACGTGAGAAGCAAAGCGCTTTAACTCGCGAGATCGAAGGTTTGATCGAAGAAAGCAATGTTGATCTGATCAATGAGAATGCCAACAAAGACGGTAAAGTTATCCCAACTCAGCGTGACTTGCTGGCGGGTATCGTGGCTAAACACTATGCAAAAACTCACATTTTGCCGCGTGACATCGTACAAGCTCACGAGTGTGGTGACATTCACTACCACGACCTAGACTACGCACCGTTCTTCCCAATGTTTAACTGTATGCTTATCGATTTGAAAGGCATGTTAACGCATGGCTTCAAGATGGGTAACGCGGAAATCGACACACCTAAGTCGATTTCTACAGCGACAGCGGTAACGGCGCAAATCATCGCGCAAGTGGCGAGCCACATTTACGGCGGTACAACGATTAACCGTATCGACGAGGTTCTAGAACCTTACGTGATGGCGAGCTACGAAAAGCACTTATCGCTAGCGAAAGAGTGGGACATTCATAGCCCAGAAGCTTTTGCTATCTCTCGTACAGAGAAAGAGTGTTACGACGCGTTCCAATCTTTGGAATACGAAGTAAACACGCTACACACGGCTAATGGTCAAACACCATTCGTTACGTTTGGTTTTGGTCTAGGCGAAAGCTGGGGTTCGAAACTTATCCAGCAATCTATCTTGAAAAACCGCATTGCAGGTTTGGGTAAGAACCGTAAAACAGCGGTATTCCCTAAACTGGTGTTCGCAATCAAAGATGGTTTGAACCACCAGAAGCAAGATCCAAACTACGACATCAAGCAATTAGCGCTTGAGTGTGCGTCTAAGCGTATGTACCCAGACATTCTTAACTACGACAAAGTAGTAGAAGTGACAGGGTCATTTAAAACGCCTATGGGTTGCCGTAGCTTCTTGAATACTTACGAAGAAAACGGTGAGTTAATTCATGAAGGCCGTAACAACTTAGGTGTTGTGAGCCTAAACTTGCCACGTATTGCGATTAACGCAAAACAAGATATGACTAAGTTCTACGAACTGCTTGATGAAAAACTGAAGCTAGCTCGTCGCGCACTAGAAACTCGTATTTCTCGTCTAGAAAACGTGAAAGCGCGTGTTGCTCCAATCCTATACATGGAAGGTGCTTGTGGCGTTCGCTTGAAAGCAGATGACTCTATTGCAGATATCTTCAAGAACGGTCGTGCATCGGTTTCTCTTGGTTACATCGGTATTCACGAAGCAATGACTGCGCTTTACGGCACAGACGTTCACTTGTACGACGACGGCGAAATGCGTGCTAAAGCGCTTGAGCTGGTGGAATACATGAAGCGTGAAGTGGAATCTTGGACGAAAGAGACAGGTTACGCATTCAGCCTATACGGCACACCAAGTGAAAACCTATGTAGCCGTTTCTGTAGCATCGACACTAAAGAGTTTGGTGTGATTGATGGCGTAACAGACCGTGGTTACTACACCAACAGCTTCCACCTAGATGTACAGAAGAAGGTGAACCCATACGACAAGATCGATTTCGAGATGCCTTATCCAGAAATCTCTAGCGGTGGTTTCATCTGTTACGGCGAATTCCCGAACATGCAGAAGAACATCGAAGCGCTAGAAAACGTATGGGATTACAGCTACACACGTGTTCCTTACTACGGCACTAACACACCGATTGATGAGTGTTACGAATGTGGTTACAACGGTGAGTTCGACTGTACCAGTAAGGGCTTTACGTGTCCTAAGTGTGGCAACCACGACTCAACCAAAGTATCGGTAACACGCCGTGTTTGTGGTTACCTTGGTAGCCCAGATGCACGACCATTTAACTTCGGTAAGCAAGAAGAAGTTAAACGCCGAGTGAAGCATCTTTGATCTAACGAAGGATCTTAGTAAGGTCTGCGATTTTTAGCTAGTTCACTCAGCAGAGCTACGTTTCAAGAAATATGATTGGTATCGGCGCTATGTCGATACCAATTCATTTGTTTCAACTCTCGCTACTTTTCGAGTTAAACCATTAAGCCATCACGAGTTCTCAATACTGCCTTATGAATTATCACCAATATCACCCAATCGACGTTGTAAATGGCCCAGGAACACGCTGCACTTTGTTTGTGTCGGGTTGTGTGCACCAGTGTCGCGGGTGTTATAACCAATCGACGCAAAGGTTGGACTCAGGGCATTTGTTTACTCAAGAACTGCAAGACCACATTATCGCTGATCTCAATGATCCGCGAATTAAGCGTCGTGGCTTGTCGCTTTCTGGTGGTGATCCTTTGCATCCTGCAAACGTGTCTGAAGTGCTTAAGTTGGTTCAACGTGTAAAAGCAGAATGTGAAGGTAAAGATATTTGGATGTGGACGGGATACGAACTCGACGAACTCGACGAAAAGCAGAAGCAAGTACTTGAATATGTTGATACTTTGATTGATGGTCGTTTTGAACAAGATAAAGCGGATCCGATGTTGGATTGGCGTGGTAGTTCCAACCAAATCATCCATCGATTTACTGACTTATAAGCGTGTTCTGATTCAGGACTCTCGTATAAGAAACAGAAAAAAGGGCTTCATCGTTAGCGCAATGCTACAAATCAGCCCTTGGGTGTGAGTTCTTTTGAATCGATCGCCTGCACGTCAGTGTCAGTTTGGCGCTTGCTTAAATAGGAATGTGCTCAGGCTCGTCGATTAGGTTGTTTATCCATTTCTTGGATTGAATCCTCTGACTGGTCAGAACTATTTTGGCGAGCTCTTCCAGCAGTACAATCATCAAAACCCATTCTAGCGGCCAACCCAACACCAGCGCAGTAAAGTAGGCAAGGGGGATACCAATCGCCCATTGGCCAAACAGATCGATGAAGATGCTGTAGTTGATGTCTCCACCGCTTTTCAGTACACCACCAATGCCAACCATATTGAAGACTCTTAGTATCATGCCGAATGCCATGACTAAGGTGACGTTAACAGCCGTCTCTTTGAGCTCTAAGTGAGTAAGGCCGATCATGTATACGATCGCGGGTTTAGCAAACCAACACAATAAGGCTAGTAAAGCCGCGAGCCCACAACTGACCAAGACATAACCCCATGCAGTCTTCTCAACACGTTGATAGTTCTTCGCGCCGATCTCGTTGCCTAAAATGATTGAAGCCGCGACTGCAAACCCCATGAACGCCGAAATCAAAATGCTTTCTACTGGCGATAACAGTGAGATTATCGCAAGCTCACCAACACCCATCTGACCAACAATAACGTTATAAATCAGTATTCCACCCGCCCAAGCTGTATCATGAACCAACATCGGAATGGCTACCTTGAAATACTTCTTTCTATGCTTCGGCAATATCGCATCGCGCCAATTGCTTAATGTCGGGAATAGATGCGCATAGTGTTTCTTCGCCATGATAAGCAGCGCTATCGTCTGAAAGAATCGAGACACCGTGGTGCCAATAGCCGCACCAACTACGCCCAGTTCTGGAAATCCAAACAAACCAAAGATCAGCAATGCATTGAGAATCGCGTTAACGATGATCGCCCAAATACTGATCTTGGTGGGCAATTTGGCTTCGCCGACCGATCGTAGTGCGCTTTCTAATGGCACTACGATCGCGGTACCAAAAAGGCTGGCTCCTGTTATCCAAAGGTAATCCGTTGCCAAGCGGACGTAATCAGGGTCTGAGGCCACCACAGACACGACTGATTCAGGAGCCAATGTATAAATGAACACAAAGGGGATGATGGCAAAGACAGACAATGCCCATGATTGCGCTAATGTGCGTCTAATTCCGTTGAAATCTCCCGCACCGAAATATTGCGAAGCTAGCACACTGACAGCACCGCTAATCCCAGATACCATGATCAAGTTGAAGAAAAATATGCGGTTACCTACACCAACTGCTGCGGTTGCAGAGTCACCCAGTTGGTTAACCATAAAAATATCGACTACGCCAAGTAATGAAAACAACATGGTTTGTAGCGATACAGGCAAACCGATGTGTAAAAGCTTTTGCCAAAAATCTTTGTCTAGATGCCGATATGTCGAGCGCATCGCATTTCCCCTGTGGTTAATATGCGAGAAGTTTATCGGCATTTGTTTTAGCTGTATTGTTCAGGTTCATCACATACTTTTGCCAAACTATCTATTTTCAAAAGCTGCCTATTTGTCAAAACGATCTGTTTTCAAAATCATCTACTTCAAAACTATCGAATGACTAATGTGGCGATTTAATTGCAGACAAACCTAATGAGCGACCAGTGCAATGAGTGAGAAACACGAACGGTACGAGATCTCTGATCAGACACACCAAGAGTTTGTCGATCAAAGCCATGTATTGGCATTCGAAGAGTTGGGTATCGTTCAGTGTGGGACGGCGTCGTGCCGAGATTTCTTTTCGGTACATCGGAAGAACCCCCAGAAACACATGCTGCTGTACACGGTTAGGGGCAAAGGGTGGTTAGAAAGTGGCGCGTGTCGCTATCTTCTAGAGCCAGGGTCATGCATTACAGTTCCCGCGGGCACTGAGAATGGCTTTGGGATTGAAGAAGAAACATGGCAAATCGCATGGATCTTTCTCTCGCCCGACAAACAATGGGACAGAGTGGTGAGTGATGAAGTGAGCTACACACTTTCGCCAGCAGCAGAGGTGGTGTCGTCGTGCATTCATACTCTATTGAGAAGCATTGCCTTACCCATCGATTTGGGGGGAGCGATTGCCAATCACAGTGTGGCTCAAATAGAGTTCATGATTAATGCGCCAGTCCCGCAGCAGCAATCACGCAATTTGATTCGTTTAAGACGCGTGTTCGACAACGTACAAAAACAACTCCATAAAGAGTGGAACGTTCATGAGCTTGCGAGCTTGTTCCCGTGCTCAGAGCCGCATTTCCATCGTTTGTGCCAGCGCTATTATTCACACAGCCCAATGACTCATATTATGCGTATGAGAATGGAATACGCAGCACGTTTGTTGAAATCGAGTGATTGGTCGATTCAACATATTGGCGAGATCGTGGGTTACCCGAATGCAGCTAACTTTAGTACTCGATTTAAAGCTTGGTCGGGCATGACACCAAGGCAATTCAAACAAGGTATTTAGTCGAAAATCAACAAGGTACTTCTTAAACAAGCCACGGATCTTTTGATAAAGCACTAAAAGTGTTCTAAATTTGCGCTGTTTCGTGACGTAAAATGACCAATCTCTGATTACTTATTCTAACTAAGCGCTTCTATTAAAAAATGTTTCTGATTTGTCTACGATAATGTTAACGTGAAACTCATTACTTGAATTTCAAAGGGTTGTGACTTTCATGTTTTCACATCTACCAAAACCAACTTTAGATCCAATTCTATCTCTTTCTGTTGCTTACCGCGGCGATACTCGTACTGATAAAGTCGACTTAGGCATTGGCGTTTACAAAAACGATCAAGGCGAAACTCCGATCATGAAAGCCGTTTCTATGGCTCAAGATATCGTTGTTGAAACGCAGAAAACCAAAGCTTACGTTGGCCTAGCCGGCTGTGAAGAGTTCAACCAGAGCATGGTTGATCTGCTGCTTAAAGGGACTTCTGCAATGGATCGCGTTGCTGCGATTCAAACACCAGGTGCAAGTGGTGCACTTCGTATGTTGGGTGACTTAATGAAAGTTTCTCAACCAGACACCACAGTTTGGATTTCAAACCCAAGCTACGTTAACCACAAACCGGTGATGGAAGCGGCAGGCTTAAAAGTTCGATACTACAATTACTTCAGTCCTGAAACGAAGCAAGTTGATACTGCAAGAATGTTGGATGACCTTTCAAAAGCGGGTCCATCAGACGTGGTACTGCTGCACGGTTGCTGTCATAACCCAACGGGTGCGGATATCAACTTTGAAGCGTGGCAGGAAATCACCAAATTATCTCAGAAGAATGGTTTCTTACCGTTCGTTGATATTGCCTACCAAGGTTTTGGTGATGGCCTAGAAGAAGACGCAAAAGGCCTTCAACACATGGCTAACAACGTAGAAGAGATGTTGATTACGACATCTTGCTCGAAGAACTTCGGTTTATACCGTGAAAGAACGGGCGCTGCTATCGTGATTGGCAAGAACAGCGAACACGTTGGCAATGCTAAAGGTAAGCTTCTTACTCTTGCTCGTTCAACTTATACAATGCCGCCAGATCATGGTGCAGCTTTGGTTAAAACAATTCTTCAGAATCAAGAGCTAACCTCGATTTGGAAGCAAGAATTGAGTGAAATGCAGCAACGTTTGTTAAATCTGCGCCAAAGTTTATGTGATGAATTGCGAAATACTTATAACACGTCACAATTTGACTTCATTGAAAGCCATAAAGGCATGTTTAGTGTACTAGGCTTTAAAGAAACTCAAATGAATCAATTACGTGAAGAATATGGAGTCTATGGTGTTGGTGACGGACGCATCAATATCGCAGGCCTTTCCGAATCTCATATTCCTTATGTAGCTAAAGCGATAGCCAACGTTTCAAAATAGAAGGTGACTGAATGTATAACTGGAAAGCGATTGTAGTTTTAATGCTAAGTGGTGGCCTGTTTGCTTGTTCGACGACGACTCAAGTTCCTGTCGAGCCAGAGCAAAAGCCTCAAGTAGAACAACCTGTTGTGGATGACTCTTCAAAGACTGACGCAACTGAAGGCGAGAAAGTAACGGAACCTACGGAAAAGCCTGAAGAAGTAAAACCGACTGAGCCAGAAGCTAAACCAAAGCCTGAAGAAAAGCCAGTTCCAAAGCCGACTAAAACAAGCGATGGTAAACTGATTCTTGGTGAAGAAGAGTGGGTGTTTGTTCCTGGTTTGAAAGAAGCGTTTAAAGCACGTGTAGATACAGGTGCAACAACATCTTCAATCAGTGCGGTTGATATTGTTGATTTTGAACGTGACGGAAAAGACTGGGTTAAGTTCAAAATCGAACATGACGGCATCACAACGCAAGAGATCAGCTTACCGGTAGAGCGTTGGGTTAAGATCAAGCAGTCGAGTGCAGAAGGTACACAACGACGTGCTGTGGTTGTCGCTTCAATTCAAATCGGTGATCTGAAAGACAAAACTGAGTTTACTCTAGCGGACCGAACGCATCTTTCTTTCCCACTACTGTTGGGTAGAAGCTTCTTTAGAGATGTTGCGGTAGTAGATGTAAGCCAAAAATACGTTCAAAAGAAAATTACTAAATAACATTTCTGCTCGTCATCAAAGCTTTTCGTTTTGAAGAGCTATAGTTTCAAAAGTGACGAGATTGAAAGACTTTTAGTGTTGATAAATGAAATCCCTACCAGTTCTGCTGGTGGGGATTTTTCTATTTACACCCCAATAACGTATGAAAAGCATCTAAATGGTCTATGTTTACTATTCGTTTACTGTTTAGCCTCGACAACGTGATCGAGATCTCTATATAATCCGCGCTTCGATTTTTGTTTAATCCATACTTTCGTACTTCTTATTTAGGTTCTTGAAATAGCCTAATAATTATCTGTCAGTACACGCTTAGGAATTAGTTCTTTGATATCTACCGCGAACATCACAATGCAATTTGGCGCAGAGCCGCTGTTTGAAAACATCTCTGCTAAATTTGGTAACGGCAACCGTTATGGTTTGATCGGCGCCAATGGTTGCGGCAAATCAACGTTCATGAAAATCCTAAGTGGCGCATTAACGCCAAGCTCGGGCAACGTTTCTATCACTCCAGGAGAGAAACTGGGTGTGCTAAGCCAAGATCAGTTCGCTTTCGAACAGTACAGCGTTATCGACGTAGTGATCATGGGCGACAGAAAACTGTGGGAAGTAAAACAAGAACGTGACCGCATTTACTCTTTGCCAGAAATGAGCGAAGACGACGGCATGAAAGTCGCAGAACTTGAAAGCGAATTCGCGGAAATGGATGGCTACACAGCAGAAAGCCGTGCTGGTGATATCCTAATTCAAGCGGGTATTGAAGAAGAGTTCCATTTCGGCTTGATGCAGCAAGTAGCTCCGGGTTGGAAACTGCGTGTGTTATTGGCACAAGCGTTGTTTGCAAACCCAGATATCTTGCTTCTTGATGAACCAACCAACAACTTGGACATTCACACGATCAACTGGCTTGCTGAAGAGCTAAACCAGCGTAAATGTACAATGATCATCATTTCGCACGATAGACACTTCCTGAACTCTGTGTGTACGCACATGGCAGATATCGACTACGGTGAGCTACGTGTTTACCCTGGTAACTACGAGTACTTCCTAGAAGCATCTGGCTTGATTCGTGAGCAGCTTCTAGCAAGCAACGCTAAGAAAGCGGCTGAAATCAGCGAGCTTCAAGATTTCGTAAACCGTTTTGGTGCTAACGCATCTAAAGCAAAACAAGCAAGCTCTCGTGCTAAGAAAATGGACAAAATCACGCTTGATGAAGTGAAATCATCGAGCCGTATGAGCCCATCTATTGATTTTGGCGAAGGTAAGAAACTGCACCGTCAAGCGCTTGAACTTCAAGACCTTGGTCACGGTTTCGATGGCGAAACATTGTTTGCTGGTGGTAACTTGTTGCTTGAAGCCGGTACTCGTCTTGCGGTTATCGGTGAGAACGGTGTGGGTAAAACCACGCTGCTACGTTGCCTAGTTCAAGAGCTAGAGCAAAACGAAGGCATCGTTAAATGGTCTGAAAACGCATCAGTAGGCTACTGCCCACAAGATAGCACTAAGGATTTTGATAACGACCTGAGCATCTTCGATTGGATCTCACAATGGCGCACAGTGAAGCACGATGACCTTATGGTACGTGGCATTCTAGGCCGTCTATTGTTCACTGCTGACGATGCGAACAAAAAAGCGCGTAACTGTTCTGGTGGTGAGAAGAACCGTCTGTTGTTCGGCAAGCTAATGATGCAAGACATCAACGTGCTGGTAATGGACGAACCAACGAACCACATGGACATGGAAGCAATCCAAGCCCTGAACGACGCGTTGAAGGTTTACACGGGCACGCTTATCTTCGTAAGTCATGACCGTGAG
The DNA here is from genome assembly GCF_024347375.1 of Vibrio coralliirubri. Taxonomy (NCBI): domain Bacteria; kingdom Pseudomonadati; phylum Pseudomonadota; class Gammaproteobacteria; order Vibrionales; family Vibrionaceae; genus Vibrio; species Vibrio coralliirubri. The sequence continues at coordinate 635,018 of NZ_AP025471.1, read as the reverse complement.
TTCGTTTCCTCACTAGCAACACACATCATTGATGTGAAAGACCAACAGCTAGTGAGCTTCCAAGGTACTTATGAAGAGTACTTAGACCACCAGAAAAAGATGCTGATGGTTAATTTATAAAGCAAGTCGCTGGCTCAGCTCGTGAACGACTAAAAGCCAGCGAAACTAACAAACAAAAAAGCCCCGAACATTAATATGTTCGGGGCTTTTCTATGTAATATGTTTAGCTATTTATTACTCAGTAACTAAACCTAAGCTTATCAATAAAATCTAGGTACGAAATCTAGATTAGAATCCGAATCGAGCTGACATTAAGATTTGGTGGCCGTATGTGCCGTTATTTCGCATATCAAGGCCAACAGAAAGTTGTTCAGTTGAATGGAAACGAGCACCGATACCAACAATAGAACGAGTGTCATCGTTGTCGATCAGTTGACCAAGGCGTGCGTTAACTTCAACGTTTGCCATTAACCAAGCTCTCAAGCCAATGTTGATTTCTGTTTTGATGTGGTTGTCGTCATTACGTTCAATGTTGTGCAGTAACATTTGGCCAGTAACGTCAGCAAATTGATTGATTGGGCCGTTGAACCCCATACCTACTGCTGCATCCCAATCACTTTCAAATTCTGAATCGATACGAGCAACAAAGTGAGAGTTCTGAGTGAACATTGTTGTGACTTCACCACCGAAAGTACTTGGGCTAGTACCCATGCGAAGCTCGAATGTGTTGTAGTTAAAGTTGTTTGCAGACGCAGAGAATGAACACAGTGCAGCGAGTCCTAAAAGGACAGTCTTATTCGTGCAACCTAGCATGGTGACTCCATATAAATTGTATTTTGCGGCAGTATAATACAAAAAAGCCTGCAATATGCAGGCCAATTATTTGAAGTCGGTATTTTTATATTAATCGCTTATAGAATCTGGATGTGGTCCACTTCGATTTCAGGTGTCTTACCACCTTCATATTCGCCGAAGATACGAACTTTTGTATCAGCGGTCAGTGGTTGTGCTAGGCGGATATCATCATCAAGTTCGATTTGAATTTCACTCTGGCCATCAGAGAAGACAAACGTGTCATTCTTAAGTTGACGAACGATCTTGCCATCCACAATTGCTTCTTGTTCTGCGAACATGCTTGTGTCGGCAAGTAGTGTCGCAACAGAAACGGTTTCAATCGGGCCAGTATAAGCAATAGCGCTTTCGTGCTTGTTGCTGTTGTGGTCACTAGCCATTGCGAAAGTAGGAGCAAGGATAATAGTAGATGCGATAGCTAATACAGTTTTTTTCATGGTGAATCCCTTAATGTTGTTTTTAGTAGAAACGTTTTTCTAAATTTGAAGCGTTTCTTTTCGTTAGTACGTTTTTTGTTGAGTCGCCTGTTATTGTTCACAAGCTTCGTTTCGATGAAGCTATTAAACAACACTGGGGTTGAATCCAGAGTGAGTAACACATTCATTTTCCATTCATTTTATTGAGCATCTACTCGGCAATGACGATAAGATGGAGACAGAGAGAGATTGCCCATAGCTATAAATTGAAAATTAAGAAATTAAAAAATTAAGGATTTAACTACAAATGCAAGCACCATTAAGTGCCCTTATGGTTCAAGGGACAACGTCAGATGCCGGGAAAAGTGTGTTGGTGGCAGGTTTATGCCGTGTTTTGGCAAGGAAAGGAATTAAAGTGGCACCTTTTAAGCCACAAAACATGGCGTTAAACAGTGCTGTGACAAAAGATGGTGGCGAAATTGGTCGCGCTCAAGCGGTTCAGGCGCAAGCTTGTAATATAGAGCCAACCGTTCACATGAACCCTGTATTGTTAAAGCCTAATTCAGATACCGGCGCGCAAGTGATTCTGCAAGGCCGAGCGCTGAGTAACATGGAAGCGACGGGCTATCATGATTACAAGAAAGTCGCGATGGATACGGTTATCGATTCGTTTGACCGACTTTCTGAAGAATATGAAAGCGTGATGATTGAAGGTGCGGGGAGCCCAGCCGAAATCAATCTTCGTGAAAATGATATCGCTAACATGGGATTTGCTGAGAAAGCGGACATCCCTGTGATCATCGTTGCTGATATTGACCGTGGTGGCGTTTTTGCGCACCTCTACGGCACATTAGCGCTGTTGTCTGAATCTGAACAAGCTCGCGTAAAAGGCTTTGTGATAAACCGTTTTAGAGGCGATATCGCACTGCTTCAATCTGGCCTAGATTGGCTAGAGGAAAAAACCGGCAAGCCAGTCATTGGTGTTTTGCCATATCTGCATGGTTTTAACTTAGAAGCGGAAGATGCCATTACCTCTGCTCAAGAGTCTGACGGAGAAGCTAAGCTTAAGGTGGTGGTGCCAGTGCTAACCCGAATCAGCAACCATACTGACTTTGACGCGTTAAGGCTGAATCCTTCGATTGATTTACGTTATGTTGGTAAAGGTGAACGTGTAAACAACGCTGATTTAATTATCTTGCCGGGTACAAAGTCGGTAAGAGCAGATTTGGATTACCTAAAACAACAAGGCTGGGATAAAGATATTCAACGCCACCTGCGCTTAGGCGGCAAAGTAATGGGTATCTGCGGCGGCTATCAAATGTTAGGTAACATTATTCACGATCCTGATGGCGTTGAAGGGGAACCCGGCAGCAGTGAAGGGTTAGGATATCTGGATACTGAAACGACCCTTACACAGCAGAAAACCTTAACCAGTGTACGCGGCACTATGACGTTGGATGGCAAAACAGCACAAGTAAAAGGGTATGAAATCCACGTAGGTAGGACTGATGTCAAAGAAACAGCCTTACCGGTTCAGTTAGAATCTGGCAGCCTAGATGGTGCTGTGAATCAAGATAACTCGATTTTTGGTACTTACCTGCACGGCGTATTCGATAACAGTGACGCGTTATCGCTGATTTGCGAATGGGCAGGAGCCAACGATGTGACCGCGATTGACCACGAACAGCTTAAAGAGCTGGGTATTAATCGAATCGCTGATGCCATCGAAGAGTACTTAAATCTAGACCTGCTCTGGCCAGAATTAACCGCTTAAGCCGCCATTTAGAAGTTAGCTAAAGAACCTAAACGAATAATAGATAAGTGATAACAATGAAAAAGCGAGTCTTCCTTTTAACCACGGCCTTAATTTCGGCATTGAGTTCTAGTCATCTTTTTGCTGCGGAAAAGCTACGAGTTTACGCTGCATCGTCGATGACCAATGCGGTTAATCTGTTGGTTGAAGAGTTTGAGAAAGACCATTCTGTCGATGTGATTCCTGTGTATGCGAGTACGTCGTCTTTGGTGCGACAGATCGAAAGAGGAGCACCAGCAGACATTTTTATCTCGGCAAATGAGAAATGGATGACGCATTTAGTCGACCGTAAATTGGTTTCTAGTGACAATGTCACAAATCTATGTGAAAACGAACTGGTGCTGATTTCCCCTAACGAGACATCGGTAACGTTAGACCTATCAAAAGGTGAACAATGGGCTGAACTGCTTACTAATGAAAGGCTTGCAGTGGGTAACACCATGTCGGTTCCTGCTGGTATCTATGCAAAAGAAGCGTTAGAAACGTTAGGTGTATGGGACGATGTGAAGACTCGATTGGCACCAAGCAACAACGTTCGTATGGCTTTAGCCTTAGTCGAGCGCAGTGAAGCTAAGCTTGGCATTGTCTACAACACGGATGCGTTGCTTTCTAAAGAAGTAAACCTAGTGTCGACGTTCCCATCAGAACTGCATACACCAATACGTTACCCTGTAGCGAAGTTGAGCGATAAAGTTGTGGCAGAAGAGTTCTATACTTTCCTAAAGAGCGAAAAAGCGAAAGACACCTTGAACAGTTTTGGATTTGAAGTGCGTTAAATGATGTATTTATCGGAATACGAATACCAAGCCTTAATGCTGAGCTTAAAAGTCGCTGGGTTTGCCATCTTATGGCTTATTCCTATCGGTATTGGTTTAGCGTGGCTGCTTGCTAAGAAACAATTTGTAGGCAAAAGCATTGTAGAGAGCATTGTCCATTTACCCTTGGTACTTCCACCAGTGGTCATCGGCTATTTACTGCTAGTGATGATGGGCAGGCAAGGCATCATCGGCTCGTGGCTTAATGACGTGTTTGGTATTGTGTTTAGCTTTAGCTGGAAGGGCGCAGCACTCGCTTGCGTGGTTGTGGCGCTGCCATTGATGGTTCGCTCTATTAGATTGAGCCTAGAAACCGTAGACAGTAAACTTGAAGAGGCCGCTGCAACATTAGGTGCGTCACCTCTTCGTGTATTTTTCACGATCACTTTGCCCTTGATGATCCCTGGGATCATTACCGGCACTATGCTTTCATTTGCAAGAAGCCTAGGGGAGTTTGGCGCGACCATCAGCTTCGTTTCAAATATTCCAGGTGAAACTCAAACCATTCCATTGGCTATGTATACCTTTATTGAAACCCCTGGTGCGGAAATGGAAGCCGCGCGTTTGTGTGTTATTTCTATTGTGATAGCTCTGGGTTCATTGATGCTATCCGAGTGGCTTAACAAAAAGTCCGCACAACGCTTGGGAGGCAATGCATGAGTGCTCTTATCCTCCAATATCAGCAACAACTTGGCGAAACCTTCTTTGATATCGATTTGGAATTACCAAGTAGCGGTATTACGGCAATCTTCGGTCGTTCTGGTGCGGGTAAAACCTCACTCATCAATGCGATCAGTGGCCTTAAACAGCCCGATAAAGGTTTGATCAGCGTATCTGGTACGACACTGTTCGATAGTGAAAATGGCATTAATTTGCCGACTCACAAACGCAACGTCGGTTATGTGTTCCAAGAGTCGCGATTGTTCCCACATATGAAGGTGGCGGCGAACCTTAAATACGGCATGAAAAGCGTCGATAAAGCGCACTTTGAGCAAATAGTCTCGCTGCTGTCTTTGGGTTCATTGCTTGACCGATACCCAGCTCGTTTGTCTGGCGGTGAGAAGCAACGTGTGGCGATTGGCCGCGCGTTGTTATCCAAGCCGAGCATTTTGTTGATGGATGAGCCTTTAGCGTCTCTCGACTTGCCTCGTAAGCGCGAAGTGATGCCATTTCTGGAAAACTTAGCCGAAACAGTCCAAATCCCGATCATCTATGTCACTCATAGCCTCAATGAAATCTTACGCTTGGCAAATCACCTTGTGATTATTGACCAAGGCAAAGTGATTTCATCGGGTGTGACGGAAGAGGTGTGGGCATCGAGAGCTATGCAACCTTGGCAATCTTTTTCAGAGCAAAGCTCGTTGTTTGAAGCGAAATTAGCTGAACACAATGACGATTATGCGCTGTCTCGCCTGATGTTAGGAAAGTCGACGTCGTTATGGGTTCAGAAAGTATCGAGTGAGCTTGGTACGACAGTGAGGCTACAAGTTAGGGCAAATGACGTTTCTATCACGCTAGAACAGCCGAAAGGGACTTCGATACGTAACATCCTTCCTGTCACTATTAAAAGCGTAGAGACGCACCAGCAAGGCACAAATAAGCAGAGTGTCGCTGTCGAGCTAGAGTTAGAGTCCGGGTGTTACCTATGGGCAACCATTACTTTGTGGGCGCTGGATGAATTGAACCTAGAAATCGGGCAGCGTGTTTACGCTCAAATTAAAGGTGTGAGTGTCGCTCAAAGAGATATCGCGGTAACGCATTAAACCTGAGAAGGTCTGCTTTTCAATATTGTCGCGATACTGCCGGTTCTAGGTTCTGAAAATACGATCTTGATTCCATGAATGGAGACATGCGTCATTTTTATACGGTATAACTGCCAGTTTTGCGCCACACTGTATGAGTGTTAAAGCATATTGTTTGTCGAATAATATGAACGTTCGCAACAGGAACATACAGACTTAACGATCGAACTACAGAAAATAGCGGATATAAAAAAGCCGCGTGTTTAAAGCAACATGCGGCTTAATCTTAAGTATTACTGTTAGCGCTCTGCCTAGATTTAGGCGACTAGCGACTTACTTAGTAAAAACTTCTTTGAAATCACGCTTCAAGATAGCATCACGACGAGCTTTCTTGATTTGTTTAACCATGTCTTTTACACAGTTGTGTAGAACTTGGTCTAGCAGTTGAGCACGGTACTCTTCTTTTTCTTCGTCAGTCATGTCTTCTGGAAGTTTAAGAGTAGGGAACTCTTCCATCACGTTAACACCAGCGAAAGCTTGGCTAACTGAGATTAGAGCGTGGAACTGCTCGAAGTTGTCTAAAACATTTTGTGCGCTTGCTGGAAGGCTGTCCCAAGCTTCGCGTACTGCTTCTTCAGACACTTCGTGAATAGAAGTAACCATAAAGTGCATCTCTTTTGGCACGCCATCAAATTCGATAACTTGACGAAGTTCTGGTGAGATGGTGGTTAAATCGATTTCTTGTTGTTCGTTGTTTGTAGCGTCTGACATAGTATTTCTCTTTAAAAAGAAACAATGCTAAAAAGATCTGTAAAAAAGTCAATATAATATAGAGATTAGGGCATGATTTAAGCCCAAATTTGAGCTACTTTGAATATTCAACACTAGATAAAGGTGATGTGATGATAGAAAAGGGATCTTCGATGCGCATATTGCTGGTTGATGACGTTCAACTAGATAGGATGCAACTTGCTATCCGACTCAAGCAACTGGGTCATATTGTAGAAGCTGTTGGTAGCGGAAAAGAAGCCCTGAGTGTTTATTCTGATTTTGATCCTGAACTCGTGTTACTTGATATCAGCATGCCAGAGATGGATGGTTTTGAAGTGGCTAATGAGGTTCGAAGCCGATTCCCAGAATGGGTTCCGATCATCTTTCTTAGTGGTCACGAAGAACCTGAGATGATCGCAAAAGCGATTGACGCTGGTGGCGATGATTACCTGATAAAGCCAGTAAACAAAGTTGTTTTGAATTCTAAGCTGATTGCGATGCAACGTATCGCTCACATGAGACGAGAGCTAAAACAAAGCACAGCCAAACTCGAAGAACTGAACATCCTTCTGCAGCAACAAGCCAACGAAGATGGCCTAACCAAATTGTATAACCGTCGATATATGGATACTAAGCTTGAAGAGAGCATAGCGTGGCACGGAAGACGTAATATATCCATGACAGTCATACTTCTAGATGTAGACTTCTTTAAGCCTTACAACGATAATTATGGACATATTCAAGGGGATAAGTGCTTACAAGGGCTTGCTAATACCTTGAAACAGCTGTTTGTTCGTGCGGGTGAATTTGTCGGTCGTTATGGCGGTGAAGAGTTTGTTCTGATTCTTAGCGATACAGACAGTGAAGGCGGTAAGGTACACGCGACTCGAGTTAAAGAGGCATTGCATGAGATGAACTACGCTCATGACCACTCAACGGTATCGGATAGAGTGACAGCGTCACAAGGTGTGTTGTCATTTGTGCCAGAAGGTGGCGAATCTATTGCGTCTATTTACGAAAAGGTCGATCAAGCGCTTTATCAAGCGAAGCAAAGTGGTAGAAATACCTTCGTACAACGCAACATTTTGGAGCTTGCTCGTTAGTTGGCGAGCTCTTTTAGATATTTGAATTTATAATCCTAGTAGCGTTTGAGCTCGGAAGTGTTTTAAGTGATAAGCGACATGCCACAATCAAAGTCATTTTCTATGGCTCATTCATGTTGGACACTGGTTGTCCCTGTACTTTGTTTAGCTACTTCTACTACGGTTTCATCTAACGTGTTATCAGATGCGTTTAGAAAGGAGCTAGAGCAGCGTTTTGCCACCAGTGTATTGCTCAACGACACAGATGTTTTCACATTTGGTATCAATAACTTTGATCCCAATAAAGTATTTAGTTTGGACAATGAAGACATCGGTTCGAATGATTCGGTAAGTCGTCGACAAAACATCACCTCCCTCAGTTTGCCTTACACATTTGAACTACCAAGTTACATTGAAGACAACCATCAAGAGGTGACGCTGCGTTTGTCGGCATTGCGGATCGAGAACGATGTTGAGTACGCTGCAGCAAACAGAAACGATTTTCAAAAAGAGTCGGTAGTGTCTGGCTACGTTGAATTCGCGAATGTGTCCCAGTTAGATGAATATTGGAGCTTCAGCTCTGCAATCGGTAACCACATCTCTTACTACCGCAATGATTATGAATATCGCGCTTCGTTGCTAAAGCCTATTCAAGACCAACTGGATGGCGTATATCTCAATACTGATGCTTGGGCTTACATCATCGAGCCTAAAATCAAGCTGATGTACGAAGATAAGAATGACTGGGGAAAGTATAAATTGAGCACCAGTTGGCATTACTTTAATGGCATCGGCTGGGGCGAGGCGAACAATGGCAATGTCGGTCACCCAGAAGGGTGGTATATCGCCAATGAAGCCATGGTTTTCTATGATCTCGTGCGTTGGGATAAGAACATCACATCGATGTACTCGAGTATAAGACGAATTGATATTGGTGGTGACACGGTGGCCTCTATGGGTACCACATCTTACTACGAGGGCAGTGTTGGCTGGTTACTTAACCCAAACCTGTTTAATGAGTGGGTCGATAACGTGGGAATTGGTTTTACGATTAACTACGGAAGTAGCTTAAAAGGTGGCAGCTTGGTTATCTTCTTCAACCAAGATTAAGCTCTCTTTATCCAGTTGAGCTAATACTGCCTCAACTAATTGAGGCTTGTTGTACTTGAAAGAGATAGTTATTGAAGCAGAGTGCTATTAACGTCTTAAGCTATTTAGATCTCTAGCACTCAATATCTTTCGCTATCAACCATTGTTAACGGTCAACACACAGTTTGTTTCGACCTGTTTCTTTCGCTTTATACAGCGCTTGGTCAGCAAGCTTCAACACCTCTTCAGGATGTCTGGTGGTTGTACTATCAGACAATCCAATACTCACCGTCACATTCACCACTTCCGATGGTTTGCCGTTCTTACCACGCTTTTTCATACCTACTTCATGATCGTCAGGGCGCTCATGGCTATTACGAATCGTCATGTCGTAGTTTTGAACCTCGGAAATCAGAGCTTGAAGATGCTCTTTAACTTGTTCCGAATGTTTGCCTTTGAAGATAATCGTGAACTCTTCTCCACCATAGCGATAAGCTTTAGCGCCGCCTGTGGTTTCCCTCAGAATGCGCGCCACCAGTTTTAACACATCGTCGCCAACGTCATGTCCGTAGGTGTCGTTAAATTGCTTAAAGTGATCGATATCAACCATCGCCATCGAATACTTACGCCCCAAGTGCTTCATATCGACTTCCAAGGCGTGTCGACCTGGAATGTTAGTCAGTTGGTCATTAAAGGCCATATCATGACTAGCAGACATCACATAGACGATGATCAGTGTGCCTGACAGCGAGAACATGGTGCTCGAGATGTACTGAATATCGAAGAATATGAACGTACAAGAAGAAAGCAGGATAGCGCTATAAACCACAACATCGATAGAGCGGTTATACACCAACACGAGAATGGCAGTAAGGCCAAGCAAGCAAAGGCTATACAGCACTAAAACCAAAGGCAGTTTGGAGAGGTCTCTGACAATAAACAGAAGACCATCACTCCATGATTCAAAACCGCCGGCATGGAAGTGAGAGACGATCAATTGTGCCCACACCATAAACAGAACAAGAACGATGGCGTATAGCAGCATCGACTTTGAGTTTACGCCGTTATCAGGGAAGGCATAAACAAGTAAGCAAGTGACCGGTACTAATGCCGCAAGTAACGAGAGCTCTAATAGTGTTGTGCCGGTATTGAGAGGTGTTTGTAAGCGAACTTGGATGATCAGATAAGCCACAAGCATGGTCACCGATACCATCGCCATTCGACCTTGTCTGAATGTGTGGCATAGCAGAACCGCAACGCTCAATAAAATGTAAGGGAGGTTGCTAGCAAACCCTAAATTTGAGTCCGTTACGAGGATGACGTTGTCCATACCAACGAGCAAAATTGTTAACAGGACTAAAGGGAAGCAAAATCGAAACATGCTCGACGTTACAAAAGATGATGCCATTTATGTGGTGAGCCTAACTATATTGATGATCTTATTATTTAATACTATGCGTAGGATACGGTTAAACAAGCGATTGCCAAGCTTTTTGCCTAAATTAGAGCAAAAACATAGTCATAGGTCGCTATTGGTGCAATCATTTTTATATGTATTTGAGTTGCTATTAACCTTAGAACGAACTACACAGTATATATGAGAAATTAATTAGTCGTTATAGATACTTAACAAAATCTGCTCTGCTGCTCTTACGTTGGCGCTGTCACCTAAAGGACTTGATGATCACTTATCATTGAGCGACCTTATCATTAAGCGACGTAAGATCTGTAATGAAGTCAGAGTAAGATTAAATAACGCCTTAGATTCAACTATGGACAGTAAAACCTATAACTGAATTATAGAAAGCTATTAGGAACTGCATGGTTTCAAGTAACTTTAGAAACGACTGCGACTAGAAAAAACCGCTACAAATGGAGGTGTGGTATGCAAATTAGTGTTGATGTACATAACTATATGGAAACTCTGGTAGGTCATGTACTGGCTACCGAGGAATATGTGTCTAGTTATACCAACGAACAGTTGGCCGATCTCGCTTGCTTGGCTTTAGGTCAGCTAAAACCTATCTATATTCGTTTTGATATCGATTTTCTGTCAGCATTGCCAGAAGACAAATTGGTGCTCTATAAACGCAATAGTGAGATCGCAGTCAAAAATGCAGAAAGTATGATTATTGACGATCGAAGACGTGAACGTGACGACAATGTGCCTGTTATATTTAGTCAACACAATTTTGACGATGACGTAGAATTGCAATGGTATGAAAAGCCGTTGTTGAACCGTAAACAGTCATGATAGTTTAGGGTGAATACGGTCATTTAAGGAGTAAAAAACGTGGGATTCTTTTCTAGATTATTTGGTGGCAAAGAAAAAACCGAACAAAAAGTAGAGATTGAGCCAGTCGAATATAAGGGTTTCAATATCTATCAAGATGCCATTGCAGAATCTGGTCAATACCGTGTTGCTGGGCGAATCGAGAAAGAATTCGATGGTGAAATCAAAACTCACCGTTTTATTCGTTCAGATGTTGTTTCAAACAAACAAGATGCCGATGAATTGATGCTCAAAAAATCGCAGATGTTCATCGACCAAATGGGCGACAATATATTTAGCTAACCAATTAGGGTTAGAATTGATGTTGGTCATAATTTAGAGAGCTTTCAGTGTATATGCTGAAAGCTCTTTTTAGTTTTAGGGATAAAGAACAGCTAGTAGGTTGTTATTAAAAGGATTATTTGCAAGTGGTTTGACCTCTTCGTTCGAGACGGTCGTCATTTATCCAAATGAAGCGCTCAAATTCCATCCAAATCGTTATAAGTAATAACTTTTCCTGTTCTTTGAACAAAACGCTTGAAGTATTAGTTGTCGTTAGATACAAACGAATAAGTCATTCGTGCCAATAGTCAAGGAATAGCTATGCAAATTGGTGTACCAAGAGAAACGCTCGCAGGTGAAACGCGAGTCGCTGCTTCGCCGAAATCGGTAGAACAGCTTCTAAAATTAGGGTTTGAAGTTTGTGTTGAATCACAAGCAGGTGCGTTAGCAAGTTTTGAAGATGCAGCTTATGAACAAGCTGGAGCAAAAGTTGTCACCGCAGGTGAAGCTTGGAAATCCGATATTATCTTTAAAGTTAACGCTCCGATCGTTGACGAGTCTAAAAATGAAATCGATCTTCTTAAAGATGGCGCAACATTGGTCAGCTTTATTTGGCCTGCTCAAAATCCAGAGTTAATGGAACAATTGTCCAGTCGTAACATCAACGTGATGGCGATGGATTCTGTACCACGAATTTCAAGAGCTCAGGCGTTAGATGCATTGAGTTCTATGGCAAACATCGCGGGTTACCGTGCTGTTGTTGAAGCGGCGCATGAATTTGGTCGATTCTTCACGGGTCAGATTACGGCTGCGGGTAAAGTTCCACCAGCAAAAGTACTGGTTGCTGGTGCTGGTGTTGCTGGCCTAGCGGCAATTGGCGCTGCGGGTAGCTTAGGTGCGATCGTTCGTTCATTCGATGTTCGTCCTGAAGTTAAAGAACAAGTTGAGTCGATGGGCGCTGAATTCTTGGAAGTGGATTTCAAGGAAGATACCAGTGCTGGTGACGGCTACGCAAAAGAGATGTCTGACGCATTCAATAAGAAAGCGGAAGAACTTTATGCAGCTCAAGCAAAAGACGTCGATATCATCATTACAACGGCCCTGATTCCAGGTCGCCCGGCTCCGAAGCTGATTACCAAAGAGATGGTAGACAGCATGAGTGCAGGCAGTGTTATTGTAGACCTTGCGGCGGCCAATGGCGGTAACTGTGAATACACGGTTGCGGATCAAGTGATTACAACGGCTAATGGCGTGAAGGTGGTTGGTTACACTGATATGGTTGGCCGACTGCCGACTCAATCATCTCAACTGTATGCAACGAACCTAGTTAACCTTTTGAAACTGCTTTGCAAAGAGAAAGATGGCAACATCAATATCGACTTTGAAGATGTTGTTCTGCGTGGTGTTACTGTCGTTAAAGAGGGCGAGGTCACTTGGCCAGCTCCACCGATTCAAGTTTCAGCTCAACCACAACAAGCTAAGCCAAAAGCGGCCAAACCAGAGCCTAAAGTTGAAGAACCTGTTTCTCCAATTAAGAAAGCGGCAGGCATGGCAATTGCTGTTGGTGCATTCGCTTGGGTAGCTTCGGTTGCTCCAGCTGCGTTCTTATCTCATTTTACCGTTTTTGTTCTCGCTTGTGTGGTGGGTTATTACGTAGTTTGGAATGTAAGCCATTCTCTGCATACGCCTTTGATGTCCGTGACTAACGCGATTTCAGGCATCATTGTAGTAGGTGCACTGTTACAGATCGGACAAGGAAGTGGCGTCGTCACGTTCTTATCATTTATTGCCGTATTAATTGCAAGTATCAATATCTTTGGTGGCTTTACCGTGACCAAACGTATGCTTGAAATGTTCCGTAAAGACTAAGGAGTAACAGATGTCTGAAGGATTAGTACAAGCAGCTTATATTGTTGCTGCTGTATTCTTTATTATGAGCTTGGCTGGGTTATCGAAACAGGAATCTGCACGTGCAGGTAACTATTACGGTATCACGGGTATGGCGATTGCGTTGATCGCAACGATCTTTGGCCCTCACTCTGCAGGTATTGTATGGATCATCATTGCTATGGTGATCGGTGGTGGTATTGGTATCCACTACGCAAGAAAAGTAGAAATGACTGAGATGCCTGAGCTGGTGGCAATTCTGCATAGCTTCGTAGGTATGGCGGCGGTACTTGTGGGTTACAACAGCTATATTGATCCACCTGCTGCTGTTTCTATCAACCCTGCAGATATTCATGCAGAGCACGTTATCCACCTAGTGGAAGTGTTCCTTGGCGTGTTTATCGGTGCGGTGACGTTCACGGGTTCTATTGTTGCGTTTGGTAAACTTCGCGGCGTTATCTCTTCGTCTGCATTGAACATCCCTCATAAGCACAAGTGGAACCTAGCGGCTATCGTTGCTTCTACATTGCTAATGATTATGTTCGTTAAAGCGGACGGCAGCATGTTCGCGCTTATGGTGATGACACTTATCGCATTCGCATTCGGTTACCACCTAGTGGCATCGATTGGCGGTGCAGATATGCCAGTGGTTGTCTCTATGCTTAACTCGTACTCTGGTTGGGCAGCAGCCGCGGCAGGTTTCATGCTTGCAAATGATTTGCTTATCGTAACTGGTGCATTGGTTGGTTCGTCGGGTGCGATTCTGTCTTACATCATGTGTAAGGCGATGAACCGCTCTTTCATCAGCGTTATTGCTGGTGGATTCGGCCAAGAAGTGGTTGTGTCTGATGGCGATGAAGAGCAGGGTGAACACCGCGAAACATCAGCTGAAGATGTGGCTGATATGCTGAAAAACTCAAAGTCAGTAATCATCACTCCTGGATACGGCATGGCAGTAGCTCAAGCACAATACCCAGTACATGAAATCACTGAGAAACTACGAGCGCAGGGCATTAATGTTCGATTTGGTATCCACCCAGTTGCTGGTAGGTTACCGGGTCACATGAACGTACTGCTTGCTGAAGCTAAAGTGCCTTACGATATCGTTCTGGAAATGGACGAAATCAACGATGACTTCGATGAGACAGATACTGTATTGGTTATCGGTGCGAATGACACCGTAAACCCTGCAGCACTTGAAGATCCAAACAGCCCAATTGCTGGTATGCCAGTACTTGAAGTTTGGAACGCTCAGAATGTTATCGTATTCAAACGTTCGATGAATACAGGTTACGCAGGTGTGCAAAACCCACTGTTCTTCAAAGAGAACACGCAGATGCTGTTTGGCGATGCTAAAAAGAGTTGTCTAAGCATCTTAGAGCATCTATAGAAAGTGCCTCTAAGCAATCTGTAATAACTCGATAAGGAGCTCATTTGAGCTCCTTTTTTTATCTTACGAATGCGATTCTATGTGTGAGCTCAGTTGCTACCAAGTTGACGAAGCTTATGCAAAACTTATCGCAATTGAGGTTGGGCTGGTCAATCAGTCTACTAGTACGTCTGTACAGTATGGCCGTAATATATCGGACTTTATCTCTGTAACTCGCCATTCTCACTGTTTTTCATGCGGTTAAAAATTTATCTTTGATAGCGAATGGTATATATTTGGTTGATCTATATGAATTTGCGTTGGTTTGTGATCATCAAAAGAACATTTACTCTTCTTATCGCTACGTTGTCTGTGTCTGCAAACGCATTTGCTGACTCTTTACCTGAGCGTATCGATAATTTCACCAAACTCTTTGATCATGAAACGGCAATCGAATCTTACGATATTCGAGTGCTACAGGCTGATTATCCAACACGTTTGATCATGCCGTCTTCTATGCTGCCACAAACAGCAGAGTATCCATTAAAAGACATCCAGCGCTTATACCAGTTATCAAAAACCTGTAGCGGCAAACTGCCATTAAGCCCGTTGATTACTGAGCCTTTAGTTTTTACTCGTGCAATGTGTAAAGGGACCAAGCTTTCTGACCGTTGGTTTAGCCGCAGTGGTTTAATTCACCCTGGTGGTGGTTCTTATGCTGCACGATACGTTGAGAAGTACCCAGAAAAGTTCGACTCTCTAAAGCGCTTCATGCATATTCAAGAGCGACCAAATACCGAACATGACGAACTGCTGTCTCGCTTGCAACAAATGGATAGCGAAGCCATCACCGCGCTACTAGCGGGGGCGAGTATGTTTGTTGAGCTCGATGAGATGTGGGTAAAACGCGGCGACAGATATTACCTGTATAAAGAATCAGTCTGGAATGAAAACGCCACGCTTGCTGGGTTATCGTTTAGCTTGTCTTCAGAAGGCAACAGCTGTTTTGTCCAGCGCGGTAACGTGTGTTGGGAAATAGAAGATCATTCAGAGCTTCTGCAAGTTGCCATGTTTATCTTGGTGATTGCCAACATCATGCTTGTCTTAGGTTGGGCGATTTACCGCTGGAACAGTAAGAAACAAGAGATGAAGAGTCGCATGCTGGTTCTTCAAATCCTAACGCACGAATTAAGAACGCCGATTGCGAGTTTGTCATTGACGGTGGAAGGGTTCAGACGTGAGTTCGAACACTTACCAGAATCGGTATATGATGAGTTCCGTAGGCTGTGTGAAGATACACGCCGTTTAAGACAGTTGGCGGAAGCAAGTAAAGATTACCTGCAATCAGATAACCAACCGCTCGCAACAGAGTGGGTGCCAAGTGTTGAAGAGTGGCTCCAATACAAAGTTGAAGAAGACTTTGCGCCGGGGATTGAACTCCGTGTAAACAAAGATATAGCTGCAAAAGTGAACGTATATTGGTTAGGAACGTGCATCGATAACCTAATCAGAAATGCCGTGAAATACGGTGTGGCTCCAGTAATTCTAGAACTGAATACTTCTGACAAGAAGCTGACATTCAAAGTTATAGATAATGGAGACTTGTCTCGCAAAGATTGGGGGCAACTAAGAAAGCCATTCGTAAGTAAGAGTGGACTCGGTTTAGGTCTGACGATAGTGGAATCTATGGTTGGAAAAATGGGCGGTCACATGACGCTTATCGGCCCCCCAACAACATTTATTTTGGAGATACCTTGTGAAACAGACATTGCTTCTCGTTGAAGATGATAAAAATTTAGCTGACGGTTTATTAGTTAGCCTTGAGCAAGCTGGATATGAATGTTTGCATGCAGAACTGATCTCTGAAGTTGAAGGCTACTGGGAACAAGCGGATCTAGTGATTCTAGACCGTCAACTTCCTGATGGCGACTCAGTAGATTCACTTCCAGGTTGGAAGAAAAAGAAAGATATCCCAGTTATTTTGCTAACGGCTCTCGTGACAGTAAAAGACAAAGTAGCGGGCCTAGATTCAGGTGCAAACGACTACTTAACAAAGCCATTCGCAGAGGCTGAGCTATTTGCTCGAATTCGTGCTCAGCTTCGCCTGCCAGATTCTGAAGAACAAGATGCATCAAAAGTGATCGCTCAGAATCTTGTTATCGATAAAGCGACACGAGAAGTGTTTTTCAATGAACAGGAAGTAACGTTAACGCGCACTGAATTTGACCTTCTACTGTTCTTGGCAAGTAACCTTGGACGTGTGTTTACACGTGATGAATTGCTTGACCATGTATGGGGTTACAACCATTTCCCAACGACACGTACGGTTGACACGCACGTTCTGCAACTAAGACAGAAACTGCCGGGTCTAGAAATTGAAACGCTGCGTGGCGTTGGTTACAAGATGAAAGCGTAATGAAAAAAGCCTTACTTCCACTATTACTGTTTTCTTGCGTAGTGAACACCGCGCAAGCAGCGGATTGGTTTAAGAGTAGTGATGCTCTGACTCAAGTTCATAAACATCTGTTAGATAATGACTTACCTCAGATGTTTGATTCATTAGTGGAAGTTTGGCAAATCAACTCTTCTCAGTCGCGAGAAGATCACCTCAATGAACTGTTCGATCAGGCATTGAATAAAGATTGTGGTAAAACCCTCACAAGAAAAACACTGCCAGATTGGATCAGTTCAGTCGTCGTTAAACGACACGTTATTCAAAGCCCCGGCAGAGATACATTTCGTGTCGCAATTAATGTTGAGTCCAAAAATGATATTAAAGACATTACCTTCGAAAAATGGGTCGATAAGGTTGTGTCATCTGATAGTGAGTTCACCAAAGAAAATGAAGTCGTAAATAACGCAGCGGTGAGCCTATTCCAAAAGCGTTACAATTTAGCGTCTCAACTTGAATCGGGTCTGTATCGTTTAAGTGTGAAAGGCGATGGTGGAAATTCTTGGAGTACTTGGATTATCCTTGGTGAAGTTGCAATGCGTCAGCAAGTTCGCTGGTCTTCAAAAGACACCTGGCGAATCGATAAAAAAGAACTTCTGAACCCTTATTGTCCGCTCCCTAAACTCGACATCGGTTTGTACGATTATGTCGATGAACACTATGAACAGGTGTGGGGCAAGAGCTACGAATCTGATTATCCAATGAACCTCATTGGCGAAGAACTTCCCAATGATCGTTATGTTTTGGCGGTTTCAATGGTACATTCACGCTGGCAAGGTGACATAGCGATAGAACAAGCACAAACTATCAGTAAAACTTATGATATTTCTAGCGAAGAAGAGTTAAAGTAATTTAAAATTGTGCCGTTAACTATGTAAGGGATCTAACAAAGATAAACGGCATGAAAAAAACTACAAAACTACTCGCAGCGTCAATTGCATTCGCCAGTCTTCCTCTTTCAGCAGCAAACTACGCCATTGAAGCGCGTGGTGATGCGATGGGTGGTGTTGGTGTTGTTTCAGCAAACTTCCTAACAGCTCCATTCTATAACCCAGCACTTGTTGCGATTTATCGTCGTAATGATGACATGGGAATGATCACGCCAAGTTTCGGCGGTAACTATAATGACCCTGACGATATGAAATCAAATATCGATGCCGTGCTTGATGCATCCGGTAGCGGTATTACGGATGGCTTGAAGAAGCTTGATGGTAATCAAGCTAACGTTGAGTTAGGTGGCGTTGTTGCTTTTGCATTGCCAAATCAGTTTGTTGCGGCCAACCTTTTTGCTAAAGCTTACACGGAATCTTTCGCAACTCCTGACGTACATACTGGTGGTACAGAACAGCAGCAGCTTGAACTGTCCACCGTCGAGGCGGTTTCTATTGGGGTAGCCGAAGTCGGCCTCTCTCTTGCTAAATACCAAACTTTCATGGGCCAACATATCTCATTTGGTATCACACCAAAGATTCAGCGAATTTACACATACAATTATGTGGCGTCGGTGAAAGATTACGATCTGTCTGACGTACGAGAAAACAGCAATGGTGAAACTGCGTTCAACATGGATGCTGGTGCACTCTGGTTCTTCGGTCCATTCCGAGTGGGTGTAGCTGCGACTAATTTGATCTCAAGAGACATTGAGACGAAAGACACAACTCAGTTATTAACAAGCGGCTCTCAAAGTAACCTTGTTGGCGGTAAATACACTTACCAACTAGAGCCGGTTTACACAGTGGGTGCAGGTATCGTATCGGACTACTTTTCTTTTAGTGTTGATTACGACCTAAACGAGACTGAGAAATTTACTTCGTTCGATGACAACGAACAGATGATTCGTGTTGGTACTGAAGTCGACCTGTTACGTCAGCTTAAGCTAAGGGGAGGGTATTACAAGAACCTGGCTTACTCTGATTCAGAAGGAACAGTGACAGCTGGTATTGGTATCTCGCCATTGAACTTGTTTCAGCTAGATCTAAGTGCGAACTACACAAACGAAAATGCAATGGGTGCATCAATCAATTTCCTTGCTAGTTACTAACAGTCCTTATATAGTTCTGCTCCTAAATAAAGGAGCAGAACATGCTAAACGACTTACCAACCCTTTCTCACGAAGAGCAACAGAAAGCTGTTGAACGAATTCAAGAAATGATGACCCAAGGCATCAGCACAGCACAAGCTATCAAAATCGTTGCTGAGCAAATTCGTGAAGAAATGAGCAATAAAGAAGAGTAGGGCATCAGCCCTTCTTTTTTAACGCCTTAGTGCACTATAACTAAATATATTACCCTCTGGTATATTATCTCGTACATACCTACTCTTTAGTTACCCTAAATTCCGACCTGCCCAAAACTATTAAATACTGCTTATTCAATAAGTTACGTCAGAGTAATTAACTTTTCAGGCTTTTCTTGGCCTTAGGTTGTAATTAAATTACAGCAAGATCTGAAAGTAAAACAACCGTCACTTTAGGTGTCAGCATTCTTGTCGCTATAGCTAAGTCACTAAATATATGGCGTTTTTTAAGGCTAGTGACGTTGTGACTTGTATTTTTAACGGATGAGAATCCATGAATGTTCAGAAGAAGAGTTCATCGAAGAACAGGGCGAGACAAGCCACAGCGGTAATGTCCAAAATAAGCTTCGTTGCCACATATGTGCTTTACAGAATAAATATTTAGGTAGCTTACGAGGCGTAAAGGAGTTGTGTAGAAGTCGATTAAGGAACGACGCGTATCAATTTGAGAATGCTAATGATGGCGGTATTACTGATAGTGTGTGTGCGAATCGATTAGAATTCTGATGAGAGAGCAAAGCTTATGGGCTTGTTTAGTCAGCCGTTAAAAGTGTAATTGCTGACTAAATAGAGAGTAGATATCAACAGGGTATTGATGCGTGTTGATAGAGCGTTGAATATTGTGCTGCAGACAAGTCTCGTGAGGCTTAGTCCAACGTAACGACTCGGTTTCGTCCGTTATCTTTAGCTTGATAGAGTGCCTTGTCTGCACGCTTAATGGCTGAACGAATCGATTCATTCTGTGTAAGTTGAGTAAAACCAACGGATGCGGTGATGTTAAGCCCTTTGGGCCAAGTGGTTTCGTCCATTGAAGAGTAGAGTTGAGCAATAGTCTCGTTACACTGTAGCGTTGTTTGTTCTATGCAAACTAACAAGAACTCCTCGCCGCCCCAACGATACAATAAGTATTGCTCACCAAGGTTGTCGATCACCGTTGAGACAAACAGAATAAGAACTTGATCACCGGTTTCATGACCGTATTGGTCATTTACATGCTTAAAATGGTCCAAATCAAACAGTGCTATGTGGATTGTCTTTCCTTGTTGTGCAAGACGCTCAAAATCATAAAAGGTATCTAATGCTTCGGTTCTGTTACGACAGCCAGTTAGAGGGTCGGTAGTCGCCTTTATCTTTAACTCTTCGATTTCTTGGGCTAACAAATGCTGTTGGTTTACTGAAAACATTCTCGCTCGTCTAGCTACGTATGACGCCCCACAGACATAGCAGACCGCGTAGATTACCCATAAGCTAATTAAGATCTTCCATAGCATAACCTTGTTCATAATCTTACCGTGGAAAACAATGCTCTCGACTGTCAGAGTATGGTGGCCATTGAGCGTGCTAGCTCCCAGCCCCAATTCAACTGAAACAGCGTTAGTAATATCCACCGCGCTGTTGTTTATCGGGTGGTTGTAGTAGTCAATCCACCATAAAGGGACATTGAAGTAATCTAAATCGATATGTTTTCTATCGGGCAATGAGAAGTCTAAGCGATTGAACTTGTTAGAAATAGGGTCGCCTTGGACGCTGTAGCTGTCGTCTTGGTTACGTATGTAGAATCGAAACCGTGGATCCTCTTGACCTTCATATTCCATATTGATGGTGACAGAATCAAATGTGGAGAGATCTAAGCCTTTACCTTCAGTAGAGAGAACAAATTCAACCTCACAGAAAGGTGAACTATAGGTACGATTAAAGTCACACTGTAACTCAATTTTGTCTTTTGACTTGTATAACGACCCTATGGTGCCGCCATCATGGTCTCTGTCCGTGTTTACGCGTGTTGGGTATCTGTCTGGTGTGATGATGTAGTTCTTATCCATAATGGTATGGAAAGAGATCAGCGACAGCACGGTCATTGCCAGGCAAAAAACAGAGAAGAAGATGTTGAGTTGTCTGAATGCTTTGTCGCTCATAATATATTTCGTACGTAAACCTGTAACATTATGCGTGATGGAGTATGCTGGCGCAACTAGGGATTCGATTTTGGATCTTATCGTTTGGTCAACAAACCAAATACCTGTAGTTGTTCACCAAAAAATATGCGCCCGGCGATCGATATATGCCTTAATAGCGTTGTTTTTGTTCGGTATTTATACGAGAGGTGACGTTTTTTAGGGGTTAATAATTTAACTGTATAAATATACAGTTATTGTTTGGATTCTTGATTCTTGATTCTTGATTCTGTGTTCCATAGGACCAAGCTTTAGCTGTACAGCTAGCTACAGTGTCACTTTATTTGTTGACTACATGTGTCGATAAACCATTAAACGCTTTATAAGCTTTCTAATCTCAGGCGGTAACACCATTGCGACTTTAAAAGCGGGCATATCAGCTAGAGAAAACAGGTAAAGCAAAACAAGTTTCAAGCAACTCTTAGGTTTATTACCAAAGCTACCTAAATCCAATTGAACGTAATTTCAGGGTAAACCGTGATTATGGATCCCCCAAGTATCGGTGTTGTGTACCAGCAATAAGTGTAATGAATCTATGCAAACATGTTTGCGCTTGTTTGGCATGGCGTTTCAAACAGTATGGGAAAGCCATTGCCGTTTAATAATCTCGCTAAACACAAAGTACTAACTCTAGAGAGAATCGTTAAGAAGGTTTGAAAAGTGTGTGTGCGAATCTACGTAAGACACACGAACTTTATTAGCTGATGGATTTAAACGAAAGCTCAGCATGTACAGTTGATAAGAAACATTGGTCGCGTGTGTGAAATCTGAAAAAGAAACAACAGCGATGCTCACAAGAATTACACACAGCACAGCGAACCATTAGTACAAACAGAGGAGTGGCAAGATAAGTTAAACCAGATGGACAAAGTTTCTCGTCAATTAGATTTGTTGAATGAAGATCGAATTGTGTAGACGCCGGCCGCACATATAATTATTTGATTTCAAATGCGCTAAGAAAACTCTGAACGGCGCAATAAGCGTGAGAGTCAGTCGGAACAAGGGTTTTAAGGACAAAAGATGAGAATACTACCTTTAGAATTAACTACACGTGTGTCAATCCCACTTTAAAATGTCCTCATTTGTCCCAAATAGAAATGTCCCCTTGTTAGGTCTTTCGACTGGAAGCTTTGAATGGTTCGGTGAGGACAGGGTTGATGGCTCGAGGCGCTGTTTGAAGGGCTCTTTGTTGTGCACGGCGCTTGGGGGCTTTCTTACTGCGGGTTCGTTGCTGTTGTTGTTCGAATTCTTCTTGTTGTTGCTGAGCAAATTTTAAAACTTGGCCGAGGCGTTTGTTGTCGACGATTTGGGTTTGTTGAACGTGCTCGAGTTTGTCGAAGGTTTTGAATTCGAGTTTTCGATGCCCGTATTGGATGGCGATTTCACCGTTTGGGTAGTCGAGTATCTTGACATGTTCGTGCGCTAGTCGGCTGTTTTCTTCAGTAGGTTCAATGAGATAAATCACTTTATCGTATTGAAATGTCAGCGACTTTGAGAGCTTGCGGGTTTCTTGCCAACTGAAAATATCGTCGAGTTCTTGCTTGGACTCTCGAACCGGGCGATGCATGTCTTTTGGGTATTGAGCGGGCTTAGCAAAGCGATGGTTAAAATCGGCGATGAAGTAGGGAAGCCAGGCGTTGGCTTGTTCGATGGTGTCGATACCTTGTAAGCGCATCTCTTTAACCAGTCGGTCTTGCAGCGTGAGGTTGGCTCGCTCAACGCGGCCTTTGGCTTGGGAGCTGTTGGCACAGATGAGTTCTATGGCCAGTTCTTTCAGCACGCGCCCGTATTGAGTTTGGCCAACTTGTTTGTGTTTCTCCTGATTCACTCGAAAAATTGAGTGCTTGTCACTGTAAAATGCGATGGGTTTACCGTGCTCATTGAGGTATTCACGCGTGGTCAACATGTAGTCAAATGCGGATTCTGTCTCGCTGAATCTTAGGTTCATCAAACGGCCAGTCGCATCATCAATGAACACCAATAGGCAGCATTTGTCGCTGCGGCCTTCAAACCAGTCATGATGGGAGCCGTCAATTTGGATAAGTTCACCCAAGCAATCACGACGGTAACGAGGCTGATAGACTCGAGGTTTGCGTTGTGAATGTGGAAGCCACAGTCCGTCGGCGATCATCCATTGACGGAGTGTTTCTTTAGAGACGGATAGATTGTGTCGTTCAGTCAGTTTTTCCAGAGCGAACGTTGGTGAGAAGTCAGAGTAATGCTCACGGATAAGTTTCAGTATTTCAATTCTGAAATGTTCTGAGTAGCGTCGATTACTTGGGCGTCCACGCGCTGCGTGTGTAAGACTTTGAGCACCAAGAGAGACCAGTTTGTTCACCAAACGTCGGATATGGCGCGCAGACAGATTCAAAATTATAGCGGCGTCAACTTGGCGTAGTCGTTTTTCACGTACGTCAGTAAGCACCTTGAATCGATGAATATCTTTTTCACTCATAGTAATAAGCATCCGGATAACTCCTAAGCAGACCAATATAGGTAAGCTTAGGAGGACATTTTAAAATGGCTCAAACCGGACATTACTAAATTGCTCTAACATCCTAAGTGCGTATTATGTACGTGGGGGTAAAGGAACGAGCCCCCATTTAGTCGGGGCCGTTTTCCTCTAACACTCTAATAACTCTCTCATTTTTCTGTTTGTTAGGCAGAAGGCCAAACACCACATTCTGATCCGTTTCGCCTAACATATCACCGATCTCGAATGCGACGTCCCAATCCATGCCAGAGATGCCTCTTCGCCAGTTGTAGAGCCGTTTGTCACTTACTTTGAGTTTTCTTGCTAATTGATACTCTGAAGGTAGGTGATACTTGGCTTTTACTCTATCTAAAAGTGCATTTGTATAGTTAATAGCGTGCATATGATTTCCCGTCCTTTGAACCGATTAAAAGATAGAACCCTCCGAATTACCATCCCTGACAGGCATTTCCAGTAGGTAAAAATTCGGATAGGGTGAACTTGATCGGGGTAGATATACGCTAGAAGGACGTATGAAAAATCATGAACCAGACGTGGATGAAACACTAAATGCTGCAGAGCAAGCCGTCAAAAATGGCAAGCTGAGATCGAGTGTCAGATTGTTGATTGTTTCACTCAGACAGATCTTAGAACGCCAAAAATTGGCGGTCAAAAATCGTAGCAAGGGAGCTTAATAGGCTTTGATTTGTTATGAACCAACTTTGCCCAAAGAAAACCTCTCAACGTAAACGAAGTGCCCGTCCTCTAGCGGCGCTGAATCGTGGCCGTTGGATTAAACTGCTTGATAACCCATCTCAATACGATTACTTGTTGTCGCCATCTGGCAAGTCCACACAACGGCAGTATCTAACTGATGTCGCGCGCGTCATGGATTACCTTGTCAGCGAACTCGAATTTAGAACCAGTAAAGTCGGCGTGGTGACCGCGAATGGTTTCTTATTGCGTACATGGGCGAATGTCGCGAAAGGAACCGGATTACCTGAATGGCGAGTTAAACAGTGCGTGAAGTATGCAAAAGATCGTGGGTGGATCACGTCGAAACAACCACGCGAAAACATTAATGGAGATTGGTACGGACTGGCGTCGATAAAGCGTATAACAGACAAGTATTTCCGCGATATTGGTTTGAACTTGGCGTACTTGAACGCAAAACAAGCCGCGACCAAGAACCTAAAGAAATTATCGGCCTTAACCGGCGTTCACCTTCGTTATTTACTCACACCCATCACTTTATTGCGTAAGTTTGCCCGTCGTGCGACTCAAACTAACGCAGTTACTTTCCCTTAAAGTACATAGGCCAAACTGCGCCTCGATCCGTCTAAACCCTCATATTTGACCTGTTTTCGCCAATATAGTCCTCATAATGACCGAGTTTGAGCCAGTGGATCTCGAGTTGTGGATAAGCACGTCAGTAACACATGTATGGCCGTCATAACTACTCCATGACGTTATCCCACAAGATCCCAACGCATAGTCTAAAGACTAGTGATCTATCTAAAGATAGATGTAAGGGAGAGTTACTGTTACCCCGTGAAACACGGGGATAACTTCGATAATGATGGCGCTCTACGTGCTCTCAAGCGAGCTGGAGCTTAACAGGTGCGATACCTTGGGCAGCATGGCGATAAACACGGTAAACGTTGAACAGCCACCAACTTTGAGTCGCTGCGCGACGGCTTAGCAGGAAAAGAAGGCGGGATTGAATTTGGATTTTGATAACCAAAACCTATTAGGTTTTATGATTTGATTGCTATAATCTATTAGTTAACGTCGAGGAGACAGGGACAACCAACGTCGTGAGACAGAGGAAAAAACAATGAATCACCACCAACAGACTTACCATCAATTGGTTAGGGAACTGGAGAGCGTGCAACAGACGCTCACTCAGTCGGTACCGGACTGGGACAGTATCCCAGCTTTGAAAAAGCCCATAGCCGCTATCCAAGCGGCGCAAGAAGCCAGTCATCATATCGCCACGTCGACCCAATTACTCAAAGCACTCATGGAGAACTTCCACCTTAGATTGTGTGAGTTGGAGGCGAACCATGGCCAGTAAGAATCCAATCAAAGGCTACATTGCGTGCCCAACACACGGGTGCGGTGAAGTGTGCACGATACATGCCGTTGGCGAGCACAAAATCCTCGAAGGAGGCGACCCGCCTAAAAACAAGCGCCGGCTCGGCCAGCTTTATACGATATGCCCACGTTGCAAAACCAATCAAAGTGCAGGTAAACCGTTTCAAGACTGGTTAACAAACCACATGGTTTCCAGTCCAGAAAAAGCCACTACTGGTTATACATCCAGTGGTGGTGGTAAGTCTAACCCAACGCCATCATCGAAAACCAACGAAACCAAGTCGTATAAGGCTTCTTGCGTGATTGAACCGTCAGAGAGCGTAACCACCGAAACCACAAACCTTCGGTTAGGTTGGTCATTATTGGCATTAATTGGAACGTGCTGCCTCTTGTGGATCGCGTTATCAACCAACAAAACATCAGGAGTCAGCCATGAGCACTGATACGCCAACCAATAATGATGACAACGTTTTGGATGAACGTGATCAACAAGCCTTAGAGGCGGTGAATACGTTGAGACAAGAACGAGAGCAAACGGAACAATCAGAAGATCCTCAAGAGCCCGAATCAATATCTGAAGGTATCAGCTTCGGTGAAGAAGACGCGCGCATGATGTTGTCGTATGGCTTGGGCGTGGTGGAAATGACCGTCGCCAGCGTCTTCGATGTGCCATTTGAAATTGAAACCCAAGCCGGTAACCAATGGCTAGATGCGGCATCGCCTATGCTCCAAAAATACGGTCCGGTAGGATTAAAATGGTTCGGGCAATATCAGGGTGAGTTCATCTTTGCGATGGCCTCAATGACCTTGATCGGCGGGTGTGCCAAACAAGTACGTCAATTGAAGCAAGCCCAAGTTGACGCAACCGAGCCGGAAACGCCACAGGAGGCTGATGGTGAAGCTGCCCAATCCAGTGAACAAGAATAACGCCCACAATGCCGAGCATGTTTGTTATATGGGGACGACGGGCAGTTGTAAAACCACGGCCATTCGCCGGCTTAACTTCATTGAGCGCCAGTCTCAAGTGGTAATGTTTGATCCCTACAGTGAGCATCTTGAGGCTCCACTTAAAGGTGGTCGCGTGCAAGCGTGTTACAGCTTTGACGAGTTCTATCATAAAGCGTGGTTTGCTCGTAAGAAAAAGGCCGCGTTTCGTTTGGCGTTGGTTGAACAAGATCGGACGCGAGAGAACCTTGAGCAGTTCGCTAATATGGTGTGGTCATTGGGTAATGGCCACCATCCTAAAAAGCTGCATTGCGTGATTGAAGAGTTAGCCAAGTTCACGCATTCACCGTCCAAACTCGATGGCATTGCTGGCGAGTTATGGACCGGTGGACGCGGATTTGGTTTGGTTATGCATGCGACGTTTCAACGCGGGCAAGAAGTACCAAAGACGGTGCTTGATGAATCCAAATATGTGTATGTTGGTGCGGTTAGTTCAAGGCGTAACGCCAAGTATATCTCTGAGTATTTCGAC
This sequence comes from Vibrio coralliirubri, assembly GCF_024347375.1. Taxonomy (NCBI): domain Bacteria; kingdom Pseudomonadati; phylum Pseudomonadota; class Gammaproteobacteria; order Vibrionales; family Vibrionaceae; genus Vibrio; species Vibrio coralliirubri. The sequence continues at coordinate 607,879 of NZ_AP025471.1, read as the reverse complement.
ATTCCGATCGACGCCATTCTTTCGCTGCAGAGCTGCGTAGACCGTGAGCATTTAGGGCGTAAAAAGTTCGCCGATTACATCCTCAAATCCCCGGGTTTAGGGAAATGGCAGCAAGGTAAAATCTACCCAAACCGATAAAGGTAACCTAATAGATTAAACCCTTTACCTAACAGGCTTTAGGGACTGGTGATCCTGATATGAAAGAGCCACGTTAACAGCATCAATCATTCTAAAGGAACTCCCATGAGATTGAATGTGAAAAACGTGGCGATTGTCGCCGGAATTGCGGCGGTAACGACGGGTGCAATCGTCTTTGCCGTGAATAATAAAGTCGGTGGCCTAGACAAGTTACTCGGTCGTTCTGGCTGGTTCTAAAGGGGATCACGATGTCAGTCAAACCAATCAAACTCAATTCGATGGTTGGCGCGTCGTGGGGACAAAAAGGCACGTTGCCTATCCCTAATGGCCCGACATACCACGAACTTATTCTCGAAACCAACGCGAGCGCGGCGGATATGTTACGTATCGCTATTACGCTCAATGCAGAAGAGATCTATGTCCTGAGTGGCGAAGAGCTATTGATGCTAGAGCGTTATAAGCGACGTGATGCCATTGCGGGGCATTTTGTTATCCCGTTCAGTGACATTGTGGCGCGTACTAAAAACGGAGTGCGTTACACCGGTTTAGTCACAGAGCTTGGCGATAACATCCACCTCGATATTCAGTTCAAGAGCAAAGCGGCCAACGCGACGCCGTTGTCCATTCAAGTTCATGCATGGGTGAGTAATTCGCAAGCCATGCGAGTGTTGGTTCCAATGATCAAACGCGAAACCATGCCCGCTAATGCTCAAGGCGAGAACGAGTTCACCAACTTGGTGACGAGCCCACTTATCAGCATCAGGCGCATGCACTTTATGCACGACAACATCAGCAAACTCGAGATAGAGCGTGATTTTGTCAAAGAGTACGAAGCCAACACCTTTATTTCAGAGGCTAATGCCAAGCGTAATCAACGTACGCCACAAGACGGCTATTTTCATTTTGACCCAATTGTTCGCGGGTTCTCTATTGATGAGTTGTTTCCAACACAGCACAGCTCAAACCTTAAGTTTTCTGTCACGACAACGGATGTCCCTGGATCGATACCTATCTTAGTGGAATCGGTCAAAGTCACACGTCCTGAAGTGCTGCAAAGTGGTACGGGATAAGGAACGGCGATGAAAAGCTTCTTTGATGATCTCTTAGAGTTTGGGTCGGGTGCTTTGGATTCCGTGGGGGAAAACGCATCGTGGCTTTTTCCGAGTAATGACCAATCAACTAACCCAGATAAGACTCAACAACCGAATCATCCTGTCGTCGATGACAGAGGGAACGCCGTGACCACACCGCAGGGGCAGCGTCAGGCTGATCAAACCTTGCTGTATGTCGGTGGCGGAATTGGTTTGGTGGTGGTGCTGTTATTAGGCGTACTCGCATTTCGAAAATAGGGAGAAGGTCATGCCATTAGTGTTTTGGGTATTAGGCGGCGTAGGCGCGGGCAGTCTTATTGGGATCAGCGCGAGCAAAGGAATAACCAAAGTGCTGTTTGTGGTGCTCATCATTGCTTCATGGATTTGGTTTAAAGGAGGGCAATGATGCTCGGATCATTAACATCACTAACGGGTGGTGGCGGCTTGCAAGGAGGTATGGCAGGGCCTGCGACTTCTGGAACGTCAGGTAACACCACGAATAACAGTGGATTCGAAGGCGGGCACATCAGCATCGGTGAATCCAAAGGAATGCCGTGGTGGTTCATTGTGTTGATGGCGCTATTTGCGTTGTATGCGCTGTCGAAACGCTAGCCTACAACCCACGTCATGGTCGTCCGTTCGGCAACGGTTAAAACCGGTACTTAGAGACTACTACGAACAAGCACAAATTGAGGTAGCACAAGGCTTAGAGGCAACGTATCAAATAAGTGACACTGTCATGTTATTGCGTGGTGAGCAACTAAAAAACAACACCAAAGAGTTGGTTGTTGTGGGGTTGGCGGGAGAAATGGCCACCGGCACGTTGGCCGCCGTTGAGCATGCTAAACAGCATGGCTTTGATTCGGTACGAGCGCATTTTTATCGTGATGGTGCCGAGCGATTCATTGCAAGACGATTGAAATTACCGGTTCACGAAATTGAACGTCGCGGTGATGAACGGGTTTTACAAATAAGGTTAGCGGATATGGGTGGAAGAAGTTCTTCGAAAAGTCGTCAAAGCAACACCACAACGACCACGAATACCAGCAGCAGTGCTGCGGTGGGTCGCGATAATACAGGTGTGATGCTGTCGGGCGTCAGTGACTCGGACATCAATTTGACCATGACCGATCATGGTGCAATGGCCATTGCTGGACGAACTGCAGAAGAAGCGTTTGATTTTGGTACCCAAGCCTTGAGAGTCAATGAATCGGTAGTCGGAGATTCACTGAACATGGTCGATAACTCGCTACGCGTGGTCGACAACACCGTTGACGAAGCGTTTGGGTTTGGGGCTTCCGCGCTTGAAGAGCAATCCGAAGTGAGCCAATACGCGATTGATTCAATCAAGTCGATGGCAGGCCAACAAACGGAAACTACTAAAGCGGCGATAGCTTTGGCCGATGGTGCTAAATCTCGAGAGCAAACCGGTACCTCAGAATCGGACAATTCAATGTTGAAGAAACTGTCTCTCACAATGGGGATCATCGGCACCATTATCACGATAGGTGTTTTGATGGCAGGGCGTTCATCATGAAACAGACTCACACACTAAGACCTAATCAAACGTTGGCGTTTAACGCGGGTCAGTCCGGTAAGTACCTTATATTACGCGACACTACGCACTCGTTACTGCTGCAGGGCGATACCATGCGTCCAGTTGAGATCTTTGGTGGTGACACCGTTGATGTGTCAGCGCTGGATAAGCTCGAATTACACAATCACCAACCCGTTTCCGTGACCTTTGAATACCAAGTGTCGGATTTACTGATCATGACTAAGGCTCAGAAAATCAGCGTCAACAATGCGCTGTTAGTCAGTGAAATTGAAAAGCCAATAAACGTTAGAAAAGTGCTCGATCCGGTTAAGGTTAATGACATTGTAACTCCAATAAAAGTATCTGAAATACAAACACCTATTACGATTAGCCAGGTTCAAACACCGGTTAATGTCAATCGAGTGGCCGAGCCGGTTACCGTCGACCAAATCACACTGCCGTTGACCGTTGAACGTATTCAACAACCGGTGAATGTTGAGGTCGGAAATACATCACTAAACGTGCAAGCGACCATCACCAATAGTGAATTGAAAGTCACGTCGGATCCTGAGCGGGTGACGTTCGCCAAAATTGGCAATGGGACTCTGGCATTAACGGGGCGAACACAGACCATTCGCAGCAAAACCGCGAGAAGGCTCCTCATTTTACAAGCGGCTTCGACCAACAAAGCGTCGGTCATGGTGCAAGAGTTTTTGGAGTTACGCCCGGGCGGGCATTTGATGCTCAACACTAACCAAGCCGTGAGCTTGAAAGGCACCGCGAGCGACCGCCTTAAAGTAGGAGAAGCGCTATGATGTTGTCATTAACCAATCCTGAGCTTACGAGCGCTAATGATAGTTTGTTGAACGTGGAAGCAAAGCACGACAATCAGATGAAATTCATCTTCGGCTCAAATCGAAAGGCGACGTTCCCACTTTCAAAGCACGTCGAATTGCTCGATTTGACCCTTAGGCGCTTTAAGCAATCGCAAGCAACGCCGCACAACCAGAGCAGTAGTTCCTCTCGGATTTTGGCAAAACCTGGCATCGTCTATATCAGATTTCTCAGGGCCAACAACACGCAAGTGTCTTCGCGTCTCCTGTATCTGTATTTTGCTTCGAATTCCCTTTATGGCTATCCATTGTTTCTTATAAAACCGAAAGCCGCGGCCAAACTTGAAATTACCGTCTCCAACGTTGACGCCAGCATTACGTTGCATTCGAGACTCCTAGTGAAATCGGAGGACGAATGAGATGGATAGTGTTACTCGCCAGTGGCTTACTGGCTGGAGTGTATCTTATGAATAAGAAAACCATCGATGAGTCGGTCAGCAACTTTGTGTTGTCTGCTCGCAGTGAAGCTCGAATGCTCGGTGTACATGGTGATTTGAAGAAAGTGGTCCGTAGAGCATTACAGATCTCACCATACGATTTCGGTATCACCGAAGGACTTCGCACCGCCAAACGGCAATACAAGCTCTATCAACAAGGCTTGAGCCAGCTTGACGGCCACAAACGTCCAAGTCGTCATCAATCCGGCCATGCGATTGATTTCGTGGCTTACGATGAAAATAGCAAGGTGACATGGGACTTTAAGTATTATGAAGCCATCAGCAAAGCCTTTAAACAAGCGGCTAGGGAACTTGAAGTTTCGATCATTTGGGGAGGTGATTGGAAAAGCCTTAGAGATGGTCCACACGTTGAGTTGAATCGTTTGGTGTACCCATGATTGGCGCGTTATTGAATCTTGTGACCGGTGGCGTAGCGACGTATAAGCAGCTTAATCAAAACAAAGCTGAGGCGTTAAAGCGTAAAGATGAACTCGACAATGAGAAGCATCAGGCGAGGGTACGGCGATTACAAAATGGTGAAGAGCAGGCCAGTAGCCTTGATGACATCAGTATTCGAGATAGGGGATTTAAGGATGAATTTATCTTGTTAGTCGTCTTCGTACCACTCATCTTGTCCTTCATTCCCAATTACGCGCCTTATGTCGAACAAGGGTTCAATGCACTGCAGAACATCCCTAACCCTTATTGGTTTGTCGTCGGTGCCGTTGTAGTCGATACGCTAGGCATGCGTGCCATGGTTCGCTATCTCCTCGAGTTTTACGTAACGAGATGGAAGGGCAAGTAATGGAATTTTTCGACACACTGGTCATTGCGTTGATAACTGGCTGTGTCTCAAGCCTGGGCACGATTGCGGCTCTGAAAACGGACATCAATTGGATAAAGCGAGTGCAGCAAGACCAAGAGAAACGGATACGAAAACTGGAGATACCGAATGAAAGGACACAAGTGCAAAGGCCGCCGACCAAACGACCAACTTAAGAAAGGTTACACGCTCAAAAACGGGCACGTAGTGAGAGCGAACACTACACGAAAACGCTACAAGAAACGCTGATCATTCACACTAATCAAAAGAGCCACTTTCCTTATGAAAGTGGCTCTTTTTGTATCCTTACCATACGGAACTAGACCCTTAGCATCTGGTTTTACAGCTAATGATTTAAATCACTGTTATAGATAAGGTTAATAGGTATAATCCTTGTAATAAACCAGTCTAGATAGACAAACTCTATATTTAGATTCAGGATTTTCCGTCTAGTCGCTGTTATATACCAATTACCTTTACGGAGTTTAATTTATGTCATTAGATTTTTTTGATTCTACTGGTCAGCCATACGCGTACTGTGATGATGGAGATACCACCATTTTTACTTTTGGCGGTTCTCCTATCGCCTATATTGATGGGGATTCTATCTATGCATTTTCCGGTGCACACTTAGGTTTTTTTGAAGACGGTAACATTTGGGATCATCATGGCTGTGTTGTCTTGTTTACTCCAAGATCTACTGCCGGACCATTAAAGCCACTTCAGGCATTAAAGCCTCTAAAAGGCCTAAAATCTCTAAAACCATTAAAAGGATTAAAAACACTTAAACCTTTAAAGTCATTAAAATCAATCAATTGGTCTTCGGTAAGTCCACAAAAATTATTTGCAAATTAAGCCACATAAGTATTTGGAAATGATATTCAATGCTTGGCATTTTCGGTCAAGGTTGGGTTTGTGTTGCACATACTTAATTTGGATCTAGTAGTTACGGCAGATAAGTAAACGATAAGGACAATTGCAAGTGTATACATTAGAGGATTTACAAGCCGCTCAAACAGAGCTTGAACTTTGGGAAGAACGCTGGGAACGCTACGATGGCAATAACCCAAATAAGTACCAAGCTGATATCAAAAACGCTCGCAGTTTAGTGAGAAATATCACAGAGTCATTGAAAGGTATTGGTTTACTTGAAAGAAGCGAACAAGAAAATTTGGATGATCGATTGGATAAGGAGTTCCCAAATACTCAAAGTAAACAAATAGTTGAATTTGAGGGTAAGAAATACCAACGTCGTTTTTACCCTTTGCGTAAAAGCTGCAGCCGTAAGTCTGTTGTCGAGTGGGGTAAATCTTGGGACATGGTCGGCTAAACGAAGCGTTAAGTGCGTATAAAAACCAGATACTCACATTAAAAAAGATGGGCTTAAGTTCCCGTTATTGTATGTAATATTTAAACTATGTTAAGTGACCCAATATGGCTGCGAAGAAAGAGAAACCAAAAAATAGAACTGTTTACTATTTCCGCTGTGAATTTGCGAAAATCGATGGAGTAAAAGTTCAAAACACCCTTGAAGTGATGGCAAACATTGCATGGAAGAAATTGAATTCCACTCAAGAAAGAACGTTTTACATTGGTGAAGAACGTTCTGTTGTTGGGATGAAGTTGTCTAGTCGTAAAGCTAAGTTGAGACATGGCGATAAGGATTGTACTTTATTTTCTGTTGGGCTTTATGAGGAAGGAGCTTCCGCGAATACAATAAATAGACCGTCAAAAGTTAGTGCTGAGCTTGAAGTTAGTACATACGATGCACCTTTAGATCAAGAGTTTCTTGATGGGGAAGGATTCGTTTGTATTCTTGGTAATCACTTAATTATGAGTCCGGCAGCGACATTTCGAGCAAGCGCTATTAATGGCTTTTTAGAATTACTTTTAGATAAAGGAGGCTACGCGAAAGAATCCGGCGTTATGGATATTCAGCAGGTCGCTGATATTGATGCAGTAAAGACAATTGAAGATGAAGGTGTCAGCAATATTGTAGTAAATGCAGTGTCATATTTGTCTACTTTGGAGTACATTAAACGTATGACTCCGAAGGAAAAAACTTCAGGAAAGCTAAAGAAAATTACGCGTATGGTTACAAGTATGTTGGATGTATTGCGAGAGGATGATACAGATGCTGAAATCCTGGAGAAAGAAGGGCTTAATGCACGTATTGTAATCTCTCACGATGGCCGTTCGTCGGGTGATGATGCGGACATTGGCCAACAACATGCGAAGAGTACCGCAAAGTTACTAGCCTCGACAGACGTCGGCGGATATGTGATAACCACTAAAAATGGTACTAAACTAACTAATGAAGACACTGTGTTGAAACATACTGTGAAGGTGAAACGACATGGTAAGTCAGTTGATAGAGACAAGATGTGGCTACAGCTTGTCGAGTCACTAGAAAAATATGAACGCGAAGGTATCCTTGAACAATGAGCGATTGGAAAAAGTACAGAAGAAAATCGATCTACTTGCTACTGACTCTTGTTGGTAGTGGTGCTTTTTCTATACTTTTTCAACCACTATTAACGGATAAAGCGCTTGATGTCTTGGTTAATATCTACTCAATATTAGCTGGTTTCTTAGTTGGGGTTATTGCTCTTATTGGTGACCCAAGCTCTTTACCTACAGGTTCGTGGCGTGTGGCGGAAAGCTCCACTAAAAATACCTTTCGTAGGCTCAATAGCACTAAAAACTTACTTTATGTCTATCTCATAACACTGTTTGCGATATTCTCATATAAGCTTCTAGCAGTGCCTGCGACGATTGATGTAGTCAAAGGGCTCCCATGGGGAGCTGAAGTATTGCCTTTCCTTGTGGGCATCAAAGTTTTTGTTGAGCAATTTATATTGTTTTTATCATTTGTAGCTTTTTCATATTCGTTTACGCTTCCGAATAGCCTATTTAATATTCAGAAGAAACGTGTAGAGAAAGAGATTGATAACCGCAGAGAACAGGCAAATATCAAGTGATGTACTTGATATGAATTTGAGACTCGAAAGGTAGTGTTTTTAGATTCTAAACTTGTGAGATTAAAAGTGCTACAATAGTATCACTTTAATCTTTATTTGGAGTCATTTTCATGAAAGTCGAGCTCGTTACTTCCCTTAAGCGTCAAGCGACCAAAATCCTTGCCGACCTACACGACACCAAAGAGCCCGTGTTGATCACTGAGCATGGCAAACCTTCTGCGTATCTCGTGGATGTTGACGATTACCAGTTTATGCAAAACCGCTTGGCTATCCTTGAAGGGATCGCACGTGGTGAGCGTGCCATTTCTGAAGGCAAGGAACTGAGTCATGACGAAGCTAAAGACAAGATGTCAAAATGGCTGAAGTGATTTGGAGTGAGCCCGCGTTATCTGACCTTAACGATATCGCGGAATACATTGCTCTTGAAAATTTGGTCGCAGCCAAACAACTCGTTCAAAACGTCTTCGGCAAAGTCGAACGCCTCGTAGACTTTCCTGAGTCTGGACGTCGGCCTCCCGAGCTCGAGCATCTCAATTATCGTGAAGTCGTGGTGAATCCGTGTCGGGTTTTTTACAAACAAGAAGCTGACAAGGTCTACATCCTGTTTGTGATGCGTGCGGAGCGAGATTTGCGTCGATTTTTACTGAGTAAACAGTAAAACGGCCGTGCTGCCTCTGATAGGCTGATGGTCTATGCAGACGGGAGTTCAACATGGCGAAAAAGAAAAAAGCACTTCAATATCCACGTACCACTAAACCAGTGCCTTCATGGACTGAGGCCAAATTGGTCACCATTCGACGACACCGTATCGAGGGTGAATTGAGCTTCGGCGTATCGACTATCTCCCGGCAGCAAGTCTTACCTAATTATGAGCGCGTTTGGGAACAAACTCTTGTCCAAGAAGCGTACCAACAAGCGATTTCTGAGCTGCTAGAGCAGGGCAACGTCGTGTTAAGAGTCGAAGACTAAATAGCCCTTTAGATTATCAGTCAAAACTATTGGGGATTAGATAGGTTAAGTTTGGTCGCAAGTTGAAGCTTCTGGAGAGCGAGTAATGTTATTGCGTGTGGGTGTTGTACCTAGTCTTATTTGAATTTGGTGGGCACCCAAGGTTTCGCTGGCATGCGACGACCGCCACGAAATGGCAAAGGATGCTCTTTAGGTGGGTAAAACTTTGGGGAATCAATTCGACCATGGCGTTCGACGAGCTGACGATGTTCGTCGCGCCAATACGCAAAACTGAGCAATTCTTTCGGATTAAACTCGCGTCGTTCAGGCGTGATCAAGGTAGCACGGTCAAAATGCACCCTAAATCCATTCCAACGATAGTCTAACGGCAAATAACCGCGAGCGTGGATGTTCATCAATTTTTCAGCCATCGGGTTCACAGGGACTTCACCTGAGAGCCATCGTTGAACTGTGATTGGTTGAACGTGAAAAAAGGCCGCGGCGTCGTGGATATCATCAAAGTGATGATGCACGAGATCCGCAAAGTGTGGCGTGAGCATGTGATCTCCTTCAAAAATTAAGACAAGCGTGCAAAGTTTTTTTCCTCCTTATAAAGTGTGTTTGTAGTCGAAAGTCTCTGGAAATGGCGACACGTGAGCGCAAAAATCAGAGACACGAAAACCAAGTATAGCCAACAATATCAAACTCAACGCGCATAAACGTGCAGCTAAAATCCATAAAACCAACGACATTAAGGACTTAATCAAGCGTTGTCTGCAAAATCCGTAAGGACTAAGGTACTGAATACCCTCAGATTTCAACGTCCGACTGTCAATCCCACTTTAAAATGTCCTCATTTGTCCCAAATAGAAATGTCCCCTTGTTAGGTCTTTCGACTGGAAGCTTTGAATGGTTCGGTGAGGACAGGGTTGATGGCTCGAGGCGCTGTTTGAAGGGCTCTTTGTTGTGCACGGCGCTTGGGGGCTTTCTTACTGCGGGTTCGTTGCTGTTGTTGTTCGAATTCTTCTTGTTGTTGCTGAGCAAATTTTAAAACTTGGCCGAGGCGTTTGTTGTCGACGATTTGGGTTTGTTGAACGTGCTCGAGTTTGTCGAAGGTTTTGAATTCGAGTTTTCGATGCCCGTATTGGATGGCGATTTCACCGTTTGGGTAGTCGAGTATCTTGACATGTTCGTGCGCTAGTCGGCTGTTTTCTTCAGTAGGTTCAATGAGATAAATCACTTTATCGTATTGAAATGTCAGCGACTTTGAGAGCTTGCGGGTTTCTTGCCAACTGAAAATATCGTCGAGTTCTTGCTTGGACTCTCGAACCGGGCGATGCATGTCTTTTGGGTATTGAGCGGGCTTAGCAAAGCGATGGTTAAAATCGGCGATGAAGTAGGGAAGCCAGGCGTTGGCTTGTTCGATGGTGTCGATACCTTGTAAGCGCATCTCTTTAACCAGTCGGTCTTGCAGCGTGAGGTTGGCTCGCTCAACGCGGCCTTTGGCTTGGGAGCTGTTGGCACAGATGAGTTCTATGGCCAGTTCTTTCAGCACGCGCCCGTATTGAGTTTGGCCAACTTGTTTGTGTTTCTCCTGATTCACTCGAAAAATTGAGTGCTTGTCACTGTAAAATGCGATGGGTTTACCGTGCTCATTGAGGTATTCACGCGTGGTCAACATGTAGTCAAATGCGGATTCTGTCTCGCTGAATCTTAGGTTCATCAAACGGCCAGTCGCATCATCAATGAACACCAATAGGCAGCATTTGTCGCTGCGGCCTTCAAACCAGTCATGATGGGAGCCGTCAATTTGGATAAGTTCACCCAAGCAATCACGACGGTAACGAGGCTGATAGACTCGAGGTTTGCGTTGTGAATGTGGAAGCCACAGTCCGTCGGCGATCATCCATTGACGGAGTGTTTCTTTAGAGACGGATAGATTGTGTCGTTCAGTCAGTTTTTCCAGAGCGAACGTTGGTGAGAAGTCAGAGTAATGCTCACGGATAAGTTTCAGTATTTCAATTCTGAAATGTTCTGAGTAGCGTCGATTACTTGGGCGTCCACGCGCTGCGTGTGTAAGACTTTGAGCACCAAGAGAGACCAGTTTGTTCACCAAACGTCGGATATGGCGCGCAGACAGATTCAAAATTATAGCGGCGTCAACTTGGCGTAGTCGTTTTTCACGTACGTCAGTAAGCACCTTGAATCGATGAATATCTTTTTCACTCATAGTAATAAGCATCCGGATAACTCCTAAGCAGACCAATATAGGTAAGCTTAGGAGGACATTTTAAAATGGCTCAAACCGGACATTACTAAATTGCTCTAACACCGACACTGCGTATTATGTACGTTATGTTAAATTACTTTTGGCGTTTATAAGGCAGGTATCGTTGTGTGATGCCCTGCCTTTGCATTGTGTCGATATTCTCTAATTTATACTGTGTATTTAACCATACTGGTTATTTACCATAAAATACCTAATAACCAGTGATAATAATCTTCGATTTTAACCCTGGTATTAGTTAGAGATTAGCCGCCAGCAAATTTAACTTTGTAGCCTTTCTTTTCGAGGTGCGCTTTGATCTTGTCGCGAGCATCACCTTGAATTTCGATATTGCCATCTTTTACTGAGCCACCGCAGCCGCAAACTTTCTTGAGTTCTGCTGCCATTAGTTTTAATGGTGCGTCATCTAGGTCTAAGCCAGTTACGACAGAAACGCCTTTGCCTTTACGGCCTTTGGTTTCTTTTTGGATTCGAACGATACCATCGCCTTTAGGACGTTGGACTTTCTCTTCTTCAGGCTTAATACGACCTGTTTCTGTTGAATATACTAGGCTCATAATTTACTTCTTTTGTTGCTCTGCTTTTTTGTTTTGCGAGTAAGTAAGCTTCTATATGGCGTTGGATTGCAATCTTGCCGCCTTTGATTAAGCGACCGTTAAACATGCAATACCACGCATTAGGCTCACCGGTGTCATTCTTGATTTGGTAGCCGTTGAAGTTTTCAGTCGAGCCACCAGTTCCTCTCGACTTATTTAATGACGTGAATTCTTTTGGATCAATAATAGATGCGGTTTCAATCCACCAATCAATACTCTTTTTCACGGCAGCTAGGTTGCCCTGAATAACGTTGTTTTTTAACTTAGCACGCCAAACTGTGTTATTAGCATCTATCGATTGAAGATGGACGCTTCGGTAAATTGAATTAGCCATATCTATTAATCATCTTTTTGTTTTCACTGCATTAATCATAAGTATACTTATAATGATATCAAGCATAATATGGTAAAAACACCTGTCGAGGTATGGTAATTTGAGAAAAAAAGTCCCTATTTTAACCGACTCTGTGATAATCAATTCATTTGTTGAAAAATTAAACAGGCACGCGACAATTGAAATTATAGATGAGTTGACAGGATTTCAATACTCTCACAATTCACTGTTGGGCATTTACAGTGATTGGAATCGCTATCATGCGTTCTGTACCAAACATCGTATTAACACACTTCCCGCATCTATAACTGCTGTTCGTCGTTTTCTTGAAACGGAGTCTAACGATAGAAAATACGCATCCTTAAAACGTTACACTGCAACGCTTAGCATGTTACACACTGTGTTGAGCTTTGCTAACCCGATCAAGCATAGGCAAGTTCGCTTTACCCTGCTCCACTTACAGTCTCATATGGCCGGTGACGCTAAACAAACCAATGCTATGACATCTATGCATCTCACTGATTTAAACACGTTACTCTCCCATGAGAAAGCAAACCTGAAAGAGATCAGAGACATCGCTATTTATAACGTGATGTTCGAGTGTGCTTTAAAACGCTCAGAGCTTAAGGTGTTATCGATGAGTGATGTTGAGTACGTTCAAGATCATTACCAAGTAACAGTCAAAGATTCACCTTATCAGTTGTCACAAATAGCCAGTGTTGCACTTCAACGTTGGCTTTCGTTTACTGGTATACAAGATGAGTTGCCAGTATTTCGTGCGATAGACAAGCATGAGAATATTGGTTTGCAGCCTTTAGATGATTCGTCCATCTATAGGATATTGAGAAAAGCTAGCGACTTACTTCAACTGCCAGAAAATCACCATTTCTCTGGAAATTCGATTCGTGTTGGTGCTGCACAAGAGTTGTCGAAACAAGGTCTTAAGGTTAGAGAGATTCAGAACTTTGGTCGTTGGCTCAGCCCGGCAATGCCAGCCCAATATATAGGTTTCACGGGAAGGGCTGAGAGTGAGAAAATGAAGTTTAAGGCGTTAATACCTTGGCAATGACGGTTCCTAGATAATTTGGATATTACTACTTTGATATAAGTAGTGGCTAAAACGATATTTGTAAAAACGGTTAGCGTTAAAGACAAAAAGCGCCTTGGCGAAAGCTTAAGGCACTTGTTGGGTCAGCTCTAAGTGAACGAAAACGAGTTAGAAACCTAAGAAAGGCTCGTTCTCACGCAGTTCTCCAAGAACTGGCTGAATTTGTGGCCGTCATGCTCAACCATTTTAGGGAACATGGAGATTGGCGTCATACCTGGGAAGGTATTGACTTCGTTCAGGTAGATTTCGTGGTCTTGCGTTAAGAAGAAGTCGATACGAGACAAATGACGAAGCTTCATCTGAGTGAAGACTTTACGAGCACTGTCTGCAATCAATTCACGCTGTTCGTCCGTTAAGTTACTTGCTTCAACTTCAGTGATCGAGTGACTGTCTGCACTGTACTTCTCTTCGTAAGAGTAAAATGCGCCATTAGGTGCAATCACCTCGCCCGGCTTGCTGATATGCAGCTCGCCATCGATTTCATAAGCAGCAACTTCTAGTTCTCTAGGCACCACTGACTTCTCAACCAATACTTGGTCCGAGAAAGTGAACGCCTTGTTGATTGCCTCGCTTAAATCTTCTACTTGGTTAACTTGGTAACAACCTACAGAAGAACCTTGACGAGCCGCTTTCACAAACACTTTACCCCATTTTTCAAATGCTTGAGTTGCTTGTGAGTGAGCTTGATCATTGTTGTCTGATAAGAACAGGTACGGGGTGTTTGGAATACCGAGTGCGTCGTACCAAAGCTTTGACGTGATTTTGTTAAAGCTGTTGTTACTCGCTTCTGAACCACAACCTAGGTATGGAATTTTAGCCATTTCAAACAGAGATTGAATGTCACCTGTTTCACCTGGGAAGCCGTGGATGCAAGGCACAATGAAATCGACTTTAGATGCTAAATTGTCACCGCGTAAGGTTTGATCATTAATATCAAGATAAACCAATTCACCTGAATCAAGACACCAGCCTTCGTTTTTAATTTCAACTCTTACAACGTTAAAATCTGCAACGCTATTGAGTTGTTCAAAAAGGTAGTTGGCTGAAACTAAAGACACTTCATGCTCTGAAGATCCACCGCCGCAAAGTAGAAGGATGTTTGTGGTGTTCATGGGTAAATTCGGTCCTTGAAACTAGGAGTACTGACTTCAATGATAAACAAAAGTCGAGATAGGTACAGTGTTTTGATTGTTAAAATTGCGTTCGAAAGATCGAGCGATTAACTATTAAACAAAACAGCGAGTCTTAAAACAAAAGAAGGAGCATTTGCCCCTTCTTTATGAATCAAAACTTAGTTCAACTTGTTAAGCGTAGGGTATTCAGAGTTCTTGATGTCATCAATGCTCTTAACGAACGGCTTCAAGTTTTGGAAAGTGTTCGGCAGTGTTGAGATTGCCTTTTTAGCTTCTAAGCGTGTTGCGTAGTCACCATAAAGTACCGTGAACCACTTAGTGCCGTTAACCATTTTGTAGTTTTCCCAAACTGGTTGAGAAGTCGTAGGTAGCATTTTCACGAAAGAATCGACTTTACTTTGGCTGCCAACAGCAACAACTTGAACTGTGTAACCAAAACGTTGGTTCATGTCTTGTTGTTTCTTGGTTGGGCCTGTCACTACGGCAACTGGCTTAGCTTTAGTCGTTTGAGCGACTTTCTGTTCAACAGGTTCGGTTCTGATAACGTTGACAACATTTTCTTCAACAACGCTTGTTTGCTCAGATTGAGATACAACTGGAGCTTCAACTTTTGCCGTTTTGTACTCTTCTTGATAACTATCTGAAGTGACATTGGTAACGTAGTCGTCAGATACACATGCAGCCAAGAGCAGTGGCAAAGTCACAATTGCAAATTTTTTCATGGAAAGCTCTATATCCTTAATAATAATTACTATAAATCATGCCGATACGTCGGTTTAGAATCAAGTTAACTTTGAGATTATACACCATTAGTGGGTGACCTATTTCACAAACTTTATGCAGTGTTTGCTTATTCATCTGAATTCGGTGAATTTGCCATCAACCCGTGAGTGCAAAGTAAGTTACGATGAACTTACGTGCATTGCTAGGATATGTCTATGAATCATCTTGATCCCCTACTTAAACCCCGTTCAATTGCTGTTGTTGGCGCTTCTCAACGAGAAACGCGCGCAGGATATATCGTTATGAACAATTTGTTGCACGGGGATTTTAAAGGTGCGGTGATGCCGGTTACGCCGAAATATGATTCAGTGGCCGGTGTGCTTTCTTATAAGAACATTTTGTCGTTACCGATTGTCCCTGATCTCGCAATCTTGTGTACCAATGCGACACGCAATGTCGCCATTTTTGAAGAGCTGTCTGAGAAAGGGATTGCGTCTGTCATTGTGCTTTCTTCCGACATGCAACAAGAAAGCGATAATGGCGAGACGTATGATGAAAGATGCCTAGCGATTGCCAAAAAACACAACATTAGAGTGTTGGGTTCTAATAGTTTGGGGGTAATTGTCCCTTGGTTAAATTTGAACGCCTCATTCTCTCCAGTGACAGCATTGCCCGGTAAGATCGCCTTTGTTTCTCAGTCGGCAGCTGTGTGTACCACGATTCTCGATTGGGCTAATGACAAAGAGATCGGTTTTTCAGCGTTTATCTCTATAGGCAATGGCAGCGATATCGAATTCTCGGAGTTATTGGATTATCTCAGTACCGACTCTCACACCGAAGCGATATTGCTTTATGTAGACAGCATTACTGATGCGAGGCGCTTTATTTCTGCAGCGCGTGCGGCTTCGCGTAACAGACGAATTTTGGTGTTGAAAGGCGGTCGAACGGCGAAAGGCAGAGCCGCAGCAATGGCTCACACTGGAGGTGCCGACACATTAGATATTATTTATGATTCCGCAATCCGACGCAGCGGCATGCTACGAGTTAAGAACTTACATGAACTGTTTGCAGCGGTAGAAACACTGACGCATTCAGTTCCCTTGCGTGGCGAGCGCTTAGCTATTGTTACCAATGGTGGCGGCCCTGCGATTATGGCGGTGGACACCCTATTTGACCGCGGTGGTAAGCTTGCAGAGTTTTCAGAAGAGACACTTGATAAGTTGAACAAGGTGTTGCCATCGAGCTGGTCTCATAACAATCCTATCGATATTGTTGGAGACGCCGGTGATCAGCGTTATATCGACACCATAAACATCTTACTCGATGGTGATGAAGCTGATGCGATTCTTATTATGCACAGCCCTTCTGCGGTCGCACATTCAGCCAAAACGGCAGAGCGAATTATTGAAGCGATTAAAAAGCACCCTCGCCACAAGCGCTTTAACATCCTGACGAATTGGTCTGGTGAGTTAACAGCAAGGCCTGCACGAAAGCTGTTTACCGAAGCGGGTTTCCCTACCTATCGAACCCCTGAAAGCTCAGTGGTCGCATTCATGCACTTAGTCGAGTACAGACGTAACCAACGTCAGTTAATGGAAACGCCGACTACTGCAGAAAAAGTACACATTGAAGATCTAGCAGATGCGAAAAGTTGGATAGAAAGACAACTACTGGATAAAAATACAGTTAGCCTTGATACTCACCAAAACAGTCAGTTTTTCAAGAGCTTCAACCTCGATGTGTTACCAACTTGGATCGCTTCTGACCCAAGTGAAGCGGTACACATAGCCGAAACGATTGGTTATCCCGTCGCAGTAAAATTACGTTCGCCGGATATTGCACATAAGTCAGACGTACAAGGCGTGATGCTCAATTTGCGAAACAGCAGTGAAGTGGCCAATGCGGCTCAGGCAATTCTCGACCGTTCTCAGTTGTCGTTTCCTACAGCACACATCCATGGCTTGTTGATTCAAGGAATGGCCAAGCTCGCGGGCGGCCAAGAGTTGCGTATTAAGGTCACAACAGACGAAACCTTCGGCCCAATCATTTTACTTGGACAAGGTGGTTCGGAATGGGATGAATCGATTGATGCCGCCGCTGCTTTTCCACCGCTCAACATGACACTGGCGCGTTACTTGATTATTAGAGCAATAAAAAGTGGCAAGATTCGTCTACAAAAGCTTCCTAACCCGATTGATATAGAGGGCCTTTCTGAATTATTGGTTCGCATATCGCAGATGGTGGTTGATTGCCCTGAAATACACGATTTGGATATCCATCCAGTACTGGCCAACGGAGACAAGTTCACGATATTAGACGCCGATATCATATTGAAAGCCTACGAAGGGGATCCGCAAGAGAGGTTGGCCATTCGCCCTTACCCAGTCGAGCTTGAAGAACGTATCCAGCTAAAAGATGGAACCGAAGTGTTGTTACGCCCTATTCTTCCCGAAGATGAACCGCTTCATGCTGACTTCATTAACCGAGTGTCTAAAGAAGATCTCTATAAGCGTTTCTTTAGTGATGTCGGTGAATTTAATCATGAGGCGTTGGCGAATTTCACTCAGATTGATTTCGATAGAGAAATCGCCTTTGTGGTTGTTCGCGAGGAGCAAGGCGTTCCAGCGATCATCGGCGTGTCCCGTGCACTGATTAACCCTGAGAACACGGATGCCGAATTCGCAATATTGATTCGTTCTGACCTTAAAGGTGTTGGTCTAGGTCGCATTCTGATGACTAAGGTTATCGATTACTGCCGAGCGAAGCAGACTAAACAGATGTCGGGTATGACGATGCCAACCAATAGAGGGATGCTGACACTAGCTCAAAAGCTCGGTTTTAAGCTAGATATCAGTTTTGAAGACGGTACTGCAGATATGGTGTTACCGTTACTTTAACGCCCATGTCTTTTTAAGATGTTGGATACACCAAGACTTGGCGTCGCCCATTTTGTTGCGTCGCCAAGCCATAACGATATCAATAGGCTGCGGCTCAGTACCGGAGATCTGCTGTAGAACGCCCGATTCAATCAAAGGTTTAGCAACACTATTCGGCAAAGTGCCAATCCCTAGTCCTGATGTCAAAGCCTCTACTTTTGCAGGAAAACTTGTCACAGTTAAACGTGGCTGTTTTTCTAGAATATTTATACTTAGTGCAGGCTGATCGCGCGCGGTATCGGCAATAGCAATAACCCTGTAACTTTCTCTCGCCTTTTGGTCGAATTCACCAGAACGTTTGTGAACATAGTGGTTTGATGCCGCTACCCAAACCATTTCCATTTTACCGATAACGTCACTTTTCATGTCGTTTGGGATAGTGTCAACCTTTGGGCATACCAGTAAATCGGCTCGTCCATCTGAAAGTGACTCCCAACACCCTGCTAAGATCTCTTCTTGTAAACGAACGCGTGTTTTACTTATCTTTCCTAGTTCATCTACCAGCGGGAAAAAGTTAGCAATCGGGATAATACCATCAAAGGCGATGGTCAAATCGAGCTCCCAACCATTGGCTAGAATACTTGCCTCGTTAACAAGACGTTCTGTTGCTCCAAGAATTACTCTACCTTGCTCAAGTATCAACTGGCCCGCTTCTGTGAAGTTTGCACGATGTCCAGAGCGGTCAAAAATCATGATGTCGAGATCTTGTTCAAGCTTCTGTATTTGATAACTGAGTGATGAAGGCGCTCTGTCCATTTCATTGGCCGCGGCGGCGAAACTTCCACGTCGGTCGATGGCATCTAATATGTGTAACGCTTCAAGTGTTATTGGACTATGCATCAGTTTCCTACTTTATAAATGAGAGGTTAATCACAAAAATGGAAGCATTCACCAGATAAATGGAACCATTAAAGGTCTTTTAATACAATGAGTTATACGGTTTAGGCGTGTTTTTAATGACAAAAGTACAAATAAATTGAAATGCAAATAATAGTAATTATCATTTAGATCCAATATTATCTTTCGCAAATCAAGATAATACTATGGAATTAAGGTAACTATCAGATGTATAAGCAATCCCTACTCTCTGCTTCAATCGTTTTAGCGCTTTCATCAACATCAGCCTTTGCTGAAGATTATGCCCTATTTGACGAGGTTGTTGTATCTTCGACTCGTACTAATCAACAACTTGAAGATGTTGCTGCGTCGGTAACTGTGATTAATGATAAAGATATCGAAAAAAACATGGTCACGGATGTAGAAGACTTATTTAAGTACACACCAGGTGTCACGGTGACTACGAATTCTCGCCAAGGGATTCAAGGTATTAACATTCGTGGTATGGAAGGTAACCGAGTAAAGGTTATCGTTGATGGAGTATCACAAACTAGCCAATTTACTCCAAGTGGTACACAGTCATATAACTTCATTAATTCTTCACGCATTGATGTCGATACGGATATGTTGAAGTCTGTCGAGATTGTTAAAGGTGCGGCTTCTTCTCTGTATGGTTCTGACGCGATTGGTGGTATTGCTGCGTTCGAAACAAAAGACCCAAGTGACTTTTTAAAAGACAAAGATTTCGGTGGCCACGCGAAGTTCAACTACTCTTCATCTGATAACACCTTTAGCGAATCCGTTGCTTTAGCAAATCGTATTGGCGACCTAGAAACACTCGTTGCTTATACTCGCAGAGACGGTGAGCAAACTGATAACTTTGGTACACCTGATGAGCAAGATACTCAGAACAACAACTTGTTGGTTAAGCTTCAGTACCAGTTAAACGAACAACACCGTTTAGAGTTTTCCGGTAACTTCATTGAGAATTCTGGTGATACTGATTTAAATAGTGCAAGTTACACCGACTACACTGGCGAAGACACAACTAGCCAACAGCAAATCGGTATCAAACATATTTGGGATGCTGACCTAGCGTTTGCAGATACTATTACTTGGCAAGCTGACTGGTTGAGCAAAGAAGAAAATGGCGTAACTAATCGTACTTCTAATGGTGGTATGTTCCTACCTCCGGCAGGTAATGTTCAAAAAAAGGACTATATCTACGAGGATGAAGGTTATCAATTTGATGTGCAATTCGATAAGTTCTTCATGACGGGTAATGTAGAAAACTACTTTATCTATGGCGCTTCATATTCGGACAAAGACATTAAAAACGTTAATAACGAATATAACTCCATCAGCGCAGACCAAGTTATTTTCTACATCCCTGCCGCATCTGAAAGAAAATATGGATTCTTTGCTCAAAATGAAATGACGATCGGAAATTGGATGATTACTCCGGGTGTTCGTTTTGATGGTTTTGAAACTGATCCAGGTGATACAAGTCAAAACCCAAGTGGTAACCCAGAAGAGTCTTATGCAAAATATTCAGACTCAGCTGTTACCGGACGTTTAGGTACAACTTACACGCTTAATGAAGAAAATAAGATCTTCGGTCAAATCAGCCAAGGCTTTAGAGCTCCTGATTTCCAAGAGCTTTACTACTCATTTGGTAATCCTGCTCACGGTTATTTGAATGCCCCTAACCCTGACTTAGAAGCTGAAGAAAGTATTTCCTACGAGTTAGGTTGGCGTCATAACACAAATTATTCATCAAGCGAAATCGCCATCTTCTACAGCGATTACGATAACTTTATTGATAACGTAGCAGTTAGTGGCTCAGCCACTCCTATGGATCCAACTATATATAAGAATGTAAATATTGATGAAGCCGTAATTAAAGGTATCGAAGCGTCAAATACACTGTCTTGGAATAGCTTCATGCCAGTGAAAGGTGTTAGTACTCGTGTTTCTGCAACGTATACTGAAGGTGAAGATGGCGAAGGTAATCCTCTTAACAGTGTGAACCCTTGGAACGCTGTTGTTGGTTTTAACTATGATGCTCCTTCAGCACTATGGGGTACGTCACTTAACATTAGCTACACAGCAGGCAAGAAGTCTAGTGATATCAACAGCGATGGTTTGAGTGATGAAATTCTACCAATTGATTCAGCAACTGTAGTAGACCTAACAGCATACTACTTGCCGATGAAGGATCTTACGCTTAGAGCAGGTCTCTTTAACGTTACGGATGAAGAGTACTACTCGTGGAATGACGTTCGTGGATTCTCACAAGAAGATAAAGATTACACGCAAGCAGGTCGTAACTGGTCAATTACAGCTAAATACGAATTCTAATTCGTTAAAAACCTGAATTGCAGATACCAAAAAGCCAGCTAAATGCTGGCTTTTATTATTTCACTAAAAATTGTATCAAAAAGGGATAAAGTGAAATTACTTCTCTGCCATTTCTTTCTTAACCATTACTGCAGCAGCAATGATGAAAGTGATGATTAGGGCTAGTTCCATGATTAACTCCAAAGAAAATTAACATTAAACATATAATTCGCGTGGATGATAACACAACAGATACAGAATGATACTTTTTAACCACTAATTTACTTTTTATTCGATTTAGATCAAAAAAGATGCCCTAAAGCATCTTTTTGCAAGTTAACTATTCATGAAACAACTAGATCAACCAGGGAAACCATTAGGGTTGGTTGACTGCCAGCGCCATGTATCTTCAGTCATTTCAGTCAGTGTACGTGTTGCATTCCAACCAAGCTCTTTCTGAGCTTTAGAAGGATCTGCCCAACATTCTGCAATGTCACCCGGGCGACGCTCGACAAGCTTATAAGGGATATCTTTACCGCTCGCTTCCTCAAACGCTTTAACCATGTCTAATACACTTGAACCGTTACCAGTGCCAAGGTTGTAGATATGAAGACCATCTTTGCGCCCTACTTTCTCAAGCGCTGCGATGTGGCCGTCAGACAGATCCATTACGTGGATGTAATCGCGAACGCCAGTGCCGTCTTTTGTTGGATAATCGCTACCAAATACAGATAGGAATTCACGGCGGCCTACTGCTACTTGAGAGACAAATGGCATTAGGTTATTTGGGATACCTTGCGGATCTTCACCTAGCTCACCACTTGGATGTGAACCTACAGGGTTAAAGTAACGCAGCAGTGTAATGCTCCAATCCGGATTGGCTTTTTGGAAATCGGTTAAACACTCTTCAACCATTAGTTTACTACGACCATATGGGTTGGTTGCGCTGGTTGGGAAGTCTTCAGTAATTGGCACACTTGCAGGATCGCCGTATACCGTTGCTGAAGAGCTGAATACCAAGGTTTTTACACCCGCATCACGCATTGCATCAACAAGAACTAAAGTGCCGTTTACGTTGTTGTCGTAGTATTCAAGAGGCTTTTCCACAGACTCTCCGACGGCTTTCAGACCAGCAAAGTGGATAACCGCTTCGATGTTGTGTTGCTTCATGGTTTCAGTCAAAAGCGCTTTATCACGAACGTCACCTTCAATGAAGTTGGGACGAACGCCCGATACTTTTTCGATACGCTCTAGAACGCTTGGTTTGCTGTTGTACAAGCTATCAAAAAGTACAGGTGTCATACCTGCGTTGATCATCTGGATACTTGTATGGCTACCAATGTAACCCATGCCACCTGTAACTAAAACATTCATGTTTAGCAGACCTTTTAATTAAAAATATTCAACCTATTACTTATGATACAACAAGTTAGGGTGAGCTCACAAACACCGAAGCCTATTTACCCTCACGAGCGAACACAAACTGACCTTTTCCTTTGCGTTTCGCTTGGTACATAGCCTCATCAGCAACTTTTAGAATCACATCAATATCACGCTCTGAGCCATCAACTAAATGGATACCCAAGCTCGCTCCAACATGAAGTGAACGTTGTTTGTAGTTTACTTGTTGCCCGATCAGGACCAACAATCGTTCGGCTAACTTAGCTAACAAGACTTTGTTGGTCTGTTTAATAATAAGAACAAATTCATCACCCGACAAACGTGCAACCAAATCCCCCGCTCTTACCTGAGATAACAACCGGTTTGATACTTCTTTAAGGATTTCGTCACCCGCATCGTGTCCATAATTGTCATTCACTTCTTTGAAGCCATCCAAATCCAAGTAGATAACCGCGAAATGCTGATTTGAATAGTGGCTCGACGTGACAACATCATCCATAACCTTATACAGTTGCGCTCTATTCGCTAACCCGGTTAATGCATCGTGATGAGCCAAGTGTTCGAGTCTTTCCATTTCTTTAACGTTGGATAAATCAGACAGCGTTAATACCATATCAAACTCGTCTTTCTCGTTGTCTGAGGCAATTCGATTCACTTTGACAAACATTGGAACTAACGTGCCGGACGCGCTCTTCTCCCACACTTCGCCTTGCCATTGACCATAGTGGTCTAACGAACTGCGAATTGTCGGCATCAATGATGAAAATTGTTGCCACGAAAATACTTCAAAGGGTGTTTTGCCCACCAGCAGATCAGAGTGATAACCGAGAAGTTGTGTGATCGCAGGGTTAACCATGGTTATCACGTTTGACGAGTTCAGCACGATCAAGCCGTCTTTACTGTTTTCGAAAACACCCGCAGCAATACGTTGGCGACTCATGGCCGTTTCTATGTCGGTGACATCTTGGATTGCATAAAGAATACGACCATGTTTTGTCAGGGAACGACTGCTCACACGAAGCCAGCGTTTTGATTGAAAGAGATCGGTGGTTTCCAGCAATTCGTCATTAAGTACAATATTGGCATCAATAACATCTTGTAAGTAACCCGTTTGCTTGGTCGCGATCAACTCTTGGATCAACAAGTTCTCAAGAAAGGCTTCCGAGCATTTAAAAATATCCCGAGTAGCTGCGTTCGCATGAAGAATGAGTCCTTTTTCATCTACCACCAACAAAGAGTGCTGAACGGTTTCAATGACCTCATTTGCGAATGATTTTTCTTCTTGTAACTTGTCTAACGTAAAATTGATTTGGTTATCACGATGTTGAAGCCTTTCTAACATGGTATTGAAAGCTCGAACCAGATCACCGATTTCATCGCGGTTCGTTACGACTAATTTAGGCTGCTTCGAACGACGCTCAACAAAGGCTTGCATCGCCTCATTGAGGTCAAACATCGGTTCGATAATCAAGCGTTGCACCAATTTGACCAGTACTCCGCCAAGCATCACCAGAAACAACAGGTAGACGACCGCAACCTTGAAAATATTCGTTAAGATCGAATTAAACGTCTCTTTCGATATTGTTACTCTCAAGTTCGCGATCACTGCGCCATCCAACGTCACTGGAACGAGCAAGAAGATGAAATGCTCAGAGATGGCAAATTGATGATCGGCGATATCGTCTAATTCATCTGCGTTTGGCCTTGGAACCAGCGTGTTGCTCACCTGATAGCTGGCAAAAAGCTGTTCGTTGATGTCATAGAGCTTCACTCTAACAATATCTTTATCTGCGACGAAAGCTGACAAGATTTCTTGAGCCGATGACTTGTCTTCAAATAAAATCGCAGCTTGTAGGTTATAAGCAACACCTTGTGCCAGCACTTTAACACGCTGAATAAGACTCTCTTTCTCCCTCTCAAACGTGACAGTGTAATTTACCGATTGAATCGTGACAAAAGTGACTGCGATGAAGATGATAATGGGTAATATCAGCTTGTTTTTAATCGATATGTTATTAATGAAAGACAACATTATTGGCCCTCCACTATAGCGATTCGTAACAGGTTTGAGCCAATGACGTAATCACCGCGCCTTGCGTTTTCTAGATTGATCTTAGGTTTGAGCTTATTATCGATGTGCGTGAGTTCAATGACTCCACCTAGGTCCGTAAAGTTAGGAATGTCGCTGATTGTGACAGTATGTGGCGAGTGCTCTTGACTACGAAATTGATCATTTTGACGGTCAGACAAATACGTAATATCGCACTTAGAAGTAATCGACTGTTGAACCTGGATATCGAGTGAACGAATAGATTTCCCCTCTGTAATTGACGTTAGCACTTGGCTTACCTTTTCATCGCCAATCACACAAAAGTTCACAGCGTTCATAGAGCTTTCATCATTCCAACGTATAAAATTCGCAATTCTAAAAAGGTACACCGCTTTCACTTCATAAGGTTTGAAGCTAGCCGCTGAGGTGTTCAACGGCACAATAAGCATCGTTAAAGCAGCTAAGCCTAGTTTAGAGAAGCCGAGCATAATACGGTGCTTAAGCCATTTAGAATTCATGAGAGATCCTCACATACACCGATTCTTGATTGACGCTTTTCTGAGATGTGAATTCAGCTTGATAGCCGTCACTCTTACCTATGTTTTCAACAACCACTTCAATTAAAGGTGCTGCGGACGATTTTTTCCATGCGACACGCGCATCAAAGGTTATTTCATGTGGGTAAGACTGCCATTCATATTGAGTGCCATCGCCTGCTACCCAATAGTCTGGGTAATTCACATTAATGTACTGGCCTATCACATCGAATTGCCAACTTTCGGTGATATTCCACATCAACTGTGCCGTGGCTAAATGTTCATTATCAATATCGTAATAAACACTCGTTTGAGGGCTAGATTTAGGGTCATCACCTTTATTCTCACCTTCTAACGTCGTATAGGCGTAACTCAGGTAACTGGCTAGATCTGCGGTGAGTTGGTAACTCGCGCCTAACTCTAAGCCATAAGTGTTTGCTTTATAATCATCAGACAGCGCACCGACATAGACATGATTCGCGGGGATATCATTCGGGTCATAGCTGTGAAAGCGAAGGTTGTCATGTTCACTCAGGTAAATCGTTGCATCGAGTTCGAAATTTGAATTGTTTGAGTAGCGATAACCCATTTCCGCCGTTACGACGTTCTCTGTTTCAAGACTCGAGCTTGATTTATATACATCTAGGTAGCTGTTGTTTGATTCAGCATTGTAACTATTGAAATAATAGGTGGAATTGGAATCCATATAAGATGGTGCAACAACTGCACGGCTAAGCCCCGCCCATACGGAATGACGTTGAGTTAACTTATATAAACCGCGCAATTGAGGTGAAAGCTCAGTTGAATCATTCTGTGTAAAGTGTTCAACCTTGGCACCAAGAGTAATAGACAGCGCTTCCGTCATTTGAATTTGAGACTGTATAAAAGCGTTCGCAATATAATCGTTGGCAGATTGGATGTTGTAAGCTCGACCGTAGTAATCAGGGTTGTACCAATCCACGTCCGAAACTTGGCTTGAGGAGAAATCAAGATACATATATCGCATACCACCACCAAGTGTTAATTGATGGCTTTCCGATAGTTGGTTGATATAAGTAGAGTCAAAATCGAGGGTCGAATAGCTTCCCGGAGCATCTGGCGCGTTATCCTCATTATATTCACCCCATAACGAATATGAGAGTGTCGAACTTTCATCAAAATGGCGAGAGTCGTTGAATTGGACGTAAACAGATTGACTCTTGTTATCGAAATCGTTGGCTTGTGATCCGACAAACGATCCTGAGTTATCATATTGGAACGTATACAACTCCGACTCATAAAAGCTTTTCTCACCACCAATACGTAATGACCAATTTTCTTCGGCATTGCTTGGCTGAAACACCATTCCTGCAGTTTGTGCTTTCCATTTTTCAGATTCGTTTGTGCGATATGTGGGTTCTTCTCGGTACTTATAAAAAGCGCGAGCATTCACACTGTCGTTTAGACTTAATCCCTGTCGAACACTAAATTCATAGTTATCAGTATTAGACGCGACACCGGAGAGATAAGTCCCCTGCGTATCATTGGCAGACTTGGTAATGATATTGACAACACCATTAACCGCGTTGCCTCCCCAAATTGTTCCGCCGGGGCCTTTTAGTACTTCGATGCGTTCGATGTCGGCAAGTACATAATCAACGTCGCTCCAATACGTACCGCCATAGACTGGGCTAAACAAGCTTCGTCCATCCATCATCACGAGCATCTTGTTATATAGCCCATCATGAAAGCCGCGTGTCGAAACAAACCATGAGGTTTCATTGAATTTGGTGACTTTGAGTCCGGGTACAAGCGTTAGGACTTCAGCAATGGTTTTCGACCCGCTGCGCTGAATTCGCTCATTCGAAAGCACATACACCGACGAAGGAATGTCAGTGAGTTTTTGTGTCACTTTCGAAGCCGTTTCCATTTCGACATCTAACATAGACAACTCTTCAAGGCTCATCGACATGAGTTGGTCTAGAGAGTTTTCTTGAGCAGAGACAAAAACAGGTGTCGTTAATGCTAGTCCTAAGCAAACCTGGCGGGATATCATGTGCTCACCTAATATACAGATAGATATTAATCCTTTAATCAATAGTTCAACTATATATGAAATGCCATACTGGTAAATCTACGGTGTCGAAAGTTTGAGTTAGGTCACTGTTTATTTATGGTATTTATAAGACCGTCATTACTTACCTCAACGTAAAGGATTAGCACCACGTGACAACGAAGATTTTGCTTAATTGCGACATGGGAGAAAGTTTCGGCAATTGGAAGATGGGCGATGACGAGTCGGTCATGGAATGGGTCGATATGGCAAACATCGCTTGTGGCTTCCACGCGTCTGATCCGCACGTTATGTCCAAGACGATAAAACTGGCGCAGCACTATCACACCCAAATTGGTGCTCATCCCGGTTATCAAGATCTCGTTGGTTTTGGTCGTCGGTCTATTCCACACACCATGGACGAGATCAGTGAACTGGTGTGCTATCAAGTCGGTGCATTAAAAGCCCTTTGCCGCTATCACCACTCCTCTGTTGGCTATGTGAAACCTCATGGCGCCCTTTACAACGATATGATGTCAAACATCGAGGTGTTTAATGCAGTAGCCCAAGCCGTCGCTGAATTTAACATCCCCTTGATGATTCTCTCTTCATCAGACAATCAACAGTATTTGGATATTGCTGACGATCATGACCTGCCTCTCTTGTTTGAAGCGTTTGCCGACCGTGCTTATTTAAATAACGGACAATTAGCGCCACGTACTCAAAAAGGCTCGGTTTACGTCAATCAAGACGATATCTATAACCAAGTCATGCAAATCATTAACTATGGCTCGGTTACGACTTTAGAGGGCGAAAGACTGCCTATTGAAGCCGATACCATCTGTGTTCATGGTGATAACCCTCAATCCATCGCATTAATTAGAAAAATCAGACAAGACCTCAACGCTTTTAATTAGTATGAAGCGTGTGATTGGTATGCCGCATGGTCTAATCGCTCGTGAGATCTAATTGATTTGTGTTGGCTTGGAGACGGAAGTGAGACACGCAAAGTAAGCTAATAAAAGGCAAGATAACAAACGTATGGAAACGAAATGACGACGAATAAGATTGAATTCAATATAGCGCCAGTCGCGGAATGCAGCGTTTTGGTGACCTTGACACTATCGCCTTCAAATAATCAATCTAGCGCTGAATATGCGCAGTGCATGGCTCACTTTTCCGATGCCATTCGCCAAAATTTAGCATCGGTGTTGATGAATGTGACGCCGGCTTACCAAACAATATTGGTCGACTACCTCCCTTATCGAATATCAGAACAACAGCTCATTGAACGGCTCAATAATTTGTTGAGTCATTCTCTGTCGTCCTTTTCTAGTGTTACTAAAACTCGTAATACGATTGAGCTTCCTGCCTATTACTCCCCAGAAACGGCGCTCGATTTAGACCGATACCAAGACAAAGGCGTGACTCTGGACGATATTATTCAATATCACACCTCACAGACGTACAGCGTCAGTGCTATTGGGTTTACGCCTGGCTTTGCGTTTATGTCGGATGTGGTTAATGAGCTTGCCTTGCCCCGTCACTCCACACCACGCTTAAATGTGCCCAAAGGCAGTATCGCCATCGCGGATACTAAAACAGCGGTGTACCCTTCGGATTCACCGGGCGGCTGGAATATTATTGGCAATTGCCCGCTTCCGTTGTTCGATCATAGCCAAATGAAGAACGCCGACATCATGCAAAGACCGCTGTCTCTGCTTAATGTTGGTGACACAGTCCGTTTCATCGCGATTTCAAAACAAGAGTTTGTAGCGTTGGGTGGAGGCATCGTAAATGGCTAAGACAAAAGCTAAACCAACACTGACAGTGATTAAGCCCGGTCCGTTGAGTTTGATTCAAGACTTTGGGCGATTTGGTGTTGCTCATCTTGGATTAACGCAAGGTGGACCGGTTGATGATTACTCTTATAGCTGGGCCAATCATCTATTGGGTAACCCAGTAAACCAAGCAGCGCTGGAAATCACGCTTGGGCAATGTGCGTTACAAATCGATTTTGATTGTGAGATGGCGCTATGCGGGGGGGATTTACAAGCGAAGCTCGATGGTAAACCACAGCCTAACTGGCGTACTTTTCAAGCTTTTAAAGGGCAAGTTCTCTCATTTGGTTTGCCTAAAAATGGTCTAAGGGCCTATTTAGCTATTAAAGGCGGTTTCGATGTTCCATCAACTCTTGATAGCTGCTCTACAGTAACTCGTGAAAAGATTGGAGGGTTAACGCAAAATGGAGAGCCATGCCAGCAAGGGCAACAAATAGCTTTTACCCAACACCAACTATCACATCCATTTAAAGCGGTAAGTGTTACCTTCCGATACACGCCTGATTATAATCTACCCGTGAACCTACGAGTGATTGAAGGCTATCAAAGCGAGCTATTCTCCGAGTCAGCAAGAGAGACTTTGTATAACGCTGAATATCACGTTGACCAAAACTCTAATCGGATGGGTTATCGACTCAGTGGCGAGCCCGTAGACTCGCCTGACATTTCGCTATTGTCAGAAGGCATTGCCCTAGGTGCGATTCAAATCCCCCAAGACGGACAACCTATCGTGCTGCTTAATGACAGACAGACCATAGGTGGTTATCCGAAGATTGGATGTGTCGCAAGAATCGATTTACCACGCTTGGCACAAGCAAAACCTGGGCATGCGATATCGTTCAGCAAGGGTGATCGCTTAGGATTACAAGATGTTTGGTGCCAATGGGCTCAGTTTTTCGGCTATTAGTTTTTACGATGTGTTATGTGCTAATTGCTATGTAGCTAAGAATAATCAACTAGGAATAATTAGCTAGGAAGATGTCGTTTGGATGAGTCTCGGTATCTAAGTTGGCGTTTGAATGAAAATTCGGCTTACCTATTACAGTAGGCCGAATTGAAGCAGTTAAGCGCACTCGATGATGATTGGATATTAAGCGTGATCTTGACCTGACACCTTTGCAAGCGCTTCTGGATATCCACGTTCTTGCGTCAAATCTATCGCTCTGTTTTCAATATCATTCAGATTAAGTGACATTGTCACTGAGTGCGTATCTTCAATAGATACCGCCTCTGATACATCAAACCATTGCTCAGCAACCTTTTGTGCCGCTTCTAATGTTGAAGATGCTTTCACGACTTCAAGTCGAGCATAGCGTTCACCACAGAATGAAACGTCTGAAGCTCGTAAGCTAGGATCAGTTCCCGGAATCTGCTGTGCACCAAACAAAGGTTTACCACCGACCAATGCAGAGCTGAAACTTGGGATAAACTGAGACATATGCGTTATGGCAGCGCGAGTTCTTAATTCAAGCTGCTCTTCACTCCAACCCGATACGATTTTCTTAAGAAGCTTCGAAGGCAACTGTGGTTGTGATGAATCTGTTGATGATGAAACGAGCCCACCCTCGAATAGAGTAATCCCTTCTGTCATGCCGTGAAGTTGGAACACACCATCAGCATATGGCGTTAATTGCGCCATGCCTTGCGGTGTGCCTCTCGGGCCATGAAAGATAACCTCTGGCCACTCTTCCTTACATTCTTGCGAATATGGCCACTCTGTAACGTATGCAGCTTTAAATTCAACAAGTCTTTGCTGCTTAGAGCCAACAAAGTCGTCCACGATACCCGTTTCAAACCCACTCGCATTGATCAAGTAATCGGTCGTTAGTTGGCAGCTTTGGTTTTCGGCATCGGTATAAGTCAAAGACCAACCTTGACCTGTCGATTCAACAGATTGTAATCGGCTGTTGGTTAACACGGTACAGTTAGCTTGTTGCCCCAAAGAGAGCTGCGCGGTCGCAGAAAGTCGGAATACGCTCCAACCATACTCTTGGACCATAGCAACAGGATACTTTAAGGTCTCTAAATCCGTATGTTTGGCAAAAGGAATACACCAATCATCAAGCGATGTTGGTTTTAGAGATTGGTTTTTCGTAGAAAGTGCTAATAAATCTTCTTTGCTGTACAGCTTATAATACTCTTCCGGATCACCAAGCACTTGGTTGCTTTTATCTTGTTTAACAAGATCGGCATAAGCGCTTTTGATTATCTTGAGGCGAGGAAGCAGATCTAATGGCTCTCCACCATCACTGTGCGGCACGGCGATGATTGTCGGACGAATATTGATCGTATGCGGAAATAAGCGGACGGTATCAATTGACTGCGTGAGCAACTGAAGACACTGCTCTACAGAAATATCTCGATACAAATTGCCGCCAGCGTGCAGGTGGCAAATTGGTGGACCATTAACCAAACTCGGCCCTTTTTCTAAGATAGTGACCTTAAAACCCAACTCACTAAAGTGAATCGCGCTCGTTGTTCCGGCAATACCACCACCAACAATGGCAATAGAAGGTTGATTTTTATCCGTTTTGTTGTGGTTCATCGTGTTCTGTAGAATAAGATTAACTGCCGCTATTCTACTTTTGTTCTGCGATGAATTAAAACACATTTTTATCAAGGTCTTAGATAGGCGGGATTTAATATCTATGTAAAAAATATAAATAATCTCTTGACTCAATAACTCCAGATAGAGTTTTAAAGGTTATTCTAACAGTCAAATTTGTCCTAAGTGACGCCACATAAAGGCTGCCTCAGTACTCTTAAAACATAGTGGTTAACTTATCCCTAAAGTTATCCACCGTTTTTGTGGATAACTGTTGATAACGTTCTTGCTAAGTTGCGCAAACCCTTTGTTTACAGGGACTAACCGCTGTTCATTAAAACGGCATTATTGGGCAATTAGTTTTAAAAAATGCTAAAAAGAGTGGAATATAAGGTGCGATATTTTTTACTTATGCTACCGGTTGGTCAAATAAAAAACGGTCTAAAGCGACGTATTATAAATAGTGCATGACTAGGGCGTGTTGACCTTTCGTGGTTAAATTTTGTTCGAGATAAAAGCGTTTTAATCGCGGCGAGGGGGAAGTAGCCTAGTCATTCTAAGTAAATCTCCCTCAACAAAGAGTAAAACGCTTTTAGCCGAACCCTTCGGGCAGCGTTTGCTGGTCATTTCTACTACGTTATCGGCTTCTCATGTAGGCTAGCTACACATCAAAGCCTCTGTCTTGTATAAATACCCAGCAACTCGCTGCAAAAACCAGCTCGAAAGATCAACACGCCCTAAATATAATAATCTCACTTTTAGACCGTTTTAAGCGCTTGGCTAGATCTCGCTAGCGACTAACCAAAATCCTTGTTTACTGGTGCCAACAAACGTTTGATTAAGCTATTCACTACCGCGGCCAATGTGATAAACGTTAGCACGGGTAGCGCTATCCACAACATCGGGTGAAGTGAAGGTTGTAACTCGAAGCCAAAGTTCATAACGCCTGCCACGCTAAGCTCAGAACCGAGCGCTGCAATTGAGCCTGCGACTAACGCCATTAACCCGTACTCACACCAAATAGTATTGAGAATTCGCTTCTTACTCGCGCCTAATGTTCGATACAAGCGTATCTCTTGTTGTCTTTGAGATAAGCTCAATCGCAATAGAGTGAAGATAAGCAACAGCCCCGCCACCACACCTAACGCCGCAAGTACCGTTATCGACCAAACAATCTGCTTAAGCAACTCTTGGATCTTGCTACCCATCTTACGAATATCCATCAAACTCACGGTTGGGTGATTTCGAGATAGTTCGTTGAGCATCTGATTGTGTTGTTCTTCTAATCTGAAACTCACTAACCAAGTAGAAGGAATTGAACTCAAGACATCTGGAGTGAAAATGAAGTAGAAGTTTGGCTTCATTTCTCGCCACTCGACTTTGCGGATGCTATTCACCTTGGCAGAAACATTCTGGCTGTTGATTGTGAATGACAGCTCATCGCCAATCTTTAGATCCAGTTGCTCCGCGACATCCGATTCCACAGATACGCCCTGCTCTTGTGTCCAGCTGCCTTCTAACACTTCATTGTACTCGGGTAAGCTATTTCCCCAAGTGAAGTTGATCTCTCGACTTAGTGCGTCTGTTTCGCCTGAGGTATCGCTGTATTCCGACGCTTCAACACCGTTTATCGTCGTCAGTCGTCCTCGGATAATTGGAAACGCTTGAGTACGCTCTACTTCGTTTGCATCAATCGTCTCGAGATAACTGTCTTTTTCATAGCTTGCAATGTTAAGTGCAAACGCATTTGGTGCGTTCTCTGGTAAGGTTTGCTGCCAATCTGACAGTAAATCACTTCTTAGTAACCAGATGATAGACAGCAACATCAGTGAAAGCGCTAAAGAGCCAAATTGAATCCCAGTTGCTAAAGGTGTGCGATTAATTCGGCTCAATGCTAAACGCATAGAAGTCGATGTCGGCAACTTACCAACTAAACGCAGAACAAGCGTACTAACGACAGCAAGCACTAAGAACAGGCAAGCGATACCTGCTAGAACTATCCATACCAATAGATTGTCGCCATACATCAGCATCATTGGAATAATCGGTACCAGTAACAACAAATATTTCTTGTAGCTTTCATTGGACTGGTGACTTGATTGGATAACGCTGATTGCCGAGGTGTTGACCAAGCCAATTAACGGGATACCGAGAGCAGGGACACCAATTAAGATGCTTGATAAAATCGCCAAGATTGCAGGTTCAATACCATAGCTAGGAAGTGGCGTTGGTAATAAGTCGCCCAAAGGTATACGAAGCAAAAACTCCAAGCCGATACCGATGGTTATTCCCAGTACTGCACCGATAACCACTAATAGAGATACCTGTACAGACAACCATTTAACGATCCACTGCTTGCTTGCACCCAAACTCTTAAGCATCGCGATGGTTTTACGGCGACTCGCAACATAATGTTGGCAAGTGAGTACCAAAGTGGTCGCGGCCATGATCACAACAATAGCAACGGTTAACGAAAGATATTGAGTCGTGCTTTCGAACATGTCGTTAGTACGGCTCGCAGAATCTTGAGTACGCCAGCGATCGCTTGGTGTTAATTCTACGCTGTCTTGCGCGGCTTGCAGTTTTGTATCATCACCGTTTAGAAACAGCCTAAAACTAACACGACTGCCCGGTTGAATCGCTCCCGTGGCATCGATATCACTTGTATGAATCAGAACGGCTGGCATCTGTTGGAACGGGTTAAAGCTTAAGCCTGGTTCTTGAGTGATTCGTCCAGTTATCGCTAAATCGGCATCGCCAATAGTGACAATGTCACCAATTTCAACCTCTAACTGTGCAAATATACGCTCGTCTAGCCAAAGTTCACCCGGCTCAACATGGTTACTTGATGCTCTATCTGCGCCCTCTAAGATCATTTCACCGCGTAACGGGTAATTACTTTCAACCGCTTTCACCGTCACTAACTGCATCGATTTGTCACTGAATGCCATGGTTGAAAAACGAGTCAACTGAGAGCTTTCTAACTGTTCAACTTGAGTGAGGTCTAACAAGGATTGTGGAACTGGGTTTGCTGAGATAAACACGCTATCGGCAGTAAGCGCATCTTTGCCCTGCTTAACAATTACTTGCTCCATACGTTCGGCCAACGCCGACAATGCAAATACACAAGCAATAATAAGCGTTAAAGCGATTGAAACTGGCCACAATTGGCCGTGTCGAATCTCTTCGATACTCCATGAAAACAGGCGTTTATTCAGTCCGTTTGATGAATTCAATTTAGACTTCCTCTATCTGACCGACATGCATCTTGAGTGTTCTTTGGCAACGTTGTGCAAGCTTAGGATCGTGTGTCACCAACACTAACGTTGTGCCGTGGGATGAGT
The DNA here is from genome assembly GCF_024347375.1 of Vibrio coralliirubri. NCBI lineage: Bacteria > Pseudomonadati > Pseudomonadota > Gammaproteobacteria > Vibrionales > Vibrionaceae > Vibrio > Vibrio coralliirubri. The sequence continues at coordinate 572,988 of NZ_AP025471.1, read as the reverse complement.
TCAATTCAAACAACAACTCAACAATTTTGGCTGCCGTTTGTTGGTCTAGGTTACCTGTGGGTTCATCGGCAAAAAGAATTTTTGGCTTAATCATAAATGCGCGTGCCAACGCGACCCTTTGTTGTTCACCACCAGATAGCTGCGACGGCAAGTGATCAAGCCTGTCTTTCAAGCCTACTGATTCAAGCAGAGCAGTCGCGCGTTCGATGTCTTCGTCTTCTCCCTTCAACAAACAAGGCAACGTGACATTTTGCAGCGCAGAAAGGCTTGGAATTAATAAGAAGCTTTGAAATACAAACCCTACCGATTCACTGCGGATCTTAGCCCTTGCCTCATCATCAAGTTGTGAAAGTGGCTGTCCTAATAAACTGATTTCGCCTTTCGTTGGTACATCAAGACCAGCAAGCAGCGTCATTAAGGTCGACTTACCCGCGCCAGACGTGCCGACAATCGCGACCGTTTCGCCTTCACGAATATCGATATCGACGTGCTCTAGGATTGTTAAATGTTCTTGATTAGTAGACACTGTCTTCGAAACAGCTTCTGCTTTAATGATGGATGTATGCATGACTCGACTAATTTCCTTTTTATTCTTTATTTTATTTTCAACCGCTTCTTTGGCTCAAGATACCGACTTAGATTCTAAGTTACTGGTCCTTGGTGATAGCTTGAGTGCTGGTTACAACATGGACATCAAACAGAGTTGGCCAAGCCTGTTACCAGACGCGTTAGCAAAGCATGACAAAACGGTAACCGTGGTTAACGGGAGTATTTCTGGTGATACAACGGGCAATGGTTTAGCTCGCTTACCACAATTGCTTGAAGAACATGCTCCAGACACCGTTCTTATTGAACTTGGTGCGAATGATGGACTTCGTGGGTTCCCACCTAAGCTGATGTCTGCGAATCTTGATCAAATCATTGAGCAGATAAAAGCCGCGGGCGCCAAACCTATAATGATGCAGATTAAAATCCCACCGAATTACGGAAAGCGTTATAACCAACAGTTTGAATACGTTTTTGCAGCGCTTGCTGATCAACAAAACGTGCCACTTTTGCCGTTTTTCCTAGAGCATATCATCCTCAAACCTGAGTGGATGATGAACGATGGACTGCATCCAAAACCAGAGGCTCAACCTTGGATTGCTGAATTCGTCGCCGAAGAATTATATCAGTATCTTTAAGTTTTAATGGTCTAGCTCAATAAATTTTACACAGCTTTACGTTAGCCTGAGTGCATATCACCGTTAACTGTAAGGTTATTTATGCTGATCGAACCTGTTATCAAGGGTGTGGTAGCCAAAAGCGCTCACCCTCTTGGCTGTCAAGAAGCCGTAAAGCAACAAATCAAGTTTGTTAAGAGTGCGCCGCAAATCAAAGATGGCCCTAAACGAGTACTGATTATCGGCGCTTCCTCAGGCTTTGGCCTTGCCGCTCGTATTGCCCTTACCTTTGGCGGCGCAAAAGCTGACACTATCGGCGTCTCATTCGAGCGCGGTCCAAACGAAAAATCCCTAGGTAGTGCTGGTTGGTACAACAACATCTACTTCAAAAAAGAAGCCGAACGAGAGCAACGCACTGCTATCAACATCGTTGGCGACGCATTTTCGCAAGAAACACGTTCACAAGTTGTCGAAGCCATCGAAACCTACTTCGAAGGTGAAGTAGATCTGATTATCTATAGCTTAGCTGCAGGCGTTCGTCCTAAACCAGATTCCGATGAGTTTTGGCGCTCTGCCATCAAACCTATTGGTGAAAGCGTGACTGGCGCGACCATTTCTCTGGAACACGACAATTGGGTGACCAACACACTTGATGCTGCGACGGAAGAAGAAGCCGAAAGCACACTCAAAGTGATGGGCGGCGAAGATTGGGAACAATGGATAGATGAGCTCATCAACGCTGAATCTATTGCTCCGGGTTGTAAGACAATCGCGTTTTCTTATGTGGGTCCAGAAGTCACACACCCTATTTATTTAGACGGTACATTGGGACGCGCTAAGATCGACCTTCACCAAACCAGCCACGCTCTTAACCTAGAGTTAGCTAACTTTGATGGCAACGCTTACGCGACCGTCTGTAAAGCCCTAGTCACTAAAGCGAGCGTTTTCATCCCGGGACTCAGCCCTTACTTACTTGCTTTGTATAAAGTGATGAAAGAGAAAGAGACCCACGAAGGTTGTATCCAACAAATGCAGCGTTTGTTTAGCAGTAAACTCTATGGTCAATCAAAAGTACCGCTTGATGGCGAGCGATTGATCCGTATGGATGACTGGGAACTAGACCCAGAAACCCAAGCACACGTGACTGAGCTACTAGAACAGATGGACGAAAATAACTTTCAAACCTTAGGGGATTACCAAGGGTTTAAAGAGGAATTTCTTCAATTAAATGGGTTTGCTCAACCATCGGTAGATTATAGCCAAAAACTTAATACAGAAGATTTTATAAAGTTAAAGCCTTAATCGAAAATTATCTCATTACTGAGACCCGGATTCACATTTGAAAACCTCTGCATAATTGCGGAGGTTTTTTCGTGCAACATTTCTTATACTTACTAAACGTAAGGTTCATAGTTTATTTGGTTCATCATAATTAACACAGGATGTGTTGATGCATTTAGCATAATTGACTCGGAGTCATATGAAGAAAATAAAAACGATAGACTTAGATATTCCAGACGATATGGAGTCCGGTTGGCAGAACATTGTTGACCTTTTAGCTCAAATCACTCAAGTGCCTGCCGCGCTCATCATGCGTGTTCACGCCAACTACATTGAAGTATTCTCTACTAGTCGCAGTAAAAACAACCCATACAACAAAGGCGATTCTGAAACCTTAGGCAATGGGCTTTATTGTGAAACAGTCATGGAGTCCCAACAACAACTTGTTGTGCCTAATGCCCTGGCCGATCCTGCTTGGGAAAATAACCCAGACATAAAGCTCGGTTTAGTCTCTTATTGTGGCATTCCGCTGCTTTGGCCGAATGGTGAATTATTTGGCACTATCTGCATTTTAGACTCGAAAGAAAACCACTACACCCCTACCTATATCAAGCTTTTACAGAGCTTTCGCACCTCGATAGAATCTCAGCTTAAAACCCTGTTTCAGCATGCTAAGCTCACTCAAATGAATAGAGACTTAAAAAACCGTGTTTACACTCGGACTAAAGATCTTGCGAGTCTTAATTATTCATTAAATCAAGAGATTGATAAGCGAAAAGCAGCAGAGCAAAAGATCAATTTCCAAAAGAATCATGATCTCGGTACCGGTTTTTTAAACCGAAACGCATTTGAATCTCGTTTAAACCACAAGCTACTGTCACAGAGAAGGCTGACAGACAGCTCATTTGCAGTCGTTCATATTGGTTTTACCAACGGCAGACGCATACAGGCTCGATACGGCTATAACGCGTTAGACCAGGTGCTTGTTGAATACCGAAAACGCATCGACAGTATTTCTGATATCGATGTATTAACTGCACGCCCTACTTCTGTTGACCTCGTGCTGGCGTTTAGCGTTAAAGATTTGCACCATCGCCTTGAAGAACTTTGCCAGACGCTCGTTAAAGTTGGCCATTCAGAATTCGAGATAGAAAGTGACAAAGTGCATTTGCATGCGTTTATTGGGATTGCAATTACGAACGACGAAGATGACGCGGAAAGCATTCTGCAGAAATCTTCTGAAGCGATGTTAGCGTGTAAAGATTCTGGACAAAAGTTCGCTTACTATTCTCAATCCCATACCGAAGAGCAAACTCACATTAATAAGATCGAAGGCTATTTGCTTCAAGCCGTTCGTAATGATGACCTTATGCTCTACTTTCAACCCAAAGTCTGTCCGTTGACGCATCGTTGGGTCGGTGCAGAAGCTTTGCTTCGTTGGCGACATCCTGTTTTGGGTGACATCTCTAACGAAACCCTGATCCACATGGCTGAACAAAACGGTTTGATTTTCGAAGTGGGCAGCTTTGTTTTGCGCAATGCGATTGAAAAAGCCAAAGAGTGGTCTGAATACGTCGACGATTTTAAAATGGCCGTCAATGTGTCTGCGATTCAACTTAAGAACGTGCACTTTGCGGAACAAGTGGTTCACCTACTCGAAACCTATCATCTAGAGCCCCGATTCTTAGAACTTGAAGTCACAGAGAGCGGCCTGATTGCTGATGAAGTGGTTGCCAAGAATACCTTGGAATCTCTGCATGACATTGGCGTTACATTGTCACTAGATGACTTTGGTACGGGCTACGCCTCTTTCAGTTACCTGAAGAAATTCCCATTCGATACTATTAAGATTGATAAGAGCTTCATCGACCAAATGCTTAACTCACACGAAGACTCGGAAATTGTTCGCTCTATTGTTCAAATTGCCAAAAAGCTCGACCTAAAAGTGACGATTGAAGGCATAGAATCGGAGGTTCAGGAGCAATTTATTATCAATGAAGGTTGCGATGTGGGCCAAGGTTACCTTTATGGAAGGCCAATGCCGAGCCAAGAATTCGAACACAGCTTAATCAATCAAAACTATTTGGGGACAACTCGTTACGCTTAAAGCGAAAAAGAGCAGTTAGTTTTGGATTTAGGCCTACTTTCTCTTTACTCTAAAGGTGGTGATTTTTATAATCGCCGCCTTTCTGTTTTTATCTTTCCCCTTATATAGGCATTCCTCGTTATGGATCAGTTGACTGCAAAGCTTAAAAAGCTCGAAAAACAAAACTACCGTGCATATCAACAAATTAAAGGTCAATACGACTTTGCTGATTTTGAATTACACATCGACCACATCCAAGGTGACCCATACGCGTCAGCTTCTCGTTTTCGTGCAACGCGCGCGTGGTCTTTGACCGGGTTAGATTGGCTGAAAGAAAAATCTTACGAATACCAAGTAGCCGCTCGTGACTTTATCGCACGTAGCTTTTCTGAGTTCGCGAAACAAGAATCGACCGTTTCTATCGCCCTGACGGGTCAAACCGTATTAGATAACACAGCGGTTGTATTCACAGACCACGGCATCGAAATTCGTTTCCGTATTAATCTACCAGCTGATGGTCGTAGCATTCTTGCTAAGAAAGCGAACAACATCATCACTTTCTACTTACCGAAGTTTATTCGTCGCGCGACGCTTGAGCGTGAGTTAAACATCGATGCAATGATCAAACATTGTGAAACGATTGAAGACCAAGAAGCGCTGCGTGCTCAATTGGATGAAAACAACCTAGCAGCATTCGTTGCAAACGGCAGTGTGTTACCTCGTATCGCGGGTAACTGCGACCTTCCGATGAAAGACGCGGTACCTTTCGCAGCTCCAGAATCGTTGAGTGTTACTTTAAATACTCCAAACCAAGGTGACGTGACTGGCCTAGGTATTCCAAAAGGTATCACGCTAATAGTTGGTGGTGGTTTCCATGGTAAATCGACACTATTGAACGCCGTTGAACGTTCTATCTACAACCATATTCCTGGTGACGGTCGCGAAGGCATTGTAACTGCGATTGATACGATGAAGATCCGCGCTGAAGATGGTCGATGTGTGCACAGCTTGAACCTGTCAAACTACATCAACCATTTACCAATGCAGAAAGACACGTCTGATTTCAGCACACAAGATGCGTCAGGCTCTACGTCTCAAGCAGCTTGGTTACAAGAATCGATTGAAGCCGGCGTTCAAACTCTACTTATTGATGAAGATACGTCAGCGACTAACTTCATGATTCGTGACGAGCGTATGCAAGCACTAGTGTCAAAAGGCGATGAGCCAATCACACCACTTGTTGACCGCATTGGTCAACTTCGTGAAGAGATGGATATCTCTACCATTGTTGTAATGGGCGGTTCTGGTGATTACCTAGATGTCGCGAACACTGTGATTCAAATGCACGACTACCAAGCGGTAGATGTGACTGAAAAAGCAAAAGACGTGATTGCTCAGCACCCTACTCAACGTACTAACGAATGTGAAACTGCTTTAGAAACGTTTGTCCCGCGTTCATTGAACCGTGCTTCACTGATGAACATTCTGACTGACGGTAAGTTCCGTGTTAACGCTAAAGGCAAAGAGTCACTGCGTTTTGGTAAAGAGTTTGCAGACCTTTCTGCGCTTGAGCAATTAGAATCACCGTCTGAAGTGAATGCGATCGGTTGGGCTTGGTTCCAATTCGCGCAAACTCCAGGTTGGTCAAACAACCCTGCGAAAGAGTTCAACGCTATTTTAGAAAACGAATGGCACGCTAACATGCCTAACTACGGTGACCTAGCGAAACCAAGAACATTAGATGTGATGGCTGCTCTGAACCGTATGCGTAAATCTCAGTTCAAGCCTTCGAACTGATTTCGTTAAATATCGGAATTATTGTGCTTCTAGGCTTTTGAAGTTTTAATCTTCTAATTTACAAAAGCTTCTAAGCCACTAAGTAAGCAAATTAACCTTCTACGGCTCTCATTCTGAGGGCCGTAAATTTATCTAACCTCTTTTGACCTAACCTCTAGTGTCGTCAAAACTCTTGAACTTTAGAAATTCATAAAACCAATCTTTACATCAATTACTTATCATCTTGTGCAATAAGAAAACTATAGGCGCTGTTTACTGCGATCTAATACTGTCGATACCAAGAATCATGACATAGCTTTTACAAAACCCTAGTGATATTCAGATAAAGTCCCGATTCGACAGGTGTAACCAAATGTAACAAACCCTTGAGGCTTCAATGAATCATAAACGCGTTAAGATGCGTGACCATAAAATCGAAGTGAACCTATTCAAAAACCGCGTAATCGTCGCGTTTTGTGGGATCTTGATGTTCACTCTTGTCTTAGTCGGTAATCTATACCGACTTCAAGTTGAAAATTTTAAAAGCTATCAAACTCGTGCCGATGGCAACAGAATCAAAGTATTACCTATCGCCCCTACTCGTGGACTTATTTACGACCGTAACGGCGTGTTGCTTGCAGAGAACAAGCTTGTCTTTGATCTGACGATGATTCCAGAGCAAACCGATGATGTCGATGCCATGCTCGCCAAGCTAGACAAATACGTCCCCCGTGATGCTGAGCAGATCGCTCGTTTCAAAAAACGCTATCACAACACCCGCCGTTTTAAATCTGTGACTATTCTAGAGAACTTAACGGAAGAAGAGATCGCCAAGTTCTCCGTGCACCAGTACCAGTTCCCCGGCTTATCTATCGATACCAGCTTAAAGCGTTTTTACCCGAATGGTGAGGTGCTTACCCATGTTCTTGGTTACGTGGCGCACATCAATGATAGCGATCTCAGAAAGCTTGAAGAACAAGGGATAGAAGCGAATTATCAAGCCACAACAATCATAGGTAAGCTCGGCGTTGAACGTTATTACGAAGATATCCTGCACGGCACCAAAGGTTATCAAGAAGTTGAAGTAAACAGCCGTGGCCGAATAGTCCGAACCATTGAGTATGTGCCGCCAGTAGCTGGCAAAGATATCGTGTTAAATATTGACCTTGAGCTGCAAAAATACGTCTTTGAGCAACTTGATCACCGAACTGGAAGCGCGGTTATTCTCGACCCGAAAGACAACAGCGTGTTGGCGATGGCATCCAGCCCGAGTTACGACCCTAACCTATTTGTCGACGGCATCTCGAGTAAGAACTATCAACGCTTATTGAATGATCCGGCTCACCCGTTAGTAAACCGCACTACTCTAGGCGTTTATCCTCCAGCTTCAACCGTTAAACCATTTATGGCTGTGGCAGGACTGCAAGAACATGTCATCTCTAAAGATACCATTCGTAACGACCACGGCGTTTGGAGAATTCCTGGTTCTAAACGAAACTCTAAATCGTGGCGTGACTGGAAACGTTGGGGGCACGGACCTGTCGATGTCACTCAAGCCATTGAAGAGTCAGTAGATTCATTCTTCTATCAAACTGCTTTTGATTTGGGTATTGACCGAATTTCAAGTTGGATGAACCGATTCGGGTTTGGTGAACCGACAGGCATCGATATCTATGAAGAAAGTACCGCCAACATGCCGACTCGAGAATGGAAGATGATGCGTTATCGGACTCCTTGGTATCAGGGTGACACAGTTCCGATTGGTATTGGCCAAGGTTATTGGACATCCACTCCAATGCAACTTGCTAAAGCAACGTCAGTATTGGTTAATCATGGCAAGGTGATGCCCCCTCATATCTTGAGAGCCACCTTAGATCACGGCGAAGATTTCAGTACACAACAACTTGTCGAACCGGAGCCAATGCCTTCAATCACCGAAGTACCGGATAGAATTTGGGATGTACCGATCAACGCGATGCGACTCGTAAACCATGGCAGTCGAGGTAGCGGCAGACGTGCATTTAAGGGAACTGACTACACGAGCGGCGGTAAATCAGGAACTGCACAAGTGTTTGATCTTGCGAAAGATCAGGTCTACAACTCGAAGAAACTCGCTAGGCATTTACTTGACCACGCGCTTTACACGGCTTTCGCACCGTATGAGCACCCTGAATATGTCGCAACTGTGGTTATTGAACACGGTAACGGCGGTTCAAAAGTCGGTGCGCCTTATATCCGTAAAGTACTCGACTATGCCTTTGAACATAAAAGTGGCGAGAGCAAAGATCACTCTTAGCACCAATAACTTAAGTCACTGCAGCACATAGAGTAATGACGACAAAGCCCCACTCGTGTCACACACAATGTGGGGCTTTCTGTTTTAGGCGGTTACTCAACTAGGACGCTAAAAATGCCTGTCGATTATGAGCTTCTTAATACATGCCATGCTTCACAGAGCGTCTGAAATTTTGCGGTGTTGCCCTCGTCTCTGTCTGGATGCCATCTCAACGCCAGTTGTCGCCAACGCTTTCTAATCTCATGGTGAGTCGCGTCTAAAGGTAGCTCAAACAGGTTTAACGCTCGGCTTCGGTCCATATCGAGCTCACCACCACCCACAAACTTTCTGTACCGAGTCCAAAATTCGTTTAACAGCCTTTTGACTTCGCCTTCGTCCGCTTCATAGTTAACCCAATTAATGTAGTATTCTCGAAGTGGGTCTTGATGATCGATGCTGTGACTGCTTCCGTGATAACGACCATTCATTAATTCGATGTCCATCGCTTGGACTTGTAGCCAACCATCAGGGTGTAAGGTTTCTTGAAGCTGATAAAGCGCATTCATGATAAGGAAGTTCTTTTTAAACAACTCTTTCTCAGGCACTGCATCTAACACTGGCACAAACCCAAGGTCGTTCAGGTGAGCCGCCAATGTATGAACTTTCCATCCACTTGGCTTTTGCTTAAGCACTTCCATTATCGGCCAAAGCAATGGGTTTTCCATATGGCAATGAAAGTTGGCTCTCACATTTTGATGATTCGACATAGTTGACTCAGTTAGCTTCTCTGAATTAATGGATTTGTAGAACTGTGGATACTATAAGTAAACTGTTTCGCATCCGTTGCGTATCTTCTTTAATTGAAAGCGATTTTCTACGATTTGTCGAGCTTAAGGACAAACAACTTTCTAACGCTTGGCTTAAAGACACCTTTCATCGTCAAAAACTGAGTACCATTCCGTTGAATGTAACCATTAGGGCGTGTTGACCTTTCGCGGTTAAATTTTGTTCGAGATAAAAGCGTTTTAATCGCGGCGAGGGAGAAGTAACCTAGTCATTCTAAGCAAATCTCCCTCAACAAAGAGTAAAACGCTTTTAGCCGAACCCTTCGGGCAGCGTTTGCTGGTCATTTCTACTACGTTATCGGCTTCTCATGTAGGCTCGCTACACATCGATGCCTCTGCCTTGTATAAATACCCAGCAACTCGCTGCAAAAATCAGCTCGAAAGATCAACACGCCCTAGTAATAAAGCCGCTCTTTTTTGGTCCGGATACAAAAAAGGTCAGCGATTTAGCTGACCTTTCACATCTACCCCATTTTAGGGACGAAGCATTGAACTCATTAGATAACGCCAAGCTCTCTTAGACGTTCCATTAGGTATTCGTTTGCTGTGTACTTTTCAGATAGCACTACTTCTGGTTTCGGGTGAAGGAATAGAGGCAAAGAGATACGAGACTTCTCTTGGCGTTCACCTGATGGGTTGATTACACGGTGAGTTGTCGATGGGAAGTAACCACCTGACGCTTCTTGAAGCATGTCACCGATGTTGATGATCATGTTACCGAAATCACATGGAACATCTAACCACTCGTCATTTTGAGCTTTAACTTGAAGGCCCGGTTCGTTTGCAGCAGGAAGAACTGTCAGTAAGTTGATGTCTTCGTGTGCCGCAGCGCGAATTGCACCTGGCTCTTCATCACCTTGCATTGGTGGGTAGTGAAGAACACGAAGCAGAGTCTGTTCACTGCCGTTGATCATTTCTGACAACGCAATAGAGAATTTCTCTTGTACTTCTTTAGGAGCATGAGCTTCAACCCAACCTAGCAGCTCTTGAGCAAAAGCATTCGCACGTTGGTAGTAATCTAGAATCTGTTCTTTCAGCTGCTCAGGGATTTGACCCCATGGGTATACGTGAAAGTACTCTTTGATGTCTTTTACAGTGTGGCCCTTAGCAACTTCAGACACTGAAGGTGGAAAATATCCATCTTGTGTTTCAACATTAAAGTGGAAGTTCTCTTTCTCTTCAGAGATGAAGAATTGGTACCAGTTTTCGTAAATTGACTCAACAAGCTCTTTCGGGATTGGGTGGTTCTTAAGAACACCAAAACCAGTTTCACGTAGAGAGCGAACAAATTGTTCTGCTGCGTCGTCAGCAAGGTAATCGACAGTTTCCAGTTTCATGACTTTCTTTCTTGTTATGTAGTAATAAAGCGATTTTAAGGATCGCTTTGTTGTAAATCAAACTTTTGTGAAACTCTAGCAACCGTTTGTCTAGATACTGGGCGATAACGCTACTTTTCAACAAATCTGGTGATTAAAGCCCAATTGAACACTGTTCATTATTGTGTAACACTAATAAAAACTTCGACGAGAGATCTTGATATGACAATCACGCCACTTGCTCAAAATCGACCATTACTGTCATTGACGACGCTGTATCTGATTGTGTTTCTATTTTCAGCGTTTGCTCCCTCTTCAAGAGCGGTATGGATTGCCGAAATTGTCCCAGCGCTTGCGATATTGGTGGGTATTTGGTGGTTATCAACCAAGCTCACCTTCACTAAGACAGCCTACGTTTTGATGTTTATCTGGCTGATTTTGCATACGATAGGCGCAAAATATACCTTCGCGGAAGTGCCATTTGATTGGTTCAATAACATGATAGGTTCAGAACGGAATAACTTTGACCGTGTCGCGCATTTCTCTATTGGCCTTTATGCTTACCCACTCGCTGAATACTTGATTCGTAAAAAACTGGCTCAACCGGTGCTTGCATGTTTCTTTGCCTTATTTGCGATCATGAGTGTGGCTGCAGGTTATGAAATTATCGAGTGGTGGTACGCGGAGATTGCAGGTGGTGATGAAGGTATCGCGTTCCTTGGTTCACAAGGCGATATTTGGGATGCGCAGAAAGATATGCTGTGTGACACCACGGGCGCAATTGTCTCGCTATTACTTCTTAAGTTTCAAGGGCGTGTCAAAGCTTACTAAGCTCAATTATTTACTCTGAGTATCAAAAGCAACGTTGAAATGCCACACACAAACCGTGCTGTGGCATTTTTAGTTTCAGCATTGTTTGTTCGTTTTAATATGACTGCTTATTTCACCGTGGCGGGTTATTTCATCGTTACCTTACCACCAACAAATTTGTAGGCTGGCGTACCTCGAACCAAAGTGTCTCGCGCAAATTCAATCCCGCATTCAGGGCACACACATGGCTCTGTCGTGAAATCTTCAACGATACGCTCCTTAAAACATTTCACGAGTGCACCTTTGCCACCTTTCCGATACTTAAAAAGTTGCGTTTTGCATTTGGCACAGAAAATCTGAACCGTCTTGGTCGGTTGTTTCTTGTTTGGTTTAGCCATAGAAGTTAATGATTGAACTCTTTATTTCTTAAGTTTAGGGGCGACAAGAACCAAGCTTATCCCTAGAAGTATAACGGTTGATGAGACTATAAATTGCATGGTGACAGGTTCAGATAAAAGTAATACACCACCAAGTGTCGCGATAACTGGAACAGAAAGCTGTGCAATAGACGCCACCACTGTATTCAGTTTTTTCACTACGTAATACCACAAACTATAACCCACACCAGAAGCCACAGAGCCCGATATAACCGCGTAAATTAAACCTTGTTCAGTGATAGACACTCTCGTTAACGCATTAGGAATCAAAACTAACAAGCTTAATGCCAAAAGGATAACTAGCGAGCTGAATCCAAAGTTAGCGGTGGTCGATCGCAGTGCGTTTGACGATTTCTTTCCTGCCAATGTGTAAATGCCCCACCCAATTCCGGCCAAAGACATCAAGATGATAGAAACTAAATCGGGTGCCTGTGTCGATTCCGTTGGCATTAATAAATAAACAAGCCCTGCCACAGACAACAAACATCCGCCCCACTCGATTAGTGACATTCTGTTTCCAGAAAACAAGTGCGCGGCAATCATCGTAAATTGCACTGCGACAAACAACACCAGCGCACCAAGACCTGCGCCAAGCTCTAAGTAAGCAAACGAGAAACCAAACATATACACGAGCAGTGACAGTATTGATGTTAATTGAAACTGTGATTTGAGCCTTGTGTATAGCGATGTGTTGTTTGTTAACTCACGTTTAGACTTAGATTGGGAAGATAACGTTAATAAAATCAGAAGAGTAAGCGCACCAGATAAGATGCGCACGATCGAAAAGCTCAAAGGATCAATCGTTTGATCCATTAAGGCCCAGCGACACAAAACTGAATTAGCAGCAAATGCCACCAGCGTAATAAATGTAACCATCAGAGTTTGCATCGTTTTTTCCTAAATGAGTTATTTGGTCCTAACTGAGTTTTGTTGGATTTCAATCAACGTCAGGCTTCACCCAAACTTGGCTAAAGTCGAACCAACCTAATGCATTACATTTCGCGTTTTGCAACGTACCACATTGATCTTTATTAACGCCTAACCAGCAATGGAACATTGGAATCAATTGATTGCTTTGGACAAGTTGTTTACCGAGTTGTCTTGCTGGGAATTGCTCGAATTCACCCGAACGCCAACGGTCAATCATGTGACACCATTGGTCGAAGTCCTCTGCCGGGCTAGATTCATCCAGAAAACTGTAGTCCATTAACCAACCAGCCAAGGCGTCGTCTCTGTTATTGGCGATGCCCATAGGGTTAATCCAAACATCAACATCATCGGCGTGCGGAGGATCGGTTTCGTAACCATAAAGATCAACATCGACGTTGTATTGCTTCAGCACCGTGACAATCGCCTTGGCGAGCGTTGGAAACATTGGATGTTGGCATTGATATGCCAATCTTATGGTTGGTTTGGTATTTGCTGGTGGACAAACTGGCACCTTCAATTTTATGTCATACCAACCGGGTTTTATCCCATAAGCGTGCAGCACGCCCAAATCGATAACGGTCTCTTTTGGAATATGAACAAACAGGTCCGCCGCATTCAACGCGTTAGATAAAAACTGTGCCCATGCAGGATCTTGTGCAATACCTTTCTTTCTATTGAGCAGTAAATACGTGCAGCCAGGATCGAGTTCTACTTCATCGCTATCGCCACGGTCGGCCATTACAGGTTTAGAGAGGCTTGGGTAAACCATTGAAGAATAAGCCTCATCCACCACCCAAACTTCAACGCGATCAATTAACGGTCTGAAACCAAAGTACCCATTGAAAGCGGTTAACACGAGTTGTTTCTCGTCGTTCTTTTCAATGCGATAAGGTCCCGTTCCAATCGGTCGAATATCGTAATCTTCACCACGTAAAGTGATCGGTAAAGTGACTTTGGCGACAGACTCCGTTAGCGCGAGCGGAAAATACTTGTCTGGACGTGTGAGAAAAACATCTACGACACAATTTGCAGGTGAAGAGACATCTTTGATATGAGAAAACATGTTGAGAGGTTCGAGCGCAAGAAGTGTATCCACAACATGATTGGTTAACAGAGGCTCCCCATTATGAAAGCGAACACCGGGTCTCAAGAAGAATCGCCATTGGTAATCGCTGATTTTTTGCCATGAATGAGCAAGATCGGGTTGAAGTTGGTCATTCTCATCTAGACGAGTCAACCCACTGAATACCTGACAAGCGATATGTTGCTCTGAACGACGCATCGATTTAGTTGGGTTAAGCATTGAAAGTGGTCGGTAATAAGGCAAACGAATAACTTGTTCGCCTTCTTGATACTGTACGCCCAAGTAGTTTTGAATAACTTGCGTGAGTTTAGCAGCATTGTGATCGAGCACTGACAGAGCCTGCCCAATTTTACCTTCTTGTAAATAGCGTCTTGCTAGGTTCTCGCTGACATCACAACGATTCTGTTTAAAGATAAGTTGAGATAACTTCCCTCGACCAGCTGCAGGTAACCATTCTACCCACCCTTCTTCTTCAAGCTTGTTGAGTACCATTCGAGCATTACGACGGGTACAACAGAGTACATCCGTGATGTCGTCGAGCTGAACATCAGAATCTTTACCATCGAAGTATTCAAACAGGGTTTCAAATTGAACGCGAAGTCTTGGGCTGCTCATAAAGAGGAAAACTTATTCAAAGGACATTGAATTCAGTTTCCCTATTTTATGACGTAAAATCAATATTACTGACACCATTTTATTGTGAATTATTGAGTACGACATCCTAAGATGTTATTCAATCTAAAGGGTTAAGTACTTTTACCGTAAAGGATTACATTACATCGCAACCAATTTCATTGGCGATTTCACGGAGCTGCTGTTCATCGTCTAGTTTTATCGACCATTTACACTCAGAACCGTTGGCTGAAATGACATTTGCCCCTTTTCCGATGAGTTGAATTGCATCAACTTGGGCTTGCAGCGTGACTCTGTGCTCACCATCTAAACGAACAACCAATTCATGTGCGGTTGCAATGACTTTTCCACTTTTAAACGTTATGACCATGGGCTTCTCGGGTTACTTCTTTAAATACTGATTGCTTATTCTAAATACTGATTACTTCTTCTAAAGACAAAACCAGCTTACGACTGCCTAGTCTGTTATCGCTTATGTTTCTTCACAGCAATGGTTAAGCGACTGGTACAAACTAAGCGTTGACGATCATCAGTGATATTGATCTGCCATACTTGAGTCGAGACGCCCAAGTGAATAGGCTCAGCAGTACCGATGACGTGCCCTTCACGCATTGACCTTACGTGGTTCGCATTGATATCGAGCCCAACGCAATAATAGCCTTCTGGTACGCAGAAGTTTGCAGCCAATGAGCCAAGCGTTTCTGCTAGCACAACCGATGCGCCGCCATGAAGCATACCCAGTGGTTGGTGCGTAAAGTGACAAACCGGCATGGTTGCCACCAAAGAGTTGTCATTTACTTCGGTGTAAACAATGTTGAGGTGTTCAATTAAGGTATTTTTTGAGGTCGCGTTAAAGGTATCTAGGTCAACGGGCTTTTTCCAAATACTCATGTGGGTTCCTTAATTATTGATCTTGTTATCGCGTGCATAGCTTTTTACTATATTACTGGGTGTTAGTTATCTTACAGCCCTTAGTTATTACGCAAGTTGATGTTAACATGCATAAAAACCGAATACACAGAGGATATTGTATGACGTCATGGATGAAGTTTGCCTCGCTTCTCACACTTGCAGGCCTAACCGCGTGTAGCGCTTCTCCGACAGGCAGAAACCAATTGCTGCTTTTTTCAGATAAAGACATGTCTCAGCTTGGAGCACAATCTTTTGAACAAATGAAAAAAGAACAGCCCATCAGCAAAGATGCCAAAACCAACGCTTATGTACAGTGCGTCGCGAACAGCATCACTCAATATATTCCTAAACAAGGTTTTAGTGAATGGGAAGTGGTTGTGTTTGATAGTGACCAAGTGAATGCATTCGCCCTACCTGGCGGAAAAATCGGTGTATACACAGGCTTACTCAAGGTTGCAGTCAATCAAGACCAACTCGCAACGGTTATTGGTCACGAAGTGGCACACGTTCTAGCTGACCACAGTAATGAGCGCCTGTCTCAGTCTCAAATCGCTAATACTGGCTTATCTATTACTAACGTCGCGTTAGGCGCATCAGAATACAAACAGTATCAAGGTATGACGATGGCCGCGTTAGGATTAGGCGTTCAATATGGCGTTATTCTGCCGTATGGGCGAACTCAAGAGTCTGAAGCCGATGTGGTTGGTTTAGAGTATATGGCTCAAGCAGGATTCGATCCAAACCAAAGTGTTAATTTGTGGCAAAACATGGCCAAAGCATCAGGGGGTAATCAACCGCCAGAATTGCTTTCTACGCACCCTTCCCACAGTACGCGTATTAAAGATCTACAAGGAACGATAAAAACGCTTCCTCAATCAGGGTCACCAAAACCAAATTGCAAAGCGTAATCTAAGTAAGAATCGCCTAGCTGGTGTAATACAAAAATGCCCTATCCATATTGGTTAGGGCATTTTTAGTTTCTTGCTTTCTAACAGTTCAAGTGCGCTAAGCAGCTGGATAATTCCAACAACAGAAAGTCACTGGTTAAGTACCAAGAATTTGTAATGGTAGGCTTAATAGCTGGTCACCGGTCGATGCAAAATACCAGATAACACCGATCAAACTGCTCACTAAACCCACATACCAAACGAACGACACGACTTGCCCGTATTTGTCTAACGGTAACAAGTGACTGTGATGACGTCCTTTCCATTCGAACAGTATTTCAACACTGCCCATAATCAATAAGAAACCAAACAGGGTTAAATTCAACTGATAACTCAATACCACACCAGCAACGGCAGCCGCGACACAAAGTACAATGCCAAGCACACTGTTCATCGAGAAACTGATACTTTTAAGAACATGTCCGCCATCGAGAGGCAAAATCGGCAATAGGTTGAACAGGTTTAATAGAGCATTAAATACCGCAAGGCCGGCAAAGAACATTTCTCCAGTAGCCCAATACAGCACCATAAATACTAACGACAATATCAGGCCGAACAATGGCCCCATGATTGAGATAACCACATCTTGCCAGCGCGTATTAATCTTTTCATCGGATAACGCCAAACCACCAAGAAATGGTATCAAATAAATGCCTTTGGTCTTCATGCCAAAATATTTCATCGCTCTAATATGACCGTACTCATGGAACATTAAACAAGCGATTAAGGCCAAAGCGAACTGAATTGAAAACAACCATGAATAGGCCGCTAAACTCGCAGAAGCAAGTACGACCTTGATTAGCTTGGCGCTTTTTAGCGCTTTCATACCAAGCGACACCAACCCAATTAGGCTAAAACGCTTCTCTGGTTTAGGAGCGACAACAGGGGTTTGTTGCTCGATATCTTTGGTGTTTCGATTGCCTTCGGTAATGGTTTGGCCATTCACCGACGCTTTATACGTCATTTCAAACGGTTGCCACTGAACGGTCGACTCAACGTGACACTGCAACGTTTCAGCTCCAGCGCGTAGTGTAAATTCGTGTTTTCGTGCGTCTTCTTGATCTGTGGTCGCATCTAATTGAGATACCAAAGTGTTATCCCAATACAACTGTTGCCACCCTGCCATTGACCCCTCTAAACGAAGCGGTTTACCAAGAAACTCTATCGCGAGTAATTCCAAACTTTAATTCCAATTTAATGACTTCTAACGAGTTTCGATATTATGCCGATTTAGCGATCGGCGGTAAACATAAACAAAGTTGTTACATATTGAGCAATTGAACACTATTTGTACCAATAGCTGACATAAACATTCTGGTCACACCTCCAACCACGAATAAACTATTGATTGTAATCATATTATTAGTGTTAGTGTGCTGCCCCTAAAAAATATAACCTCTCAAAATAACAGCTATTTCTTTGACTTTATATAAAACATGAATTTAACATGCTGTTTACATTAGAGCTTCAACACCAACAATGCTCAGTGTGTTTTCAAACAATAATAATGAAATTCGATGCCCTAGGAGGGTCAAGGATGAAAACAATACAACGCTCTCTCGTTTCGCTTTCTGTGCTATTTGCATGCAATTCACTTGCGGCTGGCTTCCAAGTTGCTGAGCATTCTGCCTCAGGTCTTGGTCGCGCATTCTCAGGTGAAGGCGCTGTAGCCGATAACGCGAGTGTACTAGCGAGAAACCCCGCCGCAATGACCCTATTTGATACAGCCCAATTTTCAGGCGTGGTTTCTATCGTTGATCCAGAAGTGGATATTACTCAAAACAATGTTCCAGGTTCTGGCGGACAAAGCCAAGTCTCTAAAGACGTAGCGCCACTGCAAGTCGTCCCTGCCGCATACTACATCAGCCCTATTAGCGATAAATGGGCTTGGGGCATCGGTATGTTTTCTAACTACGGCGTTGCTACCGATTACCCAGATGATATTTATGCGGGTGATCTTGCAGGTGATACTTCACTAGTGTCAGTGAACTTAAACCCCAATGTGGCGTATCGAATTAACGACCAGTTTAGTGTTGGGGCGGGTGCAAACCTTGTTTACGCCGAGGCTGAACTAAATCGTCATCAAGGGTCTATTTCGAACATCACTGGAGATCCTGCCTCAACAAAACTGATCAGTATGACAGGTGAAACATTTGCATTTGGTTGGAACGTTGGCGCGTTATATGAACTGAATGAGAACAACCGATTCTCTATCGCGTATCGTTCAGAGGTCGACCTCGACTTTGATGATGGTGACTTTACTGATTACACGGGCAGCATTGTGCAAGGTAGTGCTACGACAACAACAGGACGTCTAAAAATCACGTTGCCTTCAATTATTGAAATTTCAGCTTTCCACCAATTGACCGACCAATGGGCAATTCACTACGGGTGGCAACAAACTGGGTGGAGTAGCTTCAAAGAGCTTAAAGCGACAAGTTCAGATTGTGTAAGTGACGAGTGTTTTAAAAAGACCGAAGACTACGATGACAATAACCGTTACTCATTGGGTGCAACTTACCAGTTAAACCAAGAGTGGACCTTAAGAGCAGGTTTAGCTTATGACGAGCAAGCTGGTGAAGCGACATTAAGCATCCCTGATAGTGACCGTTTCTGGTACAGCGCAGGTTTGACTTATCAGTACAGCCCTAACCTTTCAATCGATGCTGGTTTCGCTCTTGTTCAAAGTAAAGACGGTGATTTTACTGAAACCAATGAACTTGGTCAGGAACTTGAATTCTCTGGTGATGCAGTCGCTTACCTATCTGCAATTCAAATGAACTACACCTTCAACTAAACGGAATTAAAACATGAAAAAGTTATTTAATGTTTCGCTGCTCGCTTCAGCAATGTTTCTTGCTGGTTGTGGTGATGACTCTTCGAGTTCAGGTGCTTCAACAGCGATTCAATATGAGCAATACATTCAAGATTCACTCGCACAAGCGACGAGCATCAAGTTTCAATTAACGGGTGCTGATATTGCGGTTCCTCTTCCTAGCTTCGCGTTAATGGATACTAGCGACGGTACACTTGGTTTACCAACTGGCGGTGATGATTCATTAACCAACCCTATCGCGGCAATGAACACAATGGATGGCTGGTCTAACTCTATGCCAATCATCATGGACTTTGAAGGCACAGGTTTAGCTGATGGTGTCGCAACTGGTGGTGTTTACCTATTAAAGCTTAGTGGCTCACTCACTTCTGAAACGGCACCAAGTGTTACTGGCGTATTGGCACAAGGAACTCATTTTAATGTTCTATCTAGTGCCTCAACTGACACATTCACCATTGTATTCAACGAATCTCTTGATGCTTCAAGCGAGTACGTATTGGCGCTGTCGAATGAACTAACCGATGCCAATGGTGATCCGGTTGGTATGTCACCAAGTTATGCGGCTTTGAAATCAAGTGTAGTAACCTATACCGAAGGTAGCATTGCTCAAGCTCAACAAGTCACTCAAGGGGTTGAAAAGATCTTTGCTGGAGCGACTGCTGCAGGTGCGATTAATCTTGATACTGAAAACATCATTTACTCGACTTGGTTTACTACAGAGTCTGTTGGCGATTCCCTTTTCGCGACAAAAGCCGCAACGGCAACAGGATTGGCTGCGACAAATCTAAATGGTGTTTGGAAAGATAGCGCAAACCCTAACTCAGTTGACCTTACGGCTGCCTACACAATGCAGTTCGGCTCAACAGAACTGTTCACAACTGCGCTAGCAAACGATACTGACTTTGATAAGTATGTTGCAGGCGACGACGCAACAACTATCGCAACCCTTAAAGGTGCGATTAATGGATTGTATGGTGCTCCTGACAACGTTGATGTAACCCAAGGTTTTGTTCAATTACCTTATTATCTAGAAACAAGTGCTACTGAATGGAACTCACAGCCATTCGAATCGGGTATGCCTAGCTTAGCAAAAGTTTCAAGTGCTTTAAGTGATAGTGCCGAGCAAGTAAATATGGCTACTCAGTTAGCTGCTGCTGGTATCGACACAAGCATTTTAGCGACAGACCAAACCGAACAACTAAAGTTAATCGGATTAAACTTAACGATGTCCGATGGTTCTCCACTTGATAGCGAAAGAGTTATTACGAAATACTCTCCAGTTCCTCAAGTTAAATCATTAGAATCTGTCGAATTCTTGCTATTTACGCCTAATGGTACCGATCCGACTGATATAGTCATTTACCAACACGGCATCACCTCTGCAAAAGAAAATGCTTACGCGTTCGCTTACAACCTAGCGAGAGCCGGAGTTGCTGTTTTGGCTATTGACTTGCCAATACACGGTACTCGTAGTTTGGATGACCAACGTTCTGCAAATGCAGATGTCTTAGCTTATTTAAATCTCACTAACTTGCCTGTAGCGCGTGATAACGTTCGTCAAAGTGCACTAGATGTAATGGGTTTAAGAGCTTCATTAACCGCATCTTTGCAAGCTGGTTTACTTACTAGTTCACCTTTGAAGGGATTTAACATAGCTACTGGCTCACAAGTTAAGTTTCTAGGTCATTCGTTAGGAGGTATTGTCGGAACGACAGCTGTTGCGTCTTCTAACCGTACGTTAGGTAGCACAACTGCTGATGCGCTTTATTCATTCAGCGCTGCTGCTATCGAAAACTCTGGTGGCCAAATATCTAACCTTTTGTTGGGTTCACCTTTCTTTGGCCCACAAGTTAAGCACAACGTAGCCTTGGGGGCTTCGACAGAGTACGCAAGCTATGCGGCAGCTAGCTGTGCAAACAGCTCAGATAAATTGTGCTATGAAACATTTGAAAGCAGTGCAACCACAGCACAACTAGCTTCGATGACCGCAGCATTTCAACAGTTCGCGTATGCGGCACAAACCGTGTTAGATACTATTGACCCTTACACAAATGCTGATTACTTGCTAGAAGCTTCTACTCAGATGCCAGTTTACATGGGTCAAGTGCAAGGTGACGAAACGGTACCAAACACCGTTGCGGATGCACCGTTTGCCGGAACAACACCACTTGCGACAAAACTTGGCTTAACCGTTGTAGATGCAAGTAATACAACGCCAAACGGAACCAATGATTTTGTTAAGTTTGGCAAAGATGCGGTTCACAGCACATTTGTGGCTCCGCAAGATGACAGTACGCCTCTACCATTAGATTTAAGCCACCACGTTAGCATGCAGGCGCAAGCGGTAGACTTCTTATTAGACAATGCTTTAACTGCAGCATCTATCGATGGTTCTGTATTGGAATAACCACAAGTTCTAATTGAAACCAAATGCCAGCCTAACCGCTGGCATTTTTGTATCTGTCGTTCGAACAGTTCCCCTAGTTAACCGTTTGCATAGAACTTTAAAACACAAATGGTTGATCTCAGCTAAAATTAATCAAGACAGAATACCGTACGACCTCTTTCTTTATTGTAAATAAAGTGGATAATAGCCCCGTAATTTAATACCTAATAAATGTGAGTCCATTATGTCTTCTGAAGCTACTATGCTAGAACGCTGCCAATCTAAATGTGAACTATGTGGTTCTGATTCTTCTCTTACTGCATACGCAGTACCGCCACACAGCCATGTAACAGTGGATCACGGCATCATGGTATGTGACAAATGTCTTGGTGAGATTGACGATCCTAAAGATATCAACCACTGGCGTTGTCTGACTGACAGCATGTGGAGCCAGGAAGCGCCAGTTCAAGTAACAGCATGGCGTCAACTTACTCGTCTTAACTCAGAAAGCTGGGCTCAAGACGCGCTAGACATGATGTACCTTGAAGAAGAAACATCAGTTTGGGCACAAATCGGCATGTCTGCTGATGACAAGCCTCTTGATGTGAATGGCGTTGAACTTAAAAAAGGTGACGACGTAACAGTAATCAAAGACCTGCCAATCAAAGGTACTAACCAAGTGATTAAGCAAGGTACTGTTATCCGTGGTATCAGCGTTGGTGACGATCCTAAGCTTGTTTCTGGTAAAACAAACGGCGGTCAATCAATGTACGTAATCGCTGAGTTCTGCCGTAAGAAGTAATTCGTCCTCAATGTGTAAACACATTTCAGGACGGGACAACAAAATCTAAAAAGGCGCTAATGAATAATTAGCGCCTTTTTAATATCTCAAATTTTCACGACTTAAAACTATCAATAAGTTGCTCACGGTACTCTTTAATGACCGACACCAAAGAGCCTTTGATACCACTAACTTGTTTCGAGTGCGGACACCACAACGCGAATCCAAATTTGAATCCTTCCACCATTTGCGCAGAGTGAATAGGCTCTATTGAATGTTTTGAAAATTCAGAGTCGGTAAAAAAAGCCTTAGGAAGAAGTGCCCATCCAAAACCTTCTTCAAGCATTTTGATCATTAACGAAAGCTGATCGATCTCTTCATAGTCAGAGCTTACGATAATCTTTTCAGACATCCCTTCATCAATCAGAGACTTCAATACGAACTGTTTAGAGTTCCTAAGTGCGACTAATACTTCTTCTTTATCGATATGTGAGAGTTCTCCCCCTTTCTGTCCGAACGGATAGAACTCAAAATGCCCAAGGAAAGTAGAATCAAAACTATGCATCGCTCGGCTATTGTGTGCATTCACAAGTCCAAAGTGATATTCGCCACTTTGTATTGGCTTTGTTGCGTAATTAAATTTAGAGATAGAGCCAACCCGTTTCGCTTGTTTCTTAGTCAATACGACAAGTTTCAGGCATACCTAACCCAGTAAGCTTGTTCAACGCTTTTATCATCGCGTAAGTTTCACCCACCTGGGCATTGTAATTTCTTAAGCTCAGTTTCCCTCCTAGCAACTGTTTAACTCGATACATCGCTGTTTCTGAGAGTGAACGTTTGTGGTATCCATACCGCTCTTTCCAATACTTATTTGAGTCGTATAATTTCTGGCAACCCACGGCGAAATTTCGAGGGTGACCACGCTCCCAGAAGGCAGCCCCTTCTCTTGGGGGAATAAGCGCAATAGCTCCCTTAATCTTAATAGCAGCGTGACACGCTCTCGTGTCGTAAGCGCCATCACCAGACACCTCAAGGATACTTCGGCGTGTTTGTTTCAGTAAGTTCGGGAGTACTTCTCCATCTGTAACCGTCGATAAACTTAGCTCGGCGGCAATGATCTCATGAGTGTTGGTATCGACTGCAATATGCAGCTTTCGCCAGACTCTACGCTTGCCATCCGTCCCATGTTTTTTGACTTTCCATTCACCTTCGCCATAAACCTTAAGGCCAGTAGCATCAATGGCTAGGTGCTGTATCGCTCCTCTCGTTTTAGTCTTAAATGAAACCTCAACTTGCTTGGCTCTACGACTGATGCAGGTGTAATGCGGACAACTTAACGGTACATGGGCTAACCTAAATATCGAGTCGATAAATCCTTGCAGCGCTCTCAATGGCATAGAAAAAACTCGTTTGACCATGAGTGCTGTCGTGATAGCTAAATCACTGAACCGACGCGGCCTACCGCGCTTATTCTGTTTGCTTTGCGCCCATCCGCTTATTGCTTCTTCATCAATCCAAAAAGTCAGAGAACCACGGTTAATGAGTGATCGGTTGTATTGCTTCCAGTTGGTTGTTTTATAACGAGGCTTAGGCATAGGACTACGAGATAGAGTGGAGGTAGCTGATCAGATCGTAGGTTCTTGATTTAGTTCCATTGAATTACGCAACAAAGCCCTTTGTATTCCTTGTTTTATTTCGTTCTTATTTCTAACCAGAAAGTTCACTCGCATCATTGGGAAATCGTGTTTAAGTCGTTTTCGTATATCGACCAAAACACGTTGTGGAACGAAACTAGAATACGCGATTGTTATTTTCTCTAACCCACCATAAGAGAGGCTCAACGCCACTTTGTCAAAAGTACGAGCTTGCTCAATCGTCTGTTTTGCGTAGTGATAAAGGAGGTGCCCGTCCTCCGTTGGTTCAACAGAGCGCCCGACCCTTTCAAAAAGATTCACCGCAAGGTGATCTTCCAAGTTTGTAATCACCTGACCCACGGTCGTTCTGTGCTTGTTTAGCTTTACCGCCGCCTTGCTAAATGACCGCTGTTCATAGACAGTCACAAACGCGAGAAGTTGTTCAATACTAAAGTTCATTTTGATGTACTTACTTTCTTGGTCATGCATACGAGATAGAAAAACATCTACTGCATCAGAATAATAATGATAAGAGACAGAGCAAAAGTGACTACTGATTTGTACCTTTGCTGCCTATCCTTCCTAGTATATACCTAAACCTGTCTGTATTTGATGGATCTGATCCTCTATATACGATTATTAACATTGCCATAGTTCCTTTATCGTTACCTTCTTAAAACGATAGAGACAGACCCATGAACACAATGCCACATGAACTCGTGTGGGGTGAGATCTACTTCCCTCCTTTGCTATTGGTTATCGCGTTAGCTTATGTATTGACGATATTGACTGGCTCAATCGCGACAAAACTTGGGCTACATAAATATGTCGCTTTTCCTGCAATTGCCGAATTAAGCCTAATCGTGATTTTCATCGGCGTTATCGGTCAATTCATTACCATCTTCTGAGGCATTCACCTTGATTAAACGTTATCTAATCACGCTACTATTGGTCGTTGCCGCAAGCTCTGTGGTTTATAGCTATTACCAATCTTATTCGAGTAATCCCTGGACTAGAGATGGTCAGGTCAGCGCTTACATAGTGTCAATTACTCCCCGAGTTACAGGGCAAGTGACTAAAGTCCATATTGAGGACAACTCACAGGTGGCGAAAGGCGACTTGCTGTTTGAGATCGACCCAAGCATTTATCAAGCGGCCTACAATAAAGCGCTGGCGACACAAAAACAGGCTCGCGCGCTCTTGGCAAAAGCTAAAAACGAAGAACAACGTGCGTTGAACTTAGAAAAGAGAACACCTGGCGCTATGCCAGTGCTGACATTGAATAACCTGAATAACGCGGTTGAGACAAATGCAGCGAACGTTGCACTAGCAAAAGCCAACGTTGAAGAAGCGCATTTAAATCTTGAATACACCAAAGTGTACGCGCCAACCAACGGTTACATCACGAACTTAAACCTACGAGAAGGCTCTCAAGTCGTCGCTAATACACCGGTAGTTGCATTGATCGATGAAGACAGTTTCTGGATCGAAGGCTATTTCAAAGAAACTGATCTGGTGAATGTTGGCCCTAACGACAAAGCGCTTGTCACTCTTATGATGCACAACAATATTCAATTAGAAGGCCATATCAAAAGCATTGGCTTTGGTATTGCAACACAAGACGGCAGCACAGGTAATGACCTTCTTCCTAACGTGAACCCAAACTTTCAATGGATTCGTCTTGCTCAACGTATACCAGTCAAAGTAGAGCTTGATAACGTGCCTGAAGACTTACAACTTCGTGTTGGCATGACAGCTTCACTCAAAATAATCAAATAGTTGGATGGCTTTTATGTTCAGTGCATCAACCAAAGAAGCCATTAAAGCGGCTCTCGCTATTGTTATCTCTATCTGTGTTGCGTTGTGGTTTCAATGGGAGAAACCTTATTGGGCGGCAATTGCGGTTGCGGTCATGGCATTGAACGAAAGCTTTGCTCATTCAATAAACAAAGGCCATAACCGATTAATGGGCACCTTATTAGGGACTGGTTATGCCTTTTTCTTGATTGCGATGTTTTCTCAGGATCGCTTTCTGTTTTTGATGTTTTTCACCTTATTTCTCGGTACATGCATCTTCATGTCGAGTGATGAAAAATACGGTTATGTCTTTTCTATAGGCTTTGCGGTTTGCTCCATCATCTCTTGTATGGGTGGGTTCGATAACCAAATTACATTCTATTTTGCAGTGCTTCGAATACAAGAAACTCTATTAGGCGTTATCACCTTCTCGATTGTTTATCGTCTGATCTGGCCTGTAAACACTGAGCAGAACTTTGTACAACGATTTGAAACAAGCAGAGAAACGCTGATAACAGCAATGCGCGATACCAACAACCTTGATATAGAAGCCTTAGAGTCCAATACCGCCAATATTGAAAAGCTCTATCAACTGTTGGATTTGCCGCTCGCTGGCAGTTATCACCTAAAAGAGAATATTCACGCATGGCGTTTACGAATCAACGAAATGGCGCATATTCAAGATCGTCTGCTTGAGATCGCCTCGGGTGAACTGACTCAAGCTATTGATTGGGTCGCTCTCACCCAAAAAATGGAAAAACTGGAGTTAATGGCGCCAAACACGTCACTAATTGATGATGTGCCATTTGTGATGAGTGAGAAGAAAAACGTCTCTTGGCACCATGAGCACCGTACGTTTGTTCAACACCTTAATGAAGATGGGAGAAAAGTCTTACAAGGTGTGTCGATGTTCGTCACGTCGTTATTGGTTTGGGTATACCTGCCTGTACCGGGTGGTTTTATTTTCCCGATGATTGCTGGCATATTTTCTTCAATGCTTCCAACTATGCCGCCAAGTGTTATTAAGGATGCGTTTTTTGGTGTCATTGGAACGGGCACGGTTATCTTGCTTCAATATATCTTTATCATGCCGATGATGACTGAATTGTGGCAATTGGCGTTGTTCTATTTCATCAACAGCATAGTGATATGGAAAGTGTTTGCGACACCTAAACTTATGGTGCATCGAATACTTGGTATAAACCTGCTAGTCGTACTTACATCTGGCGCGCTTAATCTAACACCGGTTTATCAGATTCAAACACCATTGCTAATGTTAACCACACTGCTCATCATTTTGATGATAGGAAAATTATTCACAGACCTATTTAGAGTCAAAAGTATCGCTTAGTCTCGTTGCGCGGATTCGCTTAACTTGGGATAAAAAAACAAAAAAGGCGCAATTAAGCGCCTTTTGAATGTCTATTACTTACTGATTTATATGGCTAGCTGACTCACATAGCTTACTGACTCAAGATCAGTTGTTGTTTAGCCACACATCTTGGTTTTGTGGAGCTTTCTTCTTTTTCTTCTTGCCTGTACCGGCAGGTGGCGCAACAGGTTTTAGTGCTGCGATCAGTTCAGCTGTCGCTTCTTCATCCACTTCAAAGCCTTCAATTTGCTCACGATCAAGACGGATCTTATTCTTCTTCTCGATGATTTTGAAGTGGTGGTAATCTTCGTGATCGATCAAAGATAGCGCAAGACCAACCTCACCTGCACGACCACTTCGGCCGATACGGTGCATGTAGTCTGACGGGCTACGCGGTAAGTCAAAGTTGATAACAACTGGAAGCTTCTCAATATCCAGACCACGTGCCGCAATGTCTGTCGCGATAAGAACGTCAATCTCGCCAGATTTGAAATCTTCTAGGATACGAGTACGTGAACCTTGCCCTTTATCACCGTGGAATACTTCAGCGATGATGCCGCGCTTGTAAAGCTTGTCTGCTAGGTGCTCACAGCTGTTCTTCGCATTAACGAAGATCAGAGCTTGGCGCCATTCGTGTTGTTGAATTAGGTGTGCGAGTAACGCTGTCTTGCGACCTTTTTCTACTTCAAATACACGTTGAACCAGTGTGCTCGCATTGGCACTTTGAAGTTGAACTTCAATTGGATCATTCAGTAGTTCGTGAGTCAGCGTTTTAACTTGCTCAGGGAAAGTTGCAGAGAACAACAAGGTTTGTTTCTTGCTCGGTAAGAGCTTCAAGATTGCATCAAGTTCTTCGGTAAAACCTAGGCTTAGCATTCGGTCAGCTTCATCAAGCACTAACGTTTTTACTTTGTCTAGCTTGATAGCGTTGCTTGAAATAAGGTCAAGCAGACGACCCGGTGTTGCCACCAAGATATCAGTGCCGCCACGTAGCGCCTGCATCTGAGTGTTTACCGATACACCACCAAACACACAAACCGTTTTAATCGCGCCATTGAAATGCACAGCGTAAGACTTAACGCTGTCAGCCACCTGCTTAGCAAGTTCACGAGTAGGAACCAAGATAAGGCCAGAAACAAAGTTACCTTTACCTGAACGACGGTCCAGAGGGGCATCTTCATGAATCTTTTGTAACAGTGGAAGTGCAAATGCTGCGGTTTTACCTGAACCGGTATTTGCGCCTGCAATTAAATCGCGTCCTGCTAACACACTTGGAATAACTTGCGCTTGGATAGGCGTTGGCTGTTGGTATTCAAGCTCAGATAAACGAGCCATCAAAGGAGAGATTAAGCCAAGATCAGAGAAGTTGGTTGGTGTAGTGGTGTTAGTCATTAATTACAGGAACTCAAAGCTAAAATAATAGCGCGCTATATTAACGTATTTCAGCAGTATTACGTAACTAAATCGCCTTTTCGCTTCTATTTCACCGATTAATACCCATCAGAAACCAAGTTATTGATGTGAGAACCTCGATACTCGCCGTACCTAATTCGTCTAAGAGTATTTTAGCTACGCAATTGTCGTGGTTGGCAGTTAGTTTAGCCACCCTGCTACCGTTTGTTCCGGTGCATATGAGTTCGGCTCGGTTAACCAAACGGCTACTGCATCTGGTGTAGCGACGAGTGGCTCAAAATTGATATTAAATTGCCATTCAGACTCACCACGTTGATAACCATCGTAAACCACAACAAAATCATGCTCGAGTTTCTTACCCCTGTTCTCGCCCGCCTTAACACTGGTGACTTCGTTCATCGCCAGTAAAGCTATATGAGCAACATAATCACCTTTGCCTTCGTTACTTACGCTGAACGTATCGCCTTTATGGTTGACCGTTAGCTTGGGGTTATTTTGTTGTTTAAGCGAAGGTAACGTTCTGTCTAACCAGTTAAAGTAACCGCGCCACTCTTTTCCATCGACAACAAAGCCCGGTGTGTAAACCCCCACTTGTTAAGCCGTAAGCTTTATACAGTCGTTGCTTCTGACTGAACGCCTTACTCGCGAACTTGTCGCCCCAACCTAAGTAATCCCAATAATCGACGTGATAGGCAAGCGGAATGACTTGTGTCCAAAGTTTGGGATGGTCTTCAAAAGTACTTAGGTAAGTATCAGCAGGTGGACAACTTGAACAACCTTCAGAGGTGAAGAGCTCGATAACCTGTGCGGGCTAGCCTTGATTACTCCAGGTTTGTGCAAGCGACACTGAGGAATAGAAGCCGATCGGTAAGGCAAATAAACAAAGTTTAATCAATGATGAATTGCGTTTGGCGTGTGACATACCGAGATCCTTGTACAAAGCAAATTGAATGGCGCTCAAATACAGACCGTGATGCCTAGGGTTTTCTTTCAGGTGCTTAATTTGCGAAGAGATAGAGTTTATTTCAGATACAAAAACGCCAGCTTTAGAAGCTGGCGTTTTCTTAAAGTTCTATATTTACATGTTAACGCTGAGATTAACGGTTGATACCGATATCGCGTTGCATGTGACCAGATAGGTCGCTTGCGTAGTAACTACGTGGAGAGTTGTCTACGAAAAGAATATCGAAAATGTGTGCAATCAATCCTTTGAAGTTAACCGAGTAGGTCTTCTTATCCATAGAGTTAGGAACAGCGATAGTATTCATTTGTACTGCTTGAGCCATGATTGCCTCTCTATAAATTTATTAATGTGTTTCGTTCTGATGACAATAATAATAGGTGATCTTTTGCAGGTTAAAAAATGACTAAAATTAGATTTTGGGATTAGTTTTTCTAATAAAACAAACCATTAACAACACCATAAAGTAGATATGCAGACTATGTGAGTATAAATTCAATATAGTGTTTAAATCATGCATTTAGTACAAATACCCCGCAAACAACAGTGGCCAATGTCACAGAAAATTTACATAAATAAATTTTCCACTTCATCAGCCACGTGTTCATTATCGACTTTTCGATAAGTTATATTTGTTTTTAATTTACTTGTTCAATGCCTGGCTTCTTCGCATAAACCGACGCTATAACCGCAATCGTCATAGTCGAAATAAGTACAGCGAGCGACCAATAAGTTGGGATAGCCCACTCACTGTCAACCAATAGCATTTTCACACCGATGAACACCATGATGAATGCCAATGCCGGTTTCAAGTAGATGAACTTGTCCATCATACCTTGCAGTACAAAATACAACGAACGAAGGCCAAGTAGCGCAAATACGTTTGCCGCTAATACCAAGAACGGTTCTTGTGTTACCGCAAAGATCGCAGGTATAGAGTCCAATGCAAACATCACGTCCATCACTGCAATCGCACCGATGACCAACATCATTGGAGTGAATGCCCATTTAGCACCCTGTTTAACCAATAATGCAGGACCATGGAAATCTTCAGTTACCGGCATCACTTTACGAAGTAGCTTTTCAGGCAGTGTATTCACACTCTCCTCTTCGCCCTTGTCTAATGCCAGCTTAATACCTGTACCAATCAAGAACGCAGCGAACACGTAAAGTACCCAGTGGTATTCCGCCAATAACTGTGCGCCTAGTGCGATCATAATTGCACGAAGCACCAATGCACCAATTACCCCCCAAAGAAGCGCACGAGGTCTTAGATGCTCAGGAACTTGGTATTGAGCAAAGATCATCGCAAAAACAAACAAGTTGTCTACGCTAAGGGATTTTTCTAACAAGTAACCCGTTATGAATGACACGGTTGCTTTTTGCGCTGTGTAGTCACTGTTCGGCGCATAAATGTCCCAAAACAGGTAAATAGAGCCAGCAAACAAAAACGCAAGTACAAACCAGAATACACTCCAGATTGCCGCTTTCTTGATAGTAACGTTACCGCCACGAGTCTGATAGATATCAATAGAGACGAGAATAACCGTCAGCAGGAAAAAGCCCGCATAAGTCGTCATGATTGGCGATGAAAAAAAGGATTCACTATTTGTAGATAATAGAGATTGAGTTGAGTTCATTATTCCTCCGGGCGGAAGAACTGTACAAAGACCTTCCGCAAACAAAGCATATCAAGCTCCATAACGGATCTTGACTGTGATTGCGTTGGTCTCGTTGAAGTGAAATATGGGATTTCACCTTTACATACCGGATAGACTCTTGGCCTAACGAGATGACGATATGTAAACTTGCGCTAACTACTCCCCAAACGCGTGGATAATAATCCTCTGATTGTGTTTCGTCTATATAAATTTGCACGGAAAAAGCAAAAAAGGAGCAATCTGCTCCTTTTTTATTTCTTTCACTTACGCTTGGTATAGCGTGTATTGATAATAAGAATACTGCGACTGTTCAAAAGCTAGTCTTATCCAGCGCGCAGAACCATTACAAGCCTGTAGTAGGCACCAAATACACTAACGCTGACCAAACTGATACCCAACCGACAACCGCTACCGCATCTAACCAATCTTTCTTATCCATGCATATCTCCACAAGAAGGCGACCTGCAGAGATGAAGCATAAACAATGCCAATTTTATAAATAACCCAACGTAATAACATTAAGCATCAGCATCAGGTGTGGTTATCTAAAACATTCCATGCAATTTAACGGTTCATTGTGTTGAAGCGACTCTGGGTGGTCTTGCAGAAACTCGATGAAGCAGTCTGCCATAGAGTCAGTTGTTACCGTGCCATCACCGATCATGTCCAACACAGCGTTATAGCCCTCTTTCCCTTTCATTGTGTAGGCAGACGACGCACCACGGTAAATACGGTTGCGAGAAACAGCCTGCCAACCCGATTCATCAGAGTGGATTTCTAGATGGTGAATCCTGTGTCCTAGAGGCGCTTCTTTATGGTAACAAAACCTCAAATTATGCGTATAAGGAAAGCTACCTGAACCTGTGCCCACGACACCATTATCGATCGCGTTATTGATTGCACCTTCAAGCATGCCAGCGATCGTTTCACCTTTTACTTCATACACACCAATGGGTACGGCAAACGGTAGTAGTTTTCCGGCAATATCGGCAACTGAAACATCGCCGCTATTCAGTGAATTTCTAACACCACCTGCGTTGTGAATAGCAAAGTCAACGTGATGCCCTTTCTTGTTCATTAGATGGTGAAATGATTGAGCAACCAACGGCGCGAGTTGGCTCGGGCCTTTATCATCTGGAATACGTACATGGCGAAGTTTAGTCTCTGCATGAGCAATCACTTGTTGCTGAAGCTTTCGAACTCGCGGCTGGTATTTATCCGTCAGAATGCTCTGCAGCTCAGGATCTTTCTTACACACTGCGATATTGGGGTGATTGTTTAAAAATTCACACGCCATATCGTGGGCATCGTCTTGCCCTACTTCACTCAGTTTCGCGTCTATAAAAAGTCGACGGCCTAATAGCAGTTCATTCTTACCATTGAATTGCGTCACTTTACCTTGAGAATCGAACTCGATTTCGCAGTGTCCTAAGCTCATGGCGTGGAAACCCGCTTGCACAACATAGGTATCGCCAATTTTCACACCGTATTCATCATCTTTAACTAAGCCGATATCAGAGAAATCACCTTGTAAGCGATGACTATGACCACCAACGATGACGCCAATACCTGATACGTTAGCTGCTAACTCTAAATCAGCTTCGTAACCAAGATGGCTAAGTAACACAATCTTGTTGATGCCTGCTTGATGAATTTGCTCAATGGTCGCTTTTGCTGTTTCCAAAGCATTTTCAAACGGTGTATCGATATCTGGGTTAGCGATGCCTGCCATCTTGTCGATGCTTAAGCCGAATATTGCGACCTTCTCGCCGTCAAATTCTTTCGTTATAAAAGAAGCACTTCGTGTTTCAGGCAGATAAGGCTTAACAATGTCGTTGTCCGCTAGCGTATGAGTTTTATTGATATCCTCATTCGATAGATTCCAGTTACCGGCCAACAGTGGGAATTTGATTCTTTTCGCGAAAATCGCAACGGGCTCATTACCCATGTCTAACTCGTGATTACCGAGCGTCATGGCATCTATATTAAGGGCATTCAACAAATCGGCGTTGGCTTTTCCCTTGAATAAAGAAAAGTACAAAGTGCCCTGGAAGCAGTCGCCAGCGTGCAGGAACAAGGTTCCAACCTTCTGACGCTGGGCATCTTGTTCTATTTGTTTAAAGCGTGTTGAAATTCGAGCAAAGCCACCAGCACTGACATAAGGTTCAATGATGTGGTTGTTCATTTTAAGTGATAGCTGTAACGAGGTTGGTTCAAAGTATGAGTGGGTGTCGTTGATGTGTGCCAACACTATTTTTGCTGGCTTATTCTTTTTAGTCATATTTTCTTCTCTCTTTGTCCCTTCATACTAGGTCGAGAATCATGACAGAATCGTGAATTTTATGAAACTGCACTGCAAAAAAATACTCGAGATAGATCAAAAATCTCATTTTGCACCGTATTAATAAACAACGGGTTTTGTGACAGGTGAGCATACCGGATTTGGATTTTTCGATTATGATTAAAGATATCTGTTAGCTTTCAAATAATTAGCAGAGCCTTCCGTTAGGAGTAAGCCTATGCAACTAGAAAGAATCGAGATTTCTGGCTTTCGAGGTATCAAGCGCATGTCACTCGCGTTTGACGAGCTAACCACGCTTATTGGTGAAAATACTTGGGGTAAGTCTTCATTATTGGATGCCCTTTCCGTCGTTCTGCCCTCAGACGGTGTGCCATATCACTTTGAAATGACCGATTTTCATGTCGATTACTCTGTTTCACATCCACAGTCTCAACATCTTCAAATTGTTCTCGCTTTAAAAGCTAACGACAAGAGCGAACTTAACGCAGGTCGTTATCGCAAACTCAAACCTATTTGGGTTCAGGATGAGTTTGGCGTATTTCGCATTTATTACCGAATCAGCGCAACATTAGAGCAGTATGAGACAACCACACACTATGCATTTCTTGGTTTGGACGGTAATCCACTCAAGCTTCATCATTCAGAAAAGCTTGCTCAAGAATTAATGACTTTACATCCCGTCATCCGTTTGCGTGATGCAAGGCACTTTGATCGTCCTTTCAACGGCAAGTCCCTTAACCACAATGCTCACCTGCCTAGCAATGGTCACGCTAATAATGCAAATTCGAACGGGAACGGGAATCATCACGCATCCAATGGCACAAACGGAAACGGCGCCAATAACGGTAATGGTCGACAAGCAAGAATAGAAAAACGAATCGACAATACCTGCCGTCGTCTAATGGCGATTCCCGGTCATGTTAATAAAGGTGAAATGCGCAGTAGCCTAGAGTCGATGCAAAGTCTGATTGAGCACTATTTTTCTTTTAAAAGTACTTCTCGTCGTAACCCTAGAAAACAGCGAGACGGATTGCTTTATTCTGCTGGCGCCAATGATCAGAGTATCCATCAACTCGTCGAAGAGACCAAAAACAAACAAACCCGCTTATTATTTATGGGGTTACTTAACGCTTATCTACAAGCTAAAGGGCCAAACGACTTAAGACGATGTGCGCGCCCACTTTTGATCCTTGAAGATCCAGAAGGTCGATTACACCCAACACACTTGGCAAGGGCTTGGAGCTTGATGCAGAAGTTGCCCATGCAGAAAATCCTCACCACCAACAGTGGCGACTTACTTGCAGCTGTTCCACTTCAATCGATTCGTCGCTTGGTTCGTCAGTCAGATAAAACCATTGCCAATCAACTCAACATGAACCACTTCAGTAAGGATGAACTTCGTCGAATTGGTTTTCATATCCGCTTCCACCGCTCAGGGGCATTGTTTGCTCGCTGTTGGCTATTAGTCGAAGGTGAAACCGAGGTTTGGTTGTTCAATGAACTTGCCAACCAATGTGGCTATAACTTAGCAGCGGAAGGTGTGCAGATTATAGAGTTCGCTCAATCGGGACTTAAGGCGCTGATTAAGGTTGCACAAGAGTTTGGTATTGATTGGCATGTGGTGACTGACGGCGATGCCGCCGGTAAAAAGTATGCCGCGACAGTGTTATCGAAACTCGGTAATGATCAGGAAAGACATCGACTCACGGAACTGCCTGATAAAGATATCGAGCATTACCTTTATATGAATGGGTTTGAGAGCTTTTTCCGTGACATGGTTAAGATTCCATACGATCACCCTATCCCTCCGAAGAAAGTGGTTGCCAAGGTATTGAAGAAACATGCAAAACCCGACCTTGCACTCGCCATTGTTTCTCATTGCGAGAATCAAGGACAAGAATGCATACCGCTTTTATTAAGATGGACATTAAAACGCGTGATCACCATGGCGAACGGAAATACCTAAGCATAATTTGTTTTATAGAAGCTATCAGTTGCTCTACTGATGAAATATTTAGCTAGTCACCTTAACCAAAAAAGGCACACCAAACGGTGTGCCTGTATAAATCGATATACAAATTAATTGGGGGTTATCTTGCAAGAGTTCACAGTGACTAACTAAGGTTAGGTTAACGAGTTAAGCCTTTGCCTGTTTAGCGTGTTGTTCAACAACTTCCGAAGATTGAGTCGATTTCTCGTGAAGCCATAGGCCCGTTGCTTTCATCAAGTATCCAAATACACCACCAAGCAGTAAAGATGGCACTACAAGTTGCCAATCGCCACCTGCAGCAAACGTCGCACAGCAACCAATGAAGGTGCCTGGGATATAACCTAGCCACGCTTGTTTCGCTTGAATACACATAAAGAAAGCCACAATAGCCGTAATCATGTAGCCTAAAATCTCCAACCCTGCGAAGGTCGAGCTTTCGATAATCACCATTGCCCAGAATACGCCAGTCATGTTGGTCAATAGGCTACCTGCTAGTCCTTTAACGCCGCCTGTTGGCGAAGCAAAGTAACTGGTGCAACCTAAGAAACCTGCCCATGACAATAAGCCGAAAGAGATAGCTATCCATCCCCATAGACCTGACAAAATACCTGTTGTTAATGAAATCGCGACTAATGTACTCATACTATTTCTAAAGCCTAATTACGTAATTGAACGCAACCGGATTTAGCCTCACTTAAAATCAAGTAAGCATACTATGGGAAGATTGCCCTTATTTAGCCGATCACGATCACATTAATAATGTATACGAACATGCATTTATCACCATATAGAGACAAAAATCGCTTATTCAACACAATTAGTTATTAGTATTTTATCAAATCTACCTTACAGAACCGATGGCTTGCCTTTCATCATGCGCTTACCTTCACGCTTTATACATTCAGCAAGTGGGTTCTCTGCCATGTCAGCACGCCAAATAAAGGACAAGGTTCTTTCCATTTCAAGCTCAGGAACATTCAACGTCACCAGTTGACCTGACTCAACAAACTGTTCGACATCTAGATAAGGTAAACACGTTAAATATGGGCCGTTTGCAACCAAACTTCTTAAAACAGGAATGTGTTCATACTCTCGCCAAACATCGAGATCGCCAATTAAATGGTGAATAGAGCTATCAAAAACTTTGCGAGTACCCGAACCATGTTCGCGTAATACCCACTTTGCTTGTTCTAATTGTGCCAAGCTGACTCGTTCACGCTTCGCAAACGGATGATGAGCCGATGCAACCACCGTTAAATGGTCAGTACACCACACTTCTTGGTGAACTCGGTTGTCATCACAACGACCTTCGATAACGCCTAAGTCATATTGATAATCTAATACACCATCAATGACTGCGTCGGTACTTTGCACGCCGAGCGAGATTCGCATCTCAGGAAAGTCGTTATCAATAATACTGATGAGATCCGGAACGAGGTGTTCCGCTGGAGTTTGGCTAGCACCTAATTTGAGTTCACCACTCAACAAATGCTGCTCGTAAAAACCCATCTCAATTTGCTGCGCATCTTGCAGTAAACGCTTCGCTTTTGGTCTTAACCACATGCCCCAATGAGTCAGGGCCATTTGCTTGCCCTGCCTTTCAAACAAAGGCCTGCCGAGCATTTTTTCCAACTGTGCAAGAGACATACTTGTCGCCGACTGAGTCAACGCCAATTTGTCTGCTGCCTGACTAACGCTCCCGGAGTCTGCTACTGCATCAAATACCGCGAGTTGCTTTAATGAATAACGCAAAATTCATCCTTAATGCTTTTAATTATTTGTGTCCTGATGCTCGTTTTTTATAAAGCCGATGAGCAATCAATTTCATTCTACGCTTAACCAAATCTATATCAATAAATTTGATGTGGTTTCTAAAAATTATCAATTTTACCTCTACCCCTCAACGCCCTAATCTGAAATGGCAGGACACAACGAGCCCTGCAAAACATTACTGATTAACCAAGTCATTAACACTAGGAATTACACATGACGGATTGTTCAAGGGGGGGATATGGCAACCAGCACTTCTGAAAATCATCAACTGTTCTCACCAACAGAAATGATGGCGGAAGCAGAGAAGTTTGCATTAAGTAAAGCAAATAAAACCAGCAGCATGACATTGAGTTTGGCAATCATGGCTGGTGCATTCATCGGGCTTGCTTTTCTATTCTACATCACGGTAACCACGGGCAGCGCTGATGCTGGATGGGGGTTGAGTCGCTTAGCCGGCGGTCTTGCCTTCAGTATGGGTTTGATCTTGATAGTCATTTGCGGTGGTGAGCTATTTACCAGCTCAGTGTTATCAAGCATCTCATGGGCTAACAAGCAAATCACCTTCACGAAGATGCTGTCTATCTGGGGCAAGGTGTATGTCGGCAACTTTATCGGTGCCATGTTCCTATTGGCTTTGGTAAGCGCAGCAGGCTTATATCAACTGGATGGCGGGCAATGGGGCTTAAACGCTCTAAACATTGCTCAACACAAGCTGCACCACAGCCCAGTTCAAGCGTTTGCTTTGGGTGTGCTCTGTAACTTGTTGGTGTGTTTAGCGATTTGGTTAACGTTCAGCTCTGCTAACGCAATGACCAAAGCAATGATGACCGTGTTACCCGTTGCAATGTTCGTAAGCTCAGGCTTTGAACACTGTGTGGCGAATATGTTCATGGTTCCGCTAGGCATCACGATTCAAGCATTCGCACCAGAAAGCTTCTGGATGCAAATCGGCGCAACACCAGCCCAGTATGCAGACCTAAACGTCATGCAATTTGTCACCGCAAACTTAATACCAGTGACAATCGGCAACATCGTAGGTGGTTCAGTATTGGTCGGCTTAGCTAACTGGAGCATCTACCGTCGCCCACAACTTAAAGCAGCAAAAATTACCGCTATTACACAAACAACAGAAATTACGTCAGTTAAGGAAATTACTATGAACACAGCAACTACTATCAAGCAAATCATGAACACTCAACCAATTACACTGAGCGTAGAAATGCCAACATCAGTCGCGATTGATACACTTTTAGACGCGCAACTTGTTAGCGCTCCTGTTTGCGATGTTGAAGGTCGTCTAGTGGGTATCTTCTCTGTTCATGACGTAATGGTTGACCTTTGGTGCCAAGATTACATCCCAACTAAAGGCCAAAAAGTTGTAGACCTAATGAGCCGTGACGTTGTGGCAATCGATGCAAACGACAAGCTAGTGGACGTTGCTGAGTTCCTATGCATCGACAAAGAGCAACTGTACCCGACGACAAGCATGGGCTTCGCTACTCGCCTGACATCTCTTTCTCTAGAAGAGCGTGCAAAAGCGATGAAAGTAAGCCAACCACATATGCTTCCAGTGTTAGAAAACGGCGTAATGGTGGGTGTGTTGACTCGCATTGAAGTGATGCAAGCACTACGTCCAATCTACGGTGACCGACTAAACGTGGTTCCACAAGCTGAACTAGAAACGGCTTAACTAATCTTAAGTTCAACTATTAGGGATTAGTAGTTCAATTAGATAACTCAGTCATGGCAACGTTGACTGG
The DNA here is from genome assembly GCF_024347375.1 of Vibrio coralliirubri. Taxonomy (NCBI): domain Bacteria; kingdom Pseudomonadati; phylum Pseudomonadota; class Gammaproteobacteria; order Vibrionales; family Vibrionaceae; genus Vibrio; species Vibrio coralliirubri. The sequence continues at coordinate 533,827 of NZ_AP025471.1, read as the reverse complement.
CTAGAGGTAAACGGTGGCTTTTAACGTACTAAACGGTTTGACACAAAACAGACCTAAACGCGTTGCCATTAATCTCAATAAAAAAGGCGCAAAGTGAAAACTTTGCGCCTTTCTCTATTTCTAAATACTGACCTATTTAGTATCGACCAAACTTTTGATGTTTCTAAAAAATATTGATACCTGTCAGAGAGCTAGATTACTTCTTTACGCCTTCAACGTGTAGATCCATATCTACATAGCTTGAAGCGCCCATTACTGGAATGTTGAAGTCAGCAAGTTCTAGACGAGTTGTACCAACGAAACCTGCACGCTCACCGCCCCATGGGTCTTGACCAGCACCGATGAATTCAGCTTCGATAACGATAGGCTTAGTTACACCGTGAAGTTTCAGGTCACCCATAACTTCAAGTTTGCCGTCACCTTTATCAACCACTTTTGTGCTGTTGAATGTCGCATCAGAGAACTTACCAGCATCGATGAAATCGCCGCTACGGATATGCTTATCACGCTCTGCGTGGTTTGAATCAAGGCTTGTAGTATCAACCGTTACGTTTACTGTAGACGCTTCAACGTTGCTTTCATCAAATGAAAAGTCACCTGAGAATGTGTTAAAACGACCTTGGATAAAGCTGTAACCTAGGTGGCTAACTTTAAAGTTAACTGAAGCATGCGCACCTTTTGTATCAATCACGTAATCAGCGGCGTTCGCAGCGAAAGGCATTGCCATTGCAAATGCTAATCCTGTAGCGATAATTGACTTTTTCATTTTGAAGCTCCTATCATTTTTCGTAGCGTATCGTCTTTGTCGATAACGTGGTGTTTAATCGCCGCTAAGGCGTGTACTGATGCCATGATGATCAGTACCCATGCAGCATAGTAGTGAATCGTTCCTGCGAGATCAGATTGGTTTGCAAACAGTTCACCCATACTTGGTACAGTGAACCAATTGAATACGTCGATCCCGCGGCCATCTGATGTTGAAATCAAATAACCTGAAATAAACAAAACCGCTAAGTTAATGTACATAAAGCCGTGAGCGATCTTCGCTGCTGCAACTTCATAGCTTTTACCTTCCACTTTAGGTGACACGGTAACTAGCTTCCAAACCAATCGAATAACGGTGACAGCAGCCAAAAGAATGCCTACCGAACGGTGGTAGTCTGGTGCTGTTTTGTACCACTCGCTGTAGTATGAAAGATCAACCATCCACAGGCCTACACCAAACAAACCAAATATCGCGAGTGCTGAAATCCAATGCATCGCTCTAGCTAAAGGGTTGTAATTTCTAACGTTGTTGTCCATGCATCTCTTCCGAATGTTAACGAGTCGTGTAGTTTTGAAAATCGTACCCTACACTAAGTTTGTGTAACATATTATTTACCAAGCTTTACATTAGTTACATCATTTCAAATTAAACGAGTTATTCGAAATTTTTGAACAAGTTGCTTTATTGATAAATTTCTTTGTCTAACAAGCGCTTGTTGGGTTTAAATCTCAACAATTTGTTCGATCTCGTAGAGCTCATCTGAGATGTCTAACATCTTACGTTCCATCACTTTTTGAGCGTCTTCTATCCCCTTGTTGTAATACACTGCGCCAAATTTTTTGCTGATGAAATCGACCAAGAACTCCGTGTCGAACTGACCAAGCTCCACATCGAGTTCATCTTGCAGGTACTTTTGGAGCGTATGAGTAAGCTCAGACTTTTGTTTCGAATCTAATTGAATGGTCATGAATGTTTCCAAATAAAGAGTAGGTAGATCAATCGTGATTCGCTAACTAAACTATAATTTCGTTAGCTCACTGTAACTTTGCTAATCAGTTGAAGTTTTCTAACTAGCTATAATTCCTCATAATTTAGTTTACAGACCAGTAGAGTGCCAGTGCTATCCATAAATTCGCTCAGTTATGGCTAATTTTGATAGAGGGATCAAGAACTCGCACTTTGACGATAGGTAATGGCACCGCAATTACCGTACTATTGCCCATCAATAAGATAGTAACCGTGTATAAGGGACTTCATTGTTATTAGATCTAGTGATTAAAAGCGTTAATCAGTTTCAAGACGATTGCCTAAAGCTCTGTGAACGCCACTACCCTACGGTGCACAATCAAGGGATCAGTGAGCACCATATAGGAAAGGCATTTGCTCGCAGAATGGAGCACACCTTCGTTAGCTTTAATCATGCAAGCAACATCAGCCCACTTGAAATGCTTTCTTCTGGCGAAACGCCTCGACACTTCCGAATATCTTCCGAAATTGGTACCGTTTGGATGATCAGTCATCATATGGTGAGCGCCGGGAAAACCTGTCGTAGAAAGTTAATGTTGGACATCCATAATTGGCAACAAGAGTATGGATTTTCCATTCAACCCAATGACGTTTTGATCATTGTCTCCGACCATTGGATTAGCCGAAGTAAAAACAGTGGCGAATTATTGCATTGGTGGATGGGTGAACTCCCAGACGAGATCACGGAATATAGTCAACAAGGTATCACGCTAAGAGAGAGTGATTCTCAATTCGCTACTGACTTAAATAATAATTTTAAAATCAGCCCTTGCTTCATTAAATTTGGACACCCTTTAAAGCGGTCAGGAAATCAACAACTGGTTCGTAAATACCTGCAACTTTACGCAGTACTTCAATGGCAGTAAGAATACGGGTCAACTTTTTTAATCAGTCTTGAAAGTAAATAGTTAGACCTCCATCCCAATATTTTATAAAACCTAACTCAAGCCCTACCCAATAATCAATCAAAGTTTATCTTCGATAAAATAATAACTTATCAGCTCATCGTTCATATTTTGAGAAGTAGATATCATTTATATGCAAACAGAGTTGTTTGTTAATAATGTAACTTTGACATTCCCCCATAACCTGAGGCTTTATCCTTACTTTCACCTGGTGTATTGGCGTTGAAAGCTTATATTGATTGGTGTTGATATGAGATAGATTACTCAGAGATTAAATTCACAATAGTCATTGTTAATGGTGAATGATAAGTAATTTTAATGACTAATATCAATTATCATGCTGTTTTTTCGTTAATTATATTTATTTAAATATTGGCTCTACAAATGAGTTTTTATTAATTGACAATTTACTTACACCTGTCAATATTGTGACAGCCGCGACATGTACGTCCGCCATTGAATAAGCCCTCTTTACTAGCGACTATGATTTTATCAGACAGAAGTGAATTTATTAGCTGTATATCCGTAGATGCTGATATGCAGTTTATTGCGAAATACCAAGACCTGACGCTTAGAAGCGTCTACCAACCTATATTCGACTCTTCTATGACTCAAATAGGTGTTGAGGCTTTGGTGCGCATTTCAAATAACAAAGGTGATATTGTTCGTCCTGATCACTTCTTCCATTCCGACGAAACCTCAAGCACAGACAAAATCAATGTCGAGAGGCTGAGTCGAGCGATTCATATCCGTAACTTCGCACAATCGACAATCCGTCATTTACACCTATTTTTGAACGTTCTTCCAAACGTTGGGGAGTTGTTTGCTGCAGAAAAGGTCAGCGATAGCTTGTTAGCTAAACGCCTTCTCGAGCTTAACCTTTCATGCGAACAGATAGTGATGGAGTTGGTAGAGTTGAATGCAGAAAGTGAAGAGCGTTTGAAAGATGCCGCCCTTTCGCTTGCGGAGAATGGCTTTCAAATAGCGGTCGATGATTTTGGCACACAAGCATCAACCGAACAGCGCGTTCGTCACATTAACCCTCATATCATCAAGATAGACCGCTCGGTTATGTTGGACTTTGAACAAGGCGACACTCGAGAAATGGAGTTAGTACTTGATCTTGCAAACCAAATTGGCGCAAAGACTGTGATTGAAGGCATAGAAACCCAACAACAACTCGAAGCGATGCAGAGCTTAGGCTTCAATATGTATCAAGGCTACCACTTGGCCATGCCAAAGCCGATTGAGTTGGACATACGCTTAGCAATCTAAAGCCTCCCCTCAACTTACTTAAAGCCGCTTGCCCATTGGGTAGCGGCTTTTTTAATGCTTATCTATTCGTACCCTCTTGCCACTTTCACTTGTTTACACATTTCAGGAAGGGACAATACGTATAAAAAAGCCCAGTCGAATTTGACTGGGCTGGCTTAAAAGAATCTGTTTTATATCAATCCCTAATAACCCGCAGTGGACGGTTTGATTCTATATAGAATAGCGAACATCACTGGTACTACTATTAGCGTTAGTACGGTAGCAAAGCCTAAGCCTGCCATGATGGTAATCGCCATCGAGCCGAAAAATGCATCGAATACCAAGGGAATCATGCCCAAGATAGTTGTTAGTGCTGCCATAGATACCGGTCGCACACGACTGATCGCGCTGTCGACAACCGCTAAATATGCGTCTTTACCTGTTTGTAGCTCACTGTTGATCTGGTCAAGCAGTACGATACCGTTCTTCAAAATCATGCCACTTAGACTCAATAGTCCTAAGAACGCTGTGAAGCTGAATGGCATATTAGTACCTAACAGACCAATCGAAACACCGATGATAGAGAGTGGCACCGTAAACCAAATTACAAGTGGCTTACGTACCGAGTTAAACAGAAGCATAGTGATGATAAACATCAGCAAGTAACCCATTGGCAGTGAACCAAATAGAGATTCTTGTGCATCTTTAGAACTCTCGTATTCACCGCCCCAACTAATGTTGTAACCTGCTGGTAAATCGAGTGCTTCAACCTTTGGTTTTACGCGAGCAAACAAGCTAGCTGGTGTTTCATCACCCAATACATCGTGATCAGCCAGAACCGTTAACGTACGCTTTCTGTCACGACGTTGAATCAGTGGCTCAGACCATTGAAGCTCAACCCCATCGATCACTTGTTCTACAGGAATGTAGGTTTGCAGTGATGGGCTCCAGATCTTCACATTGTTTAGTGATTCAAAGTCAAAACGCTCTTCTTCAGGCAGGCGTGCCACGATAGGTAACATGTGCGTACCATCGCGCAGTAAGCCGATGTTGTAACCACCAAACGCCATCTGTAGTGTCTCAGACAGATCTGTCTTTGAAATGCCAAGGCGACGTGCTTTTGATTCGTTAAACAGTGGCACGAGCTCTTTGGTGCGTTCACGCCAGTCGTGACGTACATTTCGAGAGCCAGGGTCCGCCAACAGGATATCTTCTACCTCAACCGCAATGCTGCGAAGAATCTGCGGGTCTGCACCGCTAATACGAGCTTCGATTTTTGAAGCTGGCGACGGGCCAAACTCAATCAGTTTAAATTGGAACGTAGGTTGTTCAAATTTATTGGCCAAGTCCTTGTCTAGCCCTTCTAGGACTTTAAACATGGTGTCTCGGTCAGTCGTTCGTACCTGCAGTTGACTGTACGCTTCGTAACTTTTCTCGGGTTGGTATGTCAGCGCAAAACGTTGCATGCCCTGTCCAACCGTTGTTGTCACGAACTCTACATCGTCTTGCTGGCGAATGTAGCTTTCAACTTTTTCTGTCTGCTTGATCGTTTCACGAACATCGGTGCCTTCTGGCATCCACATGTCTACGTAAAACATTGGCGTATTTGACGGTGGAAAGAACTGCTGCTTCACCATACCAAAACCGACGACAGAAACTGCTAATAGCGCGACCATACTAACTACAGTAAGCCATCTAAATCGAAGTGCTACTTTCAGACACGCACCGAATACTACAAACAGGATGCCTTTGTATGGGTCTTCGTTCTCATCAACCTTGTCTTCTTCTTTAAGCAACATCTCGGCAAGGAATGGCGTTAGTGTTAGTGCTGTTACCCAACTCAAAAACAGTGAGAAACACAGTACCCAGAACAGCGAACCCATGAATTCACCTGTCGCATCTTTCGACAAACCAATCGGTGCAAACGCTGTGATAGCGATAATGGTCGCACCTAACAGTGGCCATTGTGTTTGCTTCACGATGTCTTTCGCAGCTTGAAGCTTGGTTTTGCCTTTCTTCAAGCCAACCAAAATACCTTCAACGACAACAATCGCGTTATCCACCAGCATACCTAGCGCAATGATCAAAGCACCAAGCGAGATACGGTGCAGTTCAACATCGTTGTAGTCCATCAAGATGAACGTACCGAACACCGTCAGTAGCAATACTAAACCGATGATCAAACCACTGCGTAAGCCCATCGCGAACAGAAGTACGATGATAACAATTGCCACCGCTTCCACTAGGCTGATCAAGAAATCAGCAACGGACTTGTCCACTTCTTGTGCTTGGTTGTAAAAGTAATTCAACTCAACACCAGCTGGCTTAATGCTTTCTAAGCGATCAAGTTCTGCATCAAGCGCATTACCGATTTCCACCACGTTTACGCCCGATGAGAACGCAATGCCAAGGTTGATTGCTGGTTTGCCATTGTAAGTTAATACGTTACCTGGCTTTTCTTGGATTCCGCGAGTGACCTCAGCGACATCTTTTAAGCGAATTAGGTTACCCGTATCTCGGCCATGAATGATTAAGTTTTCTAACTCTTCAACCGTGCTCAGCGTGCCGTTAGGTTTGATGGTTAGGCTTTGGCCATTGAGCATTACCTCGCCTGCTGATACCACACTGTTTTGTTGTGCTAACAATGATGTCACTGTCGACATGTCTAGGTTTAACGCAGCTAAACGCTCAAGTGACATCTCAACGAACAATTGCTCTTGTTGGTCGCCTGCGATACTTACCTTGCCTACGCCTTCAACCAGTTCGATTTCACGTGTGAGATAATCAGCATACTGTTTGAGCTCGACGTAATCGTAGCCATCCCCAGTAAGCATAATCATCACACCAAACACATCACCAAAATCATCGATGATCTGGACAGAGTTAACACCACTAGGCAGCGTTGGCTGTAGGTCGTTGATCTTACGACGCATTTCATCCCAGATTTGAGGTAGCTCATCCGGGCCATAGTCCATCTTCATGCTCACCATAATTTGAGACATGCCATTCGACGAGGTTGAGGTAATCTTGTCGATATAAGGCAGCTGTCGTATCTCCTTTTCAAGTGGATACGTCAACTCCTCTTCAACTTCCATTGACGTTGCGCCAGGGTAAGTTGAAATAATCATTGCATCTTTAATGGTAAAAGCTGGGTCTTCTAAACGGGATAGGTTGCCAAAAGACGACACACCGCCAATGGCTAAAATGACTAGAAACAGCCAGCTGATTACTTTGTTTTTTATTGAATATTCTGCGATGTTCATTCTGCTTTTCCTGACAATTGGATTCCGTCACGGAGTTTTCTTAGATTCGAGTTTACGAGTCGATCACCTTGCTCAACGCCATGAGCGATTAATGCGCCTTGGCCACTGATCTTGTCGACTTCTACTTCGCTTTTGAATGCTTGTCCGTCTTCCATTTTCCACACATAGAATTGATTCGCTTCAGAGCCAGCTTCTAGTGTTGTCATTGGTAACTGGTAGCCTTGAACATCGCTCAAGCCCGCTTTCGCCATATCTACATTGACCGTAACGCTCGTGCCCGGCAGAATTTCACTTTCAGGCTGCTGCATCTGCATCCAAAATTCGTAGGTACGGGATTGTGGGTGCAGTTCACTGGTGTGTTCAAGATACGTCAGTGGATATTGGCCTGTGTGACCGCCAAAGTTCGCCTCAGGACGATAGCTATTTGAACGCATGTCTGGGCTAATTGATGCCAAGATCGAATCTGATACTTGAATTCGCACATACACTTTGTCGTTCTGGTACACACTCAGTAGTGTTTCTCCAGGCGTCGTATTTTCGAATCGTTGCTTATCGACAGTTGAGACTGTTCCGGAGAATGGCGCAAGAAGCTCTGTGTAACTTAGCTTGCGTTTTGCCGCCGCCAAATTCGCCGATGCGAGCTTGTAGTTAGCCGTCAGTTGGTCGTGTTCTGATTGCGATAACATTTCGCTGCCAAACATCTCAGTACCACGGGCCAACTGTTTGCTCGCCAGTTTGAATTGAGATTGAGCATCAGTCAGATCTTGGACGTACGTTGCATTATCTAAGGTGGCTAATAACTGCCCTTTTTCGACGTTATCGCCCGCTTCGACTAGTACTTGTTGAATCTCGCCTGCTAGCTTAAATGCCAAGGGAGTCAATTCGGCGGGCATCACCTGTCCATTAAAACTTCTGAACTGATTAGTCAGCGGTGCGCCAACTTCAAAGGTAGAAACCAACAAAGGCGGTTGTTCACGGTGTACAACTTCATTGTTACAGGCTTGAAGTAACAGAGCCGACGCGACAACAACTGATAATTTTGAAAGGTTCATTAAATACCGCCCTCACGAAGCCAAGCTTTTACTTGTTGTCCGTCTGATAACACATCCACACCCGCTTCAACGATAAGGTCGCCAGACGACAATCCGTCGATAACCTTGCCTTGCTCATCTAGAAGGACTTGTACTTTAGAAATCAGTTGAGAGTCAGGGTTATAACGCCATAGTTCACCATGGCCTGCGTCTTTGTTTAACCAAGCTGAATCCACAATACCAATGCCGTAGTCAGATTTACTTTTCTGGACTTCAACTTGCGCTGTCATACCAGAAAGTAGATTGATGCCTTCTGGCTTTTCGATAGACACAACCGCTTGGTAGCTGTTGGTGTCTTCATCTGGTTGCGTTGAGATTTCTTTAAAGCGAGTCGGGATACGAATGCCGCGGTGGCTGTCCATCACAACCCACATGTTTGAGCTCGTTAGGTCTTGAATAGAACGGTCTTCAAGCTTTGATACTGGAATTGAAAACGTCACATCCATTTCACTGTGATTCAAGATATTCAGTACAGGCTGCTTTTCTGCGATCAATTGATATTGCTTTCCAAACACCATCGATACCACGCCATCGAATGGAGCAACTAAGGTGGTGTAGCCAAGGTTTGTTTTTGCTTGGTCCAACTCAACTTCAGCGGCAGTAAAGGTGTTCACGGCTTGGTCGTAGTAATCGGTACTGACCAGTTTTTTCGCATATAACTCAGAAGCTTGTTTGTATTGACTGTTCGCCAGATCAAATTTAGCTTGGGCTGCGTCAACGGCAATACGGTAATCCGTCGCGTCTAATACAGCTAACACCTGACCTTTCTTCACTTCTTGTCCCATACGAACATCGAAGGTTTCTATATCACCACCCACTTGAAAAGAAAGTGCCGCACGGTCAGTTGCATCAACCTTTGCAATGAAGCTATCAAGATCGATATCAGTCTGTTGCGGGATTTCGAAAAGCTTGACTGGCTTGATTACCTGCTCATTTTCCTCTGACTGAACTTTGTCACATCCAGTTAGAGAGCCTGCGAGCAACAGTGCTGCAATCACAGCTCCCATGCGCTTGCTCGATATGGCATTGATAGACAAATTGGACTGCATGATGCCTCTCCATTTAATTATTATGATTTATTACACAGGTGGGCAGTATATTTAATATTAAATAATTCTCAAGCTTTACTTTCCAGTTGTGCAGTATTTTTTATTTCAGTAAAAACAGTGTAGAATGTGGTAATCAGGTAATTATGTGAAATGAAGATGACCGAAAAGAAACAAGGTAGAAGAAGCGCAAAAGACGCTGAAGAGACTAGATTTTTGATCATGGGTGTTGCTGCGGATATGTTCTGTGAGCAGGGTTATGATAGCGTTTCGCTTCGTAACATCAGTGAGAAAGCCGGTGTATCGCATAGCCTTATTCGCCACCACTTTGGCAGCAAAGAAAAAATCTGGCATGCGATAAGCGATTGTTTACACGCCTATTTTCAGTCTTATATTGCTAAGATTATGGAAGAGTTACCAAAAGGCGTCGCACCAAACATTACTATCTATTTATTTAGTATGCGCCTCTTTAGCAACATGATTCACTCACGAAAACCGATGCAACTTATCACTGACTCTGTTCGTCAAAAAGATAACTTGGTCGATTACTTTATCGACAATGTTGGCGATGTCGAAAAAGAAATCAACATGTTAGCTGAACAGTATAACGATGCGAATCCAGAGAGCTTGATCAACATTTATGAGATTAAGTGGCAAATGATCATGTATGCGCACGGAGCAGTATGCCTCACTCCCTTTATGGAAAGCACTTGGAATGAAGGTGATATGGTCACCTCACCCGAAGACGCCCTACTTAAGCATTGGCAGCTTTTCAACACGCAGATGGTAAGCAAGTTCAATATTGGTGAAGAGTGGGTTCTAAATCCAACCTCGATTGAAGAGCTGATTTATGAAGTGCCCTGTGTATGGAAGTGCAACCAAGAACATCATTAACCCAGTGTTTTATCTTCCTTGGTCGTAATTTGATTTACTTGAAACAAAAATGCGCCGTTACAGAACTAACTGCAACGGCGCATTTTTATATGTAGAGATCTTTAAACTAGAGCTTTGTCCAGCTTTTTAGCGACGAGCTTTACCGCGATTTTGATGAATCTTAAGCTTCGCTTTCATCTTACGTTTTTCTGATGAACGACTCTTGCTGCGACCACCACGATCGGGCGCTAGATCTTTTTCTAAGCTTGGTTCAAAGCCCTCTAGCCACTCTTGAGGCAAGCGAGTATCAAGTAATCGCTCAATATCACCCAATAGGTAAGCTTCATCCTGACTCATCAAAGAGATCGCTAATCCACTGTTACCTGCACGCCCAGTTCGTCCAATGCGGTGAACATAATCTTCTGCTTTGAATGGCATGTCATAGTTCACAACTTGTTCTAACTGTTGGATATCGATACCACGAGCTGCCACGTCGGTTGCGATCAACGCACGAACTTTGCCTGACTTGAAATCGTCTAGGGCTTTTTGACGCGCACCTTGGCTCTTATCGCCATTGATTGATGCCGCTTTAATGCCGTCTAACTTAAGCTCTTTTACGAGAGCATCAGTACCCTGCTTAGTCTTAGTGAACACCAACACTTGTTGCCAGTTTTTTGAGCCAATCAAATACGCTAACAATTCACTTTTACGCGACTTATCTACCGGGTAAACCATCTGTGTTACGGTTTCAGCGGTGCTGTTTTTTGGCGTAACTTGAATTTCACTTGGCTTTTGCATCATACGGTGTGCAATCGCTTTGATTTTGTTATCAAACGTTGCAGAGAAGAACAGGGTTTGACGCACTTCATTCATGCGAGAAAGAATACGCTTGATGTCAGGCATGAAACCCATATCTAACATACGGTCAGCTTCATCCAGTACCAGTACTTCCGTTTGGCTCAACATGATGTTTCTAGTGAACATGTGATCAATAAGGCGACCAGGCGTCGCGACAAGAATATCTGCGCCACCGCGTAGGTTATCAGTTTGAACCTTCATGCTAACGCCGCCGTAAGCCACCACGACTTTAATGTCGGTGCCCTTTGCGTAGCTAGTTAAGTTATCGAAAACCTGTTGTGCCAATTCACGAGTTGGCACTAATACAAGCGCACGAACGAGCTTAGGGTTCGGAATAACGTTGTCTTTTGTCTCGATTAATCTTTGAATAATCGGTAAACCAAACGCGGCCGTTTTACCTGTACCCGTTTGAGCACCAGCCAGTACATCTTTGCCTTCTAATACCAATGGAATCGCTTGTTCTTGAACGCTGGTCGGAGCCGTAAAATTAAGCTCTGATAACGTGGCAAGAAGATGCTCAGATAATCCTAGTTGGTTAAAAGATTTTGTAGATTCAGACATAGTATGATGCTCAAAGATTAAATAGGCGCGGATTGTAGCAAACCTGCATTACGCTGTTTACCTTTCCTTTTGATTTTTCTTCATTTGAAGCGCATTAAACAGCTTCGCTTCTTCTAAAACGTTGGGATAAAGCTCATTAAAGTGACACTGCAACGTATCGTAGTGACGTTCGAGGTCATCGTAACATGCCTCGAGCATACTGAGCTTGGGCCTTCTCAACGCCATTCGCTGCAATACCACCTCTATAGACGACATGTCTTGATAGCTCTCTAACCATCTGTGTTCAGCCATTTTCTGATGGACCATAACGAAATTTTCTGGCCAGTGCGGCTCTTGATGCTCAAAGATCTGCTCATGGCTATCTAAACAAAAACGCTCTAATGTCTGCTGTGAAAACTGAGCCCAATGATTGGCTAAGCAGTGATCCCAAAATACATCGAGTGCGATAGGCGCAAAGCGTCGTGTTTGGTCTGAGAAAAGTGATTTTGCAGAACGAGATACATCATGACGATCAGTATAGCTATCAACAAATCGATGAAGCCTAATGCCGTCAGAAAGGGAGTCAGAATAGTGTTTATTAGGGTCGCCTTTAACAAAATCACCCAACAGGTTACCTGCTAAGTTGCTGTTACAGTGCTTGGCGATGTGAAGGTGTGCGAGAAAGTTCATTGAACCTCATTAAAGTATCGAGAACTAAGTAACATGGTAAACGTACTCGTTTATCTTCGCGAACTTTAATGAGGATAGTTTTGGTATGACGTGTGAGCGAATAAGATTTGCTCAGTTTAGAATTGTTTGCTTTGAGAAGCTTTAGCTAAGAAAACTTTTAGCTTTAAAACGTTTCAGTTGAAACTGAATTAAAGATCTTAAAAGCTTAGTTCGATGACTTGAAAAGCTCTTCTGCTAACTGTTTCACTGTCTGTTCATAGTCAGACAAATCAATGCCAATTTCCATAGCATCTAACAACTCTAGACTTTCGTCATTATAAGATTGGTCACTCATTGTGCCCCCTCTATTCCTTGATGTGGACATGATGTCCTATTAACTAGTGCACCATCTTGGACTTATATTATGTCACTTTGATGAACGCACTCTACTCTACCCATTCCATATTCATAGCTTAAAGCTACTCGCGATCATTAACGCTTTTTTACGCTAAAGGGGTATACGCGAACAACATATGTACTGCCACCTTACACCAAGTACAACAAATTACTCTATAAATTTTGAAGCCGGTCATGGTCAAACGTTTGCTTTGCTCATTTGAATGCTGCTACGCCCCTTTATGTAAACATTAATTTACAGTGGGTATTTTTAATTACATTAGGCATTGCATTTGGAATTAAACTCAATCAGAATACTTCAAAATCGAGATATTCTTTGGGTTTATGCGCTTAAACTAGAAGAATTGCAATGAAAACACACCCTAACGTAAAGAATTATATACAATGAATAAATCAAAGGTTTTTGGTAGTACTTTGATCATTGCAGGCACAACCATTGGTGCTGGCATGCTCGCTCTTCCACTTGCTTCTGCAGGTATTGGCTTTTCAACTTCACTTTTCTTGATGCTGGGTTTATGGGCGTTAATGGCCTTTACGGCGCTATTAATGGTAGAACTTCACCAATTCGCAGAATCTGACGCTACCCTACACACGTTAGCTCATACCATTTTAGGGACAAAAGGAAAGTGGATTGCGAGCTTCGCGGTAATGTTTCTTTTCTACGCTCTGTGTTCGGCATACATAGCTGGCGGCGGTGCGCAATTTAACCAACGAATTTCGGATATCGCGGGTATCGAACTCAATGCTCAAATCACCACGCTTCTATTTACCCTATTAGTTGCCGGCGTTGTGACGATTGGTACACACAGTGTTGATAAAGTTAACCGCGTTTTGTTTGGCTTGAAGCTTATCGCGATGGTTTTGGTACTCAGCTTCCTAGCGCCAAACATTACCTCTCAATACTTAATGAGCATGCCTTTACAGCAAGGCCTGATTGTTGCGGCGATTCCGGTTGTGTTTACCTCTTTTGGTTTCCACGGCAGCATCCCATCAATCGTTAGATACCTAGATGGTGACGTTCGTTCTTTACGTAAGGTAATGATTATTGGCTCGGCACTGCCTCTGGTTATCTACGTTTTCTGGCAAAGTGTTACTTTGGGTGTGATTAGCCAAGAGCAATTATTGTCTGATACAAGTTTAGGCGCGCTATTAGTCTCACTATCACAGACTGTTCATCAATCCAACCTAAGCGTGATCGTCGGTGTATTCGCGGACCTAGCACTGCTGACATCTTTTATTGGTGTGAGCTTGGGTTTATTTGAATTCATGGGCGACTCACTGAGCAAGAAACTAGGTAACGCGAAACGTGTTAAGACAGCTGCTATCACCTTCTTACCGCCACTGGGTTTTGCCTTATTTTACCCACAAGGCTTCATCATGGCTTTAGGCTATGCAGCCATTGCACTTTCAGTGCTCGCGATTCTGTTACCAACAGTGATGGTCTACAAGGTTCGTTACACTGATTTCTCTGTCAAACCTCAATCTGCAGAAGCCAGTTACCAAGTGTTAGGCGGTAGCAAAGCGCTGTTTTTAGCAGGTAGCGTTGGCGTATTTATCATTGCCATTCAAGTTCTTATTTCAGTAGGGTTACTGCCTTCTTTGGGCTAATAAACCTATAAATAACTAGTTTTATCGATCCAGATCTCATAAATAACATGTCACTATCATTAATTTTCACAATTAGTCGATTGAAGTCACATTTTTATTGAGGTCGGTTATTTAGAGTCCACGGTAAAGGATTTACCGTGGAGTTTTTATGAAAGAAGTACAATTTCGAACGATAGACAAACTGTTTATCAAGATGTCGATCAACGACAAGTTTTGGGTCATTTTCTTAATCTTTTTTGCCGCTTTGGTAAGCCTGGCTGGACTGAACTACGCCAACAAAATGGAACACATTGACGTAACTGCAAAACAACAGGTCGAGTATCAACTGCAAGGCATTTTATCAGCATCAGATTCCCCTGCTTCTGTTCGCTCTGTTAGCCATCAAACTCGCGCTCAACAAACCACTATTTCAAACAATGGTTCGGTGACTGCCACAGCACTCGCACAAGATGGCAAATACTACTCACTTACCGTTTCAACTAACGATATACAGAATCAAAAGCAGCAAGCACTGTACACTTTATTACTGAGCTTTTTGTGGTGTGTGCCTTTTGGTCTTTTCTGTTACTGGGTAGCGACCTTCCTAGGCGGCGCACTTTGGGTTCTTTACTCAACGACTCAAAAGATTGGTGATGGTGACTTAACATCACGCCTTGGCTTCCACCCTGGCCGTGACGAATTTGGTACGATTGGTTGTGCGCTTGACCGTTCAATGGACACGCTTAGTGAGTTAGTCAACAACGTAAACCACAGTGCAGCAACGCTAAGTGAAACGTCGGCTTCTTTCGAAACAGAGATGAAGCGCAGCGAAACACAAATCATGAGCCAAAACGCCTCTCTGGACTCTGTAGCGACAGCAATGGATCAAATGACAGCTTCGGCAAATGAAGTCTCTAACATCTCTGCACGTTCAACGGAACAAACAGAGCAAGACGCGCAGCAAATCAACGATAGCCACGCAAAAGTTCAACAGGCAATCTCGGAAATCACCACCCTTTCTTCTTTGATTGAGCAAACCTCATCTTCTGTTACTAGCTTGAATGTGAACACGAGCCAAATTAACGAAGTCATCACGACGATCAATGCTATTTCAGAGCAAACTAACTTACTTGCTTTGAATGCCGCGATTGAAGCCGCTCGTGCGGGCGAACAAGGCCGTGGTTTCGCTGTTGTTGCTGATGAAGTAAGAACACTGGCAAGCCGCACTCAATCAGCTACGGTAGAAATCCAAGCGATGATTGAGCGCTTACAACAAGAGAGCCAAAATATCGCGAAGATCACCGAACAGACGGTTGATCAAGCGCAAACCAGTAGCCAACTGATTTCGGACATTGGTCACGACGTAAATTCTATTGCAGATTCAGCTCAAGCACTGATGGACATGAGTATCCAAATCGCAACATCAGCCGATGAGCAAAGTAACGTTGCCAATACGATTGCAGCTGAACTTAACGATATTCGCAGCCAATCCGATGTGATTAAAGACGTCGCTCAAAACTCTTCAAATGGTGTATCTAGACTAACAGAAGCGTCGGTTTCTCTGTCTCAGACGTTGGCACGCTACCGCACTTAAGACTCAACTGGCGAACTAGTGGCGTGAATTGAAAACAAACTAATGAGGACTCGTAATGGGTCCTTTTTTTTGGCTTTTGTTTAATAACATTACAAGAGGCATGGTCAATAACGATGACATTATCAATTACCATGAAGCAAGTCGCAAAGGGGAGATTAAGAAGTGTCAGAACTGTCTAATATTCGAGCTTAGGAGTAATCTAATTGAACGGGTCTTTTTTCGCTTACCCTCTTGCTGCAGGTGACACATAATGAATAAAACAGAAACACCAAACACCGACGACATTACATGCCCTTTATGCCAACACGACGAGTATCTGCTTTCAGAAAGTGGAGAAAAGTTTACTTGTGCATCTTGCGGTTTCCATACCAAACAATTTAGTAAGGTAGTCAGCCTTCAGATAAGCTCTACCCCACCAAAGCTGCAGAATTCGATATACCACCATTTGAGCAGTGCTTGCCATTAATCCACACTGAAATTTCTTCTAGACTGTAGATATCCTGAGCCGCGAGTTCTGCTGAGTCGGCTTCGGAATCTACGATTGCTTCATCAATACTCGGGCGTAATCGAAACGATTGGATACCCGCGCGAACACCAGCCTCAATCCCTTTCAACGTATCATCCACGTAGATGCACTCATTCGGTAGAAAGCCCATGTTCATGGCGGTGTACATGATTAGATCAGGCTCTGGCTTCCAACTATTAGCATCAAAAGCTGAGAACACTTTGCCTTTGAAGTCATCTAGCATGCCTGTCATCGCCAATGAAGATTCAACTCTAGATTTCGGTGCATTGGAAGCGATACAAAACTCAATGTCTTGTTGTTTGAGGAATTCAATAAGTTCGATAGCGCCTTCCATCGGTTTTAAATGACGTTGGAACAGTGCTTCTAATTCAGTGCGATATAACGGTTCGAGTGTATCAATTGAGATAGATAGCCCAAGACGTTCTTGTGTATCCATTAAGATGTCGGCTAGCTTCCCGCCTTGAAAGTGCGCATAGCAGTCGTTGACGTTTAGCTCCGCCCCAAAGCCAGTGAAAACGTTCACCAAAGCTTGGCAGCACAGCTTTTCACTATCGATAAGTGTTCCGTCACAATCGAAAATCACACATTTAGTCTGTTCTAACCGCATAGGTATCTCACTCAGATTGAATCCAAGTTTTATCCTATAGTGTTCTTTCAATGGGCGAGATGATTGAGGTAACAGTTTGCGGATACAGGCTTATTTCGATTCGCGAAATATGGGATTGATCACTTTATCACGCCGCATAAGCAACAGTTTTCATCAAATTAACCCATATTCTACGAAACCAAATACTGCGAGGTTTACATAAGTGACTCAATTTCAGTGGAAAATATAAATCACCACTTCCTAGCCGGATCGTGGTGAATAGATAAAGAAGCCAAGACGTATAGGCAACTCAGATAGAACGACAGTTAGCTAACAACCGACTCTTCTAATACCTTTGCTTCAATAGTAGGTGAAGACGCATATTCCAAAGTTCCAGTATCGGGATACAAATCTCGGATAGCAACAAACTCGGGTAAGTGTTTCAGTAGCAATTTGGTTAGCTGCGGATCAAACTGGTAGCCACACTCTCGCTCAAACAAATCGACCACCATCTCTAATGGCCACGGTTCTTTGTAGCAACGCGCACTAAGCAGCGCATCAAATACATCGGCTACGGCGGTGATACGAGCAAACAGGTGTATTTCATCACCCACTTTGCCATTCGGGTATCCAGCGCCATCCCAACGCTCGTGATGTTCGTTAGCAATGATTGCCGCGAGGTTGGTAATATCACCCGCTCCGCTCTTTAGTAAGTTATAGCCAGCCGTAGTATGAAGCTTCATCACCTCCCACTCTTGGTCGGTTAATTTCCCAGGTTTGTCCAAGATTGATTCAGGGACTGAAATCTTACCCACATCGTGCATTGGGCTGATGATCTCAATCATCTCGACCTCACGATGGCTCAAGCCACGATACTTCGCTAGCAATGCAGACAGCTTGGCTACACGCTTAACGTGATTACCTGTTTCGCCAGAGCGAGTTTCAATTGCTTCTCCGAGAACATGAATCATATCCTTTTGGATATTCAAGGTCTGTTTCTGAAGCTTTAAGATTCGTTTGCTCTTATTCGCCAACTCTTTCTTTTGGCGCAGAGTAACGAATTGCATCAAGATGATCAGGCTTAAACCCGCAATCACCATCGACAGCCCCAATAACAACTGGAAGTTTTTGCGAATAAAGGATGAAGGCTCGTTAATAAAAACCGCTTCGTCAGGTAACGCGTTTGCGCTAATCCCGTATCGCTTCATTGCAGGGTAATTGAATACAAAACGTTTGTTGTCTCCGGGAGTTAACGGTGTCGTAAAACCAAGAGGAAGGTATTTATCCAACGCATCGACTGCTTCTTCACCCATGCTTTGTGAGTGATTAACGTAACCACCGAGTACATCACCCGAAATATAGAACTGCCATAAAGCAAACACCGGGGCAGCACTCGCTTTTGACAACGTATCCGCAATCTCTTGGTAAGTGTGGTAAACCCCTTGCTTCAACTCAGTGTTGTAATGACTGAGCAACACCGCATCGTCCGCAGAGATCCCTTCCAAAAACTGGCTCGTATGCTCCAGCGACAAGTCGCGAATTTCTACGAGATTGATATTTGGAAATTCAGCCATCATTTTGTTCATTTCTTTATGAATCAATTCAGACGTGACACTGTAATCATTTACAAAATAGAGATTCTTTAGATTAGGTCTTAATTTGGAGATCAGCTTAATATTAACGTCTATCTGATCGTTCTCATAAAGCACGGTTGCTCTGTCAGACACGGCGTACATGTCGGTACTGAAATCATTGATGCCGGCTGCAACGACAGGTGTGGAGCGATCAATCAAATTAGGCAGAGATTCAAGAAAATTGGCCGCGTTATCGTCCGTCGCAATTACGCCATCAAATTTATAACCTGCATATTTCGCACGTAAGTAGTTCGCAAGAGATTCGTAATACTCAGGGCTGTGGACACGCTTTGAATCCAAATACTCTATTGAGAGTTTAACTTCGGTTTGAGACTGGCTGAACGCACTGTCTATCCCTTTTTGGAAGTCAGCAGTCCATTGATAAGAAGGTTCGTATGAGTGTAAAACTAGGATGCGTTTTATATCCCAGTCGTTAGCAAAGCTGAGTGAAGAATAAGCGCTAACACACAATACAGCGATTGATATCAATAGCTTGTACATACAATACCCTTTAAATAAGACGGGGTATTGTACTTAGATTAACGCTTTGTCAAAGAATCTTTAGTTCTCGATCCACACTTTATCGCTAGAAGCATGATCTTGTGCCCAAAAATCGTGTAACTGCTTAGCAAAGTTGTTGATACTTTGACCATTTCCAGCAACGAGATCCGAGATCAATAGGGAATCATCCGCTTCTGTGACGATAGCGCTCGCCACAACTTCACCGTTTTGAGTACCAATATATAAGACATGATCGTCAGAAAGCATAATTTGGCTCAAGAACTCAAGCATGTGTGCCCTTTCGGTTTCATCTTGGTAAACGCTTGCTTGGTTAAGTGAAAATAGCACGGTCAATTTATGGAAATCGACTTTATGCAGTTCATCAATTTGGGAAGGAGTTTGATCTTGTGCTAGGAGTTGGTATGTCTTGGATGGAAGTTTGCTTTGATAAAGTTCGCGGCCGAGGAGGCTCTCTTTTGCGGGGTAAGCAATATCGAGCTGACTAAATAGCCATTGGTTTTTCTTGTGTGCAATTTCAGGTATTTCGTTATTCATTCTTTTAGTACCTACGGTTAGTATCCCCAAATATCGCAGTTATTTGGAAGACATACGGTCGGCTGAGGTGCCGAGCTACAAGCAGAGAGCATACAGAGCATGACCAAGGCCAACAAGTACTTTAAATGCTTCATATTTTTCATTATCCAACAACATCCTTTAAGAACTTAGCGAAAAGCTCTACACTCGTATTCAAGCTTTCAATATCCTTATAGTAAACAGAACTATATAAATAAAAAGGACTTCTTATGAAAAAAGCCTTAATAGCAGCAGGTATCGTAACAATGTTAGCTGGCTGTTCGGACAACGAGGTTGGCGACGTCTCACTGGGTTTCTTCACAATGAAGGATATCAAGATGTCTTCATTAGACGACGATAAGATCGCAGGTGTTACCTGTCATATCGCATCAATCGAAGCAAACCTTAGCCTTTCTGATCCAAGTGATAGCTCTATCTCTTGTCGTCAAACAGGTGAAATTACACCAGAAATGATTGCTCAAATAGACAAGAGTAAGTCTGGCGAAGTGGTATTCAAGCAATCAAAAAGTATCTTCTTTAAAACAATGAAGGTTCGTCGTATCTACGATGCAGAGAATCAGTCGCTGCTTTACTTGTCTTACACCACCAAAGAAACGGAAGGCAGTTTCAAACATAGCCTTTCAACTGTTCCTCTTTGGGGTACAGAGGCTTACGTAGATCCAGCAACACTTGTTCCTGCTGAATAGCCTTAAACACAAGTAAGCCTAATCACCTGTACAGACATTGTGCAGGTGATTCAAAATGTAATAAAAATGAAAGAAACAGAAACAAAATGTGATATCATGCGGCAAAATTTTTTCACTGTATTTTTCATATGAAGTTTCCTGGACAGCGTAAATCTAAGCACTACTTTCCAACTCACGCACGTGATCCGTTGGTCAACCAAATTCAACAAACACCTAAACTACACCGCGCAACAGTGGTCGGTATAGGTCAAACGATTGTTGACATCGAAGCCCGTGTTGACAACGAGTTCCTAGAAAAATACGAGCTGAGTAAAGGTCACTCACTGGTATTGGAAGAAAGTAAAGCAGATGCGCTGTATGAAGAGTTAGTTGAGCGCGGTTTGATCACGCATCAATACCCTGGCGATACTATCGGCAACACACTGCACAACTATTCCGTACTTGCAGACAGCAAATCTGTCCTGCTTGGCGTGATGTCTAAGAAGATTGAAGTTGGCTCATTTGGTTATCGTTACCTTTGCCGCACTTCTTCTCGTATGAATCTAAACCACCTTCAAACTGTTGATGGTCCAATCGGTCGTTGCTACACGCTTATTTCTGAAGATGGCGAACGTACGTTTGCAATCAATGAAGGCCACATGAACCAACTTCTTCCAGAAAGCATTCCTGAAAAAGTGTTCGAGAAAGCTTCTGCATTGGTTGTGTCGTCATACCTAATGCGTGGCAAACCTGAAGATCCGATGCCAAAAGCGGTACAAAAAGCGATTGAATACGCGAAAGCGCACAATGTGCCTGTTGTATTAACACTTGGTACTAAGTATGTGATCGAAGGCAACGCTGAATGGTGGCAAGAATACCTGAAAGAAAACGTAACCATCGTCGCGATGAACGAAGACGAAGGTGAAGCGCTAACGGGTGAAAAAGATCCTCTATTGGCTGCTAACAAAGCACTTGAGTGGGTTGACCTAGTTCTATGTACTGCTGGCCCTATTGGTCTATACATGGCAGGTTATACTGACGAACCAGCGAAACGCGAAACCACACTGCCATTGTTACCGGGTAACATCCCTGAGTTCAATAAATACGAATTCAGCCGTGCGATGCGTAAGCAAGACTGTAAAGACCCAGTAAAAGTGTACTCTCACATTGGCCCTTACCTAGGTGGCCCCCTTGAGATTAAGAATACCAATGGCGCTGGCGATGGTGCACTTTCAGCACTACTTCACGACATGGCAGCAAACAGCTACCACCACGTGAATGTACCAAACTCAGAGAAACACGAGCACACTTGTCTAACTTACTCTTCACTGTCTCAAATTTGTAAGTACGCAAACCGTGTAAGCTACGAAGTGTTGACTCAGCACTCTCCTCGCCTTTCTCGTGCACTACCTGAACGCGAAGATAGCTTAGAAGAAACATACTGGGATCGTTAATCGACCATAATAGGCAGTTACCTCTTAAAGGTTAACGCCAAGTGAGATTACCCATTCCTTGAAGGGCTGCTATATGCAGCCCTTTTTGTATACAACGCCAATATAACGGCAGCTCAAGGTAATCAGATCGAATATTTTGCTCGTTTAAGACTTGATCTCGCGCAATGACTCTTTAGATCTGTTATCTTCCAGCACATAATTCGTGTGGTTTGCCTTTACTTGGCAAATTTATACAGTACTATCGCCACGCAAACGGTTACGTACCACCTTTCGGTTCTGATATAAGGATCAAATATGCTGTCTGATATTGATATTTGTCGCTCTACTCCCCTTAAAAACATCAGTGAGGTTGCCAAGCAAGCTGGCCTGCACCACAACGAACATCAGCCATTAGGGCAATTCAAATCTAAAGTGTCTCTCACATCACTTGAACGCCTCGCTAACCAACAAGATGGTAAATTAGTCGTAGTCACGGCGATCACACCGACACCTCTTGGTGAAGGCAAAACCGTCACTACTATCGGATTAGCACAAGGCCTCGCAAAGATTAACCAATCTGCAATGGCCTGCATTCGTCAGCCTTCAATGGGCCCGGTATTTGGTGTAAAAGGCGGCGCTGCGGGTGGTGGTTACTCTCAAGTTGCCCCTATGGAACAATTAAACCTGCACCTGACAGGCGATATTCATGCTGTTACGGCCGCTCACAACCTCGCCTCTGCGGCCATTGATGCACGTTTGTATCATGAACAGCGTGAAGGGTTAGAAGCCTTTGAAACGCGCTCAGGCTTAAAAGCACTGGATATCGACCCAAGCAGAATCGTTTGGCGACGTGTACTTGACCACAATGATCGCGCATTACGCATGATCACGGTTGGCAAGAACGAAGCAGACAAAACAATTAACGGCTTTGAGCGAGAAGATGGATTTGATATCTCAGCCGCTTCAGAGCTGATGGCTATCCTTGCACTAGCCAATGACCTTCAAGATTTGAGAAAGCGAATCGGACGAGTGGTACTTGCTTACAACAAACAAGGCTTGCCGTTAACCGCAGATGACTTCAACGTCGCAGGCGCAATGACCGTAACAATGAAGGATTCTATTGAACCAACATTGATGCAAACCCTTGAAGGCGTTCCGACCCTAATTCACGCCGGGCCTTTCGCGAACATTGCACATGGTAACTCTTCAATTATTGCCGATAAGATAGCGTTAAAACTGAGTGACTTTGTCGTGACCGAAGGTGGTTTCGGCTCAGATATGGGCTTTGAGAAAGCGTGCAACATCAAGGTCAAAGCGTCGAACAAGAAGCCCGATTGCGCCGTAGTTGTCGCTACATTACGTGGATTAAAGGCCAACTCTGGTTTATACGATTTGAGACCGGGGACTCCATTACCAGATTCAATCTTTAATGATGACCAAGACGCGCTAATTGCAGGCTTTGAGAACCTAAAATGGCACATCAACAACGTTAAGCAATACCAAGTGCCTACAGTTGTTGCGATTAACCGATTCCCACAAGACTCAGCTCAAGAGCTCAATGCTTTGAAACAGATGATCACCGACTTCGACTCAAGCGTTAGCGTTGAAGTAAGCGAAGCATTTGGTCAAGGTGGTGAGGGGGCAACTCAACTGGCTCACGCCGTGGTAAAAGCTTGCCAAAAACAGAGTGAATTTAAGCCTTTGTATCACTCAGAGCAAAGCCTAGAAGAAAAGCTAATGGCAGTCGCTGAAGTTGGTTATGGCGCGGCAAGTATTTCGCTATCTCCACTGGCTAAAAAACAACTGGCTGAATTCAAACTGCATGGCTATAGCGACCTATCGGTTTGTTTGGCAAAAACACCACTATCGATCTCAACAGAAGCACACATTAAAGGTGCACCCACTCAATTTGACGTGCCTGTTAGAGAACTAAAATTGTGTGCTGGTGCTGGCTTTATTTACGCGTTGTGCGGCAATGTGATGACCATGCCAGGCTTGCCTGATAAACCGGCGTTCATGTCGTTAGATATTGATAGTAATGGAAATATCGTCGGCCTAAGCTAGATGCTCTTAGCTAGATAAATGGCAATTAATCGCGATTAATTTGGCTCAATTTTCAGAGCGGTGTTCTATATTGAGCAATCATTCCCTAACGAAGTGATTGCTCAACAATCAAGCCCAAGTGCAAAAAGTTGCACTAAAATCGTAGTTATATGCGAATCTTGTTTTAACTTCTGGGTCAAGATCACATTAAAAACCTTATAAAATATATAGTATTGCGCTGATTCTTTGAGGACAGTGATGAATACAAGTATAAAAAAACTAGTCAGCCAATTTCTATGTACCATCTTTGCCCTAGGACTAGTCCCTGCCCTCTACATAAACTCTGAATTCGACAGGGTTGAAGCTCAGCACACGCTAAATATCAAACAGTCCAGTCAGAACCAAATCGAATACAGCTTTCATGAGCTCGCTGTTATTGTTGAGCAAATATCTAACGCTGTTCCTTCTATCGCCGACTCTCAAACACTACTCCGAGCGATTCAAGAACCTTCTATTATCCATAAAGAAACCCTGCAAGATCTTTGGGTGATGTTAGCTCGTGGCCAAAAATACTATTCTCAGCTTCGTTATCTCGATCTAGCTGGAAACGAAGTGTTCCGCGTTAACTACAAAGACGGTAAAGCAACTGTCGTCCCAGAGAACGAACTGCAAAACAAATCCTCTCGAGATTACTACCAGATGCTACAGAAATTAGAGATTGGCGATGTCAGCTCTAGAGGCATTGACCTAGAAATGGAAAATGGAGAAATCATCCACCCGTTAACGCCGGCGCTTCGCATTATGACGCCAGTCGCTGAAGGGAATCGAATTATTGGTTACTTCATTGCAAATCTAAACATGCTTGAGATTTACAAGCGTCTTCATTACCAAATCGGAGACTCAGCTGCAGTCCCGGTCATTCTAAACAAAACTGGCCATGTCATCATGGGCCCCGACCCGGCTGAATCATTTGGACATGTTTTAGAGTCACGTTCAGACAAGACATACGCAAAGCTATATCCGGCGCTTTGGAAAGATATTCAATCCAACTCTTCGTCTAGCTATTTCGATGGTAAGAACTGGTATTTCCACTCTGACATCAGCCCAAAGATAAAGCAGTTTGCAGGCCCTATTTACATGGTTCTTCACATTGAAAATCAGCATTTCAGCAGTCAATACCGACAAGAAAAACAAGCGATTGTCGTTCAGATCATCACCTTATCTTTCTTGATTTCGATGATCTCCGCTGGCTTCGTATTGTGGAACAGCAACCACAAGAAGAACAGTATCGAGAGCCAACTTGCTAAGGCCGCGATGAATGGTATGTCTGCCTTGGTGATTACCGACAGAAACAACCGAATCATCAAGGTAAACCAAGAGTTCACCCGTGTGAGTGGCTACGAGTTAGAAGACGTAAAAGGCCGCCAACCGTCCATGTTTGCCTCTGGTCGCTACAACGAAGAGTTCTACATCAAGATGTGGAGCATCATCAAAGCGAAAGGCATGTGGGAAGGCGAAGTGGTTAATCGTCGTAAAGACGGGTCTTTGATTACGGAAATATTGCGAATCCAAACCATCAAAGATTCGAAAGACGTGATTCAGTTTTATGTCGCTTCATTTGTGGATATCAGTAAACACAAAGAGCTAGAAAACAAACTGAGAAACCTGAGCGAAAAAGATGCCTTGGCTGGGTGTTGGAACCGCCGTAAGTTCGATCTTGAGCTGAGAGATGAGTGCTCTCGTGTGAATCGGTACCCTACTCGCGAACAGTCTTGCTTAGCGATTTTGGACATAGACCACTTTAAACGCATCAACGACAGATTTGGTCACGATTATGGTGATCGCGTTATTCAAACCGTTGCTCAGGTATTACAACGTGAATGTCGAGAAACTGATTTTGTGGCTCGCATTGGTGGTGAAGAATTTGGCGTTATTCTGCCTCACACCACAACTGAAGAAGCCGAATATGTGCTTAACAGATTGAGAATCGCAGTCAGTATTGAGCTCGACAACGTGGTGACGGTCAGTGGCGGAATCACCAACCTGACTAACGACCCTGCTCTTAACTACAAGTGCGCCGATCTAGCACTCTACGAAGCCAAGGCAGCAGGTCGAAACAGTGTGTGCCTGTTCCTAGACAGCGAAATGAGCGAAATTGCCTAACAAAAAATCAATATTGTTCCGCTAGGCTATCAGTTTGGCGGTTGAACACCCCAACTGTTTTCTATCAGCTCGGTGCAGGATAGAACTCTAGTTTGTTCCCTTCTACCACCAGAATACAATCCATGTTCGCAGCATGAGCAGCCTGCTTACCTAGGTTCGTATCTTCAAACACAACACACTGCTCTGGCTGCAAACCCATACCAAAACAGGCATCTAAGAAAGTATCCGGATTTGGTTTGTGATTCTTAACGTCTGTTGCTGTCACGAGAATATCGAGCTTACTCAAGATGTCTGTCTTATCCAGTAACTGTTCGGCACTTTTACGTTGACTGCCCGTTCCGACTGCAATTTTCTTGTTACCCAGATGCTCTAACAACAGAGAGTGAGTACAAGGGATAACGTCACCTTTGTCTTCAATAGCCGCAAACGACGCCATCTTAAACGTAGAGACCGCTTGTGGGTCGAGCGATAAACCGTATTTGCTGTTCACCTCACCGGCTATCTTATAACTCGGCATGCCACCCAAGCTATGCAGCCAAGACGCTTCAAAATGAAAGCCAAACTCTTCAGCCGTTTGCTGCCACGCCTGTACATGTGCAGGCATTGTATCGATCAACGTACCGTCCATATCAAAGATTAGTCCTTCATATGCCGTTAAATCTATTTTCATCACTACTACCACTCTTTAATAAAGTTACTGATACCATAACCAATATTCAGTATCATGGCGCCATATTACCGTTCAAAATGGATGTTTATGTTACAAATATCTAACTCTGTTTCGATTCAAGACTGGGAACTCCAGTTAACAGCGATCAGAGCACAAGGAGCCGGCGGTCAGAACGTCAATAAAGTATCGAGCGCGATACATTTACGTTTTGATATCAAGCACTCTACCCTACCTGACTTCTATAAAGAAAAGCTTCTCGCACACAAAGATAGCCGCATCACTAAAGATGGCGTGATTATCATTAAGGCGCAGCAGTATAGAACGCAGGAACAAAACCGAGATGACGCATTAATGCGTTTGAAAGAACTGATCTTGGAAGCAACAAAAGTTCAAAAAGTGAGACGAGCGACTAAGCCAACACGTGGCTCTCAGAAAAGACGTTTAGAAAGCAAGAAACAGAGAAGCACCACCAAACAGCTGCGTGGAAGAGTGAGCTGATGGCTTCATGCACTCAGTGGATACATTACCCTAGAAGTATCTGTCAATTTAACTAACGAATAGATCCATTACGCTGTTTATTTGGAAGAAAGACTACTGCTTCTTTTTGACCGACAAAATAAGCTTGATCAACAACAGGCGCTCTTCGCTGGTCAGCAGACGACTGACCGCTGCTACATCTTCCGCTGTCGCTTGTGATGCACCAACAATATCAAGTACCACATCCAAATCCGTCACTTTTAAGGTTCTGGTGATTGAACGATACTGAGACATCTTGATGTCCGCTTCGCCGCGTTCAATCCGTTGATAAGTTTTTAAGCTCATTCCTGCACTCGAGGCTAACTTTTCTTGAGACAAGTTGGCTTGTTTCCTACGCTCAATCAGCGCCAATATTATGGGTTCTTGTGACATAAGCTCATCCTCAAAAGACAGTTATGTCCTAAATTCAGCAAGAAGCAGACCATATTGACTTGTGATGGTTTACATAAGCCATCAAAGGCATATTATTCGCTTGATAAAAACCGTTACGTTTCATAAACCTTCACACTGATATCAGTTGTGAACGTACAGGCTAGGTAACTTGAGTATTCAAGTGTTGGGAAATTAGAAAAATTGCAAATTGCGAATAAGAAAGACGTCATATTGGAAATTGCGAATCGTTATAAATTGGCATTTCCTTGCATTAAGCACGCATTAGAAACGGACAATACCCGCTCAGAAATTATTGCAGTGCAGCATAGGCTACTGACTTACAAAGAAGTGCTTTTGCACGGAAGTATGTTGGAAGAGAAAGAATTGAAGCAGGCCTTTTCTGCTCTGAACCAAAATGAAAAAGGTGTCGCACAAAGCGGTATTCAAAGTATCAACGACGCAGTAAAAGAGATGGATGTAATTGTCGAAAGATACAGTAGAAAAGCGTCTACTGTACTGAGTGTGTAACCAATTAGTATCAACGAGTAGCTTAAACCTTTCAACGGCTTAAACAAACAGAACAAAGCAAAAACGGCCAGTCATAGTAGAATGACTGGCCGTTTGTTTAGATAACATGAAGACGTGGGTATCTAACGAGACATCGCTCTTCTAAACCCACCGAGCAACATCAACGCGCCTAGCAAGCCAAACGACACACTGCCTCCACTGCCGCCTGAACCAGATGAGCTTGTACCAGCAACAGCAACTCGTTTTGCCTCTGTCGCGGTAAACTGGACAGTTTCTGTGCTATCGATTACACCGTTAGTTACATCCGTAATCCAATCTTTATAATCAAATATCTCTGTAAATACTGATGTTACTCCGATATCGGCCCCACAAACTCTAGGCCCAAAACTAGTTATACCAACCTGCTCGTAAGTCGCGCCATTTTTCCAAAATACAGGCCCACCGGAATCACCTTGGCATGTTCCACCATAGAGGTCATTATCCGGTCCATTACCATTGAAACAAATCTGCTTTTCAGTGACTAAAGGACCAAATACAGCCTTGCAATTTATCGTATCAACGTATGTAAGGTCTACTCTTTGTAACAGAGTGGTGCTGTCCTCGCCTGACTTTGTATTACCGTGACCGACTGCGACAAAGCTATTATTGATGTCCCGATATGTCTCAAAAACAGGGATTTGAGTTTCAGCAGATGAACTCAAGCCAAGAGATGACTCTAACTTCAAGATAGCAATGTCATTCGGTAAAAGATTTGATTCAAGGTCTGAATAGTCACTGCGATAGAAAACGTCAGATACTCGTACTTTCTGGATGCTACCGTCAGGGAATAGAGAAGTATCTTCCAATTGGGGAACGACTACCGTGAAAAGTTGAGCATCCTGATCATCATAGATACAATGTGCAGCGGTCAGTACATGATAGTTATCTAAAATTGTCGCACCACAGTAAGGGCCTGTTGAGTAAACACCGTCATAATCAATACGATCAATGAACAGGCTCGCCATCGAAGGAAACTCAGCTACTGTAGCGTCGCTACCATTCACAATATAAGGTGTTACACCCACATCAGGAGTACTTTCGTCCGTGTTTTCCGTTGCCATAACACTTGATGTGTAAATCAATGGCGCTAAAAGCCCTAAAACGGCTTTACGAACCGGACTCATTGTATGGTTTACGTTCATAGTTAACTCCTTGTAACCCCTACTACTTATTTACAAAAATGATGAATCGTCACCATAACACGTCACAACCGTGATTATAGTAAGTATTTGTAACGATATCGCCACATATCTCATTTTATAAACGAATTTTAAGTAACCGTTGTTAGTGGGTAACGCTAAACCTAATACACTCACAAAAACATACGCTACCAAAAACAAAAAAGCCTACCGTTAGGCTTCCCAGTAAAGAGAAGCAAACAATAGGCTTTCATTTAGCTTAGTGGTTTCTCTTAAAAGAGATTAGCCACGGTAGTAACGTTGAGGTACGAATGGCATTTTTTCTACTGTCATAGGTAGCTTCTTGCCACGAACTTCAGCGAATACTTCAGTGCCAATAACCGCTAGATCAGTTCGAACGTAAGCCATAGAAACCGGCTTGCCCGCGTTAGGACCCGCAGTACCACTTGTTACAACGCCAATCTTGTTGTCTTCAGCATCGAACAGCTCAGCGCCTTCACGTACTGGTGCTTTAGTCTGACCAACAAGACCAACACGCTTGCGTTGAACGTCTTTAGTAGCGATTTGCTCAAGGATGATATCAGCGCCAGGGAAACCGCCTGCACGTTCACCGTCAGTACGACGCACTTTTTGAATGCCCCATAGAAGGCTAGCTTCGACTGGTGTTGTTGTTGTATCTAGATCGTGACCGTACAGACATAGACCACACTCAAGACGAAGTGAGTCACGAGCACCAAGGCCAATCCACTCAACTTCAGCTTCTGAAGTCAGCTTACGCGCTAGTGCTTCAGCGTGATCGTTCGGTACAGAGATCTCGTAGCCATCTTCACCCGTGTAACCACTGCGGCTCACGATGCATTCAACGCCATCGATATCGACTTTTTGAACATCCATGAACAGCATGTCTGAAACGCTTGGTTGGAAACGAGCAAGAACTTCAGACGCTTTAGGGCCTTGAAGTGCTAATAGAGCGCGGTCATCGATCACTTCCATCTCTACGTCAGCTGGTAGGTGCGCAGTAAGGTGGTCGATATCTTGTGTCTTACAAGCCGCGTTCACAACAACAAATAGGTGATCGCCTAGGTTTGCAACCATAAGGTCATCCATGATGCCGCCCTGCTCATTAGTAAAGAACGCGTAACGCTGTTTACCAGAAGGAAGGTCGATAATATCCACAGGAACCAAAGATTCTAAGACAGCAGCTGCGTTTGCACCATGTAGACGAAGTTGCCCCATGTGAGAAACATCAAAAAGACCGGCAGCGTCACGAGTGTGTAAGTGCTCTTTCTTTACACCTAGTGGGTACTGAACTGGCATATCGTAGCCAGCGAAAGGAACCATTTTCGCACCCTCTTCAACGTGAAGTGCATGCAGTGGTGTTTTTAGTAGGTCTTGATTAGCGTGTTCTTGAGTCATTTTATTCTCCATGAAGCGTTGCAGGCTGTCCAAAATCGAGTCTGCCGCTTATATCTCTATTTAGAGTCGCCTCTAACGATACGGATTAACGTTAGAAACAGTAGATAGTAAAAAGTGATGTCTTTTATATAGGCTTATATTGTTAGCTTTATAAATCTGAATAGCTGTACAAATCCCATACAACTCACTTTCTAAGAATTCACTTCAGTAAACTTCAATCAACATGAGTAAACCGTGTTCACTATAATAAACAAGCCTGAGTAAGTTTTACACCCTTAACAAGATTAAAACAGCTCAAAATGTGACATTTAACAATTTAAAAACAATTTATAGACACATACAAAAACGCGATATTGATGATTTTCACATCAATATCGCGTCTGTTGGCTAACGTTCGAAACAAAAGCAAACGTTTGCATTCACTATAAGAAATTCTAAGTTTGTTAACTTATTTTGCAGTCACCCACAAAATGAGTGCATCTTCTGTACTGGTCGAAATCAGCATGTGGCCCATATTGGCATCGTAATACATGCTGTCGCCTTCGCTCATTGGCACAGGTTCGTAGAATTCTGAGTAGAACATCACATCACCAGAGATGATCATTAAGAACTCTTCACCGTCATGACGCACCCAATCATTATACTCTTCAAAAGTACGTGCTCTCACGCGGCTCTTAAACGGCATCATCTTCTTATTAGAAAGCTCAGTCGCAAGCAGCTCATGTTCATAAGTCGGTGTTGGGTGTGGTTTACCTTGGCCTGCCTTGGTTAAGTCGCGACGTCCTGTTGCCACTTTTTTCCTTGGCGGCTCAAAGAGTTGCGGCATATCTATTTGCAAACCCATCGCCAATTTTTGCATTGCTTGAAACGTTGGTGAGATCTGTTCGTTCTCGATTTTGCTGAGCGTAGAACGCGCCAAGCCTGTTCTTTGGCTTGCTTCTTCTAGCGTAATCCCAAGCTTGCCGCGGATATCTTTAATACGCTGGCCAAGCCTAAGTGGTTCGATATTCTGGTCTAACGTTTCCTTCGCCAACGTTAAAGATGGGTACTCATCATAAATGTCTTCTGACATAGGTCCCTCATTAATTTCTTGCTTCCTGTCTATTAATTTCATTGTTGCATGAAGCGCTTTGTTGATTAAAGAGCACACAGAGAAATAAAGCGTGCTCCCTGTAGCAAAACAAGAAAAGTTGTTTCCTATTGGAAATTTTTGTTGAAAATTGATTTTATCGGAGCTATGTTATCGACTTGTTAGATGAAGAGATGCTACTTCAGCTTGCAACAAATGATAGATTTAACATTTGTAAGAGCTGTTTTTTACCCGAACTTTTTGGGAAACAATTCGTGCTGCATTGACCCTACAACGATCGCTTAGACGCTGTAAGAGTATATTTATAACGCAATTCACGTTTATCTATACCTATATAGCGCAAACGATACCGATGCAGAAATCAACGTAAGACCTAATGGACTATAAAAACAATCACCATTAGCTTAAAGAAAGGTCTCGACAATGAACGCTTACCAAAACCATAGCTTAGACAGTTTTTTCTCTACGAACCTATCTGCGACTGACGACGCAGTATTTGCTGGAATACAAGCAGAGAACACTCGTCAAAACGAACAAATCGAACTTATTGCTTCTGAGAACATCGTTTCTAAAGCAGTAATGCAAGCTCAAGGCACCTGCCTAACCAACAAATACGCAGAAGGCTACCCAGGCCGTCGTTACTACGGTGGTTGTGAGCACGTAGATACAGTTGAAGCTATCGCGATTGAACGCGCTAAACAGCTGTTCAAGTGCGAATACGTAAACGTACAGCCTCACTCAGGTGCTCAAGCGAACGGCGCAGTTAAACTTGCCCTACTTCAACCTGGCGACACTATCCTAGGTATGTCTTTAGACGCTGGTGGCCACCTTACACACGGTGCGCGCCCTGCAATGTCAGGTAAGTGGTTCAACGCAGTTCAATATGGCGTAGACCGCGACACTCTTGAAATCGATTACGAAGCGGTTCGCGCTTTGGCGATCGAAAGCCAACCTAAAATGATTATTGCTGGTGGTAGCGCTATCCCACGCGTTATTGATTTCGCTAAGTTCCGTGAAATCGCAGACGAAGTTGGCGCTATCCTAATGGTCGATATGGCACACATCGCGGGTCTTATCGCGACAGGTGCTCACCCTAGCCCACTGCCACACGCGCACGTTGTGACAACTACAACGCACAAAACACTTCGTGGCCCTCGCGGCGGTATGATTCTTACTAACCACGAAGACATCAACAAAAAGATCAACTCTGCAGTGTTCCCTGGCCTTCAAGGCGGCCCACTAATGCACGTTATCGCGGCTAAAGCAGTCGCGTTTGGCGAAGCTCTTGGCCCAGAATTTAATACTTATATTGATTCAGTGATCGACAACGCAAAAGTTCTTGCTGAAGTGTTGCAAACTCGCGGTTGTGACATTGTGACTGGCGGAACAGACACGCACCTAATGCTGGTTGACCTTCGTCCTAAGGGCTTGAAAGGTAACGTAACTGAAGAAGCATTAGAGCGTGCAGGGATCACATGTAACAAAAATGGCATACCATTCGACTCAGAGAAGCCTATGATTACTTCTGGCATTCGTTTAGGTACGCCAGCTGGAACCAGTCGTGGTTTTGGCACTGAAGAATTCAAACTTATCGGTGAATGGATCGGCGATGTTCTTGACGGCTTAGTTGAAAGCCCTGAAGGCAACGCTGAAGTTGAGCAACGTGTTCGCAAGCAAGTTAATGAGCTTTGCAAACGCTTCCCTCTTTACCGTTAAACCGTTTTTAAGATTTAAATTAAAACCTCATAAATTTTTGGAGAATAAGCAATGGACAATACACTAAAGTTTGCAGACAGCCACGAGTGGGTAAAAGACAACGGTGACGGTACTGTGACTATCGGTATTTCTGAGCACGCTCAAGAGATGCTAGGTGACGTTGTGTTTGTTGACCTGCCTGACACTGATGACGAAATTGAAGCTGGCGAAAGCTTCTCTCTAGTTGAATCAGTGAAAGCTGCTTCTGATATCTACGCACCAATCTCTGGCGAAATCGTAGAAATCAACGAAGAATTAGAAGATAGCCCAGAGCTAATCAACGAAGAACCTTATGAAGGTGGTTGGATTGTTAAAGTGAAGATGTCTGATGCGTCTGAACTAAACAACCTTAAAGATGCGGAAGAATACCTAAGCTCTATCGAAGAAGACTAATAGGTAACCTCATTACGATAAAGCTGCTCTTTTGGAGCAGCTTAATTTTAGGGGCTAGCTCACGGCTCCAGAGAGAAAGTAGAACATATCATGACTGAATTACTTCAAAGCCAATTACTGAAAGACTTGGGTACTCAAAACGAGTTTGTTGCTCGTCATAACGGCCCTAATAAAGCAGACCAGCAAAAAATGCTTGAAGCGATCAACGCGACTAGCTTAGAAGCACTGATCGACGAAACGGTTCCTGCACAAATCCGTCTTGAAAAACCAATGACACTTGCTGCGCCACTGAGCGAAATGGACATGCTGACCTCTCTTAAAGAGATCGCTAACCTAAACCAAGTGAAACGTACTTTCATTGGCCAAGGCTACTACAACACATTCACTCCAAACGTTATTCTACGTAACGTTTTAGAGAATCCAGGCTGGTACACAGCTTACACACCATACCAACCAGAGATTTCTCAAGGTCGTCTTGAAGCTCTACTGAATTACCAACAAATGGTAATGGACTTAACTGGTATGGAAATCGCGAACGCGTCTCTTCTTGATGAAGCGACAGCGGCTGGCGAAGCGATGACACTGTGTAAGCGTGCTGGTAAAAGCAAGAGCAAAGTATTCTTCGTTGCTGACGATGTTCACCCTCAAACACTAGAAGTTGTTAAAACTCGTGCTGAGTACATCGGTTTTGAAGTAATGGTTGGTGCTCTTGAAACACTTCCAGAGCAAGACGTATTTGGTGCGTTGGTTCAATACCCTGGTACAACAGGTGAAGTTCGCGACCTAACAGACATCATTGCGAAAGCTCAAGCAAACAAGACTCTTGTAACGGTTGCAACTGACCTACTTGCTTCTGCTCTACTTAAGCCAGCTGGCGAAATGGGCGCAGACGTAGTAATCGGTTCAGCACAACGTTTCGGTGTTCCTATGGGTTACGGCGGTCCACACGCTGCATTCATGGGTACTCGTGAAAAGCATAAGCGTACAATGCCAGGTCGTGTAATCGGTGTTTCAATCGATACTCATGGTAACCAAGCACTACGTATGGCAATGCAAACTCGTGAGCAACACATCCGCCGCGAGAAAGCGACATCGAACATCTGTACAGCTCAAGCACTTCTAGCAAACATGGCCTCTTTCTACGCGGTTTACCACGGTGCAGAAGGCCTTCGTACTATTGCTCGTCGTACACACCACATGACAGCTATCCTAGCGGCTGGCCTGACTAAAGCGGGTTACGAGCTAACGAATAACAGCTTCTTTGATACCATCACGTTGAACACAGAAGACAAGACAGATGCACTGTACGCGAAAGCGCAAGCAGCAGACATCAACCTTCGTCGACTTGTTGGTAAAATCGGTATCAGCTTAGATGAAACAACCACAGTCGACGACGTGAATGCCCTATTCGCAATCTTCGACGTGAAAGAAGACGTTCAAGCGCTGTCTTCTGACATTGCATCAAACGAGTTTGCAGCAATTCCAGAAAACTGCCGTCGTGAATCAGAGTTCCTAACTCACCCAGTATTCAACACGCACCACAGCGAAACGCAAATGATGCGTTACCTAAAACAGCTTGAGAACAAAGACTTCTCACTAACGCACGGCATGATCCCACTGGGCAGCTGTACGATGAAGCTGAACGCTGCTGCTGAGATGATTCCAGTAACATGGCCTGAGTTTGGTTCTATTCACCCATTCGCACCTCTAGAGCAAGCGGCGGGTTACACAGCACTAGCAAAAGATCTTAAAGAGAAGCTATGTGAAATCACTGGTTACGACGATTTCTCACTACAGCCTAACTCTGGTGCATCTGGCGAATACGCGGGTCTAATCGCGATTCAACGCTACCACGCAAGCCGCGGTGAAGCTCACCGTAACGTTTGTTTGATTCCAAGCTCTGCGCACGGTACTAACCCTGCAACAGCATCTATGGTTTCTATGAAGGTAGTGGTTGTTAAGTGTGATGAAGATGGCAACATCGACATGACAGACCTAGCAGCGAAAATCGAGAAGCACAAAGAAAACCTATCAAGCATCATGATCACTTACCCTTCTACGCACGGCGTATACGAAGAGCAAGTGAAAGAAGTGTGTGAACAAGTACACGCAGCGGGCGGTCAGGTTTACCTAGACGGCGCGAACATGAACGCTCAAGTAGGCCTAACTTCACCTGGCTTCATCGGTTCAGACGTATCTCACTTGAACCTACACAAAACATTCTGTATCCCACACGGTGGTGGCGGTCCGGGTATGGGTCCTATCGGTGTTAAATCGCACCTAGCACCTTTCCTACCAGGTCACATCGAAAACGGTGTACAAGGTTCTGACTACGCGGTATCAGCAGCAGATCTAGGTAGTGCTTCAATTCTACCTATCTCTTGGGCTTACATCGCAATGATGGGCGAACCTGGCCTAACAGACGCAACGAAAGTAGCGATTCTGAACGCGAACTACGTGATGGAGAAACTACGTCCTCACTACCCTGTTCTTTACCGTGGCACTAACGGCCGCGTAGCGCACGAATGTATTATCGATATTCGCCCGCTTAAAGAAGACACAGGCATCAGCGAAGAAGATATTGCTAAGCGTCTGATGGACTTCGGTTTCCACGCACCTACTATGTCTTTCCCAGTAGCTGGCACACTAATGGTTGAGCCAACTGAATCTGAAGATTTAGAAGAACTAGACCGTTTCTGTGAAGCGATGATCGCTATCCGTCACGAAATGGCAGCAGTGAAAGCGGGTGAATGGCCACTAGACAACAACCCTCTAGTGAACGCACCGCACACACAAGTTGACCTTTCAGGCGCAGAATGGAATCGCCCTTACTCTCGCGAACTGGCTTGCTTCCCATCGAAAGCAACCAAGAACTCGAAGTACTGGCCAACAGTTAACCGTGTAGACAACGTATACGGCGACCGTAACCTAATCTGTTCTTGCCCAAGCATCGATAACTACGAAGACTAGTTTTTGTAGAATCTGAATAGACAAAGGCGAACCGTTTGGTTCGCCTTTTTTGTAAGGCATTTACTTCTTTAATCTCACTTCAGGCGCAAGTTTTGGCTTAAAGTCAACGTCATAAAACATCATAGAGTTTATTTCTCAACCATTGATTGGTTGAGTTATGGTCATCACGCTTATGCCACATCATGACGAGTTTGAAAGGTTTGGAAAAAAATGGCAATGGCAGTATTTGTAAGTTAAACAATTAAGATTGATGGGAAAAACACAGATTACTGCGCAAACCAATATCAAAGGCCAAATCTGCTTTGTGTAAACTTAGCTGAGATAACAACTCTTCTTCTGTATTGGGCGTCATATGGAGGTTAATTTTGCAATTACCCATTGTTGGGGCGAGCTCAATTTTGTTTCTGATCGTATGTAAGAGGAAAAGCCGAACTTAAAAAGCTTAAGCTTGGCTGCTTCCCTTGCCCTCTATCACTAGCACCACCTAATCTATCCGTATCAAGAAATTCTTTCTTCTTAACCGATAACTCATGTCGTAGAGGTATTAAGCTCTTCACCCAAAGTTTTGAAGAGCTTAAGTAAAGTGAAATCTACTTTTCGTAGAGCATTGTCATCCATAACGCGGTCACCTTTAAGTGCATATACAACCTTGGTTGATTTGGATTATATGCCTAGCCTATTCCCTTTTACGACAAGTGATTAATAGTTAACGTGATTTGTGTAACCTCTGTAGTTAAACCAATTCACTCTTTATAGAGCGCAACTTACCCGCTCTATGTTTGGCATTACCCAACTATTGTCATACCAAGTATCTGTAGGACCATAAATTCTGAAGTATGGGAAAAAGCCCTCGTCAGTATTGGTTTGAATAGAGTTCTCATTATTCTCAACATTTGGCCCCCAGAAGATGCTGTAAGACCCATCAGTATTCTGTTGTAACCCTTCTTGGTAGCTGTTTATCCCCCAAGAAAAGTGATCATTCTGGATCATTGAGCGCTTAAGGGCATTGTATGTAACCAAAGACCAGAAGTTATTGTATGGAACCTCAGCAGGAATGTTCAGCTGATAGCAGTTTGAGCCATCTAAATAGTTTCCTTCACTATCCACATAAGTCGAGACATATACCGCGCCTGTACCCTGAGGAGGCCTTGTCATTGCCGCTGCGGTAAAGGTCGCTTGGTGAGCCCACACGACTTGAGCCACAGGATCTACCATATCAAAACTACGATGTGTCCAGTTTTCATCGGCGGTGGTATTAGGCAAAACCCAATCGCTCACTTCTCGGCCCCACTGATAGGCATCGTCTTCACGATTTGCAAAAGTTAAGGTGAGTACGCGCTCCCATGCTAAGTCTTTTGCCTGTTTTGCCAGTTCAGGATCTACCGAGCCATCAAAGAACCCAGCATGATAGAGGTGCGCTGTATTATAGTGGTGCTTCTCTGCACCGTAGCCATTGAGCAAATAGTATTGCTTAATTAGCTCAGGAATATCCTGCTTATGAAAAAGCATATCTTGATAACCACCATCTTGATATACCGGCTCTGAGGTATTGTAGAAGGTCGTTTTTGGTGGCTCATTTATATCGCTAAGGGAGTACGTTTTTATACCTTCTCTAAGCGTGTTGGCTGAACCTCGCATGCCATCTTCACCTTGGAAAGCTCTGATTAGCCAGACAATTGTATTGGTTGGAGAAGGTGCATGGATCATACCTTCTGGTATTTCCCCTTCCCATTGAGGTGCTGTGAGTAAATAGATCCCACCTTTTCCACGATCAGGTCCCGTCAAACCAAAATCTGCAAATGATGTCCACCCTGGACCATTGGCCATTCCCATCACACCGGAAGGGACTTCTAATACGACTGCGCCACCTTGTGCTTGCAAGTTAACCGGGTGAACGGCATACACGGTTTCCGAGTTTGCGGTGAGAACGATCTGTCTCGGGTCTACGGATGTTTCCATAATTCCAATGTTCTGCTCTGTTGACCCAGCATCAATATATGACTGGTAAAGGGACATAAACGCCGCTTCAGGTTGCAAATCCACATAAGCACTTGTTAGGTTTTCGAGATCCATCTGTTGATAGACCTCTTCACTGTTCAACATCGGATAACCAGATGGAATATCAACCGCAAAAGAATTAAAAGCCATGGTGGAAAGTGCTAAGGAAATCATCGTTTTTTTCATATAAATGCTCACTGATGGAATTGATTCAGTACAGCGCAACAAAATCACCAGAGCGACCAATACTCTCGGCTTTATGTGCACGCTTACTCAAAAGAGAAAACTGGACAATCCATAGTCAGTATTTCTACCAAAACGTAGATGAGTGATCCCCCTCATCGATTCGCTTCAATAGTAATATTGGATTTACTTAAAAAGAAATTACGAAAACTACATTAAGGAATAACCAAAACTAATATCACTTATTCAATATCCCTAGGTTTCCTGTCCATTAAATAGAGGATAGGTATAACTTGCGGTAATAACTTGAAGTCTTCCTTCTCATTTCTCCATGGTTTCATCTCCAATTATTATTTAAACATCGCAAGGACGAATAGCTTTATATCGTCTTTGCCATTAATTACAGGGTCTCATTGGAAACAGGCTTAAATAATTACCACGGAGGGATAGATAAAATAAGAGTTATTATGAAATCAACACATTCTATTAAAGTAGCAA
This sequence comes from Vibrio coralliirubri, assembly GCF_024347375.1. Taxonomy (NCBI): domain Bacteria; kingdom Pseudomonadati; phylum Pseudomonadota; class Gammaproteobacteria; order Vibrionales; family Vibrionaceae; genus Vibrio; species Vibrio coralliirubri. The sequence goes on along the minus strand of NZ_AP025471.1, from coordinate 494,205 downwards.
CCATTGCATCCCTTCTTTCGATTGCATTTAACCCTGCAGTGGCCGAAGAATATCAAGATATGTCAGATCCACTCTCCGTCTATTCACAGGCAGGGATCGGCGCAACCAATAAAGGTCTCAATTTCAAATTTGGTCAAGCCTACGACACCAACAACGACTCAACCATGGCAATGCATGTACTTGAAGCAAAGGGCTTTGCCGCTGATGCCTTGAGCTTAAATGGGAACGACAGTTTTGATTCTCTTCGTTATCGACACTTTACGGTTGATACACAAAACGGCCTAGGTTCGCAAATTGATATCAACTGGGATTTCAATCAAAAGCTTGGCTCAGCCTCTTATTCTATGATTCAAGCACTTCCAGCATTTGGGCCAGTACAGCTCTACCCTTTAGCAGGCATTGGGGTGAATGTAGCGGATGTTGATTCAGCATTATTGGTTGATGACGAGGACAACGCAATCGGATCAATTGGATATGCCATCCCTTCAAGTTTTGGATTGCTCGGCGTCTATTCAAAAATTGAGCTCAATGACCAAGTTTGGTTGAACTACAACCCAATGTACACCACACAGCTCGGTGGGTTGGAGACTTTTAGCAATCTATATGGTTGGCAACATGAAATCGCAACAAGCTATCAAATAAATACTCAAAGTAATATCAGAGCATTCTGGAATTTTGGGGAGGCCTTAAAGGGCACTGACTTCAGAGTAGAATACAACTATCAATTTTAAAACAATAAAAATATTGCCAAGGAGGGCTAGAAAACAAAAAGGACAATACCTATCAATGAACAATTTATTATCAAATAGTTTGGACGTTAAATATGTTGTCTAAAAATACACTAGCATTTTATCTATTATCACTTATTTCATTCCAAGTTACGGCCTATGAGTTAATCGATGAGGAAAAAAACCAAGAAGATCCCACCAAAATAGTGACTAGATTGGGCGGTGGATACAACGGCGAATTGACACTCAATGGCTCGTTAGGACTTGATGGCGCAAGAATGGTCAGTGGCAATATCAATTCAGATGGTAGTGAGTGGCGTATTAGGGGTTCTTGGCTATTTAGCAAAGGGATCGTCAACTTCAATTTCAAAAGAAATCAATATGAAAATGGTGGCGAAAGTACCAGTTACAACTTGGGAACATTTGTCCCTTTGAGTGTGTTTGGTGTGACACCCAGGGACTGGCAGCTTTTCCCTGCCTTTGGTTATAACTACACTGAAGGCCATGTGACAGTACCTACTCATCAAAGCGTGCATGACGGCTCAGTATTGATGCCGATAGAAAGTCACGGCGGGTATTTGGGAATGCTCGCATTAAAACCAATAAATGATCGAGTGACACTAATGTTAGGTGGCGGAGGTAGTCTCGGCAGCAATAATACCAATAATGCGTATTTAGGTGTTGGAGCCAGCTACCGAATCGACAAAAACCAGTCCGTCAATAGCTATGCAATCTTTAGTGATAGCTCTCAATTCGGCTCGAGGGATGTCCTATCAATTAACTATCGATACGAATTTAATTAGTTCGCAAAGCTAGATTATTCTCGAACACAGTGAGGAGGATGAAACATACTCCCCATGCCTAAATACAGTGATTAGACCTTGTGCAATACCATTAACTTCATGATAATCTGACTGAATTGTCATGAAGCAAGGATTGCCTATGAAAGAGTCTGAGATGTTACGGCTCGACTTCAACTCTCTAAAGTTACTGAAAATACTTGGAGAAGAGAAGAATACCAAACGAACTGGTGAACGACTTTTTATCAGTCAACCTGCGGTCAGTAAGTCGCTAAGAAAACTGAGAGAACAATTTAATGACCAGCTGTTCTTAAGGCAAAAGCATGGCTTAGAGCCAACCCCAAAGTGCGAAGAATTGCTCTTACAGTTACCGGATGTTCTAGCGAGACTCGAAGCAATCTTTGAACAGGGCAGTAGCTTTAATCCACAAGAGTACACCGGTGAGATCAGTATCCACATCAACACCGTACTCTGTTATCCCGTCATGAGCCCCTTATTGAGAATGCTGACTCAATCGGCCCCTAATGCAACAATAAACATTCAAAACTGGTCTCACGATACCGAGCTGAAAATCAAAACAAACCAAGTGGACTTGGGGATCAACTTTATGCCCCTTAACATCACCAAGGAAATAATTCAGCAACACGTGACCCCCGCCAAGTTTATGCTTTGCTGCTCAGCACATCACCCTATGAGTCAAAAAGGGAGCATTACGCCTGAAGATGTTGGAAGTATGCCATTGGCGCTGATGCTTATGCCTGATTACCATAAAGGCGATACATTTGCAGAAACCTATCTGAGAGCAAGAAACATTGAACCAAAGGTTTTGCTGAGAACAGATAAAATAGACCTTTGCTATCAAGCTGTTACCGATCACCATTGCCTCTTCCCAGTCAGTCATATTGTCAGGCACTCTACCCCCGATGATATGGTGCTCCTTGATATCGCGCACTTTGAAGAAGGGCCAGATTTCTCCATTGGTGGCTTTTACGCTCACCGCTCTCGGCATTCACCTTACCTGACTTGGCTAAAGGAACTCGTTTTTGACACAATCAAAGGATTGAGCTGAGTGTTTTTATAAGCAACCTAACCCAGCAGGCTGAATAACTCTAATAAGCAATGGAAAACATCGTCTTACAACAACGCGGTGTAAATAGTCACTGCTACTTATGCTCTTATGTAACCTAGTTTGTCATCAACGTTAGATTCACCTCGATAGAGAGTATGAGCAAACCTAGAGTTGGCACCAGCACATCAATTGGTAAGCCCTCTATCTATGGTAAATTTTGTTGATTTTAAATAAACAAAAGTGAACCACTTGGTTCGCTTTTTTGTTTTTCGGATTCCAAATTATGTAAAGCATTGACCTTACCGTAAGGGAAAGGTTTAAGGTGAAACGAATCCAACGATGAATGAGGAAACAATTATGGGATGTTGCAATAAAGCACCAAAAGGTGGGGCCCCTCTTGGTTTACTTCTGAAGGTCACGCTTGGGATTGGGCTTTTGGTGTTTCTGCTGGCTTTGTGGCAGTAGGAAGCTCTCTAAACCCAATCAAACAGAATATGGTACATAGTGTTCAAATTAACTATGCGCGTCGCCGATCTGCTGGCTATCTCTCAAGCTCAATTTTATTTCGTATGTAAGTTGGGATAGCGAGCTTGTCGTCTAGACTGTCAAATTTTGACTCAGTATTAGCGCCAACAATCTCGTTTAGCTCATCAAAGCTAACCCCGATGACTCTCGATGCCGTCATAAGACCATTAATAAATGACTTCTTTTCACGCTTTTTCTGGACTTCACTCACTGGTATTTCACAATAATCACAATATTCTTGAGTGAGTAATGCCAACAACTCAACTTTCGATTCCATATCTATACCTTTAATAGAAATATATCGCCCTATTATCAGACAGTTAAAGAATAAATTCTAGGTAATAGATATAAGCGCAATTTGTGATGCCCATTTGAAAATTTAATACGTAAATATCGAAATTTATCATCCGGTTTAATTTCTATTAAAATCATCCACTTATAGATATTAAACTAGTATTTTAACCATAAGAACCTATCCCTATCTCAGAGTTAGTTAAACTCTATAAATCCAATGCTTGACCCTATACGGTAAGGTGTTTATATTGTCGCCCGCCCAACGGGGCACATCCTAAAATGCACACCGGCCATCCTGCCATCATTCGTGTATTTATATTGGTGTTGTGAACTTCCATGCTAACGAAACTTCGTCCTTTTACTCGTGAATCGGGTGCGCTTATGCATCTTTCGGTTCCAATCATTTTGACTCAAATAGCTACCCAAGCGATGGGATTTGTCGATACGACGATGGCTGGCCAAGTAAGCCCTGCCGATCTCGCCGCTATTGCTCTCGGCACTAGCCTTTGGATTCCTGTGTTGCTGCTACTGCGTGGCGTGATTATGGCGTTAACGCCTGTTGTCGCATACCACCGAGGCGCACGTGACTTTCAAAGTATCTCTGTTGAATTCTTCCAGATGGTTTGGATCGCATTAATTGCTAGCGTGCTGCTTATCGCTTACTTAGTGAGTGCGAAACCGATCTTAGAATGGATTGGCGTAGCCGCTGAGATCATCCCTATTGGCAGCGATTATGCCTTTGCCCTAGCATTCGGAGTGCCGGGGATTGCCCTGTTCTACACCTTGAACGGCTTCTGTGAAGGTATGAACAACACCAAAGTACCAATGATCATTTCTGTGGTTGGTTTATTGGTGAATATTCCGGTCAACTACGTGCTTATCTACGGTAAGTTCGGCTTCCCTGAAATGGGCGCAGTGGGTTGTGGCTGGGCAACAAGCTTGGTGTATTGGCTAATGTCGGGAATGCTGTATTCCTACATTAAAGGTCATCACCATTACAAGACCATCATCAACTTTTCAGATGCGAAGCCAAAAGCAAAAGAGATGCTTCACCTTCTAAGATTAGGTTTACCTATCGGGATGAACATTGCAGTTTGTGGCAGCATCTTTGCGGTAATCGCACTGATGATTGGTCGTATTGGTGCAGAGAACGTAGCAGCGGCGCAAATTGCACTTAACATCTCGAGCCTAACTTACGTGATTCCAATGAGTATCTCATTTGGCATTACGATTCGTGTTGGGCACGCTCTTGGCGAAAAAGACGAACTAGGCGCAATTGAACGCAGCAAAGTCGGTATTTTGGTTGCCGCGTTGATTTCATTGCTTTCGGTTGCGATGTTCCTTCTGTTCCCAGAGTGGATCATTAGGCTTTACACCACTGACCCTGCGATAAGCGCAACAGCAGCAGTATTATTGACCTTTACAGCTATGTACCAATTCAGCGATGCATTGCAAACGTCTGCTAACGGTGCATTACGTGGCTATAAAGATACTAAGATCCCAATGATCTTAGCTATCGCTTCTTACTGGGGCTTGGCACTACCACTCGGTATGGTGCTGGGCTTAACAGACCACATTGTTCCAGCAATGGGTGAAGAAGGCTTTTGGATTGGTATTCTGACGGGGTTAAGCGTATCAGCTGCGTTGATGTTGCTTCGCTTGCGATACGTAATTAAGAAGCGTGATTTGCCACCAGCAGATGTTGCATTAGCAAACTAAGATAGACCAATAATCTAATATAAAAAAGCGCGTTACTACCAACTGGTAATAACGCGCTTTTTTATTGAATGTCTATAAATCAGTTGATGTGTTTGGTTTAACACTCGTCGTTAACTACTTCAACTGTACATACACAACCATCAGCTGGGCATGTATCTCCACTTGTTCTACCACCAAAAGAGTCATAGAGAACATAACAACCAGATGGAAGATCGTCTATTATCGCACCGCCAAGATCTCCAGTGGTAAACGGGTATTCATAACCAACCACTGTATACCTATTAGCAAAATCAGAGGTTAAGCTGTCATCGTCTGACAAGGTAAGGAAATCGAGCATGTTCAATTTATCCCCTGATTCCCCTCGGCTTTCCGGGCAAAGAGTTCCCCAGTCAACTTCAACACTGCCGATACCGAAATCGATAACATAGTTGCTCTGATCACTTGGGTTGCTAGCAGCCGGATCTAATCCAACAATAATCGCTTTAGAAGTTACCTGAGTGATTACGCCTTCCATCGCACCCGCAACACCTTCAAGTACCGCTTCTCTTGCAGACTCTTGAATACCTAGAAATCTAGGAGCAGCAGTTACTGCCAACACTCCGAGTATGATAATCACCACGATCAGTTCAATTAAAGTAAATCCGTTTTTCTTCATGACATACACATCTTTTGATAACTTAAATATTCGATAACCCAATGAATTACCTATAACTATACACCTCAAATAGGACTCATAACACTCCACGGCTATCGGTTTTTATAACGCTGGTATGTGGTGTTTGTTCTCTTTAGAGCCTGCAAAGATAACTGGAAGCGTTGTCACATAAGGTGTCAGCGGGTTTAAATTCGATCAGATGCTTGGGGTAACTGAAAGCATCGATGGAAGAAGGTTTAATTGATTTATTTGAACTGAGGCACGCTGCGTATAACCAAAGTTAGACCATTTTTTGACTCGGCCTTTGTGTTTCTCCACTTAAGAAAGCAAGAAATGAAATAGAACCCATAAAAAAACGCGCTACTACCACGGGTAATAGCGCGTATCTATCAATCGTTATGCGACTATCGCAACATTAGTTCACAGCTTTAACGTAAGGAAGTACTCGGAATCCATCACGTACTTTTTGGCTTGGGATGTAATGGCGGAAAGCTAAGTTAAACACACCAGAATCGTTCTCTGTTTTGATATTGTTGACTGCATCATCACCACAACCAAAGCTTACTGTGTAAGTGCCATCTGCATTTTTCTCAGCCGTGTTTGAGCTTACGTTCGCCACTTCACCAAACATGAAACCTTGCTTGTTGTAGACAGTTACCGACCAAAACGCTTGGTTTTTAGGGTCATCAAAGGTTGCCTGATGACAAGTGTCTGCCGGGAAGTTGCCAGAGACTTCATAAATATTGTCATCTAACTGCGCGCCACCCCAACCGATGGCCGCACCCACTGCGTACTTCTCTTTGGTAAACATCTCTTTTGAAGCATCTTCAGGGCTGGTAAACATACCAAACGTCGCCTGAGCACCATCGCGTTTTAGTAGTTTTGGCATTTCCATCTTAAGGTTTTTCTCTACCTCATCGAATGATTTCTCATCCACTTGCATTGCCATGAATTCGCCGTCTGCTTTTGCATCAATGCTCATCTGATTTTGGATTTTGTGAACTTCATCTTTGGTGAACGTCGCGTCGGTACGAACGATGACATAAACGTGGTCGCCACTGTGTGTAGAAAGATCAAACGTACCAGAACCGTATTGCATTGGCTGAATGCGGTGGTCTTCTGTAATCACTTCCATCGACATGTATTTGCCTTCAGGAATCTCAGGCAACGTAATCGTCGCGCCTTGCGAAACGTTAATCACAGCCATTGAGTAGTAAGTGTCTCGGTTCATGCGAACCACCGGCTGTTTATCGGTTGGCGTGAGTTCGCGTTTGTGTAGGAATTTATTAACGCCAACAAGCTCTTGGTTTTTCAAATATTGGCGTGACGTTTCGTACACCGCGTAATTGTCGACGGTAGTCACTTCACCATCGGCATTGAAGAACTTTGTCAGAGTTGAAACTTCTTCAGCTGCGTAAGAAGAAAGAGAAACTGCGCTTAAACCTAAAACTACTAATGCTAATTTTTTCATTGGTGACCTCTAATAAAATCGATAACGCTAAATCAATCCATAGTCCATATGTTTTTGTTCGAACAGTTAGTTCGTTAACCGCTCAACTTGTGAACAATGTTATCAAGGCAGCATAAATTCACAAATGACATCGCCGTATAAGAGATATGCAGCGAAGTAATGTTACTTATCAACCTTTATTCTTGATTAAAATACAAACAATACAGTAGCCTATTTATAGACCATGCAATTCAGTATTTCCAAGGTGAGCCTTTAACAAAGATATGTTGATCGCGTATGTCGAAATTATTTTCGACTACCCTTAGCAAAGGTGATTTAAATAATTGCTTTAACTAACAATATTTATCTTTTCGCCATCTGGTGACCTGAATCTCACTTGATTAATTAGTCAATAGGTAAGCAAATGAACCCAACTTTAGACTCTATAAACCAACTAAAGCAGCAGATGGAATCCTCGGTAATTGGCCAGCAGCATATGGTCGACACATTACTGGTTGCGCTACTTACAAATGGTAATGTTCTGCTTGAAGGATTACCCGGAACAGCAAAGACTCGTTCTATCAAATCATTGGCTTCTGCCCTACAGGTTGACCTTGGTCGTGTTCAATTTACGCCGGATCTTCTTCCTTCGGACGTAACAGGCACAGAGGTGTATCAAGACGTAGACGGCAAACCAACGCTTACCTTCCAACCGGGCCCAGTTTTCAACAACCTATTACTGGCGGATGAGATCAACCGTTCCCCAGCAAAGGTACAAGCTGCATTGTTAGAAGCGATGGAAGAGCGACAAATCACTGTTGCTGGTAAGACTTACAAACTGCCTGATCTATTCATGGTTTTAGCAACACAAAACCCGGTTGAACAAGAAGGGACATACCCACTGCCAGAAGCGCAAATGGACAGATTTATCATGAAAATAAATCTCGATTATCCAGATGCGGATGCCGAAGAGCAGATCATTAAATTGGTTCGCAGTGAGGAAAAACCAAGCACAGACAAACCTGAACCTATTGATCCTCAATGCATTTTTGATGCTCGTGATCAACTGCGCGACATACATTGTAGCGACGCGGTTCTTAAGTACATTGTCGCGATTGTTGTGGCAACAAGACAACCCGAGTTGTACCCAGAGTCACCCCTTTCACAATGGATTGGTGTTGGTTCAAGCCCGCGTGCAACCATCGCGTTAGACAAGTGTTCACGAGCGATGGCATGGCTAAACGGTAAGGACTTTGTCGACCCTGATGATGTTCGCAACGTCGTTCATGGGGTTCTGCGCCACCGCCTTATTCTATCGTACGATGCACTGGCTGAAGGCGTCAGTTCAGACAGAGTCATCGATGAGATTTTGTCTCAAGTTGCAGTAGCGTAACGCGAGAGGTCACCATGGAAACGAAACCAACACTTGATCCTGATATCTATACCAATCTAAAGGCATTGCGATTGTTGAAATACAAGGCGCATGGCTTTGACTTTCTACCTAATCAGCCAATCAACAGTGCGTTAACGGGTCGTCATGTTTCGAAGCTACGTGGGCGTGGGTTGAACTTTGAAGAGATGCGTCACTACCAGATTGGTGACGATATTCGCACTATGGATTGGAAAGTGACCAATAGAACGGGCAAGCCACACGTCAAAATATTCTCTGAAGAGCGCGAGCGTAACGTTTATGTCATGGTCGATCAGCGCACTAGCATGTTCTTTGGCAGTACAGGTCGAATGAAATCTGTAGTTGCTGCAGAAATCGCAGCTTTGATTGCTTGGAAAGTCATAGACAGTACCGATCGTGTGGGTGCCATTGTTTATAACGACAGTACTGCTCTGCCTATTTCACCGCAGCGCAGCGCTAATCACGTACTCAAAATACTCAATGAGATTGCGAGTAAGAATCAGCAGCTCAAAGCGGGAAAGGCGCAAGACACACAATCCAATTCGTTCGCTAAATTGTTTCATCAGGCGCAGAGGTTGGTTAAGCATGATGGGTTAGTGATCTTGATTACCGATGGCTACGGCTATAACGAGCGTAGCGAAGAACAAATCAAGGCTTTGTGTCAGCACAACGATGTGGTGTTGTGTCATGTTACCGACCCACTAGAGCATGATTTAGCCACGCTGAATAAGATGGTACTCAGCGATGGGCAATTGCAATTATCCGTATCAGGCCAAGAAGCACAGTTACGCGATGCATTTGCCAAAGACGTGGTTCAAGCCATAGATAATTTCACGGCAGTGGCGAAAAAATATCGAATCCCTGTATTGCCATTCAACACCGTCGATCCAACCGATGTTCAGCTTAGAAAAGCACTCGGCGCGAGTTAAATAACTGAGAATGCAGACTATGACGACTAACACTGGGCTTGAGCCTTTACAGCCAGAGAACGTGAATCCATTGATGGCCTCTTTGTCTGAGCCTTCTTTGCCAGAAAGTATCTCGTGGCTACCGAATGCACCAGGCTGGTACTGGCTGCTCTTGTTGCTGTTTTGCTTCGCTTTATATCGTGTCTATTTAGTTATTCAAAAGTACCTAGCAAACACATACCGACGCGCTGCCTTGGTAGAACTCGAGCAACTCTCTTTAGAGGCTCAATCCGGTGACATTTCATCATTTCAAAAGCTACCACAACTGCTACGAAGAACCGCATTGTACGCCTTTCCTCGTGCAGAGGTCGCCCCTTTAACTGGTACAGATTGGGAAAAATGGTTAGACGACCATTGCACTAATCGCCAATTTTCAACCGAGTTCTCTACATTAGAACTTTCAGGCGTACTTGCTCAACTCGCCTACTCTTCAGCAGCGACATTAACGGAAGAAAAACGAAACGCCATCATGGAGAACGTTGCACTTTGGATAAAGCATCACGAGGTGTCACATGATTGAATTTGAATACCCGATAGCGTTTGCACTGCTCTGTTTACCTTTTGCCGTGTATTGGTTATTGCCCGTTTACAAAGAGTCAAAAAGCGCGATTCAAGTGCCCTTTTTTGATCGCCTGATTGCCGTCTCTTCACAGGAGCCCTCTGAAACCGCAGTCAAGATGAGCCGTCGTAAAGTGCAATGGCTATTGGTCATTATCAGCTATCTCGCTTTAGTCGTTGCGATTGCTAAACCGATGTGGGTGGGCGAACCAATTGAACAAAAGAAATCTGCTCGTGAAATTATGGTCGCACTTGATCTGTCAGGTTCGATGTCAGAAGAGGATTTTTCCGATAAACAAGGCAACAAACACGACCGTTTAACCATTGCAAAGCAGGTGTTGCGCGAGTTCGCAGCCCAGCGAGAACATGACCGCTTGGGGTTAATCTTGTTTGCCGACTCTGCGTATGTTCAAGCGCCATTTACTGAAGATATTGACGTGTGGCAATCGCTGCTCGAAGACGTTGAGCTTGGCTACGCCGGGTTTCAAACCGCTTTTGGCGATGCAATTGGCTTATCAATTGCCGTATTCGAACAAGAACAGAGCCGCCAAAGAGTGATGATTCTGCTAACCGATGGTGATGACACAAGCTCGAAAATGCCTCCTGTCAAAGCCGCCGAAATCGCCGCCAAATATGGTGTGAAGATTTACACCATTGCAATTGGTGACCCGAGTACCAAAGGTCGCTACAAAATGGATCTTCCAACATTGGAGAAGGTATCCGCAGCAACTGGCGGGCAGATGTTTCATGCTATGGACCGAAAGCAACTCGAACAAGCTTACGCAACGATCGACGAACTAGAACAGCAAGAGTTCGAGCTTTTATCTCACCGTCCTAAACACAGCTTGCACCACTATGCATTTGGCGTGTGTCTGGTGAGCAACCTACTCGCTGCCTTAATCGTGTTTGGTGCAAATCTGCGTCGTAAAAAAGAAATAAAGCGCGTTATTCGCCGTAGAGAGGAGCTAACCAATGACTGATTTCAATACATGGTTTGGTGGCGATATCACCCAGTTTCATTTCATGCGCCCATTATGGTTGTTAGCACTGATCCCGTTCGTGTTGTTTTATCGCGCACTCGTTCAACAAGACGATTTGGTCGCGCAGTGGCAACCTGTGATGTCTAAAAACATGGTGGAACATCTGTCTCTCAACCAAAATCGAGCGCGTATGGTTTCTCCTAATCGATTGTTTTTGGTGTTTTCGGTTCTAGCCACGCTCATTATGGCGGGTCCAACGTGGCAGCAGCAACCTTCACCATTTTTTGAAGACAATTCCGAGCTGGTCATCGCCTTGGATGTCTCTGATTCAATGAATAAAACCGACATTCAGCCGTCACGATTAGAGCGCGCTAAACAGAAGATCAATCAGCTCGTTGAGATGCGCGGCGATGCAAAAACCGGATTGGTTATATACGGTGGCAGTGCCCATGTCGCTATGCCTGTCACCAAAGACAAAGAGTTAACGCGATACTTCCTCGATGTATTGGATGGAAGCTTGTTACCAGATAATGAGAGCAAACCGGCTTCGGTGTTAAAGCCAACGCTCGAGCTAATCTCACAAGCAAAAGCACCATCAACGGTTTTGATACTGACGGACAAGACCAATGACCAAGCGATAGAAGAATTCACTAAAGCTTTTGAACAACAGCAACACCAAGTGATCGTTTGGGCGATGGGTGAAAACCCACAAAGTGGCGGAAATGGCACAGCAGGTTTAACAGAAACTCAACTCACTTCACTGTCACAACTCGCGCAAGCAGGTCATGGAAACATGGTTTCATTCACCCACGACGCTAGCGATGTAGACGCGGTTTATCAAGGCATTCAAAACAACCTGTTTGCGGTCAGCGATAGCGCCCTACCTTGGTTAGACGCGGGCTATTGGTTGCTATTCTTGTTGCTGCCGATTCAATTGATGTGGTTTAGAAAAGGGTGGACGCTACAGTGGTAAATAATAAACAGGTAGCGAATCCAAAGGTAATCAATCAAAAGATTGATAATCTGACGAAGCCAACCTCTTCGACTCCGAACCAATCCATTCTCTTAGCTTGGTTATCCAAACTTAAGCCAATGCACTTTTTGCTTGTGCTTATTGCAGGAAATCTGATTTGGGGAATTTCCGATAAGCACTCATTTTTTGATTTTTGGCTATCTAGCGATCAACACGCTTATGTCGAGTTCAAACAAGGCAACTACGCGCAAAGTGCCGCTCTGTTCGATGATCCAACATGGAAAGCCTACAGTCGTTATCTGTCAGGTGATTTCCTTGGCGCGATTGATCAATTAAGCCCACAAGTAAGTAAACAAGGTGGCAAATCGTTAGCGTTGACTGATTTCGCCAAGTTAATTGTCGCAAACAGCTACGCTCATACAGCCCAATTTGATAAAGCCACGGCGCTTTACAACGAACTGTTAAACAACGAAAAGTATTTAGAACAAGCGACCAACAACCTCGCCGTTGTGGAAGCTGCGATAGAGAAGATCAAGAACACACCACCGACAAAACAAGATTCAGAAAAAGTCATTGATGATAGGAAATTGGTCGACGAAGAACCAAAAGAAGGGAGTCAGAAGGAGCTCGTGATCTCTGACCAAGTTTGGCTAAAACAGGTCAGACAAAATCCATCTAAGTTTCTAAGACAAAAATTTCAGCAGGAATACAGCAATGAACAAAACTAAATCGAAAATCCGAGCATTCGCCCTTATGAAGTGTTGGTTTACTGCCTTATCCGCGATGATGCTTTTAATTTCAATGCCTGCCAGTGCGACTAACCTAGACCAGCTTGTCGGTGAAGGTGAGTTGAAGCTGAATGTTGAAATTAAAGCTCGAGATGTCGTAGTGAAACAGCAAGTCGCACTCTACGTTGAAGTATTGAGTACCCGCCCCTTTAAAGAAGAGTTGGCATTACCTTACTTAGATATACCCAACACGGTAGTAAAGAAAGATGAGCAGAAAGTCGCGCGTTCAGCACGCACAATTGAAGGCACTAAGTGGTTTACCCAAAAAGCACGCTACTACTTATACCCAATGCAAGCTGGCGAGTTTACTGTTCCTGAATTGAGCATCCCTGTTAGTGTAGAGCTTACCAGCGAAACAGTTGTTGAGGGCGTGATTCAATCGCAACCCATTAACTTTACATCCAAAATGCCCGTGAGCAACATTGATATAGACGCGTTGATTGTTAGCCCAAATGCTGAGCTTTCAATATCAACCGATCGTCCGTTAACCGACGAATTCGAAGTTGGCCACGCTGTCACTGCAACGTATACATTGAGCGTGGCAAACTCACACATGATGTTGCTGCCTGAGATCAACATCCCAGACATATCTGGCGTTGAGTTGTATCGCAAACCAGCAGTCAAAGAAAACGTATTTAATCGCCTGAATAAGAGCAATACCGCGACACTCAAACAACAGGTAACGTTAATTCTTCAAGAACAAGGGAAAGTCGTCTTACCAAAACAGACCATGACGTGGTGGAACACAAAGACCAATCAGCTGGAATCGTTAACTGTAGAGCAGCAAACGCTTCAAGTCGGTGACGTAAAGTTATTAGACTCGTTAAGTAACACTCTAGGCTCGAGCGATCGGGCTCAGACCTTATCGAATTGGTTGAGTCAATATTGGCATTACTTGGTCATTGCGGGAGTATTCCTTGCTGCGATTGCTCGCCTGATCGGAAATCACTCCATTGATTCAAAATGTTATTTTGTCGCACGCCAACAGTTGAATACCAAAAAGCTGAGTATTCAATTTTGTCGACACGTTGAAGAAAAGCAGTACAGCAAAGCGGTGCAAACTGTCTACGAGATTACAGGGCGAAAAACCTTGTCGAAAGGTACGCTTGAACTGCCTCTAGATTCTGAATCAAACAACATTTGGAAGAAGTTATTGAAGCTTGGCTACGCAAAAACTACTGAAGGCTCAGTTTCAACCTCCCTCTCAGTTTCACTAACAGAAGCCAAAACACTGTTAAAAGCCATCAATGACTCGCCCAAAACCCGAAGAACACCGTTTAGGTTTAATTGGAATCTGAACTAAGCGGTCAACTTAACTTTGGCTGCGGTGTTAGCAAAGACGTGGCTCAACTATCACAAACAACGTCTTCAATCACGGACACGACTAAGTTCTTGAACCATTGATGTGCTGGGCTGGTAACGGTTCTTTTATGCTCAATCAAAAACAGTTCGAACATTAACTCGGGTACATTATCTAGAGAGAATATCGGCACTATCTTGTCACCTATTCCCTCTAGTTCCGTCAATTTGTGGGTCGCAACCAAAATTGTATTCGAACTCTGCATCACCTCCACCAACGTAAGAAGCTGTCCACTCTTGAAAGCAATGTCTCTTTGCATTCCATTCTTAGCTAAATAAGAGTCTACCGGGTGCTGCAGCCCATAATTGGAACGAATATCGAGCGTGAGATCGACAAAACGAGATTCGATGCACTGATCAAGCGTGACATTTTTCGCTTTCGCTAAAGGGTGATGTTCAGAAACATAAAATACCGGATAGATCTGCCCAAGACTCACGTATGGAAATTCGATTGGATTGCTCGGGGCTTCGATGTGAATGGTAAAATCCACATCTCGTGACAGCAGTTGGCTAGTAGGCGTTTTTGCAATCGGATATTCGATAAGACTGGCGTTTGGCGCATCGTGCATGAAGCGTTCAGCAAGGGGCACAGAAAGCATCCGACTCATTAATGGCGGTACAGAGACAACAAAGGTTTGAACACATTCAGCAGGATCAAACGCAGATTTCGTTACTAGGCTTCGCATCGCCAATAGCAACTCTTCTAAAGGTGCTTGCAGTTCTAACGCTTTTTGCGTGGGCACTAAACCATTCGACTCTCGATAAAACAGTGGGTCATCAAACAACTCTCGCAAACGACTTAAGGTACGACTCATCGCAGGCTGAGACAGATACAAGGTATTGGCAGCTCGCGTTACGTTCCTCTCTTTGATTAAAACACTTAACGACACCAATAAGTTTAGGTCCAACCGAGAAAGCTGTTGTTCGATAGTCATCATAAGACATGCATCCGAGTAATATCACTCTTTAAATAATTGCACCATTGTGACTAACAAACAAGTAGTGATGATAACTGGCCAAACGTTTCGTTCAATAATGCGAGCTATTCAGTCGATGCGCCCTACTTTACTGTCATTTTTAATACCCGTTATTCGTCAATCTTGAGCAAGGATGTGACCCATTTTTGTAGTGGGTCTTCGTTATATCTCGGGTGCCAAGCAGCCACCACATCAAAGCTTTCTGGGGAGTGCTCCATTGGGATCGTCACCAAATTGAACCCTTCAATAGCTCTGGATGGCAAGAACGCAATAGAATCTGTGGTGTTTAAATACATGGGTACAATGGAGAAACACGGTGCGGAGACCACGACATTGCGCTTTAACCCAAACTGACTGAACCATTCATCAATCGATCCTTTGAAGTTTGGACGCGATGGTGATGCAATAATGGTGGGATAAGTCGCCACTTCCTCTAATGAAGGTGTGGTTTGTGCTATTGAAGCATGAGGTGATGCAACACACACATGATGCTCTTCAAACAACTTAATGACTTTGTAGCTATCAGGAATATAGTCCGGAAACGCGATAGCTAAATTGACCTTCCCGCTTTCCATTAGCTCATGCAAATTATCAATTTCAAAATCACGCACAATCAGCTTTAAGTTCGGTGCTTGTTCCCTTAACTGCGCGATTAAACTCGGCAAAATGATCTGCTGTGCGTAGTCTGTTGCCGCAATAACGAATGTCCCTTTGGCTTTTTGTGGTACGAAGTTTGTTTTAGATAACAACAAATTGAAGTCGATCAGCAGACGATCGACACCGACAGATAACTCTTGTGCAAAGGTGGTCGGAACAAAGCCGTTGGTTTTTCTCACAAACAACCTATCGTCAAACACTTCTCGCAGTTTCTTCAAATGCTCACTGACAGCTTGCTGAGTCATCCCCAATTGATTCGCAGCTTTGGACGCGTTCTCTTCACGGATTAAAGCTTGGAAAACTCTAAGCTGCTTAATGTCTAATCGGTCTAGTTTGCTCACACGCACTCGCTTCGGTGTAGTTGGATTCCATGTCAGTGTAACACTCAACAAGAAAAACCAGTAACACTCACAATTAGACTTTGTTTCTACTTGTTTAGAGGTTTGGTTAAAGTTCTTCCATCGAAACGAAACATATACAGATCGGAGAACAACATGAAAACAATCATTCTAATTGGCGCACGTGGCAAGATGGGTCAAGCAGCATTAATGGGACTAGGCAACCATAACGTTATCACTGCGGGTCGCTCTGGCGATGTCGACCACATCGTTGATATCACTGACCCGCAATCAATTGAGGCACTTTACAAAAAAGTCGGACACTTTGATGCAGTTGTTAACACCGTTGGCTTGTGTGAATACAACACCTTTGCGGATATGACTGAAGATCAATGGATGACCACGGTAATGAGCAAAATGATGGGACAAATCAACCTTGTTCGCATCGGCCAAAAGTACATTGCTGATGGCGGTTCATTTACTCTAATTAGCGGTATCTTGAATGTTAAACCTATTCCTTTTGCGATTGCTGATGCTACCACTAGCGGCGCAATTGATACCTTCGTTAAGACTGTCGCTTATGAAATGCCAAGAAACACACGTATCAATGTCATTAACCCGACCGTTCTTGCTGAAGCGTGGGATGTTTACGGTGAAATGATGCCAGGTTTTGAACCTGTACCAAGCAAACTTGTTGGCAAAGCGTTTGAGCGCTCGGTCGATGGCTTTCTTACTGGTGAAGTGATTTTCGTAGACGCGTAATGCACGAACATTAGCTACTTTCCTGCAACTAAAAAGGCGGACCCATCGGTTCGCCTTTCTGTTTAAATAATCGTATTTATCGATTTATCGCCAAATATGAGCCAGCTGCAATCATTATTCCACCAGCACTTTGGTTTAACCTTTTATGTGCACGTGGCGTTTTCAGCAAACTTGCCATTCTGCCCGCGCCTACAGCGATAAGCATTAAACCGGACATCAGAGCAACAGATGCTAGCGCAGAAACCAAGACGATATCTTGTGAACGCAGAACCGTCAGATCAATGAAAGTGGGCAAGAACGAAATATAAAATAGAATCACTTTAGGGTTTGATGCTGAAATCAAAAAGCCTTGCGCGAAACTCGCAAGTTCGGATTTCTGACTCTGTTTGGCGGCAAGTTCCGCAGAGCCTTGCACTTCAGGTAGGCTCTTAAACATCTTGTAGCCCAAGTAAATCAAATAGGCTGCACCAACGTAGCGAATCACCTCAAACGCAATCGACCAATTCTCGGCAATCGTTGCTAGACCAAAACAGGCAAGCGCAAGATAAATAAGATCACTGCATATCATACCTAATGAAAGCGTGACGCACTTTCGCCATCCTTGAACCATAGCACGAGCTAAAATGGCAAATACGCCAGGCCCCGGAGTAATACCAAATATAAACATGGCAATAAAGAATGTAATCGCACTTTCTAATGACATTGGACTGTCCTTTTCTATAACCCAACATAATTGATCATGAACGTATCATGCTGTCTTGAGTCGAGTAAAGAAAACGATCAATGCCAGTGAAATAAAACGGAAACTGGTTTTAAACTGGATTCAATGTCGCCCACTTTGGAACAGCAAGTTGTTTACTAATCGACAGGTGGCGTATGTAAATCACAAGGGCAATAGAAACAATCGCACTCACATCGGTATATTGTGGAAGCAACGCCAGTGTAGTCGCATGTAATGTACAGCCTAATGCAACAGGGATTGCGTAAAGCTCTTTTGATAACAGTAGCGTCGGACGTTGAATCAAAACGTCCCTTATAACCCCTCCTCCCACGGCCGTAATAATACCCAACATGATTGGACCTAGCGGTAGCCCGAAACCTAAGCTCCATGCTTTTTCAGTCCCTTGAATCGCAAACATGGCGATAGCAATCGCATCGACATAAAGGTTGATCGTATGAAACCAACGCTTCTTCAAAAACGAAACACAGATAAAGCCGATTAAGCTACTCACAACCGCAATCCAGACATAATACAGTTCCTCTGACCAAAACACGGTCACATCGAGCAATACATCACGTGTGCTGCCTCCCCCTACTGCTGTGATTACACCCAATACCACCACCGTGAAAATATCCGTCTTTTTTTCACTCGCTGCCAATACCGCAGAGAACGCGAAAGCAGCAGTACCAAGGACAGAGATAGTATTTATGAGTTCCGTGGTTGTTACGAACATTTGATGACCCTTTAGATGCTAATTTGGTGATAAAAAAACAGACGTGAAACCGAAGTTGTCGCGTCTGCTTCTATGAACGTTTGTTTAGGTAGCTTTATTTGGTAACGCTATTACGCACCGCTTTACCCGGGTAAACATTTGGCAGCACTTTAGAGTCTCCTACGACTACTGTTCCGTTAACCACAACATATGGGATACCTGTTGATGGCAAACCTGGTTCTTTAAGTGTCGAGTTGTCCGTTACCGTTTCTGGATCAAACATCGTGATGTCAGCATCAGCGCCCACTTGAATACGACCCTTTTGGCTCATTTGGTTAATACCATTGTCTTGCAAGAACTTAGCTGGCATGTAAGACATTTTAGAAACCGCAGACATCAATGGCATCAGGTTGTCTTCACGAACCATTTTCAATACTCTAGCTTGAGTACCAGCGGCTCTTGGGTGTCCTTGTAGACCTTCATAAGACGTATTCCAGCTGTAAGCCATCATTCCATCCTCTTTCATCAGTGGGAAAGCATCACTACCAACGATTGTTGACTCATGAGCGAGCGCGTTTTTAAGGTCTTGATCCGTTGCACCGTAGAACATAACACTCGCTTGAGGGTTCTCTTTTAGCAATTGCTCGTATCGCTCTTTAGTTAGAGGTTTCATTGTTTCTGTTTCAATAATATCTGAGTAATCTCGTGCCATATTGCGCTGGTAGTTTTCTGGCTCTAGGTAGTCCGCCGCTGCAATGGTTGCACCATAGTTATATGGGTAGATCTCTGCTGCGACGTTCATGCCTTTTGCTTTTGCATCGTCCAGCATCTTAAGTGCGACAGGTGTTTCATTGAGAGTTTGCTGGTGCATGTGCTGAACCAACAAACCACCACCATAAATACCCACTCCAGATAGCATCTCTTCAATACCAATTAAGCCCGATGTTGGTGGAAGTTGGCTTGAGAATCGGCCGTGCAAAAACGTTGGAACACCGTATTCACCCGCAAGTCTCTGCCACTCTTTAGTTTCGATGGTCGTTGCCGCTTTAGACATATAACCCACTGGAACACCGATACCTAAACCGCCATCTTTGAGCTCTTTATCGACCATTTCAGAAATCGTTTCTATTTGCTCTCTTGATGCAATCTTAGTCATTGAATCACCAGAGATCTTCGATGCTTTTGCCTCTTCGGTATCAAAAATATCGTTAATCATTGTACCCGTGCGTGTGTGGTAATCGTCGTTAAAGACTTTGGTACGAATACCCGCAGATGACACGCTCGCACCAAAGTTCGTTTGTGAACGGCCTTCCAATCGTTGATACCAATCACTCACTGGATAAGCGCCAACTTCTAGAGCCAATGGCGTTGTAACACCACTACGTAGTTGTAGCTTTTGCATGACTGGAATCGCAACAACGTGTGAGTGAGTATCAATAAAACCAGGTGCAACAACCAGCCCTTCAGCATCAATCATTTTATCGCCCTCGATAGCATCTCGAGTGATAGCGACGATCTTTCCATCTTCAACTGCGACATTGGCAACTTGGTCATAGCCCGTTTCAGGGTCCATAACTCGACCATTCATGATAACGAGATCATAAGCGAAGACACTTGGTGACATTGCCACCAGCATTGCTAGGGCCGTACGTTTGATTTGAGTAGCTTTGATTTGCTTGTTCATAATGTTGACTCCAAAGGTAAATAAGTAAATTAAGTCAGCGTTGTCCGCCTCTTTGATTCGCATTATTAATGAACTTTGTCAGTCTGATAAATCACATAGGACGGACTCAACACATCCAAATCTCATCAAGTAGAGTAAGCTATTGATATTGTTAAGAACCCACATCTAAACACGGCTTACTTTGATGATAGTATTTTTGAAATTATTTAATTTTCTTAAATTCGTGTGAAAGTTAGCGGGTTAAGCGACTCAATTAGTCACGCCACAAACGAAAAAAGGCAGCGCTATTAGCGCTGCCTTTCCGGTTATACATCAAAAGTTAGAAATAGAATTTGTAGTTAGCCCAAACAACCGTATCGTCGATATCAATAGAGCGAGTTTGGGATTGCATATAACCTGTGGTGTTATCGACTCTTAGCTGCCCCCATCGAGTTTTATCGTTAGAGAAAGGCGTCGCAATCATTAATGTTGATTTAAGCATCGACGTTTCAATATCACCGTTTAAGTAATTGTACTCTGGCCATGCGCCGATGTAGGTACCATCTTCACCCAACTGATACATCATATAGAAAGCGGCTGATCCGCCTATCGCTTCTTTCTTGTCAGCATCAAACGACAACACTGACGCATCAGAATATTCACCGGCCAATACGCCTAAGCGCGGGAATAACTGCAGTCCTTTCACCCCGCTATCAATCGCTGCAACTCCGCCCAATGACGCAGAAGTAAACATCGAGTTATCAATAACGTCGAGCGATAGCGCAGCTCTTGGAACAATTTTGTTCTCTGTTGAAAAAACATGGAAATACTGAACTCGACTGTCAGAATATTTCCCCTGTTGAGTCATCGTTCCTTCGACGGTAAGCATGCCTGTCTGCCCATTATCAAAATGAAAGTCTCCAGATATTGAGCCCTTTACATCGCCTTGGTTACTCATACCAAAATACGCTGATGTACTCGTTTCCGTTAAGTCTGAAGGGTTCGGCTCAGACTCTGCAGCAAATAGAGGCGCTGCTAATAAAGGCGCTGTCGCTGCAACTGAAAGAATAGATAGTGAAAGTGTTTTGCGGTTAATCATCATATATACCTGTGTAAGTTAAGTTATCACCCTCCTATGAATGAGCGAACTGTTCGCCCTCGTTTCCGTACACCGATATTATTGAATGGAACTGATCTATCTAAAACTCCACTTGGACGGATGTAACACGTCCAAATAATGAATTCAGTTGCTCTGTTGATATCTCCTAACCCCCTCGATAAACAACCACAATAAGGACGAGTTTGATCCATCATTGACGATTCGTTTGATGATCCATACCACTTTAATATCGCCTGCATCCCCAACAGCAAAGATATTAAAGAGGCAACATGAAAAAGCTAACAACAACCCTTGGACTATCAGTCGCACTTTTTAGCGCGTTCTCCGTTCACGCAGACACCCAGGAAATAGAGTGGATTTATCTTGTACCAGCACAAGAACAAGCCATGATCAGAAAAGCGACACAGCCTTTCCTCGCCGAACATTCTTGGGATATGCCAGAACAAAATAAGTTAGGCTCAGTAAGAAAAGAACTTGATGGGCAACGTGTTAAGATTCCGGGATTCATCATTCCTCTTGAAGGTGATGATGAGATCGCTACTGAGTTTTTGTTGGTTCCTTATTACGGTGCCTGCATACACGTACCGCCACCACCGACCAATCAAATCATCTATGTAAACTCTCCTAAAGATGTGAGCGCACAAGGGTTATGGGATACGGTGTATTTGACGGGAACCCTGAGAACGAAAGATACCTCGACAGACGTTGCCGATACGGGTTATCAAATGATTGATATCGAAATCGCACCCTATCAATAACAAACTCCTGTACCGCTGCGCTCCAACCTCCCCCCAAATACCTATTCTGCCCAACTACGACGCACATCATAGTTGGGCATATGAATTACCTAACCCTACGAATATCTGATACGTTATACTTAATGGACTAACAATTGAGTACAACGTATGAATTTTAGTATTGAACAGTTACTCGCCTTTGTGACCGTTTACGAAGAGCGTTCATTCAGCAAGGCTGCTGCCCGATTAAACAAACACCGTACAACCACTGGCCAAGTCATCAATAACCTTGAAGACGTGCTAGCTGTTGAGCTATTTGAGCGCATAGGTCGCACAGTAGAACCGACTGAAGATGGTAAGCTTCTTTATCACTACGCTAAGTCTGCGATAGAGCAATCTCGTATCTTCGATAATATCGCGCTAAGCCTCTCTTACGGTGGACTGGAAAGCATCAATTTTGCCTATCCAAGTATGACTCCACATCGCCTGCTCTCTTCCATACGAGCCCAACTCGACCAAGACTTTCCAAACATGAAGGTTAACTTTCTGGTGAGAACAAAGAGCCAGATTGAACAAGGCTTAGCAAGTGGTGATATTCACTTTGGCTTGGTGATGATCGACAAAGGCAAAGGTATGTACAGTAAGGACTCGACCTTTATTGGCCATATCGAGTTTTTGCCGTTTGTGAAAAAAGGAGGCAAACTCTCCCAGCTTTCGCCAACAGAAGCATTAACCGCTTTACGCAGCACACGTCAGTTCGTTTTGAGTGCGTTTAAAGATGAAGGTCTCAAAGAGAAGCTCTTAGTATCAGCGATACATGAAGAGGTTGATCAGCTTGCCTTGGTTATAAAGTTGGTTCAAGACGAGCTCGGTTGGGCGTGGTTACCTAAGGTGTTGTCAGAGTCACCCTATGTAACAGAAAGCTTGGAAACACTGGAGTTAGACCAACTGAAGATGGGAATGAAATTCTCGTTTGCGCTATGGAATCCACATTCAAAACAGATCATGGAAGTGAAAAAGTCGATCATGACAGCGACAGATGCCTACGTTGAACGCTTTATTGCACTGCAGAACCCATTGAATTAAAAGCGCTAAAGTAAGCATGGCATTGATGCATACTTGCTTATGATACAAACAAAAAAGTGATCCTAATGGATCACTTTTTTTGTTGGTTAGTTGGTTAGTTGGTTAAAGATAATTGGCAATGAGATTAAGGTCTTCTAGGCCATTTAATCGTCCATTTCGCAATACCGGGTCGGCACCTTGCTGGAAGTAATTATCCCAGTCTAATTCTAGGTGGATACTGCCTTCATTATCTATCGACATAACACTGTCGGTCGCTTCACTATATTGGTAATCACTAAACAGCGCATCACTGAACCAAATTCGTGACAACTTGTTCATCAGTGCTTTGTCTTTCTTCGACGGCGATGCTTCTTCACCATCCAATTTAAACGGCTTGTTGAACACAAATGGCAGCTCTGAACCATTACACGCTCCACTAATACAAGAGACGGTTTTTAATGCATCTGAAATATCGACGCTTCGCTCTTCGCCCTTGGTATTGTAAGCCCAAACATTGAAGCTCGGTTTGTAGTCAAACTGGTAAAACGTGACGGGTTGTTGCGATTGCTTTGCTTTAATACGTGATGGGCCACTAAAGAGCATGTCGTTCATCATCATTTTGAACTGCCCCATATTTCGCATTGCATTATCGAGCTCACTTTCGTCATTTGGATAAAAGTCGGTAAGCGACAGTAGCTCGCTTGTACTGTTTCGATTTTCAAGTCCAAAATACAATTGACTCACCGCTTCGTAAGCCGATTTAGGCAACACGGCAAGCAGATCTTCCAGTTCAAGTTGTATGGTTGCTTCGCCATCTGCCGATGCAAATAGCGAATCAATATCTGTTGATGCCTCATCACTTTGCACCCAGTTTTGAATCGCATTAATCCAGTCTTGAGAGGTGGCGTTATCACTTTGCAGCTCTGGTGATTGTTCCAACACCAAATCGAGTATTTTAGGAATAAGAAACGTCAGAGTTGGCAACATACTCATCGTGTTCGAGTCTTTTGCGTTAACGCCGATTACCGTTGGAACGATAAAATCAGACTGATACGGTTGTGCTGCATTTTGACTGCACGCCCCGAGTAGAGATGTCTTTTCACACACCAAATAAGGCGAGAAAGGCATTAAAGTCCCCATGGGTGTATGGTCTGCCTTGCCTAATGATATTGGTGAATATTCATTTACTAATGGCAGAATACCTTTAAGTAGCCAATCTTTGATACGCGTTGTCGGTGACAATAACGACTCTTGAGTGAGCAACACTTCTTCCAAAGATGCGTCAACAAGATCTAACTCGTCGTCTTGGCTCTTCGCAACATCGTAGCTTCGGTATTCAAAGCCATACGGATTACTTTGCATGATACTACGTTGAAAGTAGTCATTAGCCTGCCCTTCTTTCTCTGCTTGCTGCTGCAATATCGATACAGACATCGCGCCTGAACCTTGCCCCATCAGCGTGACATTCTGAGCGTCTCCACCAAATGCTTCTATATGTTGGTTTACCCACTCTAGCGCAGTTTGTTGGTCACCAATGCCGTAGTTGCCACTGTTGTTTTCGCCCTTAACCCAATGACTCCCCAATACACCCAATCGATAATTGAATGTAATGAAAATGAACGGGTTAGTCTCTGCCGATCCTTGAGCCACAATCGTGTCTCCATGAATAAGCTTGGCAGACCCCGAGCCGTACTCAAAGTCTCCACCGTGTATAAACAGATAGACAGGTAAACCATCCCCGCTTTGTGTTCCCTCTGGGCGCCATAGGTTCATGTTGAGACAATCTTCCGACTGCGATTGAGCTGTTGCCTTTAACTGTGGGCATGCATCACCAAACTCGGTTGCATCAATCGTGTTCTCTAAATAGGTCAGTTCACTATGGGCAAAACGATTTGCATGGCCAAATTGAACGCCTTTAAAAGCTTCAATATCAACCAAGATCTCTTCGCCTTGAGTGTCTTGAATCAAAACGGATTCTTGCAATGCCTTTAGCGTCGCGTTGCCAACATTCGTGGTGATTGTTTTTGCCGGCAGCGGCATCAGTTGTGGTTGCTCTGGCGTGGTTCCTGAGTCTGAACTTTTGTCTGAACCACACCCGATAAGGAGTGAGGTAATGCCGAGAGTAAGTAACGTTTTATTATTAAAATGAGAACGCTGATTTCGCTTAACAGTTGGAAATTTAAAAGTCATGGTTGAGCCTGCATTTGGTTATGTTTATTTCTTCACAATGCGAACTCCCTGCGCGTTATACTTTCCATTGAATCGTTGTTTAGTCGGTATTCAGTTATCAGTGTTGGGTTAATGAAATGAGTTTATGTCATAAAAACACATCCAGTTAATCTCCTATGACGGATGAAACCCTCTCCATTAACGCTCAACATCTCATGCTTAAAATCGATAGCCAAAATTGACCGTCATCGAATCTCGCGTTTCACCTTTGTTATAAAGAAAGGTCAAATTGTAGTTCTTACCTAATTGTTTATTCACACCCACCAAATACGCCCACTGAGATAAGCTCACGCCAATGTCATAATCAAATTCCAAGTCACCCGCAACCACATGCCCTGCCATTCTTGAATCCAAACCTTGGTACTCAGCACCAACAAATAGCTGAGTACGATAATCAACGAGTTGATAGCCAAGCATAGGCTGAACAGTCACAATGCCATCTCCCCAATTGTCAGTGTCTTTTAAACGCGTTTTTGTATAACTGCCCGATACAGAAGCAAAAAATTCTTTATAACCCACAGACAAAGTTGTCCCTAAGCCCACGATGTCATACTCCAAACTCAACGGAATTTTCACACGACCCGTTTGGCAAAGTGCCGACAACTCACTACAAAATGCATCCCCAAGGTGTGGTAGTTTATTGTTTAATTTATCTCGGAGAAACTCACCCGCCTCACCGGTGTATTCCGCATCAACTTGAGCATCGACGTTGATTTTTCCAACCAAACCATAAACATTCCAAAACGGTAATATGTTGAGGTCGGCTCTAAGCGTTAAACTTTCAGCATTAACAGCTCCGATGCTAGCGTAAGGGTCGAAAAGATCATTCAAGCCCACCCCTTGAATCACGAAATCAGTGAATGGGATGTCCATGTTCTGGTTCCTGTACGCGACAGACACACCAAAAGGCAATGGCAAATCGATTCCTTGACGACGAACCATATCGCCCATCAAAGGAAACACTCGGTCTAGCACAACACTCTCTTCTCTCATTCGCGGATCCGATACTTGCTCAAGCATTTTGTGGTCTAGGACTGTCACCTCATTTTGCTCATCATAAATAGCAATTGGACGAATCATCGTGTTCATACGCACTGGCTTATCGCGCTTCTTACCTTCAACTTCGATGTGCTTACTGTCGATAATAAGCTTTCCTGACTCGAGTCTTTTAAAATCAAGTCGTTGTAAGTAACTCTCTATTTGGTATCCATTGAATTTAAACGGCTGATCGTTATAGATACTCATCGTCTGTGGCTGCCCATTAACGAGTTCGACTTTCACGCTTAAATGACGGAAGTACGAAATATCCTGGGGTAATGCATACTTTGAGTACTCAAAGAAGATATCGACACGACCATCACCATGATCCTTAGCTTTAACTGAATACGGGTCATAGCTCTCAGCGTAATGCCTTAGTCGATATTCAGTTCTGACAAATGCTTCAATTTCATCGATGACTTGCTCTTGTTCATCAAGGTCATCGGGATTGTATTTAATTCGCAGATCAATGTTGCCTTTGGTATCGGTGTTCTTCACTAAGAAGACTTTTGATTCACGAACGTTGTCTCCAATTACAATTTTGCGAGTCGCATATTCAACCAAGTGTTCGCCTTGCATGAGAGAACTCATGGCCAACTTAGGAATGTCTTCACTGAGCGAATAACGTTTGAAAATCTCTTTACCAGGATGGACAGCTTTCGACTCAGCTGATAGCGCTGAAAACGAAGCCCACCAAAAAAGCGGGGTTGCGAACAAAACGAGGGTTCTAAAGCTGAACAGATTAAATATTTTCATTATTTGAGTGCCAAATACTTCCACCAAATACCTAAAGCCATAGATAAGGCAGATTAAATTTAATGAGTGAACCCTCCTGTTCACCAAATCATAACGACCATCAAACCTTCGATATCAGAATGAAGCTTCTTTGGTATGGCTACATTTTACGGTCTATTTTCCCATCCCTTGAATCATGTATGATGGATCAAACCCGTCACTAAAAATGGACTCTGCCGTTAATAGCCGTTGATAACCGTTAGTAAAAAGAGTCTTAGACTTAGACTGGTATTTTGAATATTTAAAAACCACTCCCTAAGCTAATATAGAAAGCGTTTTCGTCGTCGCTTCGAGCCAAGTCCATACCAATTCGTAACCCATATCGGCGAGCTATCTGATATCGAAACCCGACACCATAAGCTCCTACTGTTTGGTCTTGGCTAAGTTCTGCTTCTTCTTTCGCCTGACCATATCCATAAAACCCAGACACATTCCAACGATCATCAATGTCGAAAACAACTTGAGATTGGAGAGTGGTAATCTCATCCCCTTGATATCGATAGGAAGACACGCCTCTTAATTGAATATACGGTTGAGTGGTTGGCGAAAGAAACAATTCATCTGATTGAAAGTTTTGATAATTGGCCGCAAAAGCCAGCGTCCATTGTGTTGCCAGTGGGACATAGACTTCCCCTTCGACATCTAACTTTCGGTATGCTTGATCACTGCCTAACTTTTCATCGTAAACCATGTAATCAGCTGAAAATTGATAGCCACTGGTTGGGTAAAATAAGTTGTTGCGAGTATCGTAATCCGCAGTCAATCCTAAACCCGAAGTCACGATGGTTTGACCTAAGGTGTACTCCATCAACTTATCAACGATCTGACTGTCAGAAGTTATCTCGGTATAAGAAACGAACTGTTTGACGCCCAACATAAGAGGCGTATCTGCCACTCGAAATTGGACTCCTTGCTGCAAAACAACACCACGAGTCTCAGTAGAAAACTCTAACGGTTGGATGTCCG
Source organism: Vibrio coralliirubri (assembly GCF_024347375.1). Lineage (NCBI taxonomy): Bacteria > Pseudomonadati > Pseudomonadota > Gammaproteobacteria > Vibrionales > Vibrionaceae > Vibrio > Vibrio coralliirubri. The sequence continues at coordinate 466,148 of NZ_AP025471.1, read as the reverse complement.
TAGACTTGTTATTTGGGAGCTCTAGTGACAAATCTTTATAGATACTAAGATTCATTTGCCCAGCCCCAACACCACCCGTGTAACGAATGGTATCGTTCAACCATGTGTGTCGATGCCCGACAAAGGCAAACCACGATCCGTTTTCTGTACCCGCTGCACCCAATACTGTTATCGCACCAGGAACAAGCTGTGCGCCTCCATCGATAGCATTGAGTGCCGCTTGTTTTCTTTGCTGTTTCTGCTCGTCCGTTTCATGCATGAATACGCCGACAAGCCCCCCGCCATAACCAACGGCAGGTTCGGTAATCAAAACCGGTACGGGTAAGAAGCCCACGGCGTTTTCTGCAATGTGGTGACCCATATCGAATTGGTCGTCCACAGCATCGAAAAATGAGCCATAAGAAACAGAAGAAAAAAGAGCGCCGATTAGCGAGACAGAATGAAACAATTTAGATTTAATCATTTTTGCACTTTGGTTTAATGGCAGAGTTTACGCCTGCTTGTTAAGCTTCCATGCAATGATCGGATTCGTCTATTAAAGTCCGACGAGGAGTTTGATAAGCGATTGATTACGTTTTGTTGAGGCCGGTTTACGAGGTGAGCCTACAAAAAGAGGAAGGCTATGTGCTTATACAAACACATTAGCCCTACTCACTGAGTGATAACGTTACTTGTTGTTAAACAAAGACTTAACATCAATATGAGCCCAGTTGGTGTCGCTGCCAAGCGCAGGAAGTTTCACCCACATTTGCAGCTCATTTAAGTCAGCTACGATTTGGTAGTTAGTTAGATCCACATCTTGATTGGTTGGCTTAGTCACACCACCATTTTCTTTGAAGCTGCCATCTTCGTTATACAGTGGTAAGTCAAAGATGTTACGCATTGCCTCAGCATCAATGTGACCGCACAGGTCATCATGGCGTGCATTTAAGTTATCAAAACGTTTTAGTGAAAAGCTTTGAGTTTCACGGATACCCAAACCCCAATCTGGGTTTAAGAACGTATTAACCGTCGCAAACGAGCTAGCGTCTTTATCGCTGACGCGTTTTCTGTTTTCTTGGATTGTGTTCTCGTAAGCACAAGCCTGACCGCTTTTATCCGCTAACATCCAGATTGAAGCAATATCAGTACGTGACGCTTGGAAGCGTGAGCTAAGAGCTTCGATCGAATCAGATTCCGCCATGTAATCGACCACTGAGTTTAAGAAAGATGGCTTCTCAACCGATACAATATTGCCGCCCATTGATGTACCGTCATGCAGATCGGTATACACACCCTTGTCGTTAAAACCAGTAACCATCCACTGCCAACCCGGCCAGCTCACATTCACTAATGCATTTGAACCATCTGTTGGGTTATAAACCGTTGTATAGATTGGGAAGTCTAGGAACAGATCACTCCAGTCCATATTACGACCAACAACCGAATGACCATCGACCGTGCTTTCACCCCAAGTCGCTAACGAAGAACAACCAGAGAATGAGTGTAGCTTTCCAAGGTAAATCGCCATTGGACCGCTTTGGTCTAGCACGATGACTTTTTCCAGTGGCCAGCCTAGACCATCTGCTACACCTTGGAAGTATTGCTTACGACGTAAAGAAAGTGCTGCGAAAACGCGAGTGCCAAACAATTCATATGCTTCTTTTTGGCTGATTAGCCCTTTATCAAATTCAGGCTGAACAATAACGTCGTACATCGCTTGCATGTGCTCTTTTGACAAGTTTCCGTACTGCTTACCCATTTCATACCAGCTGCCGTTAAGCTGCAGGACATAAAGCATTTCCTCGCCAGTTTCAAACATTGTGCCGTTTTCGAATTGTGCTTTAGTAGTAAGTGTTGAAGTGTTCATAATGACCTCTATTTATCTAAGTAAGTTGGTTTGTTTCTTTAAGATGGGCTCATTATATGGACGATTTTTAAATACCAACAATTCAGTATGACGGACGAAACTCATCCAAAAATAAATAAGTATGAACGCATGAGACCAGAGAACATGCTTATAGCGAAGACGAGTTGGAACTCAAGAAGCAAGTTAGTGAAAGAAAGAAAGAAAGAAAGAAAGAGAAAAAGAGAAAGGATATAGCTAGGCGGTTACCCAATACATAAAGGGCATGTCACCCATAAAATACTGAGCCAAACAAAAAGGCGAACCTATTGGCTCGCCTTGATCATTTTATTGGTCAGAATCGTTTAGTCGTTACGAATAGGTGATAATAGCTCAGGGTTAACCACCAAGTTTCTCACACCGTGGGCGTGGTCTTCGTTGAAGTCATTACCTTCACACCAGCTACCCACTGTCGCGATGTTTACTTTCGCTACTTGTGGACGAACGCTCCATGTTACTTGGAAAGGTGAACCTTGCTCATTATAACCAGGGCCCGTTGTAGAGCCTGCGTATTGAATCGCTGAGCCCGTATCTTGTGGGATGTTTGGTGCTTGGTGTAAGCCGTTCACTTTTGAATGTTTAGCGAGCGCTTCAAAGTCGAGTGCTTTGTCGTCATTCACTAATACGTAAACTTGGGTTTCTACACGCAGTTGCGGGTTGGTGATCGCGTCGTTAAAACAAGCACCCAGTGTTTCACCCGGTTCAACTTGCGCCGTTGAATAAACATAGTGAACTTCAATGGTGTCACCCGAATGCAAAGAACCATGCTCGCTCGGACAAACCTTGCCCTCAAATGGTTTCAGCTCAGCAGAACTCAGTTTTCCTGTGTATTTAAAGCCACTCTGGAATCCCTTACCATCACCGTTGCCAGCGTATTGAGTAAACTCACCGCCTTTATGCTCAGCATTTTTATGGAAGTGAATATTACATAAGTTCATCGCTGTTGAATCAGGAGCATCCGAGAACAGTCTGGTATTTGTTCCTTCTAATGAACCCAAATCTCGTGGAGCTTGCGGTCCAAAACCTTGTCCTTGGGTATTTTCAGAAAGCTTCGCTCTTTGTTCTGCGATAACACCATCTGATACAGACTCATGGTTCGCATCTGATGCATTTGCATGAGCTGACAACATCACCATCGCGACACTTAAAAACACACTCTTATTCTTCATTTTTCTTCCCTAGAATATTGATAACTAAACCTAAACGACTTAACAGCAAACATCTTACTATGCTCGTAAGTGAATATAAGACTTGTCTTTGTAAGATTAGATTTCATTGCTTACTTTGGGATGAGTATTAGAACCCTTGATGCATATAACAAGTCAAACAAGGTAAATTCGGCGAGTCCCTTCCAGAACTAATAATTTCCTATTTTCGTTAACCGTCGCCTGACTCAGCGCTCAGATAAGTGAACACGACTCTTAGGAAAAATGATGGCCAAATTTAGAAGATCAAAAAAGGCGAACCATCTGGCTCGCCTTCACGTCTCATTCTATCTATTGGTTAGCGTTCTTGGCTGGCAGTTTAACCATTACCGGTGGCAAATATCCCAAACGTCATGACGTTCAATGCATCTGTCACACCCTCTAGTGATTTGATCACGGTCTTAGTCGGTTGGTTATGACGAATAAAATAGCTTCCGATGCCTTTTTCACTGCCACTCTTAGCATCGCTTTCCGTTGTTTCTGTCGCTGCTACTTGAGAAGGCTGCACTGGCTCTGGCTCTGGCTCTGGCTCTGCATAAGCGTGAGTTATCGTGTCTTTATTTAAATCAAGGTTAGTGACTGGTTGATGATTAACGATTGAATCATGGGAAGAATCAACGCTGGTCTCAGCGTTTGTATCCTTTGAAGTCTCGAGATTACTCTCTCCCTCTACGCTTTTCGACATAGCGTCTTCGTTGCTCAATGTCTCGTCGTCTAGCTGATGATTACTCGTTGAAGAACAAGCTGTTAAGAAAAAAAGGCTAACGATGAATATGAGTAAGTTTCTCATCATAATGATAAAGCACGAAATTAATAAAACATTGTTCGATTGTATTTTATTTGGCTGGCGACATCTAGTGATAAACGGAGTAAACACGAAAAGTCGCATTCTTGAAGAGTAAACAAAAGCGTACGGGTTTAGTGCCCAAGACTAATAATTCGAGAGCTCAATCAGATTGCCATCAGGATCACGAATATAAACAGAGACAATTTTTCCTATTGCACCTGTTCGTGGTACTGGTCCTTCTTCTATCACGACGCCTTGCGCTTGGATATGTTCGACAACTTTAGCAATTGGTGTATTGGTAACAAAGCAGAGGTCTGCGCTTCCGACCTGAACACGCCTTGCCTTTGGCTCGAACTCGCTGCCACTGAGGTGTAAATTGATCTTCTGCGTCCCAAATGACAACGCTAACCTGCCCTCACCAAATTCGATGGGCTTCATTCCAAGCACCCGTTGGTAAAAGTCGACCGTAACTTGTAAATCACTCACGGTTAATACCAAATGATCCAACTGACTGATTTCCATCATTACCTTCCTGTAACTAAGAGTGATAAGGGCTTATTGGCGGTGACTAGGCTTTGTTAGGTGAACAATGTCATTCGGCAACCCACATAACTCATAACAGACATGTAGGTTGGAATGACTTAACTTAGCCTTCGCGCTTACTAAGCGTGTAGGAAACTAAACTATCATCACCTACCTTGAACACCCAAACATTCTCGCCATCTACAAATTGAAATTGATTGGTTGATTCAGTCGGCTTTAATTTACCAATAAATTCAGACAATACTGGCCCGTTGATAATAAAGCTTCCTTCTGAAATATTCGCATCCAGATCGCCCTTTCACTCTCCCGTAGTTTGGCCCGTCATAGATGCAACCAGTGCTAGATAATATTCAGACCAAAGACGTCTTTTACATCGAACAATACCTTTTGCGTTCTTTCTCTAGAGACTTGGGTGCCATTGCGTAAAATTTCGATGAGTTGCGCTTTATCATCCAATAACTCTGATCTTCTTTCACGAATAGGACGAAGCATCTCTTGTAAGCACTCTTCCAACACTTTCTTAGTTTGTCCATCGCCTAGCCCACCTCTTTGATAATGCTCTTTTAGTTGACTGACATAGTTAGTGTCTGTGTGAAAAGCATCAAGATAAGTGAACACGATATTGCCTTCTACTTTGCCTGGGTCTTCAATTCGTAGATGATTTGGATCGGTATACATGGATTTAACGGCAGCTCTGATCTCTTTCTCTGTCGCACCAAGATTAATGGCGTTACCCATCGATTTAGACATCTTACTTTTACCATCGGTACTAGGGAGGCGAGATGCATTGCTGAGAAGTGGTCTGCATTCATTCAAGATTGGTTTGCCAGCGAGCGAATTAACCTTTCTTACAATCTCATTGGTTTGTTCTAACATCGGCAGTTGATCATCACCGACAGGCACTAAAGTCGCGTTGAAAGCGGTGATGTCTGCCGCCTGTGAGATGGGATAAGTGAGGAAGCCTGCTGGAATTGAACGTCCAAACTCTTTGTTCTGAATTTCGCTTTTGACCGTTGGATTACGTTCCAAGCGAGCGATAGAAACAAGATTGCTGTAAAACATGGTGAGCTCAGCTAACACCGGCAACTGTGATTGCAGACAAATCGTGGTCTTGGTCGGGTCGATACCCACCGCAAGATAATCAGCGACCACATTCAGAATATTGGACGAAACCTTCGAAGGATTATGGGCATTGTCGGTAAGCCCTTGCATGTCGGCAACCAATATCGTTTGGTCGTGAATATGCTGCAAAGAAACTCTTTGTTTAAGTGAACCGACGTAATGACCCAAATGCAAAGGCCCAGTTGCTCTATCGCCAGTCAGAATGATTTCAGGCTTGTTGGTATAGCTGTTGCTGTCGATATGGCTGTTTGAGTTGGTATTCATGGTGTATCTCCAAGTTAGAAAGGCTACTGGAGATAAAAAGAGGCGACATTTTTGATGACATTCTTAGCTACCGTCCAGCAGCTAAAGAATGTGAGTATTCCGTGCTGCTCTGTTAAGAGCACCACCAAAAGAAAATTGAAGTTGAAGCAGAATTAAATTTCATGGTTAAAACCTATCAACAATACAGACGAGCGACAACTGTTATTTACGCGCACCAAGAAAATAGGTTTTAAGATTAACAGGTTATAGGCTTAATCTTTACTGGAACACAGTTCAGTGATTCGGTCACACATAGCTTGGTTGACTGTGAAGTGGGAGTTAAGGAAAGTTAGTTGGGCAAGTGCCGACTCAGCGGTGCGCTCGTAGCCTTGGGTAAAGGTTGGTAGCAATTGGGCAAACTTAGGAAAGCGAGCTTCTAGCCTTCTATCCGACATAAATTCATCAACGAATTCAGGCTCAGACTGTTCAGTTTGATCCACAAGATCAATCAAACGATCGAGTGCGTAAGATTGAACGAACCGACTGCCCGACAGCTTTTCGCCTCGGTTATAACGAGACATACCCACATAAAGATTGGTTAGTGCCTCACCAATGATCCACTCTTGGGAGTTTGCGTGTGCATCGCCTTTTGCTGGTGGAACACAACACTGCGTATCAAATTCAGGTTGCTGCCAAACAATGCGCCCTTCAGCAAATGGGATATGCGCTAACTCGTGGGGTTCAAACACCGCAAACTCACAAAAGATTCCGTCAGCGTACAGAACTTTATAGCCATCGACGGTATTTCTCACTGCGTAGTCGATTGGGTGAATATCAGATAGCCAATGCAAACTGTCTAAGAAATACTGCTTGTGCCCTGTTTGCACTATCGCGAAAAAATCGACATCTGAATACTGATCAAGTCGTTCTGTTTCAATACCTACTGAGCCCAATCCCAGCAAAGCATGAGCCTTACCCGAAGCTGCCAAAGACTCCCCAATCGCATCTAAACGCTGAAGTAATTTTTCTGGTGTGTTTATGTGTCTTGTCTGCATCACTTTGTCCGTCTGCATTGCTCAATCCCTATCAAGTTGAATGCCACTCAACCTAACTGATAGTTAGAACATCTAAGAAGCTTAATTTACAAAATGTGTGTTTTGGATAACGATCTGCGCAAGTTATTGCTTCGTTTAAACTCATAAATCATCCACCAGAGTCCGACTTTCTATCTGGTTTACACCGAAGACTTGGCTAAATACGCTGCCATTTCTTGCTTTGGAACCATACCGCCACCAGTCGCCCAAACAAGATGAGTGGCATTGGCTAACGTAGAATTATCGATGCCTAACCTTTCCAGATACTCACTATTTTGTTCAACATGAACCGCACCTGGCATACCCGCTAGCGCAGAAGGCTCAAGTTGAATGCCCTCTGCTTGATTCAGCTCACCTAGCAATTGGTACATGCGTTCATCGGTTAACGTGTAATAACCATCAAGCAAACGCTCCATCGCGCGACCGACAAATCCAGATGCTCGCCCCACCGCCAAACCATCCGCAGCTGTTAAGTTATCGATACCAAGATCTTGAACCGCAATCTCATCATGCAAACCCGTATGAACACCGAGCAACATGCAAGGTGAATGAGTCGGTTCAGCAAAAATACAATGGACATGATCACCAAAGGCCATCTTCAAGCCAAATGCCACACCACCAGGGCCACCACCTACCCCACACGGCAAGTAAACAAATAATGGGTGTTCTTTATCCACTGAAATGAGTTGTTGCTTAAACTGCTGTTTGAGCCTTTGCCCTGCCACCGAATAACCAAGGAACAGGGTTTGCGAGTTTTCATCATCAATGAAAAAGCATCGAGGATCTTGCTCTGCCTCTTTGCGACCTTGTTCTACTGCAACACCATAATCTTGTTCATACTCAACAACGTTGACGCCATGCTCTCGAAGTTTGCTTTTCTTCCAAGCTCTCGCATCTGCCGACATATGAACAGAGACAGTAAAGCCCAATTTGGCACTCATGATACCGATCGACATGCCTAGATTACCTGTGGAGCCTACCGCAATGCTGTATTGTTGGAAGAAGTCACGAAACTCAGGTTCGAGCAACTTACTGTAGTCATCGCTCTCACACAGTAACCCGGCTTCAATGGCAAGCTTCTCGGCATGCGTTAGTACTTCATAAACACCACCGCGCGCTTTGATTGAACCTGAAATCGGTAAATGGCTGTCTTTCTTCATCATCAAACGCCCTTTTATAGGCTGCTGAGAATGCGCTTCCAATACTGATTTCATAGATGGAATGTCAACAAGCTCTGACTCGATGATGCCATTGGTCGCTTGAGTTTCCGAAAACGCCTTGGCTAGATAAGGAGCAAACCTTTGTAGCCTCATGCTCGCATCGTGAATATCTTGTTCGCCTAATCCCACATAGGGTAAACCTTGCTCCAAAGTCGTGCTGTTTGGGTTAAACCAAGTCACTTCATCGAGTGCCGCTAATCGTTGAAGCAGTGGGAAATCTGAGATGAGCTTGTCGATATTCAATACAGTCATGGGTGACCTTTTCTGGTAAAGCGCGTACTGCGCAGGTTCAAGCATTAGTAAACCTATTTAAACGGGATTTTGGTGTTTGTTCAACCGACGAAAAATCACACTTGCATGAACTGAATTCATCTATTAATTAAAATTTCGGGAATTAACGCAACCAAAGCAACTTATGATTAACTATGAGTCACAGATAGAGCTATGATATGACATTGAAGATGTGTATCGAAATCCTCTTGCTTGAATCAAGGTGCCCTTAACGAAATGTATAGTGAAGACAACCTGTACTCTAAAAATCAACGCTTAAACAGCTATCAGCTGTCGAAGCTGCACACGTTTGAAGTGGCCGCTCGACATGGTTCTTTTTCACTTGCAGCCCAAGAGCTATCGATGACACCAAGTGCGGTTTCTCATCGTATCAACAAGCTCGAAAGAGAGATGGATATACAGCTGTTTGAACGTGCGCACCGCAGAATCACACTGACAAGCGAAGGCAAACGCATCTATGCCGCATTGAGCCGCACCTTGAATGATCTAAACCAAGAAATTTTAGATGTTAAGAACGAAGAAATATCGGGCACACTCACGATCTATTCACGACCGACATTTGCGCAGAGTTGGCTAGTGCCTCGGATAGCGAACTTCAAACAACGTTACCCATCAATCACATTGAAACTGCTCACTGGTAATGAAAATATCAGCTTTCAAGGACACGGTATCGATATTGCCATCTACTTCGATGATCTATTCCCAGATAAGCTTTTCTGCCAAGCATTCATGCACGAGAGCATGACTCCGGTTTGTACCGCTCAATACGCTGAGTTACATGGGCTTAATCAACAACCAGAAAACCTCAATCGAGCAACGTTACTGCACGACAACCAAGCATGGAACTACGACTCAAACCGCAATGAATGGCAAGTGTGGGCACAAGCGAACCAACTCGGTACTGTACATTCCAGCTCAAATATGGAATTTGACCGTTCAGATCTCGCGATACTGGCAGCCATAAACAATGCCGGCATTGCGATTGGACGATATAGCGTGGTATCAAAATATCTTAAAGACAATACGCTTATCGCGCCATTTAACGAACCACCCGTCACGTGCAAACAGCAGTACTATTTCGCGACGCCTTCAGAACACCAATCACCAAAAGTTAAAATGTTTATTGAATGGGCTTTAGCGCAAAGAGATCAGATGTAGGCGTGTATGCTCGGATCGTGTGAATGATGCGGATTTTGTGGAAGATAGGAATTCTTGGCTCAGCCAGACCTTTTTAGCAACGGTAATTGTTTATACATTCAATGATCTGTAGGCTAGCCTGTCTTCTCATAAGCAAACAGTAGAACAACCTATGAGCGCCTCTCTTCGTAATAGCATTTTCGTCATGTTAGGGATTCTATTCCTAGCACTTAACCTTCGTGGGCCTTTTACGAGCTTGGCTCCTGTGCTTTCTCAGGTTATGGAAGGCCTCAACCTTACCTCTTCGGCTGCTGGCTTCTTAACAGCTTTGCCACTGTTAACTTTTGCCTTATTTTCACCATTAGTCACCAAGATATCTCAACGAATTGGTCTAGAGCCTAGCCTGTTATTAGGCTTAGTTCTGATCACGTCCGGGATTACACTGCGCTCTGCTGGGTTAATCCCAACCTTGTATATCGGCACGGTGATGATCGGGCTTGGTATCGCGATTGGCAATGTTTTGTTGCCTGTAGTAGTGAAAATTAGCTTCCCGACACGCATCGCGACAGTCACTTCTTTGTACATTTTTACGATGGGCATCGGCTCGACGTTAGGCTCAAGTTTGATGGTGCCATTTTCAGAGATCACCTTGTTCACTATGACAGGTTGGCAATTAGCGCTGTTAATGAACTTGGTATTTCCAATATTAGCTTTGATGATCTGGTTGCCTAAAATCAGAAAACGCTCATCTTCGGCCAGCAATAACAAGCAACAAGACAAACCTCTACCGATGAAGAAGATGATTAAAAGCGTCGTAGCGTGGCAAGTAACGTTAGCGCTTGGGCTTAACTCATTTACCTTCTATTCTTTGGCAGGCTGGCTTCCACAGATCTTGAACGACCTTGGCTACAGCGAAATCGATGCGGGTTACATCTACGGCTTCCTGCAATTTTCGACTATGGTTCCAGGGCTACTGTTACTGCCATTCTTAGCCAAAAGTGACAATCAACAATGGCTCATCACTCTGTGTGCATCGAGTGTATTTGTTGGATTGATTGGTCTTCTGTATTTGCCTGAGTTTGCGATCTTTTGGGTGGGACTGTTTGGATTAGCCAACTGCTCGACGTTTATTATCGCGCTCTCTTTTGTTGGCTTGCGTACATCGAATAGCAGCCAAGCCGCATCATTGTCGGGTATGGCTCAGGGAATCGGTTATGCATTGGCAGCCACTGGTCCTACGCTGGTGGGTAAGCTTCATGCTCAGACAGATTCTTGGAGTGTTCCTATTCTGCTGATCGCATCAGTTGCCTTTGCGTGTACGATTTTCGCTGCATTGGCAGCACGAGATAAGAAAGTGAGCGTTTAAGCCAAACAGAATGATTATTGCGTCGCGACTTTATTTGCTCGCGACTCTATGGCTGACGACGGTCTTGATGTATTCACTTGGCGACAAACCAAATTTGCCTTTAAAGCGCTGACTAAAACGCCCTTCCGATTGGTAACCGCAAGACTGAGCCAACATCGCCACATTCTGCTGTCCGTTTTGCATCAGATAAAGCGCGTGACTCAAGCGAACTTCAGCTAATACCTCACGATATTGCATACCTTCCAGTTTGAGCTTTCGGATCAGCGTGGCTCGGCTCATCGCAAAACGCTCCGCCACCGACTCTAATGGATGCTTCTCATCTGGTGAATGTGAAAGATAATGGCTAAGCTTTTGGCTAAACGAGACGTTGGCACTGGCAAACAGTCGATGCAACACCCCTTTTTCGGCCAATTGCTGGTACAAGCCCTGCAACCAATACTGTTGAGTCTCTTTGCTCATGCTCGGTGTATCAAACGAGAACAGAGCATTGAGTGAGTCTTGTAAGTTTCGATCCGCTTTAACTGTAGGCAGTCCCAGATCATTCGAGCGTTCCTCACTTAAATCAAGCATCGCCTGAGAAGGTTGGAATTGGAAGCTGAATACTCGCGACAAGAAACGCCCTTTGTGGGGCATGTTCTCAAAACTTAGTGAAGCTGATGCCTCACACAACAGCAGCTCAGAATGTGAGAGCTCTGCCGCTGAATCTTTCCAAAACAGGCGCTTACTGCCTGAAATGATCTGAATGACACTAGGGGATAGAATCCTCACATTGCGCAGTTTTTGTAACTGCTCTGCACGAAAGATCGTCACTTGATATTGATGATTCATCTCATCCCCTTAGTTGCTTATTTGCTTATTTGCTTATTTGCTTATTTGCTTATTATGTACGTGTATAAGCTTTTAACGTACATAAGCTATTAACGTGTATAAGTTGCCGTCAGTTTCGCTTTGTCTAAAGCCATGCTGTTCAACGTGAATCCAACCACAGCCGATGGCGTGTTTTCGTCTAGGTTGAGCTTATCCTTTGGTAATGCCCAAACCGTGAACTGGTAACGGTGCATGCCATCTTTTTCTGGAGGACAAACACCACCGTAGCCAACTGTACCGTAATCAATGCGACCTTCTTTGCCACCGACTTTAGAGATGTCGACACCGCGAGGTAGCTCGTTCACATTTGCAGGGATATCAAACGCAACCCAATGCCAGAAGCCACTTTCAGTCGGTGCATCTGGATCATAAGCTGTGATAGCAAAGCTTTTGGTACCTGCTGGTGCATCTTTCCACATCAATTGTGGTGATAGGTTCTCGCCGTCACAACCCCAACTTGAGTATTCAAAAGTCTTCGCCATTGGGTGACCTTCTTGAATATCGTTGCTGGTTAATTCGAACGCCTGAGCAGAGCCTGCAGCCAAAATACTGATTGCCAATACTGATTTGATGATGAGTTTCATAATGGTTCCTCTTATTAGGGATGAGCCCAGTATAGTCCCCTCAACCCGCCCAATAATGACAGTAAGTACACAATTATCTAATTTATTTCAAACAAGTGATACTTACTGTATTTTTACTTTATTATTTAAAAGCATGACCCACTCGACAATTTGTTGTTAAAGGAACACTTGTTGACATTCAGGTTACAAATCGCGCCCAAAACTCTTTAGACTCGCCCCACGACTTTTAACGAGAATGATTGGATGCGCAGGTTTACATTGGCTCTTTGCTTGATCTTTTGGCTCCCAACTCTAGCCAATGCCCAAAGTTTGCAAGATAAGTGGCAAACCCTGTATCAACTGAGCTGGCAATCATCCCCAATCTTAGTATCTCAACAAGAGTTAGCTCAATATCCGAAAGTTCTGCTCCATGAACGTAGCCGCTATCCTGATTTTAACCAATTCACTTGGGACGACATCGCAGCGTTAGCGTCAATACAAGATCACTGCCAAGCGATTGAAAGCAATAACCCTTCATTACATGACGCCATCGAGTTCGAGCTCGCTCTGTGTCAGCAACAAGCATTGGATTCTATTTGGTTTGCAGCACATTCCAAAAGACACCCTGCCGGTGGTAGCTTTGCTGATCGTTATTTAGCAGCTTACCCAGACGTAAGCGAGCAGATACGCCCATTTTTGAGTATTACCAACCCTCAGCACCCTTTACATACCAAGCTAGAATCGCTAACCGCTCAAGGCAGAGAAGCTCTGCTCAATGGATACCGCGCTTGGCAACAAGATGATGTGCTTTGGTTAAGTGGCGAACAAGGCTGGAAAGCCATTCCCTTAGATGTTTGGCAACCTATCGCAGAGCAACAAGAGGTATCTTTGGCAGGTGAAACCTGTACTTTTCGTTACAGCAACGTGTGCTTAAGCGAGCCTAGCAATGACAACCTGATCATGAAAACCTTGATATTTTCATTACTGTTAACGTTGCTTTCCGGCCTCGCTAGAGTCTTATACCTAAGAACAAAACAACGAAAAGAGAGGCAGTTCGTTTTACAGCTTCTTACTCATGAACTGCGCACGCCCATTACTAGCCTAGGTCTAACCGTCGAGATGTTCAGAAATCGCTACGATGACTTTACTGATGAAACTCAAAGTGCGGTTTGGCGTTTAATCTCTGACTATCAAAGGCTCTCTCAACTCACCGAAAACAGCAAAGTGTACCTAAGTTCGGATCAGTCAGAGCCTTTGTTAAAGCAAAACGCATCATTAGAAGAGTGGCTTGATCATGTATGTGAAAAGCACAATATTTCTTATCAATGTGAAGCGCGTGAAGTTGAACTGAACCTTCCCTATTACTGGCTAACCATCTGCTTGGATAATCTAATCAAGAATGCCAAACAACACGGTAAAGGTAAGGTGTTGGTAAAGGTCGAACTCGGAGACAAGCTGACGATTGAGGTACAAGACGAGGGGCACTTCCCTTCGCCGATACAACGACTCATGTCTCGTGTCACGCCAAGTGAAACGCGCAAACTGGATAACATGGGCATTGGCTTGACTATTGTCGAGCACTTGATGAAGCAAGCGAATGGCCGCCTCATTATTCTTCGTAACCCCACCCGATGTATTTTGGAAATTGCTTATGAACACCCTACTGCTGATTGAAGACGACCAACTGCTTGGACAAGGCCTCGTCAGCTTCTTTGAATCCAATGGTTACCAATGCCTTTGGGCGAAGGATTCAGAGAGTGCCAGTAAGCAATGGTTTCGAGCCGATCTTGTGATACTGGATCGACAGCTCGAAGACGGTGACAGCTTGCAACACCTTCCAAACTGGTTACTCCTCAAAGCGCTTCCTGTAATTGTGCTGACCGCTAAAGTAGAAGTTCAACAACGTGTTGAAGGTTTAATGGCGGGTGCCAAAGATTACGTGACTAAGCCATTTTCGAACGACGAATTGCTCGCTCGAGTCATTACCCAGCTGCGTCCGTTAGGTGTGAGCCTCTTAACTTACGCAAATATCCAAATCAACTTGTCGGAACGGATCGCTTATCTGGATGAAAGCCCTGTCACGTTGAAACCTAAGGAGTTTCAGCTATTGGTACTGTTTGTTCAGAACCAAAGCCGAGTGTTTCACCGAGATGAATTACTCAATAAGATTTGGGGTTATCAGGCCTTTCCAAGTACCCGAACTATTGATAATCACATACTGCGCTTACGCCAGAAACTGCCAACATTGAATATAGAAACACATCGCGGCGTTGGTTACCGCTTGGCCGGGGAATCATAATGAAAGTTACTTCGTTAGTCGCACTGCTCTGCACCTTGCCGTTCGCAAGTCATGCGGCATGGTTTACTGACACGCCATTGCAGCACACCTATCAATCGCTGCTTGATGAGCAGCCTCAAGTTGCGTGGCAAGAGCTGCAAATCGCACTCGATCAACAAACACTCGATAGTGAGCTTTGGCTGCCAGTCAAACAAGAGATATTGAGCCAGACTCAATGTGGAACCTCACTAAAACAAAGTGCAGAGCCGAAACACCACATCCAAGTCAGCTTCATTCGACGCTATGGCCTGTCGTCGCACGGTTATCAAATCAAAGTCTCTGCCGAGCAACTCAACAAAGGCTTAGAAACCCAAACTCTTTCTTTGGTATCGCCCAAAGGCAAAGTCCTTCTTGATGGGCAACTCGCTTCCAATAATGAGTATCAAGAGATTGAAACCAATGAAATGTTCATCAAACCCGAATCTGGTGTTTATCAACTAAAGATAGGTTCAAATCACTACCCTATTATTGTCGCTTTAAATGACAGTAATCGATGGCTGACACTCGAAAGTAAACTCAGCGAACCACATATCGTGCTCTCGCCTCCAAAGGTGGTCGACAACTGCCCTGACGCTAATGTGAGTTGGCAATGGTTTGATGAAGACTACCACCTGCTGGGTTACAAAGTGCCAATCAAAACAGTACAAGCACCCGTACCCACAGAAAGTCCACTTGGAACTAAAGCCAAGCACTTGAGTGCTTCGGTTGAAATGTTTGAATACCAAGGCGCAATTGAAGTCCAATATGTGCAGCGCGTCGCCGTGCCTTTCTAATGGAATACCACTAAAGCCAAACAGAAAATAGAGACATATAGGTGACAAAGCACTAGCGCTACTTAGGTGTAATAACCGTACTTACCCTTTACGGAATCTAAATATGCTTAGCGTACGTCACCCACTCAATCTTTCTAATTGTGCCATTCTGGCTTTAACAACTGCTTGTCTGTTTTCATCCAATGCACAAGCGAGCCAAATAACGCTCACCAGTAATAGCAGCAATACCGTCTCTATATCATCGAATACTCTAGAGATAGATTGGAACGGCTTAAGCGTTAACAGCGCTGCTCTCACCGTTGATAACCAACCACAGAAAGCGACCAATCTGGTTATTGGCTTTGCCGATAAAGCTGACTCAGCAAAAATCGCCACTTGGACCTTAGTACCCAGTGGGATAAACGTTGAGGCAGAGCTTAACCAAGACCAGCTCACTTTTCAGTTCAGCTTGCCTTCAAATATTCAGGTGAAGCGACACGATCCCATCGAGTTGGCGTGGTTTGATCTTGCCGAACAACAAACTCAGACACTATTTCTTCCGTTTAGTGAAGGTATGCGCGTGCCTACTGACAACAAGCTTTGGGCAAGTTATCTCGTCGGCAACCATTCTGGAAGTAACACTACTCAAGACTTGAAGATGCCTTTTTGGACAGTACAGCAAAACAATCATTTCATTAGCTATCAAATGGTTAATGCAACCAACAATCAACTGCTCTTTTCAGATGCATCCTCTAATGCTTCCTCAAATACAAATACCAAAATTGATATGAAGGCATCACACCAATTTACGATGCTCAATCAGTCACAGCCTTTTATTGTTCGTATCACCCTCGGAGACTCGTGGTTAGATGGTGCCAAACAATACCGAGATTGGCGCATCAATAATGACCAGTCTGAAACACTTGTAGCAAAGCAAAAGCGCAATCCAGATGTGAGTAAGTTGATCGCCGCGAGCCACATTTATTTGTTTGGTAAAGATCCATTAAGCATCCAAGATGTGAGCGACTGGTGGGGATTGACAACATGGTATCTAGAGAGGTCTAAACTCGGCGTTTCTGGGGAAGCGAAAAGAGAGCTGTCATCACTCTCCAAGGGCAAATATTGGTTCAGTCAGTACCACAAACAACTATTGTTAGACTCTATTAGCCAGTCATTGCAGGTGTTATATCCTGTTGGTAACCCGACACTCGAAAACAACACGATTAAAGCGCAATACAAAGCAGCCCAGGATAAGAAGAACTGGTTGCTAGAGCACGCTTCCCCTTACCTAAACTCGCCAGACACATGGGGGCAAGCATTGTCTTCAGACATGGTCGCTAATCTAAATAAGGCAGGTTTAAACAAACTGTGGCTTGGATTAGACAATTGGACGCCAGCATTCTATCAACCTAACGCCGTGGCTATGGCAAAACAGTCCGGATATCTGGTCGGTACTTACGATTCCTACAACACAGCCATTCCTGCGAAGCTCAATGACAACTGGCTAACCGCTCAATTACCAGAGCCGATGCGTCAGGGTTGTGCCATTGAAATGGCAGATGGCAGCCTAAAAAAAGGGTTTCGAGGTAACGGATTCTATCTAAATCCGAACTGCTATTTAGAATACGTAAAACAGCGTGCTCAAGACATTATGAGATTCGGTAACTTCAACAGCTTGTTCTTAGATGTTGATGCAACCGCCATGGCACGTGAAGATTACAGCGGCTCTATAGACAGTCATAGCAACAGTAATGGCAATGGCAATGGCAATGGCAATACAAACGAATCAGACATGCTTTCTGCCTTCAACAACCGAATGCAGTGGCTTAGCGAGCAACCATCGTTAGTATTAGGATCTGAAGACGGCAACAGCCTAACAACAAAAGGCATCGCGTTTGCACACGGCTTAGAAACGGTTGGTTTTGGTTGGACAGATAAAGACATGAAAGAAAACCGTCAGTCTCCCTATTACTTAGGCCGTTGGTACCCAGACCACAAGCCTGACTTCTTCTTTACGCCGGCCGAGGTTAAAGAGCCCTATAAGTCGCTACTGTTTTCGCCACAATATCGAATTCCACTTTACCAAGCCGTTTTCCATGATGAAGTAATTAATACGCACCATTGGCATTCAGACAGCCTCAAGTTCACTAATGTACGAGCAGAACGTGATTTAACCGCCATGCTGTACAACACGCCAGCGATGGTTCACTTGACCAGGGATGAAGCTTTATCAAGTTCAAGCCCGAGAATCAAAGCACTCAAACACTATCAAGACGGCTTTGAACCGATGCACGAACAGTTATGGGATAAACAGTTAGTCGATTTCGACTGGTTAGATAAGAACGGCGATGTTCAACAAACCGAGTTCAGTGACGGGAGTAAGATCATTGCCAACTTCTCCAGCAAGGCATTTCGTCACAACGGTATCGATATTGCTGGCCTATCGATCAAAGCTATATTGGCGAATGGGCAAGTCGTCGACTGGCAGCCCGATCATAGTTAGCTTCGATACGGTTTAGACAATAACGAATAATAGGAAGCCTAAGCACTTAACCGCTAAGGTTTACCCCGTTACTTTTGCTTCCTATTTTGAAAGGCAGTCAGTAGATAGTCGATAAAGACCTTCTTACGTTTCGGCATCAACTGCCTGTCTGCATACACTAGGCTTACTGAAACTTCCGGCATCTCATATTCAGGTAACAAACGAATCAGCTTACCTGTCTTGAAGTGTTCCCGACAAATGAATTCAGGAAGCACTGCCAAGCCGAGCCCATCCACACACGCTGTTAGACATGCCGTGATGGTATTCACCCGCAACTGACACGGCAGATCGATCAAAATCGACTCTCCGCCTTCTAATTGTAAATGCCACTTGGGTAAACGCGCCGCCTTGTTCACCACCTCAATCATTCTGAATGGCGGTTTAAGATCATTGGGCGAAGAGATTTCATCGAACTGTTCTAAATACTCAGGACTGGCTGCCAATACACGCTTTGATGTTGTGAGGTAGCGAGAAACCAAACTCGAGTCCACTAGCTCACCAATTTGTGCGTAAAGATCGATCCCTTCCGCAATGATATCGACTTCTCGATTCGACAGTTCTAAGTTCAAAGTCACGTTTGGGTGCTCTTTTAGGAAGCTGTGGATGTATTTGGCTAATACTTGATGCCCCAATTCGACAGGCAACACAACATTCAACTGCCCTCGGATCAAATCCTGATTGGCAGAAACCTCTAGCTCAGCTTGGTTCATGATCTCTTGCATCTGCATGCTCGACTGATAAAAGCGCTCACCCTCTGGCGTTAAGACTAAACTTCGTGTCGAACGAGTGATCAACCTCACACCTAGGTGCTGTTCCAGCTCATCTAGCTTTCGGCTGACGGTCGACTTGGTCATGTTCAATGCTTCAGCTGCGTGCGTGAAACTCCCACAATCAACAACTTGTGTAAAAACAGTCACAGCATTTAAGTCCATCGTACTTCTCCCAAAGCGCCATTAGTTAGATTTTTGCAACAGTGTTTCCCTTTTTTCCTATCTTATCAATCAATCGAATTCATTTACAATTCGTTACATCTAAATAAAAACAAAATGAGAAATAAAAAATGACAGAGAACAACAACGCTTCGCAAACAGTAAGCACAAAAAAACGTAAAAAAGCTCCGCTTATTGCTACTGCGATCATGCTGTCATTGGGTTTAGCCGGCGCTGGATACTGGTACGGCTATGGCCAGTACTTTGAATCTACCGACAATGCCTACCTACAAGGCGACATCACGAATATTAGCCCTAAGGTGTCTGGCTATATTGTTAAGTCTTACGTGAGTGATAACCAATCGGTTAAAGAAGGTGATTTGCTGGTTCAAATCGATGACCGTGATTACCAATCAGCACTCGCTCAAGCAAACGCCCATTTAAGCGTCGTGCAATCAGACGTCAAAAATCTAGTGGCACAACAAACGTTACAACGTAGCAAAATTAATCAAGCAGAGAGCCGCGTTGATTCTGCACAAGCTGAATACGAACGCGCGATTCAACAAGTGGTACGTTCTCGTAGCTTACTAAAACGTAACTACGCGTCTCAAGATGAAGTCGACAGCATGGTTGCACAACAAAAAGTAACTCAGGCAGACTTAGAAGAAGCAAAAGCAAACCTCGTTGCAACCAATGACCAATTAACCGTTATCGCTAGTGAGATTGAGCAAGCAAACGCATCCGTGACCGAAGCGCAAGCCCAGAGAGATCAAGCACAGCTTAACCTTAATTACACCAAAGTTTACGCGCCAGCAGATGGCGTGATTGGTAAACGTAGCGTACGTGAAGGCTTGTTGATTCAAGCAGGTGCACCACTGATGAGCTTGGTACCAAACAACCAAGTGTGGATTGAAGCCAACTTTAAAGAGACACAGCTAAGCGGTATTCACAAAGGCCAAACGGTTGAAGTCGAATTAGATGCCTTTCCGGGTCAGCCACTTGAAGGCGTGGTAGACAGTTTCTCCCCTGCGACTGGCGCTAAGTTTGCGCTCTTACCACCAGAAAACGCGACCGGTAACTTCACTAAAATCGTTCAACGTGTACCAGTGAAAATTACGATTCCAGATCAGCAAGAGTTGAAAGGTCGACTGCTTCCTGGTTTGTCTGTGGTAGCGACCATCGATAAACGAGGCTAGACCATGAGTAACGCTGGTGTTGTCACCCAAACTAATGATGGTGACGAGGTTTCGAGACGCCATTGGATCGCCCTATTTGGCGGCTTAATCGGCGCGTTTATGGCGATCTTGGATATTCAGATTACCAACTCGTCTCTCAAAGATATTCAAGGTGCGCTATCAGCCACCTTAGATGAAAGCTCGTGCATCTCTACGTCTTACCTAGTGGCAGAGATGATCGCTATCCCACTCAGTGGTTGGCTTTCTAAAGCGCTCGGTAAACGCCGTTATATCACGTGGACAACGGCCATCTTCACCATTTCATCTTTGTTGTGTTCGTTCTCTTGGAACATGACCTCGATGATTGTATTCCGCGCGATGCAAGGCTTCAGTGGTGGTGCTTTAATCCCGCTTGCTTTCTCGCTAGTGATTCAGTTATTGCCGGTCAACAAGCGCGCTGTGGGTATGGCACTGTTTGGTGTAACCGCGACCTTTGCTCCATCGATTGGCCCTACTTTTGGTGGCTGGCTGACGGAGAACTTCTCGTGGCACTATATTTTCTACATCAATATTCCGCCAGCTTTGCTTGTGATCACCATGATCCGATATGGCTTGGACGATGAAAAGCTCGACCTTGGCACGCTGAAAAAAGCCGATTGGTTTGGTATCGCCACCATGGCATTAGGGCTAGGTTGTTTGGAAGTGGTGTTAGAAGAAGGTAACCGTGAAGAGTGGTTCAGTTCGAGCTTTATTGTTGGCTTGAGTATCGTCTCTGCTGTGAGTCTGGTTTACTTCGTGATAAACGAGCTTCAACACAAGAAGCCATTGGTTAACCTGCGGCTATTGCGGGATGGGCAGTTTGCGATGTCCTGTATCGCCTATTTGATCCTAGGGATGGCATTGCTTGGTTCTATCTATGTTCTGCCGATGTATCTCACTCAAATTCAGCAATATAACGCGATGGAAATTGGTGAAGTATTAATGTGGATGGGTTTCCCACAGCTTCTGATATTCCCAATTGTGCCTAAGCTAACACAGATCATTAAGCCTAAGTACTTGGTTACCTTTGGCTTCGCGATGTTCGGATTAAGTTGTTACGTAAATACACACATGACAATCGATTTTGGCGGACAACAACTGATTTTATCCATGGTTCTGCGTGCTATTGGTAGTCCGTTTATCATGGTTCCGCTGTCTTTGGTTGCAATGAAAAACATCAGTAAAATGGATACGCCAGATGCATCAACGTTAACCAACGTGATGCGAAACTTAGGTGGTGCTTTCAGCATCGCGATTATCGCTACGCTATTGGATAACAAAACCAGAGAGCACTTAGCACACATCAAGGAATCTTTACCTTCCGTGAGTCAACTTGGTTGGCAGACGCTTCAGCAACAACAAGCGTTTTTTATTCAGTCAGGAAGTGATGCGGCAACTGCGATGCAACAAGCGCAAGCAAGCTTGCTCGGCACAATGCAACGTGACGCTGCCATCATGGCTTACAACGATGTGTTCTTAATGATGACGGCGTTCTTGGCCCTAGCCGCGGTGTTGATTCTAAACATGCGTGATTAGCGCTGGAGTTTCGGTAAATAAAGCTTCAAGCAAAGAACAACATTTCGAATAAAAACTCGAACAATAAAACAGAGAGGTGAGCTTATCGGCTTGCCTCTTTTTTATTTCTAAAACACGTATAACCCCACAAAAATCAGGTAAAAGTAACCTCCGTTTGAAGGATTTCATAAATGTTTTAATTACCAATAGTTTATTGAGTGTTTGTATGTGATATGGGCACCTTGACAATGTGCAACTTGACACCTAGATTAAAAATAACATTTGGTATTGAGGAAAATGGATTTGACCTTACCACCTGACCTACGAGTTTTAATTGTCGACGACTCCAAGAGTGCAACTATTCTTATAAAGCAGCAACTCTCGAGCTTGGGCATTTCACATGATTGCATCTTTATTGCGACCGACTATCGACAAGCCATTAAAGCGGTCGAGACGCACTCTTTTCATGTACTCCTCATCGATTACCACTTAGAACAGTCTTTTACTGGCTTTGAGCTGCTGGGGATTCTGTATCGAAATCGCCTGATAGACCATACTGTGGCAACAATCTTGCTCTCTGGGGATATGCGTCAGGAAACAGTATTAACCGCCCTTTCAGGTGAAGCACACCACTTCGTTTCTAAACCGATTAATACTCAAACGTTGGGTAAAAAGATCCAAAGTGCTGTGTCTGTTTCAAAGAAACTCACCCAACTGAATGATTTGTATCCCATCACCAGTCAAGAGAGATTAGCTCAAGCTTTGGCGATCTCCCCTAATGGTACTAGCGTTCAGTTCGAAGCGACATTGATTGAACATTTAATTGCAGGTAAGAAATGGCAGTTACTCTCTAGCGTCATTAACAACTCGAAAACCAACATGCACCCAACCAAATTGGTGGCTGAGGCGCTGATTCTCGACAGCTTAGGCAAGCCAAATTTAGCCATAGATAAGCTCCACAATTTTCTGATAGCGCAGCCACTCTCATTAAGCGTTATTGATTGCTTAAGCTGTATCTATGAAAAACACAAAATGCTGCTGCCTGCTCTCAAATTGGCGATTCGTGCATTTGAGATGACACCGAGTATCAGCCATCGTGCAATCAGGGCCATCGACTTAGCTGAGAACGCAGATAACACACATATGATCATAAAGTTAGGTGAAATGTATGCTACCCACATTTCAGCTGCTGACATCGATGTCATCCATTCCATTGGTGCGCACTTTAATTCGTTAAAAGCAACGTATCAGCGCGAGACGCAGCTAAAGTACAAGCGTATTTTGCTTGAGCACGCCAACCAATTCACCGAGTTGGTAAACCTGAAACTTCCGGTAAAACAACAGCAGCAAGTTTTGGCCAGCCTTGCCCTATTTCAGAGCAGCATATTGCTCATCGAAAATAGCCCTCAGGTTGCCCACAAAAAAGTGATTAGAGCTTCGACCCTGTTAGCTAATAATTTCCACAGCCAACCGACTTACTTGCTCGCTCAACTATTACCACTGCTCGTCCACTTTGGTGAGTACTCTCTTTATCACTTATCAGTGGAATGTCTAAAATCTCGGGGAGAAGCAGTAAGTCACAAACTTGAGTCCAAAAATGTCGATCCTTCAACGTGTATAAACATTGAAAACTTTGGGTCGATCCAGGAATTAAAGGACTACATTCACAGTTACCCATATTCAGTTGCCGCCAAACTTGACTATATATATGCCGTCCATAAAGCTCATATAGATGAGAAACTTAGCGACGACTATTTAGAAGAAATCTTACAATTAGAACTTCCTCCAAAATGGAATCAATGGATTAGTGATTCATCACGGTATGGTTTTTCCACTAAGCCGCCTAGCCCATTTTCAACATGCAGCCGACAGGAGTCCACATGCTAGACTTTGATGCTTTAAACGCCTATTTAGATAACGACAGAGAAGTCATTTACGCCGTTTTGTCTACATATCAAGAAGACCATGGCAATTCGCTACAAGAAATCGAAGAGTTGGTTCAACAACAAGATTGGGGAAAGCTTCATTTTACGGTGCACACCTTAAAAGGCATTCTAGCCAGCTTTGGTGAAGAAACGGCCACAGTTGCATTGGAAAGAGTAGAACAAAACACACTTAATAAGCTTGCTCCGCAAGCTGATGATCTTTCCGTTATCTACAGCGAAATGAAGATCATTAATCAACAAATTGATGAGGTTCTTAGCACTTATTAGTCGATAGAATTAAGACGTGCGTGGCGATACTTAATAGCCGATACAGCTAAAAGAGTTGAGGTACTTGGAAACATTGAACCTCGACTCTTACCATTTTTTTCATCATATCCCCTCTCAATTATAGATCTAACCCACACCTATAAATTCACGTCATTTATCTAGATAAACCAATGCATAACACATGCTTTATAAACTAGCCATCTTGATGTTTTAAATGAAAAACCAACACACTGGATGAGATGCAAAATAGTTAAATATTTGTAGATCTTTTTGTGACATAAACATACGAAATTGCATTTTATTTATTGGTAAAGAAGAAACTGTTATCTACACTCTAATGAAACCAAGCGTTAATCACTTGGTGGCATAATAATAAAATAAAACGTTCAGTCGGCTAGATAAGGACAAGGAAATGAACAACGATAGTTTTGCTGCGTTTCAGGGGCTCACGGATGAAACACCCATTACCGAATCATTTTCTACCAGTGCAGACCCTTATGCTCATTATCTAAAGGATATTGTTGGCATTGATCTGCTGTCGCGTGAAGATGAAGTGTATTACGCAAAATTGAATCGCGCGGGTGATAAAAAAGCGCGTGATGTTATGATCGAATCAAACCTGCGCCTTGTTGTGAAAATCGCAAAGAGTTACCTAAAGCGTAAAGGCAATAATTTCACCCTGCTCGACCTGATCGAGGAAGGCAACATTGGCTTAATTAAAGCCATCGACAAATACGATCCAGAACCAGGTTATCGTTTTTCAACCTACGCTGTCTGGTGGATACGCGAAAACATTGAAGCCGCACTGATGAACACGGGTCGAACCGTTCGATTGCCAGCCCACGTGTGTAAAGAAATAAACAGCCTCGCCTCAAAAAAGCTCGATGTAAGCAAAAAAATGAGTAAAGAGGTTTCAATTTCTGAGTTATCAGACAGTTCAGGTGTTAAGGCCGAACGCGTCGATCAACTGGTGGCGTTAAGTGGGTTTATTGACGTGACGACAACGGTTGGAACTAGCCATGCTCCTATGGTGCTTGATCAATGCGAAAGTGAATATATCCCCGACCCTCAACAAGATTGTGAAGATCAATCCTTTACCCAAGCTCTAGAACAAATCATCCATACACTTCCTCCAAAATTACAAAAGGTGCTCATCCACCGTTTTGGTTTCTTTGATAACAACGTGAAAACGCTGTCTGAGGTCGGGCAAATGTTGGATGTAAATGTTTCTAATGAACGTGTTAGACAAATGCAGAAAGAAGCGGTCGAGAGGATTCAAAAACGACTCAAGTTTGATGGTTGGGTGTAAGTTGCAACTCAGTTTAGAATCAGTTGAAAATAACGTTAAGCCAAAACAGCAACGTAAGTAACAAGTAACGTTAAGTAAAAGAAAGAACCTTAAGGGTGAGCCTCAAAGCTTGCCCTTTTTGTTTGCCTGTATTGTTTACCTGATTCGCTAGAGAAAAAGATGGTAAGCACACGAACCCTAAGTCGCTAATAGCTAATGGCAAGTGCCAAAGCATTAACTTACCTTAGAGAAGTGACTCGCTCACTGCGCAAAATGAGATAATTGATATAAGTGGTTTCAAGACAATCTTGTTCCCACACTGATAAAATCCGTTTGGCCGCAAAATAATAATCTTTGTTTCTCAACAACATCCCAACGGTGCGGCTAAGCTTTTCAAATCGAACATGGTCGCTCGCAGAGATGTAGTCATCGTCACTTTCAATAATGGGCGCTAAACCATCAGCAAACCAATTATTCAATATTTCTCGCATCTCCAATTCGGACTCAGGCACATCCACACTCGACAACTCACGATGTTGAGGTGGTGGCACTATGTACTTCGACGCTTGCGGTGAACTGACATAACGATACATGTCGCCCCTCCTGTCTAACTGACCCTTCTAATAATTAAGGACATATTTACCTGTTCTCAAGTTTATTTAGCGAAACAAACAACAAAAAAGTAAATTAAAAAAGCCATGTATCAATAACTCTACATGGCTTTAATGAGGGCAACTTTACGCTGCCCTATCTCCTTGTCGGTTTAGACTAAAACTAAGCCCTCTCGATTAAATCGAGCTTTGGTCGAAGTCGTTGCCTTGATCCGTTCCAGTTTGAGAATCTGAATCGAAGCTTCCAGAGTCGTCCGTGAAGTCAACACCTTGGTCTTGGCCTCCCGCACTTGTCCAGTCGCTGCCACCAGATTCCATACCCGCCATGTCCGGTTGCTGCTCTTGCGTAGAACCTTGCATGGTGTATTGATCATCGACCTCAACTTCAACAGAACCGCTAGCACCGTCTATTGAGCTACCCAATTCGTCGTAACCTTGGAATTGGATCTCGCTAGTACCTTCGTAACCTTCTGGAAGTTCAACAGATACAGGCTGCTCTAGGTTGCCACTGATTGTGAAGCTACCATCACCGTTATCTAGTGCGTTACTTACAGTAGAGCCCTCAGGTAGGCCTGACATATCAGCGTAATCAACCGATTCGTTACCACTCACCTCATCTGGAATCGAGATAGAGATGGTATCGCCCGGTGCCGCGGTTACATCGGCTGTACTGTCTTCAGTTTCAGCATCTTGAGCTTGGTCATCAGCTTGTTGAGCCACTTCCACTTGTTGCTCTTCTGTTGCTTGAGCAGCTTGGACTTGTGGTTCATCACTTTGTACTGAATCATCTTCAACTTGGATGCTTAAGCTGTGACTTGATACTTCACCGCCGTCGTTAACTTCAACATTCATCGCTAAGTTGCCATCGAAGTCTTCGTTCGGCCAGTAAGTCCACTCACCTTCACCTGATTCGGCAAAGAAGCCAGCATCGTTCGCGTCTGCAACATCAACAACTTGTGCAGAATCACTCACGCCCAACTCATCCACCAGCTGTGCATCCGTGATAGTTAGTGAACCATCATCAGCTAAGGCATAACCTTCACTCGCCGCAGCTTCATCTCCGCCTTGGATATCCACATTGAAGAAGCTTTCGATGCGATTTTCGCCATCGGTCGCTATAAACCCAACTTGAACATCGCCGGTGTAGTCTTCAGCAGGTGTGAATTGATAGTTACCTTGGTTATCGCTCTCAATTACGCCCTGACCTTCCATCAAGCTTACTGATTCAATGCTCAAGCTGTCGCCTTCTGCATCGCTCAGGTTCGCTAACATGTCTTCGTCAGTGAACGATAAGGTCGCATCCGCTGCGATTTCCGTCGTTGTGATGCTGTTAACTTCTGGTGCTGCATTCTCTTGTGAGTCGCCTTCTTTCACGACTACGCCAGTTTGCTCATCATGAAGCACGCCATCTTTATCAACTACGTACGCAATGTCTGCTTCGCCCGTGAAGCCTGGTGCTGGTGTGAACGTCCAAGTGCCATCGCCATTATCGACAATCTCACCTTGGCTGCGGTCGGCAAGATGAACCAGTTTCACTTCATCATCGCTGTCTGCATCCACATTCTCAGCCAAACCAATTAGGTCGTCCGCCGTTAGGATGATGGAATCACCCGCTACGGTCTCGAAATCACCCGTATCGATGCCATCATCAAACGCTTCTGGCTCATCTCCGTAATCAACGGTTGTTGCACTTACGGTTACGAAGAACTCACCATGGAAGTCTTCAGGAGGCGTCATTTGAATGTTTGAGATATCCCAGTCGAACAGGTCGATGTATTGACCCGGCTCGGTAATCATCACGGTATTCACACCATCTGTTACTTCAAATCCAACAGGGAAACCTGTCATCACCAAGTTACTTAGTGTTTCTGAATCATCGACTAGGCCAACGTTCAGTCCCAAGTGACCCGTTTCATCTTCACCGAAGACTAATGGACCGTCATGGTCGGTGGTAATTACCGCACCATCTGCGACAGGACGTACGAACACGGGAACATCAAGAACCGTTTCAAACTCACCGTCACTCACGACAACTTGCAGGTCAGAAACGCCTGAGAAGTCGCCTGTTGGTGTGAATGTCCAAGTACCATCACCGTTGTCTGTTACTTCTCCGCCATCTTCACCGTCTGCGGTGATAATGCGAGAAACAACAAGGTCAGCGGTATCAATGTCACCGAACAAGTTCATCAAGTCGCCAGCATCGAAGGTGAACGCGCCATCTTCGTTGGTGGTCATCATTGCGTTGCCGACGTTGAATGGTGCGTCGTTAACCGGAATGACATCCACATTCAGCGAGCCATCAACCACTTCTTCACCATCAGTAGCTTGATAACCGAGTTCTACTAAGCCATTGAAGTCTTGAGTAGTCACCAAGTGATACATGCCGTCTGGTTGCTGAGTTAAGGTCGCGTTCGCTGGAGCTCGAACTGTGATGCTCTCAATGCTGATCTCGTCGCCATCAAGATCTGTAACTTGACCCGCGATGTAAGCAGGGTCAATCACCATGACCACATCTTCTTCGCCTTGCATCTCAATGGTTGGCGCTTCAGGTGCATCATTCACTGGCGTAACATCGATGTTGCCGTCGACTGAAATAGTCTCTTGACCGTCGCTAACGTTAAACGTCATTGGCACATCGCCATTGAAGTTTTCGTTTGGTGTAAATGACCAAGTACCATCTTCGTTATCTAGCAACTCACCCAAGCTAGGGTCGATTTGTAGACCAGAAGCTGACAGCTCGTCTGCGGTGTTATCGATGTCGGTAGCTTGAGCTAACAACATGTCTTGTGTGATAAGAATGGTGCTGTCTTCGGCTGTGGTTAGTTTCACATCCTCAGATTCAGGTCCATCGTTCACAGCCAGAACTTCGATTCCTGCCGTTGTTGTTGCAGTTGCACCGTCATCATCGGTCACGACCACATCTAGGCTGATATCACCATTAAAGTTCTCGTTTGGCGTGAAGGTCACAGACCCATTATCGTTTTGAACCAAGGTGCCGTCAGAGCCTGAGTAAGTCACGCTTTCAAGTGACACTTCACCATCAACGTCAGAGCTATTAGCAATTAACTGCTCAGGGCTGATTGTGATGGTGCCATCTTCGTTCATTTGGTAAGACGTAGAACCCGCTACCGGTGCATCGTTAACATCCGTTACCGTCACACCAATATTGCCATCGACTGTCTCAGTGCCATCAGTCACTGTGAAGCCTAGGTTGACATCGCCATTGAAGTTCTCGTTCGGAGCAAAACTATAAGTGCCATCACCGTTATCCGTGAATACACCTTCTGCGCCAGTGTAAGACACATCCGTGATAGACAAGTCATCGCCGTCAATGTCTGTAGCACCTGCTAGTAGGTCTGCATCCGTGAAGATTAGCGTTCCATCTTCCTCAACGGTAAAGTTTTGGTCTTCTGCTGTTGGTAGGTCATTGACTGGGTTAACCGTTAGGTCGACGCCAGCTTGAACAGTTTCAAGGCCATCTGACACATCGAAGCTCAAATCAATGTCACCGTTGAAATCAGCATCCGGCATGATAGTAAATGAACCATCTTCGTTTGCTGTTACGGTTGCATTGTCACCCGCGGATAGGTTGCTTGCGGTCAGTGCATCACCATCAACATCGGATGCGTTCGCCAGCAACTGCTCTTGTGATAGCGTAATTGAACCATCTTCATCAACCGAGTAAGCCACGTTTCCGGCCACTGGTGCGTCGTTAACTGCAATAACTTCAATACCAGCGGTGGTTTGAGCTGTAGCACCGTCGTCATCAATAACCGTCACATCAAGGTTGATGTCGCCGTTAAAGTTTTCGTTTGGTGCGAACGTTACCGAACCATCTTCATTTTGAACCAAGATACCGTCTGCACCTGAGTAGCTCACGCTATCAAGCGACACTTCCCCGTCCACATCGGAGCTATTAGCAATCAACTGCTCAGGGCTCAATGTGATGGTGCCATCTTCGTTCATTTGGTAAGACGTTGCGCCTGCCACTGGTGCATCGTTAACGTCTGTTACCGTTACGTCGATATTTGCATCAACCGTCTCTGTACCGTCAGATACTGAGAAGTCCAGACTTACGTCACCATTGAAGTTCTCGTTCGGTGCAAAGGTGTAAGTGCCATCGCCATTGTCGGTGAACACACCCTCTGCGCCAGTGTAAGACACGTCGGCAACTGAAAGCTCATCACCATCAATATCAGAAGCACCCGCTAGCAGTTGCTCGTCTGTAAAGGTAAGTGAACCGTCTTCTTCAATGGTGTAAGCGACATCTTCTACAACTGCGATGTCATTCACTGGATTCACAGTAAGGTCGGCCGTTGCAACAACCGTTTCAGTACCATCAGAAAGGTCGAAGCTTAGGTCAATATCGCCATTGAAATCAGCATCTGGGGTAATGGTAAATGAACCATCATCGTTTGCCGTAACTGTAGCGTTATCACCCGCAGTTAGGTTGGCAGCGGTAAGATCATCGCCGTCCACATCCGATGCTTGAGCAAGCAGTTGCTCTTGGCTTAGCGTGATTGAACCATCTTCATCCACTGAGTAAGCCAAGTCACCCGATACTGGTGCATCGTTGACTGCGATAACATCAATACCCGCCGTCGTTTGAGCGGTTGCACCGTCTTCATCTGCAACGGTGACATCTAGGCTGACATTGCCGTTGAAGTTTTCATTTGGTGCGAAGCTGTAAGTACCATCACCATTGTCAGTGAAGATACCGTCTGCGCCTGAGTAGGAAACGTCGCTAACGGATACATCACCTTCAATATCTGAGCTGTTCGCAAGAAGCTGCGCCTCATTGATGGTAATCACGTTATCTTCGTCAACGCTGTAAGTCGTTGAACCTGCAACTGGCAAGTCATTAACAGCAATGACGTCGATACCTGCGGTTGTTTCAGCGGTTGCGCCATCTTCATCCATAACAGAGATATCAAGACTGATGTCACCGTTAAAGTTTTCGTTTGGAGCAAAGGTGTAAGTACCATCACCATTATCAGTGAATACACCATCAGTGCCGCTGTAGCTTACATCGCTGACAAACACTTCCCCTTCAACATCCGAGCTATTCGCTAGAAGCTGTGCATCGCTTAGGGTGATACTGCCGTCTTCTTCAACGCTGTAAGTTGTAGAACCCGCTACCGGTACGTCATTGATTGGAACAACTTGAACATCAATATTCGCCGATACAACATCAGTGCCATCACTCACATCGTAAGTTAGGTCGACATTACCATTGAAGTTCTCGTTTGGCGCAAAGGTGTAAGTACCATCGCCATTATCCGTGAACACACCGTCTGTGCCTTCGTAGTTAACCGACTCGACAGAAAGGTCATCGCCGTCAATATCCGTTGCACCAGCCAATAGCTGTTCATCGGTAAAGGTCAGCGAGCCATCTTCATTAATGGTGTAGTCGTGGTCGTAGATTACAGACAGGTCGTTAACTGCTGTTACGGTCACGTCTAGTTCCGCTGGAGTAACCCCACCGTTGCCATCGTCTACGTTGTAGCTAATCGAGAATTCACCATTGAAGTTCTCTTCCGGTGTAATGGTGTAAGTGCCGTCACCATTGTCAGTGATAAGCGCGTTCTCAATGGAAACATCTCCAACACTTGGTTCGTTTCCGCCCGTATCACCAGAGTCATCACCTTCATCGCCGGTTAGCAATTCAGAGATATCAATGCCGTTTTCATTCGCAAGCGCTTCTTCTGCCGTTGGCAAGTCGAACGCATTTTGAGTGCCGACATCTTGGCTTGGAACAATGATGCCATTCACGATATCGAATACATGCCAGTGGTCACCTGATGGGTTATCAGATAAATCCGGGCTGAAGGTTTCAACCAATGTATCACCTACAAACACCTGAACTTGTACATCTTCAACACCATCTACATCCCAACTTCTGTTGGTGTAGTTATGTACTGAATAGTGCATGTCAGCATCTTGGTAGTTTGGAATGGTAATGGTTTCAGGACCATGGCCATTTACATCATCCACATCTTGTTGAACAACATTACCTTCACCAAGATCATGGCTCATGTCGCGGTAGTAAATATGGTCTAGCTCATTGCCATTCTCTGTATCGTATAGCCATAAGTGGTTGTCCATATCTCGAGGACTTTCACCCCAAGTCACCACGATACGCATATCTGTTTCTTCAAGTACTTCAGATATAGCGGTTACGCCACCATTCACATCTTCGCCCGCAGGGACAAGGAAGCTACTGGTAATTGAACCTTCTTGCTCAATGGTTACCGTGCCTTGGTCAACGACTGAACCTGTAACAGAGTAGTTACCTGAATCATCCGTTACTGTGGTGTAGCTATTGCCAGCACTGTCGGTCAGGGTGACTTCTGCACCAGACACTGGACTACTGGTTTCAGCGTCTAACACAGTACCGGTTACGGTTGTTTCATCGCCCTGCTCTCCAATAATTGCGGTCATGTCATCGTCTTCGATGTCAGTCGCGAATTGTAGGAGCTCTTCTTGAGTAATGGTGTATGAACCATCTTCTTCAATGGTTATCGCCACATCAGCAGAAACAATTGGCGCGTCGTTAACTGGGTCAACGGTTAAGCCTAAGTTAGCGGCAATTGGTGTGTCGCCATCGCTGATGCTGTAGGCAACGTCTATGTAGCCATTGAAGTTTTCGCTTGGAGTGATAGAGAACGTACCATCGCCGTTATCGACAATCGTTGCATCGTCACCCACTAAGGTTAAGTCGGAAGCGACAAGATCATCGCCCTCAATATCAGCGGCATTCGCAAGTAGCTGCTCCTGCGTGATAGTGATGACATTATCTTCGTCAACGTTCGCGTAAACATCAGATGTCGTTGGCAAGTCATTGACTGGGTTTACCGTCAGATCGGCGTTCGCCACAATTGACTCAGTGCCGTCCGAAATATCAAAGCTTAGGTCGATATCGCCATTGAAGTTCGCATCTGGCGTTACCGTAAAGGTGCCATCGCCATTATCAACAACAGTTGCATTATCGCCTGCGCTTAGGTTGCTTGCGGTCAGGTCATCGCCATCCACATCAGAGGCTTGAGATAGCAACTGCTCTTGAGTCAGAGTAATCGAACCATCTTCATCAATGCTGTATGCCAAGTCACCCGATACTGGTGGATCGTTAATTGGAAGAACATCAATACTTGCGTTGGTGGCTACTGTCGCACCGTCTTCATCTGTCACCACGACATCGAGGCTAACATCGCCATCGAAGTTTGCGTTCGGTGCAAAGCTGAATGTGCCGTTACCGTTGTCAGTAAAGATACCGTCAGCGCCTGTGTAAGTAACACTATCAATCGCGACTTCGCCTTCAATATCCGAAGAGTTCGCCAACAGTTGCTCTGCACTGATGGTGATAACTTCATCTTCGTTGACTGAGTAACTGGTTGAGCCTGCGATTGGCGGATCGTTCACCTCAAGTACGGTGATTCCCGCTGTGGTCGCTTCTGTTGCCCCTTCTTCATCGGTAACAACAACCGCTAAGCTCACATCACCATTGAAGTTCTCGTTTGGCGAGAAGGTGTAAGTGCCGTCACCGTTGTCTTCGAACACACCATCACTGCCCGTGTAAGTCACGCTATCAATCGCAACCTCACCTTCAATATCTGAAGAGTTGGCTAATAGCTGTTCGTTACTGATCGTGATTGAGTTGTCTTCATGCACAGTGTAAGACGTACTACCCGCCACTGGTGGATCGTTCTCAGGCGTCACGCTCACATCAATGTTGGCTTGAACCGTATCCGTGCCATCTGACACATCAAAGCTGAAGTTCACATCACCATTGAAGTTTTCGTTTGGCGCAAAGCTGTAGCTTCCGTCACCATTGTCGGTAAGCACACCATCAGCACCCGTGTATGTCACACCTTCGACTGTTAGATCATCACCTTCAACATCCGTTGCACCCGTTAACAGGTCAGCGTCAGTGAAGTTAAGAACCCCATCTTCACCAATAGTGAATGCTTGATCTTGCAACTCTGGCGCATCATTGACAGGTGTTACCGTCAAGTCTAGGCCAGCAGCAACCATGTCTTCTCCATCGGTGACATCGTAACTAAATTCGATATTACCGTTGAAGTTTTCACTCGGCGTAATGGTGAAACTGCCATCGTCGTTCATTTGAACGGTCGCATTTTCATCATTAGTGGTTAGGTTGATTGCTGATAGGTCATCACCATCAATGTCGACAGCGTGCTCTAGCAACTGTTCTTGCGTTAGCGTGATGCTGTTGTCTTCGGCTGTCACAGCACTGATATCACCATCAACTTCTGGAGCATCGTTCGCTGGAGAGATATGAATAGTCACATCTTGCGTTGCCGTTGCGGTAGTACCCGTATCAACATCAGTCGATGTCGCATTCACGGTTAGAACCACATCCCCATTGAAGTCACCTGAAGGGATAAACTCTAGCCCTTCTAGCTCGCCAGGTTGCAGTGACCAAGTGCCATCACCGTTATCGGTACCTGCAGAAAGTGAGCTACCTTCTGGCACATCTTCAATCAAGATAGCGAGGTTTTCTGAGCCATCGGTATCGGTTAGCGCGGCATCAATATCAAGTGGTACAGGTGTATCTTCAGTACCAATGATTTGGTAATCCGCGTCAGACACTGTGATTTCGATGTTATCGATACCAAACGACTCGTCAATCACGCTTTGATTCAGAGTTGAACCGAAGCCTAATTCAAGTTGGCCGTCTTCAACGGGTACCGTTAGGTTGATTTGGTGTGCTTGGTCGTTCCAACCACTGAAACCTTCACCTTGCGATACGCCGTGAACCACTTCACCGACTTCATTGCCCGCTGAATCGTACAACGTTGTCGTGCCATCTTCAGTACGGAACGCTGAGTTATCTAACGAGGTAAGCTCTTCGCCACCGACAAAGATTTGGAACGACTCACCATCCCATGAGTCAATTTCGTAGAAGTTGAACGAGATATTAACTTCGCTCACATCACTTGGAATATCGTAAGTTTTGCTTACGGCCTCCTCGCCACCAGTGCCACCAATACGACCTAGCATGTCACCAGATTCGAAGCCTTGTGAGCTTTCAGTACCGGTATTCCAACCGTTTGAGCCAGACTCGAAGTTGTCTGAAGCAATCACTAGGTCAGAAGCAATCGACAGCTCTGGCATATCAACCACAGATTGAACATCAATTGTCGCTTCTGCTGGTACTGTCGCTGTACCGTCATTCACGTCGAACGTCACATTCACATTGCCGTCGAAGTTTTCATTCGGTGCGAATGTATAAGTACCGTCGCCGTTATCAACCAAAGTACCGCTATCTGAAGCCACATTTTCAACCGATAGGTTATCGCCATCAATGTCGCCTGCATTTTGCAGTAGTTGCTCTTCAGTGAAGGTAAAGCTGGTGTCTTCTTGAGTCACAAATTGTGGCTCACCGACTGTTGGCAAGTCATTAACTGGGTTAACTGTTAGGTCAGCCGTTGCTTGAAGCGTCGCATCACCATCGGTAATGTCGAAGTTTAAATCAATGTCGCCATTGAAGTTAGCATCTGGCGTGATAGTGAAACTACCATCATCGTTTGCTGTAACTGTCGCATCACCACCAACGGTTAGGTTAGCCGCTGTTAAGTCATCGCCGTCAACATCACTCGCTTGAGCAAGCAATTGCTCTTGGCTCAAGGTAATTGAGCCATCTTCGTCCACGCTGTACGCCAAGTCACCCGATACCGGAGCATCGTTAACAGGCAGAACATCAATGCTTGCGTTGGTCGCTACGGTTGCGCCTTCTTCATCAGTAACGACAACATCAAGGCTTACATCGCCATCGAAGTTCGCGTTAGGTGCGAAGCTGAATGTTCCGTCACCATTGTCGGTAAAGATACCGTCTGAGCCTGTGTAGTTAACGCTATCAATCGCCACTTCACCTTCGATATCAGAAGCGTTCGCCAACAGTTGCTCTGAACTGATGGTGATAACTTCGTCTTCGTTGACTGAGTAGCTCGTTGAGCCTGCGATTGGTGGATCGTTCACCTCGAGTACAGTAATACCTGCGGTGGTCGCTTCAGTTGCGCCCTCTTCGTCGGTAACAACAACATCAAGGCTAACTTCTCCGTTGAAGTTTTCGTTTGGTGAGAAGGTGTAAGTACCGTCACCGTTGTCTTCAAAGACACCGTCAGCGCCAGTGTAAGTCACGCTGTCAACGGCGACATCACCTTCAATGTCCGAAGAGTTAGCAAGTAACTGTTCGTCACTGATGGTAATTGAGTTGTCTTCATGAACGGTGTAAGACGTGCTACCTGCAACCGGTGGATCGTTCTCTGGTGTCACGCTGACATCAATGTTGGCTTGAACTGTATCCGTGCCATCTGACACATTAAAACTGAAGTTCACATCACCATTGAAGTTTTCATTTGGCGCAAAGCTGTAGCTTCCGTCGCCATTATCAGTAAGAACACCGTCCGCACCTGTGTAAGTAACGCCTTCAACCGATAGGTCATCCCCATCAATGTCAGTCGCACCTGTCAGCAAGTCTTCATCAGTGAAATTCAAGATGCCGTCTTCGCCGATGCTGAACGTTTGATCTTGTGGTTGTGGAAGGTCATTAACTGGATTAACGGTTAGGTCAGCCGTCGCAACCAGCGTATCTGTACCGTCGCTAATGTCGAACGTTAGGTCAATGTCACCATTGAAGTTCGCATCTGGCGTAATGGTAAAGCTGCCGTCATCGTTAGCAACAACCGTCGCGTCTCCATCAACAATCAAGTTAGAAGCAGTAAGGTCGTCGCCATCTACATCACTCGCTTGAGAAAGAAGCTGCTCCTGGCTCAAGGTAATCGAACCGTCTTCCTCAACACTGTATGCCAGGTCGCCTGATACTGGTACATCGTTGATTGGTAATACATCAACCGTAATAAACGTATCAACTTGAGCGCCGTCTTCATCTTGAATTGTCACATCCAACTGCACTTGGCCGTTGAAGTTTTCATTCGGTGCGAAGCTACATGTACCGTCACCATTGATTGAGAAGATGCCGTCTGGACCGTCGTAGTTGATCTCAACAAGCTCAACATCACCTTCAATATCAGATGCGTTCAGCAGAACTTGAGACTCACTGAAAGTCAGTACTGAATCTTCATCGATGGTGTATGACGTTGGGCCAGCAACTGGCGGATCGTTCACTTCTAGAACCGTAATGCCCGCAGTAGTCGATACGGCTGCATCGTCTTCATCCACAACAACCACATCAAGGCTAACTTCGCCATTGAAGTTCTCGTTTGGAGAGAAGGTATATGTACCGTCGCCGTTGATTTCTAGAACACCGTCACTACCACTGTAAGTCACGCTATCAATCGCCACTTCACCTTCGATATCCGAAGAGTTCGCTAGCAATTGTTCGTTACTGATCGTAATAGAGTTGTCCTCATGAACCGTGTAAGACGTACTACCCGCAACCGGTGGATCATTCTCTGGCGTCACGCTCACATCAATGTTAGCGGTTACCGTATCGGTACCATCTGATACATTGAACGAGAAGTTCACATCGCCATTGAAGTTTTCATTTGGTGCGAAGCTGTATGTGCCATCGCCATTGTCGGTTAGGACACCATCTGCGCCAGTGTAAGTTACACCTTCAACACTTAGGTCGTCCCCTTCAATGTCCGTTGCACCTGTTAATAGGTCTTGGTCATTGAAAGTTAACACGCCATCTTCGCCGACTGTGAATGTCTGGTCTTGTGCTTCTGGACCGTCGTTCACAGGTGAAACCGTTAGCTCTAGGTTGGTAGAGACAACATCATCACCATCAGACACATCAAACGTAAAGCTTACATCACCATTGAAATCAGCATCTGGCGTTAATGTGTACGTACCATCACCGTTATCGGTAATCGTAACGCTCTCATCATCGGTTGCTAAATTCAGAGCCGTCAACTGATCGCCATCGAGATCACGCGCATTAGCCAATAGGTCTTCTTGCGTAATGATGATTGAACCATCTTCTTCAACCGTTGCAGAAACCGGAAGTGCTTCAGGTGCGTGCTCAATGTGCGCGCCTGTCGCGTTAATGTAGATGGTTTGAGAGACCGTTTCAGAATCATCATTCGATAGCTCTGTTGCGGTTGCGGTTACATGAACTTCAAGCTGTTCGTTGAAGTCTTCAGGTAGCTGGATTTGTAGTGCATTTTCGATAGCCGTTGTTGGTAAGTTCACCGTACCATCAGGGCCAACCGTCACTTCACCGCTGTAGATTTGGCTGTTCACTTCACCGACATCGATTGTGAAGTTGAAATCTGTGTAGTCAGCATCACCGCCGCCATACAAATCTTCAAAGCCGTAAACCAGCTCGCCGTCTTCATTAACCGTCGTGCGAGTATGTTCTATACCATCTTGGTTTAGCTGAGAGCTTGAACCACCATGGAAGATCGCGTCACCATTCTGGCCTTGAATCACGGTCTCGGTTCCATCTGCCGCAACAAAGACGAGTTGAGGGTCAACCGTATCCATGTTCGCAGGCGAACCATCCTCAGCACGGAACTCGTACTGACCGTCTTGCATCGCATCAAAGTCGTTGTGCTGATGTCCGTTTGGAATTAAGAACAGGTTAAAGCTTTCGCCTTCCGCCACTTGGAAGCTGAACTGTTCTTGCCCAGGAACAAGGTCACCACCACCATCGACTTGTGAGGCGTTCTCGTAGACAATTTCAACGCCCGTGATGTTGCCGTCTTCGTCAACTTTGTAGTAACCCGCTGTGTTTTCGTAACCAGCCGTCTCACCCTCAAATGTGACTGTGATTTCAGTATCGTTGTAACTGGTGATACCGTTGTCTTGGTTATTGATTACCCCTTCGTTATCGTAGGTAATCACTGAGCCTTCAGGCACACCATCAACCGTTACCGTCAGTGTTTCTGATAGATCTTGGTCTACTAGCGCAGCCGCAATATTAAGCTCAACAATGCCGCCTGGCTCAACCAGAATTGCTTCATCATCAACGTTGACACCATCGCCATCCGTGATAACTAAGTCAGGCGCATCAGCTACGGCTTCAATGTGAACATTGATGTCTTGTTCAACTTCATCCGTACCGTCTGTCACCGTAAAGCTGAACTGTAGGTCACCACTGAAGTGCTCTTCAGGAACGAAGCTGAACGTGCCGTCACCATTGTCGGTGACTGTGCCTTCATCGCCAGAGTAATTGATGCTAGTAACGCTTAGGTCATCGCCATCAATATCAATCGCACCACTCAAAAGATCTTCTTGAGTGAACAGGATGCTGCCATCCTCTTCAATGTGGTACAGGCCTGGAGCAACAATTGGAATGTCATTCACCGGATTAACGGTCAATGTCATGTCATTCGACGTGCTCAGCTCACCGTCGCTCACCTCATAAGTGAATGCAATATCACCGTTGAAGTTTTCAGAAGGAGTCACTGTGTACGTGCCATCACCGTTGTCGACAATGCTAGCGTTCGGATCATTGGTTTCAAGCGAAGTAGCAAATAGCTCATCGCCATCTTGGTCGCTCGCGTTCTCCAACAACATTTCTTGTGTAACGAGGATTGAACCATCTTCGTCGACATCAGCCACCATTGGCGTCGCTTCTGGCGCATCGTTGACGAACTCAACTTTTAGGTCGATGTTTGCGGCAACCACATCCGTGCCATCGCTCACATCAAACGCTAAGTCAACATTACCGAAGAAACCCTGTTCTGGTGTTAATGTGTATGTTCCGTCGCCATTGTCTGTGACTTCTACCGTGTCGCTTGCACTCGTCACATTCACAACTGACAGTTCATCACCTTCAACGTCTGTCGCTTGTGCCAGTAACTCAGCTTCGGTAATAGTAATCGCTTGACCATCTTCCGTAGTGAAAGACATGTCAGGCACGTCTGGCGCATCATTGATTGGATTTACGGTTAGGTTGAGGTCAGCGGCAACAGTTTCGATCGCGTCAGTGACATCGTAAGTAAATTCAATCTCACCAAAGAAATCTGCACTTGGTGTAATCGTGAAGCTACCGTCTGGATTTTCGACAACAACCGCATTTGGATCGTTGGTCGCAAAGTTAACCGCTTCAAGGTTATCGCCATCTACATCGGTTGCATTCGCTAACAGATCCTCTTGAGTGATAGTGATTGAACCATCTTCATCAACAGCGGCTTCAATTGGACCACTCACCTCAGGGCCTTCATTGACAATTTCAACGTCGACTCTTGCTGTACTTGGTGCGCTTGCTTGCCCGTCACTGATATCGAAAGTCAGATTCACTTCACCATAGAAGTCTTCTGCAGGTTCGAAGGTAAAGGTATTATCACCGTTATCCGTTAAGGTACCTTGCGTTTGGTCTGCAAGTAATAGGTTTTCAACATGAAGAATGTCGCCATCAACATCGGTCGCGCCAGACAATAGGTCTTTCGCTTCGATGATCATGGAGCCGTTTTCAAGCATTTGGGTGTGCAATGGCTCACCCGGAACCGGCACATCATTGACCGGTACAACCGTTAGGTCTAGATGCGTTGCAACTTCATCAGTACCATCAAACACCTTGTAGTCGATGTCGATTTCACCATTGAAGTTTTCATTCGGCATGAAGGTAAACGTACCATCACCGTTATCAACTAGCTCACCGTTGTCACCACCGTAAGTGATGTCAGAAATAGACAGCGTATCACCTTCCACATCTGTGGTGTTCGCTAGCAAGTCATCCGCACTGAACGTGATGCCCTCATCTTCGTCTGTCGATAGAACAATCGGGCCAGAAACGATTGGCGCATCATTCACCGATTCGAAGTTGATGTTGATGATGTTGCTGTCTGTTAGCTCACCATCCGTAACTTGGTAACCGAGTTCGATTTCACCATGGAAGTTTTCATCCGGTGTTACCGTCCAAGTACCATCACCATTATCGGTGAGTGTTGCATGCTCTGAGTTTTCACCCACTAGCTCGAGATTCTGAATATCGAGGTCATCACCATCAATATCAGATGCTTGCGCCAGTAGTTGTTCTTCGGTAATCACAACCGAAGCAAACTGTGCAGAACCATCGGTATCGACAGTAATATTCGGAAGTTCAGCCGTTAGCTCGATTTCGTTGTCACCCGCATGGATATTCAACTCAACCGTTTCGGTGATCTCTGAACCATCAACACCAATCGATGTAAACACGGCTTCATCATGACAAGTTTGTGACACTGTCATGTTTTGAACCACGTAAGTACCATTACCTTGCACGGTACCAAGTTCAAAGTAAGACACCGGCTCATTTACCGTAAGCGTGTAGTCCGTCTCGTAATTGCTACGGTCTTCTTTGTGGTAAGTCATCGAATCGATTAACTCACCATCATCGTTGAAGGCGCGAATTTCCACTTCAGTAAAGTGACGAGACTCTTCCATGAACCAGCCACCCAAACCATCAAGATGGAAGCTGATTTCATTGATGTCTTGACCTTCAACCGAAACCGTCAGTTTCTCATCACCACTTAAGCCTTGGCGGTCTGTATCACCAATACCGTGACCAATGTGGGTGTTACCATTCCAGGCACCAAGAGGATCATCGTTACTTTGAACAGTTACCGTTAAGTCACCATCCGAGAACTCACGAGTATAAGGGTCGACTTCTGTACCCCAATCGTCCACGCTCGCGTTATCGTCAAACGTACCGATTTGCGTGGTGTGTGTACCGTTAGCCAATGCGTCATCATTTGGAATAAAGCGTACTTCTGTGTCAGCAGGAACTTCTTGTCCTACTTCCAGCACCACCCATTCGTCATTCACATTCGCTTCAATGATGCCGTTTTCTGGCGCTTGGTCTAAACGTAGTGCTGGCTCTTCACGAAGTGTTACACCAACTGTTTGGTCTTCTTGGGCTTGAATGAAGATTTCATCGCCCGCTTCCGGCGCATCGTTGACAGGATTAACCGTCAAGTCGAGTGTCGTCAGAACTTCATTCTCACCATCACTGATGTTGTATGTGAAGTCCAACTCGCCATTGAAGTTTTCTGTGTGCGTAATGGTGAATGAACCATCGTCATTAGCAACAATTGTCGCATCTGGATCGTTGGTTTGTAGGTTAGATGCCGTTAGATCATCACCTTCAACGTCCGTTGCGTTCGCTAGCAACTGCTCTTGAGTAATGGTAATTGCGTTATCTTCATCGACTTCAGCCTGAATGCCCGAAGTTTCAGGTCCGTCATTCACAGCGATAACATCGATGCCAGCGGTTGTAGTTGCGGTTGCACCGTCTTCATCAATGACAACAACGTCTAGTGAAATATCACCATCGAAGTTTTCATTTGGCGTAAAGGTGTAAGTACCATTGCCATTATCAACAAAAGAGCCGTCATCACCGGAGTAAGTTACTCCAGACAATGATACATCGCCTTCCACATCGGAAGAGTTTGCCAATAGTTGCTCATCACTGATCGTGATTTGGCCATCTTCTTGAACTGTGTAAGATGTCGAGCCCGCAACCGGTGGATCATTCTCAGGCGTTACGCTGACATCAATAACAGCTGATGTTGAATCAGTACCGTCAGAGACATCGAACGAGAATTGAACATCACCATTGAAGTTCTCGTTTGGAGCAAAGCTGTATGTGCCGTCGCCATTATCGCTAAGAACACCATCTGCACCCGTGTAGAGCACGTTTTCAATCGACAGCTCGTCACCATCAATATCTGACGCGCCGGCAAGCAGGTCAGCATCGGTGAAGAGTAACGTACCGTCTTCTTCAATCGTGAACTGTTGATCTTGCGCTTGTGGCAAGTCATTAACCGGATTCACGGTAATGTCTAGGCCAACTTGAACTGAACCACCATCGTTATCGATGATATCGAAGTTCAGGTCTAGGTCACCGTTGTAGTCGGCGTTAGGTGTAATGGTGTAGCTGCCATCATCATTGTGTTGGATGGTCGCATTTTCATCAGTTGATAGATTGATAGCTTCTAGGTTTTCACTATCAATATCACCCGCTCGTGCTAACAATTGATCTTGTGTCAGCGTGATTGAGCTGTCTTCGTTAATCGTGTAAGCCAAATCGCCCGATACTGGCGCATCATTGATTGGCAATACATCAACGTTAATGTGTGTTTCAACCGTTGCGCCATCTTCATCTTGAATGGTCACACCCAGTTGTACTTGACCATTGAAGTTTTCGTTCGGTGCAAAGCTGCATGTACCATCGCCATTTACAGTGAAGATACCGTCAGAGCCATCGTAATTAATGCCAACGAGTTCTACATCGCCTTCGACATCCGAAGCATTCACAAGAATCTGAGATTCACTGAACG
This sequence comes from Vibrio coralliirubri, assembly GCF_024347375.1. Lineage (NCBI taxonomy): Bacteria > Pseudomonadati > Pseudomonadota > Gammaproteobacteria > Vibrionales > Vibrionaceae > Vibrio > Vibrio coralliirubri. The sequence continues at coordinate 423,171 of NZ_AP025471.1, read as the reverse complement.
TCAGAACCGAATCTTCGTCAATGGTGTATGACGTTGGACCCGCAACCGGTGGATCATTCACTTCTAGAACGGTGATGCCCGCCGTGGTTTCATCAATCGAACCGTCTTCATCGGCAACAATAACGTCAAGGCTGATATCGCCACTGAAGTTTTCATTAGGAAGGAAGGTGTAACTGCCGTCACCATTATCTTGGAACACACCATCTGTGCCGCTGTAAGTTACGCTGTCAACCGACACTGCACCTTCTACATCAGAAGAGTTTGCTAGCAACTGTTCATCAGAGATTGTGATGGCATTGTCTTCATTGACCATGTATGAGGTTGAACCCGCAACTGGCGGATCGTTCTCAGGTGTCACACTCACATCAATGTTAGCGCTGACCGTTTCTGTGCCATCAGACACATCGAAACTGAAGTTCACATCGCCATTGAAGTTTTCATTTGGCGCAAAGGTATAAGTACCATCTCCGTGGTCGGTCAGTACGCCATCACCACCTGTATAGCTAATACCTTCAACGGTTAAGTCATCGCCATCAATATCGGTGGCACCAGTAAGTAAGTCGGCATCTGTAAATTGCAGCGTACCGTCTTCTGCAATACTGAATTGTTGGTCTTGAGGAACCGGCAAGTCATTAACTGGGTTAACAGTAAGATCGGCCGTTGCTTGAACCGTGTCAGTACCATCAGTGATGTTGAATTGAATATCAATGTCACCATTGAAGTTCGCATCTGGAACGATGGTAAAGCTACCATCATCATTGGCGGTTACTGTTGCGTTACCATCTACCGTTAAGTCGCTTGCGGTTAGATCTTCGCCTTCAACATCGGACGCTTGAGACAACAGCTGATCTTGGCTCAATGTGATTGAACCATCTTCGTTAACGTTGTAAGCCAAATCACCAGACACTGGCGCATCATTGATTGGCAATACGTCAACATTGATGACGGTTTCAACCTCTGCACCGTCTTCATCACGAATGGTGACATCAAGCTGAACTTGACCATTAAAGTTCTCATTCGGAGCGAAGCTACAAGTGCCATCACCATTTACTGTGAAAATACCATCAGGGCCATCGTAGCTAATACCAACAAGCTCAACATCCCCTTCTACATCTGAGGCATTAAGCAACACTTGAGACTCACTGAAGGTCAGTACTGAGTCTTCATCAATGGTGTAAGACGTTGGGCCTGCAACCGGCGGATCGTTCACTTCAAGAACATTGATGCCCGCGGTCGTTGAGTCGGTCGCACCATCTTCATCAGCAACAACCACATCCAGTGCAATTTCACCGCTGAAGTTCTCATTTGGCGAGAAGGTGTAAGTGCCGTTACCATTGATTTCGAGGACACCGTCGCTACCAGAGTAAGTCACGCTGTCTATCGATACATCACCTTCAATATCTGAAGATGTTGCCAATAGTTGTGCATCAGAAATGGTAATCGAATTGTCTTCATTCACCGTGTAGGACGTTGAGCCCGCAACAGGCGGATCGTTCTCAGGAGTCACGCTAACATCAATGTTTGCAGACACGGTATCTGTACCGTCTGACACATCGAAGCTAAAGCTCACATCTCCATTAAAGTTTTCGTTTGGAGCAAAGCTATATGAGCCCTCACCTAAGTCAGTCAGTACGCCATCAGTGCCTTCATAAGTGATACCTTCAACCGTCAGGTTATCACCTTCAACGTCTGTCGCGCCTGTAAGCAGATCCGCGTCTGTGAACAGTAAAGTACCGTCTTCTGCAATACTGAACTGTTGATCTTGAGGTACTGGCAGGTCGTTAACTGGGTTAACGGTTAGGTCAGCAGAAGCTTGAACCGTATTAGTACCATCAGAGATATCGAAGCTGATATCGATGTCGCCATTGAAGTTCTCATCTGGCGTGATGGTGAAGCTGCCGTCATCATTAGCTACAACCGTTGCATCACCACCAACCGTAAGGTCGCTGGCTGTCAGGTCATCGCCTTCTACGTCAGAGGCTTGTGATAGCAGTTGCTCTTGGCTTAGGCGGATAGAACCGTCTTCATCGATTGAGTACGCGAGGTCGCCCGATACTGGCGCATCATCAACCGCTGTTACGCTTACGTCGATATTGGCAGAGACCGTATCGGTACCGTCTGATACATCGAAACCGAAGTTTACGTCACCATTGAAGTTCTCGTTTGGCGCAAAGGTGTACGTACCATTGCCGTTGTCGGTCAGAATACCCTCGCCACCGTCGTAGGTCACACCTTCAACAGTAAGGTTATCGCCTTCAATGTCTGTAGCGCCTGTTAACAGGTCTGCATCGGTGAAGATTAACGTGCCATCTTCTTCAACACTGAATTGCTGATCTTGAGGCACTGGCAGGTCGTTTACTGGGTTAACCGTCAGGTCTGCTGAAGCTTGAACCGTATTGGTACCATCAGAGATATCGAAGCTGATATCGATGTCGCCATTGAAGTTCTCATCTGGCGTAATCGTGAAGCTGCCGTCATCGTTAGCTACAACCGTCGCATCACCGCCAACCGTAAGGTCGCTCGCTGTTAGATCATCGCCTTCCACATCTGATGCTTGTGATAGCAATTGCTCTTGACTTAGACGAATCGAACCGTCTTCATCGATTGAGTACGCTAGGTCACCCGATACTGGCGCATCATCAACCGCCGTCACACTTACATCAATGTTCGCAGATACCGTATCAGTACCGTCAGATACATCGAAGCCGAAGTTTACGTCACCATTGAAGTTCTCGTTTGGCGCAAAGGTGTACGTACCATTGCCGTTGTCGGTCAAGATACCGTCGCCACCGTCGTAGGTCACACCTTCAACAGTAAGGTTATCGCCTTCAATGTCTGTAGCACCTGTTAACAGGTCTGCATCAGTAAAGATGAGCGTGCCATCTTCTTCAACACTGAACTGTTGATCTTGAGGCACTGGTAGGTCGTTTACTGGGTTAACCGTCAGGTCTGCTGAAGCTTGAACCGTATTGGTGCCGTCTGAGATATCGAAGCTGATATCAATGTCGCCATTGAAGTTCTCATCTGGCGTAATCGTGAAGCTGCCGTCATCGTTAGCAACGACTGTTGCATCACCGCTAACCGTTAAGTCGCTTGCTGTTAAATCATCGCCTTCCACATCTGATGCTTGAGAAAGCAGTTGCTCTTGGCTTAAGCGGATAGAACCGTCTTCGTCAATTGAGTACGCTAGGTCGCCCGATACTGGCGCATCATCAACCGCTGTTACGCTCACATCAATGTTGGCAGAGACCGTATCGGTACCGTCAGATACATCGAAACCGAAGTTTACGTCACCATTGAAGTTCTCGTTTGGCGCAAAGGTGTAAGTACCATTACCGTTATCAGTAAGGATACCGTCGCCGCCATCGTAGGTCACACCTTCAACCGTTAAGTTATCACCTTCAATGTCCGTTGCGCCTGTTAATAGGTCGGCATCGGTGAAGATTAACGTGCCGTCTTCTTCAACGCTGAACTGTTGATCTTGTGGTACTGGCAGGTCATTTACTGGGTTAACGGTTAAGTCTGCAGAGGCTTGAACCGTATTAGTGCCATCTGAGATATCAAAGCTGATATCGATGTCGCCATTGAAGTTCTCATCTGGCGTAATAGTGAAACTGCCGTCGTCGTTAGCTACAACCGTTGCATCACCGCCGACCGTTAAGTCGCTTGCGGTTAGATCATCGCCTTCAACGTCAGACGCTTGCGATAGAAGCTGCTCTTGGCTTAGACGAATCGAACCGTCTTCGTCGATTGAGTATGCTAGGTCACCCGATACAGGCGCATCATCAACGGCAGTTACACTCACATCGATATTGGCTGATACCGTATCGGTACCGTCAGACACATCGAAGCCGAAGTTTACGTCGCCATTGAAGTTCTCATTTGGAGCGAATGTGTACGTACCATTACCGTTGTCGGTAAGGATACCGTCACCGCCGTCGTAGGTCACACCTTCAACCGTTAGGTTGTCACCTTCAATATCCGTTGCGCCTGTTAACAGGTCGGCATCAGTAAAGATTAACGTACCATCTTCTTCAACGCTGAACTGTTGATCTTGAGGCACTGGCAGGTCATTTACTGGGTTAACGGTTAGGTCAGCCGAAGCTTGAACTGTGTTGCTACCATCTGAGATATCGAAGCTGATATCGATGTCGCCATTGAAGTTCTCATCTGGCGTAATCGTGAAGCTGCCGTCATCGTTGGCTACAACCGTCGCATCACCGTCAACCGTTAGGTCGCTAGCCGTCAGGTCATCGCCCTCTACGTCAGAGGCTTGAGAAAGCAATTGCTCTTGGCTTAGACGAATCGAACCGTCTTCGTCGATTGAGTACGCTAGGTCACCCGATACAGGCGCATCATCAACGGCAGTTACACTCACATCGATATTGGCAGATACCGTATCGGTACCGTCAGACACATCGAAGCCGAAGTTTACATCGCCATTGAAGTTTTCATTCGGAGCGAAGGTGTAAGTTCCGTTACCGTTGTCGGTTAGGATACCGTCGCCACCGTCGTAGGTCACACCTTCAACCGATAGGTTGTCGCCTTCAATATCTGTAGCACCGGTTAACAGATCTGCATCGGTAAAGATGAGCGTGCCATCTTCTTCAACGCTGAACTGTTGATCTTGAGGGACTGGTAAATCGTTAACTGGATTAACGGTTAGGTCAGCTGAAGCTTGAACGGTGTTAGTACCATCTGAGATATCGAAGTTGATATCGATGTCGCCATTGAAGTTCTCATCTGGCGTAATCGTAAAGCTGCCGTCATCGTTCGCAACGACTGTTGCATCACCGTCAACCGATAGGTCACTGGCCGTCAGGTCATCGCCTTCTACGTCAGAAGCTTGTGATAAAAGTTGCTCTTGGCTTAGACGAATCGAACCGTCTTCATCAATTGAGTACGCTAGGTCACCCGATACTGGCGCATCATCAACCGCTGTAACACTGACATCGATGTTCGCAGATACCGTATCGGTACCATCTGACACATCGAAACCGAAGTTTACGTCGCCATTGAAGTTTTCATTTGGAGCAAAGGTGTAAGTACCATTACCGTTATCAGTAAGAATACCGTCACCGCCGTCGTAGGTCACACCTTCAACCGTTAGGTTGTCACCTTCAATATCCGTTGCGCCTGTTAACAGGTCGGCATCAGTAAAGATTAACGTACCATCTTCTTCAACGCTGAACTGTTGATCTTGAGGCACTGGCAGGTCATTTACTGGGTTAACGGTTAGGTCAGCCGAAGCTTGAACTGTGTTGGTACCATCTGAGATATCGAAGCTGATATCGATGTCGCCATTGAAGTTCTCATCTGGCGTAATCGTGAAGCTGCCGTCATCGTTGGCTACAACCGTCGCATCACCACCAACCGTTAGGCCGCTGGCAGTAAGGTCATCGCCTTCCACATCTGATGCTTGCGATAGCAACTGCTCTTGGCTTAGGCGAATCGAACCATCTTCGTCCACTGAGTACGCTAGGTCGCCCGATACTGGCGCATCATCAACTGCAGTTACGCTTACGTCGATGTTTGCTGACACCGTATCGGTGCCGTCTGACACATCGAAACCGAAGTTTACGTCGCCATTGAAGTTCTCGTTTGGAGCGAAGGTGTACGTGCCGTTACCGTTGTCGGTAAGAATACCGTCACCGCCATCGTAGGTCACACCTTCAACAGTAAGGTTGTCACCTTCAATATCTGTAGCACCGGTTAACAGATCTGCATCGGTAAAGATGAGCGTGCCATCTTCTTCAACGCTGAACTGTTGATCTTGAGGTACTGGTAAATCGTTAACTGGATTAACCGTAAGGTCAGCTGAAGCTTGAACGGTGTTAGTACCATCTGAGATATCGAAGTTGATATCGATGTCACCATTGAAGTTCTCATCTGGCGTAATCGTGAAGCTGCCGTCATCGTTTTGAGTAACGGTTGCATCACCACCAACCGTTAGACCGCTGGCAGTAAGGTCATCGCCTTCCACATCTGATGCTTGCGATAGCAACTGCTCTTGGCTTAGACGAATCGAACCGTCTTCATCGATTGAATAAGCTAGGTCACCCGATACAGGCGCATCATCAACGGCAGTTACGCTTACGTCGATGTTGGCAGAGACCGTATCGGTACCATCTGATACATCGAAGCCGAAGTTTACATCGCCGTTGAAGTTTTCATTCGGAGCAAAGGTGTACGTACCATTACCGTTGTCGGTAAGTATACCGTCGCCACCATCGTAGGTCACACCTTCAACCGTTAGGTTGTCACCTTCAATATCTGTAGCACCTGTTAACAGGTCTGCATCGGTGAAGATAAGCGTGCCATCTTCTTCAACGCTGAACTGTTGATCTTGAGGGACTGGTAAATCATTTACTGGGTTAACCGTAAGGTCTGCTGAAGCTTGAACGGTATTGGTACCATCTGAGATATCAAAGCTGATATCGATGTCACCATTGAAGTTCTCATCTGGCGTAATCGTGAAACTGCCATCGTCGTTAGCCACAACTGTTGCATCACCACCAACCGTTAAGTCGCTGGCCGTTAGGTCATCGCCTTCCACGTCAGACGCTTGCGATAGCAACTGCTCTTGGCTTAGACGAATCGAACCGTCTTCGTCGATTGAGTACGCTAAGTCACCAGACACAGGCGCATCATCAACGGCAGTAACGCTTACGTCGATGTTCGCAGATACCGTATCGGTACCGTCAGAGACATCAAAGCCGAAGTTTACGTCGCCATTGAAGTTTTCATTCGGAGCAAACGTGTAAGTACCATTACCGTTGTCGGTCAGGATACCGTCGCCACCATCGTAGGTCACACCTTCAACCGTCAGGTTGTCACCTTCAATATCTGTCGCGCCTGTTAACAGGTCTGCATCGGTAAAGATTAACGTGCCGTCTTCTTCAACACTGAACTGTTGGTCTTGAGGGACTGGTAAATCGTTAACTGGATTAACCGTCAGGTCTGCTGAAGCTTGAACGGTGTTAGTACCATCAGAGATATCGAAGTTGATATCGATGTCACCATTGAAGTTCTCATCTGGCGTAATCGTGAAGCTGCCGTCATCGTTAGCAACGACTGTTGCATCGCCGCCAACCGTTAGGCCGCTGGCAGTAAGGTCATCGCCTTCCACATCAGACGCTTGCGATAGAAGCTGCTCTTGACTTAGACGAATCGAACCGTCTTCATCGATTGAATAAGCTAGGTCACCCGATACAGGCGCATCATCAACGGCAGTTACGCTTACGTCGATGTTGGCAGAGACCGTATCGGTACCATCTGATACATCGAAGCCGAAGTTTACATCGCCGTTGAAGTTTTCATTCGGAGCAAAGGTGTAAGTACCATTACCGTTATCAGTAAGGATGCCGTCGCCACCGTCGTAGGTCACACCTTCAACCGTTAGGTTGTCACCTTCAATGTCCGTGGCACCTGTTAATAGGTCTGCATCGGTGAAGATAAGCGTTCCGTCTTCCTCGATTTCAAACGTTTTATCTTCAGGAACAGGCGCGTCATTAATCGGGCGTACCGTTAAATCAATTGCGCTGCTAATCGTTTCTTGGCCGTCACTGATGTCGAAAGTAAGGTCAAGTTCACCATTAAAATCAGCTGAAGGAACAACGGTGAAAGTACCATCACCATTGTCTTGAACTGTGGCATCAGCACCAACTTGAACGTTGGAAGCAACAAGCTCGTCCCCATCTACATCACTAGCGTATTCGAGTAATTGTTCTTGAGTGAATGTTATGGAGCCATCTTCATCCATGATGTAAGCCAGATCTTGTTCAGCTTCTGGCGCATCATTTTCACTTTCCACTTTGATTTTGAACGTTTCGCTTACCGTTTCAGAATCAAAGTCATCTTCTACTTCGCTGATGGTCTCTTCGTCAGAAGCTTGAACATCAACTGCAAATGTCTCTTCTACTGTTTGTGAATCCAGCTCATCACCAACTTGTTGGTCACCCGACTCTGAAGATGTCGCACTCGGCGCTGCTGATGTACGTGCAGCTTGGCCTTGTTCTTCATTACCTTCAGCGTCTGCGCCACCTGTCGCGGCCTCTGCGTTATCACCGCCTACAGCTTGTGCGCCCGCTCCAGCTCCGCCACCACTACCAGCAGCGTTATCCGAGCCAGCTTCAGAAGCGGCCCCACCAACTACATTGGATTGTGCTGCGTCTGAATCACTACCACTTTCTGGCGTCTCTTCTTGCACAGCCGCACCAGAAGCCGAGGCATCTTCAGCATTACCTGCACCACTCGGATTTTCGTCTAAAGCCTGGTTAACTTCATCTGCCGCATCCGCATTTTCAGCACCCGTCGCTATTGTCGACGCAATCGTATTTTGTTGATTTTGTTGATTCTGCTGTTGGGAGGGCGTACCCGCGTCGTTCGTGTCCGTTTGTTCTACCGCGTCATTTAGATCTTCATTTTGGTTGTTTTGGTTATTTTCGCCTGCCATTACAGCCTCCGTTGCTACTAGCTAACTGATCGTATTTAGAAGCATTAAAGGACATCATTTTGAAAAACCAATTTTTTATACAACATTTTTCATAATTTCTTTTTAAAGAGAAAGAATCAAAAAAAATTTGAAAACTGCCTTTAAAGATCCTTAGTTATTGTGATTAAAGCAATTAAGGCAGTGGAGCGATGATAGACATGACGAATTTGTTGCGCTCGGTCGACAACAACCACAAAGGGCTGCAATTGCTATTAGGCGACTTTTACAATGACTTTTCTGACGCAGCCCTAAACATAGAAGAGCTTCATAACAGTAATCGTTTTGATGAACTCAATAGTTACTCAAAAAAGTTGAAGACCATCTTAACGTTGCTTTGCGACCAAGACCTTCCGCCCAAAATGGCCAAATTGGAACACTTGAGCAAACACGAGTTCCCTGCGCCGGAAGATCTAATAGAGGATGTAAAAACTGAATTGCACAACGTCAATCGACAAATCAACCACTTGTTGGATATTAAGGAAGTAATAGATGGCAAGTAACCGAGGTCAGTCATGAGCAATAACCAAATAGAACATCACCTCAGAAAAGCACTTGTTTCCAATAACGAGGCTTCTAAGGTCACAGCTGATGACACTATTGTGCTTGCTAGTGCCATGACCAGCGTTCACAAAACGTTGCTCATTATATTCTTGCTCGCTTTGGTCGCTATTGCGGTGGCGTCACAAGCACGTATCGACATTGTTGTTTCTGTACGTGGCGAACTGCTATTGGAATCGGATGTTGAGAAAGTTCAACATTTAGAAGGCGGGATATTAGAAGAATTGTTAGTCAGGAAAGGTGAAGTCGTATATGAGGGCCAACCTATCGCTCGAATACGCTCACTCGACCGCAACACTCAACTTGATACCGTGAATACTGAAATTATTCAGATAGAGCTCGATAAGATTCGTTATGAAAGCTTACGCGATATGGTAGAACCTAACTTCGACGCCTTCATTGAGAAATACCCTGAGCAAGTTCACGTCAACATGAATACCTGGAGGCAAGAGTTCTCTAAAAACCGTTCAAATGAAGAACTCATCACTCACGATATTAAGCACAAGAACTCATTAATCAGTTCAATGTTAAAGCGTCGCAAAAGTTCAGAGAATCAACTCTCTCTGATACGTAAGCAGCTCAACATCAAAAACACCCTCTATAAAGAAGAGATGGCGTCTTATGTCGACGTTCTTAACATGAAAGTACAAGAGTCGAATATGGTGCGTGAGATTGAGAACCTTGACGAATCGGTGATGAATGAGCGCTTCCAACTCGACAAGCTTGAAAAGCAACACCGTGACTTGGTTGAGAACAGAAACTCTGAGTATCAAGCGCAAATCATTCAAGCGAATAAAGACCTCAAGCTGAAGCGAATCTTACAACCGCAGCATTCCGACAAGGTTGATCGCCTAGTCGTCTACTCGCCAGTCGATGGTGTGGTCGACAAACTTCACTTCAATTTCCGTTCTGCTGTGATTCCGCCAGGAGAAAGTATCGCCGATATCGCACCGATCAATAACTCCCTTCACGGTGAAGCGAAGATCCCACGTAAAGACATGGGATTTGTCGAAATTGGTCAGGCAGTGAAAGTGAAAATGGATACCTATAACTTTGCAAAATACGGGTTTGTTGAGGGAACCATCGCCTCAATCAGCCGTTCATCATACGAAGAAGAAGACGCTGAATTCTATTTAGCAGAGATTGAAATTGACCGAAACTTTCTTGAGCGAGGAGGCACTCAATACAAGTTATCACCTTACATGGAGTTTACCGCCGATGTGAAAACAGGCTCGCGTCGCGTGATCGAATACGCTGCGAAACCTGTGATGTCAGCCATCGAGGATGCTTTCGATGAGAGATAATCAATGAGCGGTAAACCTTCGTACAATATTTCCGTACCCGCTCTACGTCTAAGCATACTATTTAGCGTGGTATTGGCTGCGCTCGCTTTCTATTTATACTTTTCTTGGTCAAAAATAGACTCAGTCGCACAAGTGCAAAGCGCCCCACTGCTCATACAAGCCCAGAAACTTAATCAGACCATAGAACAAGATATTCAAACTCTGCAGCAGTGCTTAAGTACCAACACTTGCGGTACTAACGAATTCAACCTAGTTAACTTGAAGCGTGAAATTGATGAATTTCGCTCTTTAGCCTCTTTGAACAAAACCGAGTTCAGCTTGGTTGGGGCAACTGAATACACACAACTGGAATTGGCGATTAATCGTTTCTCCGATAGCCCAAAAACACGTAACGACGTATTAGGCTTGTACCTTTCATTGACCAATAACTATCTGCAGATGGACGACAACTATCGCACCATGTTTAACAACCATGCGAATGACTTAATGTCTGAGAAAAACGAGTTCTTTATCTGGTTGTTTATGGTGGTCGTAATATTGGCTGTAATTACGATTTTATCCAACTCAGTTGCTATGTTGAAGCTGAAGAAATCCAGTTCTAACGAACGCGAAATCGACTATGAATTCGATGCCCTGTATCAAGAGCTGAAGCAGCTCGATTTACAACGGCTTGAAGAGCTTCTTAACGAAGTGAGCATCAATCCTAAGCAACGCCAGATCTACTCTCACTTGAAGCTAATCTTCGGTAAATTGGAAGACCAAAAACGCAATAACGATCTCTACAAACAGCTGTATGCATTAATAGGTTATGAGATTCGCGGAATCACCAATACCATCAACGGTGGTGTCCAATATCTGGTTCAAGAAACCGATGAAAACGGCGTATTGATGGCAAAGGATATTACCTCTGCATGTAGCACTTTATCTGAGTTAGCAGAAAACTATAATCGCTTGATTTCACAGGGTACGGAAAGTAAATCGAAAGAATTTTCATTACTTAACGTACTGTCGGAATTGATGATTCATATCAGCGCCAAAATTCAACGAAATGAAGGCGAACTTGACTGCTTTATCTCTGACAACTTACCCAATCGCGTAGAAGGTCAATCCACCAGCTTGTTCTGGATATTGTTCCTGCAGCTTTCCAATGCCATTCAACTCAAATCAAATAAGAAACTGTTTGTAACGATTGAATCGGGTGCGGCGTCAGACATGGAAAATACCCGTGTCACTATCAACCTCAACTTCTTATCAACGCTGGATGTCTCTGTTGCCAAGCTCAACAAACTCCACTGGAGCGCCCACAAAGACCATACAGCCAGCACAGATGACTTAGCGAAAAGCGTTCTGAAGGATTACGGATATTACGAGAGTCACTGGTTCCAGTCAGGGGCTCAGGAACTTTTCCAGATTGAACTGGATCTTAAGGCTAAGAACTTCCACACAGAGAAAACGCGCTTTGATGGCAAGCGTTTACTCTTGTGTGCCAATACTCAAATCCGTATCGATGTGATGAAGAAGATGCTCAGCAATTTGGGGCTAGACATCACCGAGATTCGCACTGCAAATGAGCTTTTCTCAGCGGCGAAAACGTTCGGCGAATACGATGCGATTATGCTGACCGATACCTTTGAACCCAATAAGCTGCCGTCGTTGAGTAAAACGGTCAAATCCCAACTTAAGAACCACCCAAATACCAAGTTACTGTTGTCAGTGACCAACACTCAGCAAGCACAAGAGTGTCATAGCTTCGTCGACAAGATAATCAACGCCCCTGCTATCCCTTACGAGTTCATTCCAAACCTACTCACCATTATGGAAGCGGAAGCATCGGAAGAACAGATGGAGAACAGCTCATTCCTTATCGTTGAGGATGACCGAGTTCAGCAGATCTTACTGAAACGAATTCTTACCAAGCAAGAGTATGAACCAGACACCGTTGGCGATGGTGCCGATGCCGTGAAGCACTTCATGAATAAACGTTCTGACATCATCTTCATGGATTGCATCATGCCGGGTATGGGCGGCATCGAAGCAACAAAACGCATTCGCCAATTCGAACAAGAAAACGAGAAGAACCCTTGTACCATCATAGGTGCAACCGCATTGACCAGCAGTAACGAACACCAGGCTTGTATTGAGGCCGGAATGGATTACGTGATCAGCAAACCTTATAAAAGCGACCAAATCATCAAGGTGATCAACAAGTATGTGGCGGTACAGAAACTTAATTAGCAGCATCATAGCTGCACTCGCATTCAGCACGACACCTTCAGCATCGGCGACTACCCTGCTTGAGGCGGTAGAACTCGGCCTGCAAAACAGCCTGTCTCTTCGCGCGAGTGATAAGGGCGTGGAAGAAAACGAGTACAACATTGGTATTAGTCGCTCTAAATTTCTGCCTTCACTCAATGGTGCTGCCGATACCACATGGAACGAGAATGAAACCTTACTATCGAGCGTACCCGATGAAACCTCTAGCTATAACTCAAATAGCTACAGTCTTTCTTTATCCCAATCCATATTCAATCTTGGTGACATTTTTAAATATGGGACGGCAAAACTCGACTTCAATATTGAAGAGATTAAACACGAGAACAAAGTCCAAAGCACCATTTCGGAAATCGGTTCTCAATACTTTGAGTATTTGAAAAATAACGCCCAAATTAAAGCGACCAAGGTTGAACTTAAATCGTCCGAAACGCGTGAACACCAAATGCGACGCAATGTAGAGCTGGGTAACACCGCAGCCAGTGAGCTGTACGAAGTGATTGCTCAGAAAGAAGGTGTGTCGAACCGATTAAGAACCTTGCAGAAAGATCGACGTGTCATTCTCAACGGGCTCTCTATTCAAATTCAATACCCTATTACTCCGTCGCAAGACATATACGAAAGCGTGCCTTTAAAAGAGATCAACGAAACCGAACAACGCGCAATTATGGATCAAGCATTAAAGCTGAATAACGACTTGTTGGTAGCAAAGAAAAACGTAGAAAGAAGCCGCAGAAGCTTGAAAGAGAGCGGTTCGAATTTCTTACCGACCGTGTCGCTTTCAGCCAGCTATCGACACGATGACGCCAATAACTACGATAAAACCGACATTACAGCGACAGGTGAAAGTAACTCAACCAGTGTTGGCTTAAACCTCGCCGTGCCTATCTTGTCTGGTGGTTCTGATTACTATGGTTATCAAAAATCATCGACGGCCATCGAACGTACTGAGCTGCTTTACCAAGATTCGCTTTACACCACACGTAACAGTGTGAATACATCAGTGCTCAACATTAACGATTTCTCGCAGTCTATAAGCAGTTACGAAAACATCATTCGCGCCAACTACGCCTCTTATAAAGGGATCCAAAGAGCCTACCAATTAGGCACGCGTACCATCACCGACTTGCTGGCGGCGGAAAGTAAATTGTTCAGCGCTTTGAGAGACTATGAAAGCGCACGATACGACTACATCATCGAGACCATCAAGCTTGAGCAAACTAAAGGCATACTCTCAATTCAATCGATAGAGAGCATCATGCAATTGATGAGCGATATTGAGGGACGAGACAATCAAGATTTGGTGCCTAAACACCTTCTCTCAACGGAGTCATTGAGGAAAGGAGGTCGCAATGCAAACTGAGCAGTTTTCGCAAAAGATCAACATGGCAGATAAGTGTTATCTGACTTTCTCAACGATAATATCGACCCTGTTTGGCTTGGTACTGCCTTTCTCTATTCTGATCATTTTTGACCGAGTGTTACCCAACCAAGCCCAAGATACTCTGTTCTTATTGTTCGCGATTATCTTGATTTCTATCTTCCTCGACTATCACTTAAAAAATCAGGAAGAGAAGATTTCCTCTGTCATCATGAGGCAGTTTGAGACCAACTTAACCAATAAGGTATTTCAATCCATCTGTTTGGCTGAGATCTCTAAATTCCGCCGTTTAGAACCGGGCGAATACCTAGAACGAATCTCAACCATTCCTGAACTTAAGACCTTCTTTGGTGGAGAATCGGTTCGAGCGCTTATCAACCTTGCCGTCAGTGTGATAACGATCCTCATCATCGGCCTCATCAACATATGGGCTGGCATTACCCTTCTGATTGCCTCTGTCATCTTGGCTATTTTTGCGTGGAGCCTTTCCAAACAAAAGATTGGTAGCTTACAGAATAAGTCAGACATCGAAGGGTTAACCACCTCCAAAATCATTGAGATCATCTCTAGCCCACTTGATATCAAAGCTCGAAACATGGAGTACCGAGTTGAAAGCCTGATGACACAAATGGTTGAAGAGCGCGAAGTGGAGAACATCAAATATGAGCAGATTGAATCGAACTTCAGCCTAATATTGGCGCTCATCCAACAGCTCTCCATTGCTTGTGTCGTTGTGGTATTGGCGACTGCAGTAATCAATATGGAATCGAGTCAAGGCATCATGGCCGCCATCATCATGCTAACCAACCGTTATTTTGCGCCTTACCAGCAAGTAATGCGCACCGCTAGCCGCTGGGAGTTAAACAAACTCCATATCCAACGTATCGCTGATCTCCTTGAATTAGCAGCCTCTGTCGAGCACCAACATGAAACAACAGAAGTAGAACGTATTTCGGTTAAGTATTCTGAAAAGCAGCGCATCGAGTTCGAACTCGGACAAGCCTATTTGCTGACAGGGAAAAGTGGTTCAGGTAAAACCCACCTCGCTAACTGTATTACGCGTCAGAACAGTGATAGCAAACTCGATATCATGATTAACGACACGCCTTTGGATGACGTCAATTACAACGTTTGGCGTAACAGTGTTCTGATGGTTGATAAGACCAGTTCGTTCGTAGAAGGGACGATTATCGATAACCTCACCTGTTTCCGCCCAAGCTTGAATAACACGGCGTTTGCACTGTGTGAAACCATGAACATCAAAGCTCAAATTGATGGACTCCCTGCCGGTTTTTATACAGAACTCAAAGGCCATATGCGTAACCCATTCTCACGCCAAGTTGGCTATGCCTTATTATTGGTTCGCGCTCTGCTCGCCAGTAAACGTGTATTGATATTTGATGATATCGACTGTGTGTTTGATGAGGAATTCGCGCGAATGGTTCTTACCAGCACGGCTTATCGTGCCAATGACAAAATCCTAATCATCGCCAGCAATAAAATGGACAAGCTTAACCATCGCCTCAAACGCGTAAAACTTACCGGAGGTGACCAATGAGTATCCTAGTTGACTTCAACAATGTCCCGCAGCGAGTTTTGGACTTTGAAGCAAGTGGTTATGATGAACGTTACGGTCAGTCGCCGCTGATTCGCGGCTTAGCTTACACCTTGATAGCATTAGAATGGGAAGGTACGCCCGCAATCCTCAGTGACGCTTTTATTCCTAAACCAAAAGACAGCGACAGTTTTACGGCAACCATCGAGCGTCTTGGGTATCGCTGTGATGTGACTAAGCTAAAGACACTCGAGAATATCGATAAGCACCCTCACCCATGCTTTATTGAAATAGAGAATCTAAGTGCGATCTTCTTAGGTACTAAAGATGGAAAATTGCTGCTGTTTGATTACACGAACAACAACACTATTGAATATCCAATGTGTCAAAAGCCGTGCTTGCTGATTTCTATTAGCGAGTACTCTCGTCTGTTCCGCGAACCACCGCCGGAATCGCAAGACAGAAGTAATTGGATTAAATACGCTTTCTATCGCTATAACAACGAGCTAAAGAGCTTAATCATTCTGAGTTTCGTCATCAGTATTCTAGGTGCATTGCAGCCATTCTTTATTATGAGTGTTTATAACTTCGCACTCACTTCGAGTTCTGAGGCGACACTGTATTGGTTAACTCTGTTTGCCATCATTGTCGGCTTCTCTGAATACTTCTTTAAGAAAATGCGGGTCAACATCATTGCCACTTCCGGTAAAGATCTCGCCGTGCACATCTCGCAAGCCGTTATATCTAAGCTACTGTGGCTACCCTATGCGATGACATCCACTGCCGGTGTCTCTTCTCAGCTAGCACGTTTGAAAGATATCGATACCTTCCGACGCTTAGTGACTGCAGAATCAACCCTCAGCTATTTTGATATGCCGTTTGTGATTGTATTTATCATCGCCATAGCTCTGATGTCTGGTACAGCGGCATTGGTGGTAATGGGTGGTTTAATACTGATGCTAGTGTTCTGTATTTACTCGCGCTATATCTACTCGCAAGCCACATCCAAAAGTTCGCGCGCCAATGCGATGGTCTCGTATCAATGGAACGAAATCCTTCGTGGTATCAAGACCATTCAAGGCCTACCTTTACTTCGTGTCGTTCAATCTCGATTCAGTGCATCGCACATGCAAAGCACCAGCGATGCAGAGAACGTTGCCGTAACGAACAGTAAGATTCAGGCCGCTGGCGGCAGTTTGATTCAAGTGATTGGTACAGCAAGTATCGTGACCGCGGTAATCGGCGTGATGGAAGGCACTTCTGATGCAGGTGCCATGCTCGCGACCGTAATTTTGGTTTGGAAAGCGTTAGGCCCAATCATGGGTATCTATAACTCAATTTCCAAGTTCCAATCGATCAAGGCTTCATCAGCACAGATAAACAACCTGATGTCGATGAATGACGACAAATTGACCTTAGAAAAAAGCCCACCTATTCGCCAGTTCCAAGGCAGCATTGTGGGCAGCGGTGTCAGTCACCGATATGCAGGAGCGGCGACCGGCTTAACCAACCTTGGTTTCAAAGTGCCACCCAGTGCCAAAGTGGTCATTTGTGGCCCTACGGGCTGCGGCAAAACCACCTTAATCTCAATCATTGCTGGGTTAGAAGACCGCTATCAAGGCGCTGTATCTGTCGATGGTTACAACATTAAACAGTTCAATAGCTACCGTTATCGCACGTCGATTAACTACATTCCTTTCAATTTACATATTTTTGAAGGCTCACTTGAGACCAACTTCATTCTACACAACGGGCTGATTCCAACAGACAAGATGCAAGAGATGATCAGCTTCTTTGAATTAGATGAATGGCTTCCTGAAGGCTTGGCTACTCAGTTAAGCGTGGATAAATGCAAAAGTCTCCCGAATGGAATTCAACAAAAATTGCGTTTGGCACTTGGCCTAGGTAACTGTGAGCAATCTCTGATTATCATTGATGAACCGTTCAACGGTGCAGAGCAAGAAAACGCTCAATACTTTAATCGCCTGTTCTCCGATAAATTGTTGAATAAAACCGTGATTTTTTCGACTAATGACCCTGGTTTGATCGCAACATCAAACATGAGTTTAGTGTTAGAGCCGGATGGGAATTTGAAATATTTTGGCTTAACAGACAAATACTTAAACAGCTTAAGCTAAAACCTCAACGCTTAATCACAATTCGCGATTTAGGGAAATGGATGTAATTGACAAATTAATAAGTGAGAGAGATGATTCGCCCCAATACCACAGGTAACAAGGAAGAAAATGTACACATTCGTTGCAGACAAGCTTGATGTAGCTTACTTATCCGCAATTCCTGAGAATCATATATTTCAGGGCTGTGACGTGCCTGAAGAAGAAATCGAACTTCGAGAGATCATTGAGATTTGGTACGAGTGTTCATTCCTGCCTGCTTTTAACCTACAGAAAATTGAAATCGCAAATAAACCAGAGCTCACAATCATACAAACACACGTTTTTAACAACGATACAAGCACACTCGCCTTCCTACTCAAAAACAGAGTGTATCGCGCTGCACTAAACAGAATGCTCGGTATTTGGACATTAGAACCCTCTGCAAAAACGGTTTTAGAGCAACTTCTTTTCGAATTAAGCCTCGATAACAATCGTCCTCATTAATACGCTTTTTAAGTTATTCATCAATAAGCATAAAATTAAACAAACTGCCAAACGCTATAAATTACTAATAAAAGAACGCATTTCAAAATAAGCTCTGGAATCACAAGAACTTATACCCCTCCCACACTTACGTAAAATTTACCGTTTCAAAGTTTCCATATCGGAATTTTTATTCTACTGTTTTTATATAACGACAGTTGGATGGATCCTTATATGGCAATTACGGTCTGGAATAACCTTTCAGTCAAACATAAACTCTTTGGCTTAGTTCTACTTCCCATTTCATTATTACTCTTCCTAGCAGGTAGACAGGCTTATATATTAACGACTCAGTTAACCGATTTTGAACGAACCAATCAGTTATCTGTGTATCTTCAAGATATTTCTGTCTTGTATAGAAGTACCTTGGCGTCTAGCCCTGAAGAGTTTGCGACTCAAAGCAATCAAGTAAAGGCAGAACTAAAAAACCTGTCTCCCATCATTTTTTTAGACGCATCTGATGAAATGAATCAACTTGTTGCCGATTTCAGCGAAGCGACCTTATCGACGATGCAAGCGACTGACACTTACGATAAATTGGATGCCCTCGAATGGCAGAGCGATTTATACAAGCAACTGCTACTTGAAGTAGAGAAGGTCCCTTTTGAAAACACTAAACGTGAAATTCAACAGCACCTCACTGCCCTTCAACAACTTGAGTGGTTGATGTTTTGGTCGAATGAAGAGTTCAAGCTTGGTAGTTCACTGATTGAGATATTCCAAAGCAGCCAAGAGTACGACCCAGAACTCGCAGAACAAATCGAAACCTTGAGTGAAAGACAACAATTGTTCTTAGAGCGCTTTGTTTCATTGAACGCCAACGAACATCAAGTGTCTTTGATGGTTGAAGTGTTTCGAAATGATGTGTTTGCTCAAAGCCAAGAGATAAGAAGCGCGCTACTCGACCTAAATGCAATCAGCCAACTGACGCCACAAGAAGTGTCTGTTGGCTTAGAAGCGATGAGCGCTCGACTCAACTTATTACAAAGCCTTGGCGGCGTAATCAAGCAAGAGTTTCAACAAGAAGTTGAGCAAGCCATCTATGACGCGCAAATACAGCGAACCCTGTTTATTTCAATCGTCGCTTTGTTGGCAGCGATTGTTATGGGTTTAACCCTTAGCTTGGCCAGACAAGTCACTAACAACCTAAATTTGGTGTTAGCCTTCTTAAAAAGCGAAAATGATGACACGCGCCCTTCTTTAGATAAATTAATCCAAGGTAAAGATGAACTCAGTCTGTTTGCTCAACAAGTTGAACGATTGACCATCGAACGAGAACTCGCGAAAGAGAGATTGACGGTAGCAAAAGAAGACGCCGAGCGAGCTAAAGAAGACGCTGAAGAAGCAAAAGATCACGCGATACAAGCCAGTAAGGCCAAAAGTAGCTTCTTGGCTAACATGTCACACGAGATTCGTACTCCATTGAATGGCGTTATCGGTATTTCTGAGATCTTGTCTGATACACCGCTGACACCAACACAACGCGATTATGTCGATACCATTGAGACTTCTTCTCAACTGCTATTAAGCCTTATTAACGACATTTTGGACTTCTCTAAGATCGAATCTGGCATGCTCTTGATCAGCCCTCATTCAGCATCAATTCGAGAATCGATTTACGACATAGCCTCTATTGTGGCACCAAAAGCCAAAGAACAAAAAATATCGATTAACGTAGATATCAGCCCAGACACACCGGCACGCGTGATGATAGACGATCACCGTTTAAGACAAATCTTGATGAACTTTATGTCGAATGCGGTGAAGTTTACTGCAGAAGGTGGCGTCACCTTATCAATCCAAACGCTCAACAAAGCAGATAACAATGCCACCATTCGATTTGCTGTACGAGACACGGGTATTGGTATCGATTCAAAGCAACAAAAACAGATATTTGAACCCTTCGCTCAAGAAGACGATTCAACCACACGTCAATTTGGTGGTACTGGTCTTGGTCTAGCCATCAGTACACAGTTGGTTGAACTGATGGGTGGTCAAATTCAACTCGACTCAGTTAAAGGTGAAGGGAGTTGTTTCTACTTCGACTTGGAATTGCCTGTTGACTTGATACTGCCAAAACCAAGTGCAGCAATGGCTGATATTTATGTGCTGGGTAACGAAAACATGCTCTCCGAGCGAATCGAGTCCGACCTTAACCTTTATGGTTTGAAGGTTACCGATAAAACGAACGATATAACGGCAATTACAGAGCAGCTCTCCACTCAAAAACACACTAAACCTATCACTGTCGTTTTCGCCGAAGATGACGCATTCCTAGCTAATACCCACGCAGATAACTTAGCTAAGCTGCACCAAAACGGCATCACAATCTGTTTGATACGTTCCTTCTTAAGTGAGCCAGCGGATCTTGGTGACAGCGTTACAGCACAAGTCGCACAGCCCCTACTCGGCTTGCGTTTAATTAAAGCTATTGAGCTTTGTGATACACGAGGTTTGGCGGAACTATCTGAGGCAAGCCAGCCACAAGTTGAGATCCAACACAAAATCCTTATCGTTGAAGACAACAAGATCAACCAAAAGATTGCGGGCCTTCATGTAGGAAAGAGTGGTTTTGAATTCGAGTTTGCGAATAACGGTCAAGAAGCTATCGACATGTTCACCGCTAATCCTCATTACGCGGCGATACTCATGGATTGCATGATGCCGGTTATGGATGGCTTTGATGCGACAAGCAACATCCGAAGAATTGAAAAAGAAACAGAAGCGACGCGACGCATCCCTATCATTGCATTGACCGCCAGTGTCATCGATGACGATATTCAGAAATGTTTCGACGTTGGTATGGATGACTATGTACCAAAGCCATTCAAGTTCGAGATGCTTAAAGAGAAAGTGCTCACCGCGGTCGAAGCTATGCCACTACCAGCTTCCTATAAAGCTCAACCTAAGACACAACCTAAGACACAACCTGCAACTGTCACTCCGATTATCAACGGGGCTGCGACAAAACGTACTTTGCCTGAAGAAGCGGAACAAAACGCAATTCCGAGCAAATCAGAAAAGATATTGCTTGTTGAAGATAATCGCGTGAACCAGAAAGTCGCTTCAGTGATGCTTAAAAAAGCCGGCTACGCCTTTGAAATAGCAGATAACGGACAAATTGCCGTTGATATGTACCAGAACGACAGTAGCTTCGACATTATTTTGATGGATTGCATGATGCCTGTTATGGACGGTTTCACCGCAACTAAGGAGATTCGAGAACACGAGAAAAACCAAGGCTTAAGCAAAACTCCTATTATCGCGTTAACCGCCAGTGTTATCGATGATGATATTCAAAAGTGCTTTGATTCCGGAATGGATGGGTACGTAGCGAAGCCCGTAAGAAAAGAAAAACTGTTCCACCAAATAGAAAGTGCGACTTGTTAGGAGAAACCAATGGAATGGATCAAAACAATTAAAACACTCTCGTGCAGAGCGCTGCTACCTGCAGTGATAGGGTTGTTAGGAAGCTTACTTCTTCTCAGCCCCGCTCATGCCGCAGAGGATTACGCCATATTCTCTTTAGACTCTGGGTTTGAAGAGATATCGATAAACAAAGCGAGAAAGCTATACCGAGGAAAAACCAAGCGCCTCAATGGCAAACGTGTAGAACTATCAGACTGGCCTGAGAACAGCGCCGAGAGAGAACAATTTTATCAGCTTTTACTTGGAAAAAATGCCGCTCAAATGAATGCACATTGGGCTGGATTATCTTTTTCAGGAAAAGCGCGTTATCCAAGAGAAATCAAAACGGCATCAACCGACAGCTTAGTGGACTGGCTTGATGACAAACCAAACCGTATTGGTTACTCCCCACTCTCTTCGGTTCCTCAAAATGCCAACGTTCTCTACGTTATAAGTTCGGAGAAATAATATGAAAAGAATAATTACGTCAGTGTTATGTGCCTCAATGGCCTCTCCGGCTTTTGCGAATATCGAACTTACCGATAATTTATCCTTGAGTGGCTTTGGCTCAACGTCTTGGGCAACATCGGATAACGATAATCCATTAATCATCAACCGCGGTTTTACTGATGAGAGCTGTTACGACTGTGATACCACATTTGGTGTTCAACTCGATTACTTCTACAATTCATTCAAAGCTTCCGTGCAAGTTGTAAAGCCACCCCAATATGATTGGAGTGAGCCTCAGCTAGAGTGGGCTTACTTAGGTTATGAATTTAATGACTTTGATGTCAGCGTTGGTCGATTACGACTACCATTATTCCTTGCCTCTGAGTACTACTATGTGGGCCAAGCCTATATGACAGCAAGGCCACCAACAGAGGTATACAATTCCGTCTTAGGCATTACTGCGTTCAATGGTATTAAAGTGAGTTGGACTCATGATGTCAGTGACGAAGCAACGCTATTACTCTCCCCCTTCTTCGGTATAAAAGACAAAAACGAAGTCGACTTTAATTCGAGTACTGAGCTGGAATTTGAAACCAATCGAATGTTCGGTGCCAACCTTCAATTGAGTGGTGAAAATTATCGTTGGAATTTATCTTTCCTAGATTCAAATTTTGACCAAACAGTAAAGATTAAAAACGTTGGTACCCTCCCAACAGCAGATAACCAACACATCCAACTTTGGTCGTTAGGTGCTGAGTATGAATTAGGTCAAGCGGTGCTTGCAAGTGAAGGACAGATCAGTGACTTCTCGTCCTCGATGTACGCGAGTTTGGGCTATAGACTAGATTTATTCACTCCATACGTCGTTTACGGGGCAGAGTTTGATTCACACGAACACCTAACAGGAAACAGCTACCTAATTGGTGTGGATTACGATGTGCTACCAAATGTCTCTATTAATGGTGAAGTGCAATATTTTGAAGCTCGCAAAGCAAACGGTGCGTTTGTCGAAGAGTTCTATCCACGAAGTGCCTTTGATGACAAAGATGCCGTCCTTTACACCATCATGTTGAGTTTCGTTTTCTAATCATGCGTAAAAATCATCGTCAATAGAAACAAAAGCCCAAGCTAATCAAACAGTCTGGGCTTTTTTATGTCTTTGAATTGTCATGCTTAACAAGCCATTACATTGCTCTTAACTATCCTTTAATTCAGAAACATTTAGGTGATTTAGTCACTAATGTCAGAGCCGTCAGCATTGTGTAAGAAGGCTGTAAACTCACGAACTTCACTACCTTAAATTGGTCAACCTAAAAGCGAATAAACAGATACCTTAAACGGAGAACGCATGCGAATAGCTACTTTATCTTTAAGTTTGGTTTCAGCGGTCGGTTTCGCGGCTGAGCCAAACCCTTTTCCAATTACGCCAGACGAAACTGGCGAAGAGTTTATGGTAAGTGCAACGAATCCATACGTAAGCAGCACTGGGTATTCGATACTCAAAAAAGGCGGTAATGCAGTCGATGCAATGGTGGCGATGCAGATGACAATGTCTGTGGTTGAACCGGATATGACTGGGATTGGCGGCGGCACTTTTGCGCTGTTTTACCAAAAAGACAAAGATCAATTCCTCGCACTTGATGGACGAGATGAAGCCCCTTCAACTGCTACTCCAGATATGTTCATGGAAAATGGAGAAGCGCTAAGTCGAAACGAGATTTTAGGGGCTCGTTCTGTAGCAGTTCCCGGCACACTTCGTTTGCTCTATAGCACTCATCAACAATACGGAAAACTGCCATGGTCTGAGCTTGTTCAACCCGCAATTGAACTGGCAAGCAAGGGCTACGCGATGAACAGCTACACCTACGACATCGTGGTTCGTGAACAAGAACGATTGATTGAAGATCCAGAAATCGAAGCCCTGTATTGGAATGACGACCAAATCAAACCGACCGGCACATTGATGAAGAACCCAAAGCTTGCCGACACTCTGAACAACATTGCTCAACAAGGCGATAAGTACCTTTATGGTGGCGAGTTCGGTAAGCACATCGTTGAAACGGTTAACAGCCGAATCGATGCCGACCATGCAAAACTTTCAATCGAAGATTTTGAACAGTACCAAGTGAAACAACGTGAAGTTATCGAAAGCGACTATCGTGGCAACAAGATTGTCTCGTTTGGTTATCCAGCCTCTGGTGGGGTAATGGTTGCTCAAAGCCTTGAAATGTTGGAAGCCTATGACTTAGCCGACATGTCTAAAACCGATGTTGAACCTTGGCGCTTGATGACCGAAGCCATGAGAATCGCCAAGGCCGATCGCATCGCTTATGCGGGCGATCCAGATTACATTGAAACGCCCGTAGCTGCCCTACTCGACAAGTCCTACATCGATGAGCGACGTAAGCTCATTCCAGAGACTGGTATTGCGAAAACAAAGCCGAAAGCAGGTAAGCTATCCGATACTGATTACGCTCAGTACCAAGGTTTTGAGAGCCAAGATACCGGGCACATATCCATTATCGACAAAGACGGTAATGCCATAGCTATGACCAGCACCGTCGGCACAGGGATGGGTTCAGGAGTAATGGTCGATGGTGTGATTCTTAATGCCCAAATGGCGAACTTCTCCACCAAACCCACCATAAACGGTAAACCGACTCAAAACGCCATCGAAGCAGGTAAGCGACCTCGTTCAGCTATCACACCGTTAATGGTTATGGATAAAAAAGACGACCTGCGTTTAGTTGTCGGCTCTCCTGGTAGCTCGCAAATTCCGGGGTACGTGTTAAAAACCGTAGTTGGCGTTTTAGATTGGGATCTGCCTGCGCAAGAAGCCATTGACCTTCCAAACATTCAATACGGCACCAAGATCGACCGCACCAAACCTTATGACCCAACGGGTTTGTTGGTCGAGAAGAAAACCTATGCTGAAATGCTAGTACCAGAGTTCATGCAGCTCGGTTATCCGGTGCATGTCATTCCAGTCGTCAGTGGCTTGAACGCGATTGAAGTCAAAGATGGCAAGATCTATGGCGCGACCGACAGACGCCGTGCATCAAGCTCTATGGGTGAATAATAAAGTTAAATGGGCAAGTAATAGGCTTGCCCTTATTCTGTCTTTAGTCGCTTGAGCCTTATCTAAGTGGTTCATGGATGAGAAAAAGCCAGTCGAACATGTTGAAGTGACCCCGTAAAGTTGGACATTTCTGTTAAGCGGCTTTCAAGGCCTGAGTTCGATATTCTATCGGAGTCAGGCCTTTTAGTTTCACTTTTATACGTTTGGTATTGTAGTACTCGATGTATTCTTTAATCTGCTCTATCAGAGCATCTGCATCTTCAAAGCTTTGGTTGTGATACATCTCGGTTTTGAGTAAAGCAAAAAAGTTTTCAGCAACAGCATTATCCAAGCAGTTACCTTTTCTCGACATGCTTTGCGTTAACCCACTCTCCGCTACCTTTTTCTGATACTGTCGATGGCGATATTGCCAACCTTGATCGCTATGTATAATTGGCTTTGAGTTGGGTTTAAGCGTTGATATAGCTTCCGTCAGCATATCTGTGACAAGCGGCAAGCAGGCATTTTTGGCCACTCTATAAGCAACCACCTCCTGAGTAAACAAGTCGACAACGGGAGATAAGTATACTTTCTGCTCTTTGACTTTGAACTCCGTGACATCAGTTACCCACTTTTCATCGGGTTGAGTCGCACTAAAATCTCTTTCAAGAACGTTGGGAGCAGCTTTTCCTGACTCTCCTCGGTATGAACGATACTTTTTAATCCTGACCGTCGATTTAAGGTTGAGCTGAGCCATAAGCCTTTGAACCGTTTTGTGATTAAGCACGAACCCCTGATTCTTTAGTTCCAAGTGAATACGGCGGTAGCCGTATCGCCCCTTATGTTCATGATAAATTGACTTTATCAACCGCAGCTCACGTTCGTAGCTATTTTGGCGCTTGCTCGTTTGAGCCTGATAATAAAAGACACTTTTTGCCAACTGTAGAGTGTGCAGTAAGTGCTTTAATGGGTACTTGCCTTTAAGAGTTAGAGCTATGACCGCTTTTTCTTTGTTCGACGGTTTTTTTTCTGCTCCAACTCTTCCAACTTTTTTAGAACGGCATTCTCGGTTCGTAAGTAGACCAACTCCTCTTTTAGCTCCTCAAGTGTCATTTCATTATCAGGCTTAGTGGTACGTTGAGGTTGCTGTTTCATTGAGGGTCTTCCTTTCTGGCGCATTTCGAGCCCCTTGATACCGAGCTCATTAAATCGTTTAAGCCAGACAGAGAGTATTCCAGGGGATGAGAGGTTTAATACAGCGCTAGTGTGCGTGAGAGACCATTCATTCGTCCACATTAAATTCAATGCTTTTCGTTTTGTTTGAGCAGTCGCGGCATGATTAGTTGGTAAAAATGAATCAGTACCATGGATGGCAAAGACTTGAGCCCAATACCGTATCTGCCTTGAAGAAATTGAATATTGTTTTGCTAAGTAGAGAGATGACGTGCCATCTAAGTATTGCTTAGCAATGATACATTTTAGCTCTCGGCTATATTTGGACATAAAAAGACCCCCAATAATTGGTGTCCAACTATTGGGGGTCAGTTCATGTCGACTGGCTTTTCATTATCGGCTTCGCTAGTTACTCATTAGAATATTATGAGCTTGGCGCTACTCGTTTCTCTTTCAACTGCTCAATAACATAATCAGGAGCCACTTTACCTAGCTCACCCAAGCAATCATCGGTCTTTTCATTTCCGTAGCGCACATAGATATCGCAGACCGCATATAATTGCTCTGGAGAACCAGAGATCAAATATGCTTTCTCGAACGATTTAGTCGACTTGTCGATATCCAACTCTTCTTGTAACACCCCATTTAGGTACCAGTAATAGCTGTTATCTTTCGCTAGCTTCGCGGCCACTTCAATCTCTTTGGCTGCCGCAGTTTTGTCTTCAAGGCGAACCAAAGTCAACGATTTCGAATAATGCAGTGCGGCGTTGTTTGGCACACTCTCTAAACCACGATCTAATACTTCGACTGCTTGTTTGTCTTTGTTCTGAGCTCGAAAATTATCTGCGTAGCTCAACCAAACTTGTGCTTCTTTTGGGTGAGTATTGATCAGCTCTAGATAAACCGTTTCCGCCTTATCCCAATCGTTGTGCCATCGAAGCACATCAGCAAACAGTAATTGGTACTTTTCAGATTCTTGCGTTTCCAAGAAGCTAATAAGCTCTGTGACTGGTGGTTCAATTTGTGCTTTCTGCTCGTCATCTAACGCATTGAAGTCACGGACTAGGTTTGACGTTGCCGTATGGCGAACCATGGTATCGCTGTCTTTTAGCAGAGGTGAAACTAACGCCCAGCGATGTTCAAGTTGGTAAGGTTCAGAACCGATAACTGCCGCTTCACGCACTTCAGGGTTTTGATCTTTTAAGCCTCTAGCAACAGCCACCAGCGCATTTTGGCTTGGGTATGAAGCAAGCTCTTGCAGTGCACCAGTACGATTTTCAACAGATTGATTCTGATCTTGTGCCATGTAAGACAATTGTTGAATACGGGTTTGAGTGTCCGTCATTTCAAGCACTTGATTGATATTTTGTGCTGGCGCGTCAACCGTTTGTTGAACGCTATTCGCAGCCATCGCAGACGTTGAAATCAATGCGGACGTTGAAACCAATAAAGCAACAGCCGTCGCTAAACTCTTCTTCATCATAGTATTACCTTAAACTGGAGAACTTAGCCTGTCCTTAGACTCGTATCTGATTAAATTTATCTTGGACCTGTTGATCCAAAGAACGAGTTAAAACTTGGTCTCGAACGTCGCTTGTTGCGCCTGTTTTGCTCGATGCGCCATCAATACTGAGTCGCTGAATTTGCCATGAGCCACTGGATACCCCATTGCACGAGCGATGTACGCCATCGACTTATCGACATGAGAAAAGAACTTATGCCAACCTGCACATAAGTAGTTCAAGCCCGGTTCGCCTGCTCGAGTTTTGATAAAGCGGTTCTTAGGGCACTCACCATGACAAGCAAACTTGTAATCACACTGCTGACATTGACTGGTCAGTGTGCGGGATTTAGCAAAACCAAACTTTTGCTGTGGTGCGCTGTACGCCAAATCATCAAGTTTCTCGTGATGAATATTGCCAATCTTGTATTCAGGGTAAACATAATGGTCGCATGAAAATACGTCGCCATTTGGCTCCATTGCCAAGCCTTTTCCGCATATCTCATTCAAGGTACACAGTGGATTCGGACGCCCAATCCATGTTTCTACGCTCGCTTCAAAATACTGAACAAACACCTTGCCGATGTCGTTCTTGGCCCACTCATCAAATACAGAAATAAGGAAATTACCCCAAGCCAAGTCCGACACACACCACGATTCCATGATCGAATCTTTATGTCCGGGGATCAGGCGTTTGTCGCCTTGTTTGAGCTGCTCGCTCACTTGGGATGTTTGCGGTGCAACCGTTCTGAACGTTTTCTGTTCAACGATAGGAATAAACTGCATTTGCGGTGACTTCACCACATCACGTAGGAAGCGATAGACCTCAAGTGCATTTTGACTGGTGAGGTTATTCACACAAGTCAGCGTTGCGAACTTCACTTGATGTTTATGCAGCAGCTCCACGGCCGCCATCACTTGTTTGAATGTGCCACGGCCAGCTCTGTTGACACGATAGGCATTGTGCAGCATTTCAGGACCATCAATACTCAAACCGATCAGGAAGTTATTCTTCGCAAGAAACTCAGCCCAATCATCATTCAGCAAAGTACCATTGGTTTGTAAATCGTTTGAAATTAATACGCCTTTAGGTTGGTACTTTTTCTGTAACTCAACCACGCGTTCAAAATACGCCAAACCTAGCATGGTCGGTTCACCGCCCTGCCATGAGAAGATGATTTCTGGTGTGTTTTGACCTTCGATGTATTGTCGGATGTAGGTTTCTAACGTCTCATCATCCATTCTTGGAGAACTGCCTTTCTTGTACTCCAACAAATCTTGCTTACTTAGGTAGTAACAATATTTACAGTCAATGTTGCACGCTGCGCCAATCGGCTTAGCCATGACATGCAAGCGCTTAGACGCTTTACCGTTATATTGTGGACCTTGAGTAATATGCATGATTTACCTACCTATTTTAGTATTCTGGAGCCATCATAATTCCTATTCGATCAGGTGACATGTTATACCCTTTATAACCAATAGGAATGACCTTAAACGTTAGAATTAGACCCTATTTCGAACATCTGAGGCACGTGATGAAATTTCTTAATTACAAACAGTTAGCAACAATTAGCAGCGTCACCATGACTATTCTTCTGAGTGGCTGTGCAAGCGTGCCTACACACCCTATCGCCCAACAAATCGACCAAGAGATGGTGTTGGTTGAAGGCGGCACATTCACCATGGGGTCGAACGATCCAGAAGCGACCAAAGCAGAGCGTCCTGCACGTAATGTAACTGTAGATAGTTTCTATATTGCGAAGTTTGAGGTGACTCAAGAATTGTTCGAATCGGTGATGGGTTCATCTCTCAGTTATTTCCAAAACCCACAAGTTCCAGTCAATAACCTTAGCTGGCAACAAGCGAACTACTTCGTCGACCAATTGAACGAACTTACAGGCGAAGAATACCGTTTGCCTACTGAAGCTGAATGGGAATTTGCAGCGAAAGGTGGCAACAAAAGCAAAGGCTTTACTTACAGTGGTTCCAATAACTTAGATGATGTTGCGTGGTACTCAGCAAATTCTAAAAATAGCGCGCATCCAGTCGGGCTAAAGAAACCAAATGAACTAGGCTTATATGACATGACAGGAAACGTGGGCGAGTTTGTTATCGATGCCTTCGATGACACCTTCTACCGATTCGGTCCAACAGACAACCCTAACAGCGCAAAACACAGCGACGTCGGTTTATCACACAAATCGGTTCGCGGTGGCAGCTTTGCTTATGACGAAAATGAATCTGAAAGTTACCGTCGTGACTTCGCAAGCCAATCGATCACTATGTCAGATATGGGGCTGCGTTTAGTTAAGGATACGAACTAAAGCTGTTAACTAGCCAACGAAGCGAACTAGCTAAAGATGCCGACGGTTATGTGGTTCACTAATCGTCACCAACAATACTAAAAATACGATTCGCACTGTACACACGTTAGAAACCTGACCAAACATTAGAACTCAGCGGCAACAGTGAATAAGGAAACGCTATGCAATACACCAAGCTTTCAGGACTAACACTCGCGTTACTCTGCGCTCTTCCAGCTTCAGCTGCGGAAAAGCCAAATCTAGTCCTTCAAATCACGGTAGATGGCCTGCGCGCAGATCTAATCGAACGATATAAGCGCAACTTCGGTGAAGGCGGTTTCCGGTACTTAATGGATGATGGTACTTACTACACCAACGCGAACTACCAACATGGCAACACGGAAACGATTGTGGGCCATGTATCGCTTGCAACCGGCGCTCCACCGAGCGTACACGGCATGGTAGGTAACGTTTGGTATGACCGTAGCGAAGAACGTTTGGTGTATAACGTAGAAGACGGTAACTACCAAATGCTGACCTCTGGTGCGGGTGTCGATAAAGCAACAGAGATCGACCCAACGCAGAAGACAGCACAAGGCGACGGCCGCTCTCCGGAGCCAATACTCTCGACTACGTTTGGTGATGAGTTGACGATTTCCAATAGTGGCAAATCAAAAGTGTTCGGTGTATCTGTGAAAGACCGCGGCGCAATCTCATTGGCGGGACACAGCGGTAAAGCCTTCTGGTTCTCCAAAGCACAATCTGAATTCGTCACCAGTAACTATTACTACGACGAGTATCCAGATTGGGTATCGCGCTGGAACGAGAAAGCGATTGCTGCTCAGTATTCCAAACAGAAATGGGAGCTATCATTACCGCGTGAGAAATACACGTTGCAAGAACACGATACCGAACACAAAGTGAAACTCGGTGATTTCCAACGTACGTTCCCTCACCCATACGGCCCGGCAAGCTACAAATACTACAGCACCACCCTAACCGTTAGCCCTGCTGGTGACGAGATCACGGAAAACTTCGCTAGCACCTTGTTGATGCAAGAGAAGCTTGGCCAAGGCGACGTGACTGATTATCTGTCTGTAAGTTTCTCATCAAACGACTACGTGGTGCACCTTTACGGCCCTGAAAGCCTAGAAACAGAAGACAACCTTATCCGACTTGATAAGACTCTTGCTAAGCTTTTCAAAACCGTGGATAACCAAGTCGGGTTAGAAAACACATTAATTGTGCTGTCTGCCGACCACGGCGTTCCTGAATCTTCACCTGCGGCAAATGCGCTTGGCTTCAATCAAGCTCAATACTTCAATAAAGACACACTACTCTCGAGTGGTGTTGAGAAACGATTGAAGGATGAATTTGGTTTAACCAAAGACGCGATTCGCTTGTACGCACAACCTTACATCTATCTGAATCATGATCTGATCGCTGAGAAGAAGCTTGATCTGGCTAAGGTACAAGAAGCCATTGCTGATGAGATTGCAAAAGTGAAAGGCGTTGCGTTTGCTGTATCAAGCAGTGATATCGC
This sequence comes from Vibrio coralliirubri, assembly GCF_024347375.1. Taxonomy (NCBI): domain Bacteria; kingdom Pseudomonadati; phylum Pseudomonadota; class Gammaproteobacteria; order Vibrionales; family Vibrionaceae; genus Vibrio; species Vibrio coralliirubri. The sequence goes on along the minus strand of NZ_AP025471.1, from coordinate 391,509 downwards.
AACCAACCGAGTGCCGGATACGCATGTGATGCAGCTAATTAAAAATAACTACCACCCTGCTCGTTCTGGCGACGTGTACGTGGTATTTGCACCGCGCAGCTACATTAACGACATGGAAGGCCTCCAAATTGCCTCTACACATGGTTCTCCATGGAAGTATGACACACATGTGCCGGTGATCTTCGCAGGTTACGACGTTGAAGCTCAGAAGGTATCACGAGCAGTGACGCCATATGACATTGCACCGACACTGTCGAACAAACTGGGAATCACCCAACCAAGCGGGTCAATCGGAGAAGTGCTGCAAGAAATCACGGAATAGACTCAATCTCTAAGGTTTCGTGAGCTAGATTTCGAATCCGGAACCCACTCAATAAAAGAGCTGTTTATCTAATTCTGACTCACTAAGTCGAAACAGATAAGCGGCTCTTTTTGATTGATAAAGGCTAAATGGATCGAACCTAATTCTTGCCCGAGTAACGAAACGCTTCTCTGGTTAGCTGATTTAATTGGTCGTCATTCATCTTATTGTGCACAACGGTGATACGACCTAAGTAAACCAACGGGACTTCTGCCTCTCGCTCTTCCAAGTGAAACTTAATCGCTTCGGCCGTTGCCACACCAAGGTCATCACTCATTCGCATAGGCGTCGCGTCTAATTCATCGGAACGAATCTTTTCTATCTCTTTCGCAGTACCGCCCCAACCCGTCACATAGATTTGAGACAACATGTCAGCCTTGTTTAAAGCATCCACCGCTCCCATTGTCATCGCAGTATTAGCATTGTGAACCATGGTCACTTCGGGGAAGTTACCGAGCACCAAACGAATCCCGTCGGCTCCACCTATCTTCTGGTATTGCCCAAAGTGCTCATACACCGTTAACCAATCGCCTTTTTCTTCTACGCAATCAATGAAACCTTGTGAACGTTGAGTATCTGTTATTCCCGGAATTCCTCGATTGGCTGAAAACTCGACTTCATTTCCGAGTTCTTTCACCACATGGTCACAAAGCACCTCAGCCCCCATCGCGCTTGAGAAATCAAACCAGCTGTCTGGTTGATGTTTCCATTGCTCATTCGGTGTGTGAAACGCCCAAATAAAGGTTTTGAAATCTTTGGAAGCGGACAGTTTTTGAATGTTGCCGGCTTGGATACCTAATTCAGAAGGACCAAAAATGACGAAGTCATAAGGCGTCTCAGAATTCAGGACTTGCTCGATGTATTGGGTCTGTAATGAGTGCTCAATTTGCCTTGAGGTAAACTCACTGATCTCAAAAGGCAGCTCCAAAGCGATGAGCCTCTCCTTCAATGCGGTGTAGTTTCTGGTCCAAAAGTCAGAAATATCTGCACTTGGATAAATCAGCGCAATTCTTACCGGTTTTTCTACCGACATCGGAGCTAATGAAATTGGCTCGCCACTTACAGTCTCTTGAAATTTTTCAAGTTTCTTTACATCAGCCTCCGACCTTACACCGTCTGCATTGACGTACAAAGGGAGGCAAAAACACGCTGTCAGTAGGGTTGGTAAAATATTTTTATAAAGTTGACCCGGCATAACTGTTACCAAATGTTTGAATGTTTATTAACAACATTATAAATATAGGGCAATTATAAGTTAAAGCGTTTTATAAGCCATATGAATAAGAGATTAAATTTTGCGGGTTTGTTGCTCGCTACTACTTGCTACTCTCAGAGTTTTGCGGGTAATCATGAAGACGATTTCTTCCAATATGCTGAAGAAAAAGTGATGCGTGCGGTTTCCAATCAGAGAACTTGGGATGGCCCAATGCAAGGCCCTGCGGTGCGTCATGAAAAAAACGTTATTTTTGTCGCGTCTGATTTACGTAATGGTGGCGTTTACGGTGTGGGTAAAGGTATCTCTGAGGCGATTTCAAACATCAATTGGCATCTGAGGTTCATTGATGGCTTAGGCTCAGAAGTACGCCAAGGTGCAGTTATCCGAAAAGCGATTGGCTTTGAACCCGATGCCATTGTTCTTGGCGGCATTGACGCTGTTCGACACAAAACCATTTTGAAACAAGCGGAAGATCTCGGAATCGTTGTTATTGGCTGGCATGCGACTGAGCTTGTTGGTGGCAACCCAGAAATCGGCTTATACACCAACATCACCACCGACCCTCTCGATGTGGCGGAGGTGGCCGCGCTACTCGCGATTGTTAACTCAAACGGGCGAGCAAAAACCGTGGTGTTTACCGACCCGAACTATGAAATTGCGATGATCAAGGCCAACGCGATGGTCAACACCATCAAGCGTTGCGGTACCTGTGATGTACTTGAACTGAACTACTTACCGCTCGATAAAATTGCCGAGCAGATGCCTGCAACATTGAAAAACCTTGATGATCAATATGGCGAAAAAATAACGCATATCTTAGCCATCAACGACCTCTACATTGATTACGCGATCCCTTCTTTGGAATCTAATCTCGAAGAGTATCGGCTAATACCACAAAACATTTCAGCGGGTGACGGCAGCAAAGCCGCGTACAAAAGAATCAATAGCGGTCAATTCCAACTGGCGACGGTACCTGAACCCTTATATCTACAAGGTTGGCAAATTGTCGACGAGCTCAATCGAGCATTCAACCAGATGCCTCCGAGTGGCTACTCTGCCCCTGTGCATCTCGTCACGCCCGATAATGTTGAAGAACTCATCAGCCAGTCAGACAAAGGCATCTACGACCCTAAAAATGGCTACCGTGAAGCGTATCTGAAAATTTGGAAGCCACAATGAAACTACCTCAGATAAACATCACCCAACGGCTCATTATTTCGAATCTGGTTTCGCTATTGATTGTGAGCCTTGCGGTCATCATGGTGATCCGCTCGCTCTATTACGTCGAGTCGACGCTCAAAACGGAAACCTCGACACACGTGTCAGATTTGATTGTTAACTCTGAAATCAGTCGTCGCGTGTTTACGCTCACCTCTCGAGTTAAGCTGTTGGAACAGACTTTTTTGTTCAGTGAAACCACGCTGTCTGAAGAAGCGTTCAATGTTGATTTCCAACTGCAACGACTGAGAGATCTTTCGACCAACGAAGGTTTCTCGCAAAAGATCGATGCCTTTATCGATAACTTCCACCGTTTCTTAGGCAGTTCGCTAGCACTGAATCGAATTCTAAAACAGACAAATCAAATCGACGCTGCGTTAGCCGAGCAACTTGATCAACTCGAATTTGCAATCGCCGACAGCAAGCTAAGGCACTTAGACCAACCTAATTTCATCCGTTATAACAATGAATTAGATCTCATCAACATGCTACGAGAGTCGTTTCTCACTTCGGGGAAAATGGTCGGTGACATTCACAGCCGTATCACGCCAGAAACGGAGAAAGTCCTGCTTATCGAGGTCGAGAAAGAACTCGATATATTTTTGCTCCATTTAGAAAACGTTGATATCGAAACAACAGCGGTTATTGCTGAGAAGAAAAGAATCAATCGAACGGTGAAACGATACAACGCCGCTTTAAAACGCATTCGAGCGAATCTGGAACAGCGTTGGTTGGTGATGGCATCACTGCTAGTTGCCCAAAGTGACTTGTTGGAGATGGTAGAAAAAACCGAATCACGCGTACAAAACCAAGCCTTAGAACTGACAGACCAGCTTGAAAAAGAAATCGGTCTCTCAAGGCTCAATGCGATTGTTATCAGCATTTCAGCCGTCGTGTTGTCGATGTTGCTGGTTAGCCACGTTGTTAGACACCACATTCGAAAACCACTCAATGCCCTTAGGCATGGCTTCGACCGTTTAGAATCCGGTAGCCTCAAAAACCCGATCAACTTGGGCAGAAGTGACGAATGGTCTCACTTAGAAAAAGCCTATAACGACATGGCTTTAAGACTGTCTGAGGCCTATCTCGACCTCACTGAAGAGAAGAAGAACTTCGACTTCCTCGCGCACCATGACCCACTGACGAATTTGGCTAACCGACTGTTGGCCACCAAACTATTAGATGAAGAGATTAGAAAATCCAGTGAGAGCAACGCCTCTTTCTTATTGTTTTATCTCGACATTGATGAATTTAAGACCATTAACGACTCCTTAGGACATGCGCCCGGAGACAACTTATTAGTCAATGTATCTGACATTCTGAGTAACTTAGTCGGCGATAAAGGCTTTGTTGCTCGAATGGGTGGCGACGAGTTCTTGGTTGTGTATTCCAATGTTGGCCTAGAAGAAGGTGAACCGATCGCCGATCGCTTGAATCAAGCATTAAGAAAGCCGTATTACATCGATGATAATTCTATCTTCGTCTCTGCGAGTATTGGTGTTTGTGAATACCCTACTCATGGTTTGGATCGTGAAACCTTAATTCGCAACGCAGATACCGCCATGTATCACGCCAAGCGGAACGGTAGAGACCAGTACAGAATCTACGCGGATAAAATGACCCACGAAGTGAACGACTTAATCGAAACCAACATAGGGCTTCATCAAGCGATTGCTAACGACGAGCTTGAAGTGTTCTTCCAGCCCAAAGTCGACTTAGACTCACAGGGCATCATTGGCGCCGAAGCACTTATTCGCTGGCGACACCCTAAATTGGGCTTACTGCCACCGATTGATTTCCTTGAAGTGGCGGAGAAAAGTGACCTCATTATCGACATCGATAAATGGGTGTTTAAGAAAGTGGCGAACTTAATCACTGAATGGCAACGTGCGGGGATCGACCTGCAAGGCGTGATTTTCTCAATCAATTTCTCAGCGAGAATGTTCTATATGACAGACCTCGCCGAGCAGCTACAAGTGATATTGGATGAAACGGATTGCCAACCTCACCAATTGCTGCTTGAGATTACCGAAAGAGACATGATGCGTGATTTTGAAACCTGTTCGAGAACCATTGAGGTGCTTCATGGCTTTGTTGCGTAATTCAATGGAACTAAATCAAGAACCTACGATCTGATCAGCTACCTCCACTCTATCTCGTAGTCCTATGCCTAAGCCTCGTTATAAAACAACCAACTGGAAGCAATACAACCGATCACTCATTAACCGTGGTTCTCTGACTTTTTGGATTGATGAAGAAGCAATAAGCGGATGGGCGCAAAGCAAACAGAATAAGCGCGGTAGGCCGCGTCGGTTCAGTGATTTAGCTATCACGACAGCACTCATGGTCAAACGAGTTTTTTCTATGCCATTGAGAGCGCTGCAAGGATTTATCGACTCGATATTTAGGTTAGCCCATGTACCGTTAAGTTGTCCGCATTACACCTGCATCAGTCGTAGAGCCAAGCAAGTTGAGGTTTCATTTAAGACTAAAACGAGAGGAGCGATACAGCACCTAGCCATTGATGCTACTGGCCTTAAGGTTTATGGCGAAGGTGAATGGAAAGTCAAAAAACATGGGACGGATGGCAAGCGTAGAGTCTGGCGAAAGCTGCATATTGCAGTCGATACCAACACTCATGAGATCATTGCCGCCGAGCTAAGTTTATCGACGGTTACAGATGGAGAAGTACTCCCGAACTTACTGAAACAAACACGCCGAAGTATCCTTGAGGTGTCTGGTGATGGCGCTTACGACACGAGAGCGTGTCACGCTGCTATTAAGATTAAGGGAGCTATTGCGCTTATTCCCCCAAGAGAAGGGGCTGCCTTCTGGGAGCGTGGTCACCCTCGAAATCTCGCCGTGGGTTGCCAGAAATTATACGACTCAAATAAGTATTGGAAAGAGCGGTATGGATACCACAAACGTTCACTCTCAGAAACAGCGATGTATCGAGTTAAACAGTTGCTAGGAGGGAAACTGAGCTTAAGAAATTACAATGCCCAGGTGGGTGAAACTTACGCGATGATAAAAGCGTTGAACAAGCTTACTGGGTTAGGTATGCCTGAAACTTGTCGTATTGACTAAGAAACAAGCGAAACGGGTTGGCTCTATCTCTAAATTTAATTACGCAACAAAGCCGTGCTTCATTCTAAAGGCTATAAGATTGCTATCGATGATTTTGGCACGGGTTACTCTTCACTGTCGGTATTGAAGAATCTTTCGGCTGATTGCGTAAAGTTAGATCGAAGCTTTATTGAAGATATTAACTCATCAAAGGTTGATTACGAGATTACTTGTGCGGTGCTTAAACTCGCGCAAATACTCGACTTTTCAGTGATTGCAGAGGGCCTTGAAACCCAGAGTCATGTGAAGACACTGCGCCAGATCGGTTGTAAATACGCTCAAGGCTATTTCTTTGCGCGTCCTCTGCCGATTGATGACTGGTTATCTTACTTCTTGCTTAATTCAGAACAAACGCAAAAAGAAGCATAACGAATCTTAGCGTAGCGAATGACCCTATCGGTCGATCACTCCGTTTACCCAACCGAAGTGGTTTACCGGTTTTTCACCAAACAAGGACTGTTTTCTGGCAGCACCAAACAAATGCTGGATGGCATGACTTCAAAACGTATTTGATTGGAACGATAAGGTTCACCATCAAGGTTAATGGGCAGTGACTGAGGGAAATCGATCTCTAGCCAACGAGCTTGAGTATGGACAATGTACTTGCCGTTGTCGGCTGGATGCTTGAGCTCTTCGATGACTTTTGGCAGATCAGAAGCCATGAAGGTTTTGACCAAAGTAAGACCCATCAAGCCGTCATCAATCAATGCATTGGGTGCTAGCTCTTATCCTCCACCCGCTAAGCGACCATTACAAAAAGCACCAACAAGGATCTCCCCGGTAAAGCTACCTTTGTCTATGGTCAACGTGCCACTGTAAGGCTTAAAGCCGAGTGCTTTCACCACACCTGTTAGCGTATACGCACCGCCACCGAGAAAATCTTTAAGCTCGACTGGCGTTTCGGCTGTGACTTCAGCACCAAAACCCGCCGCAGCAACGTTCATGAAATAACGGTCATTCGCACGCACGCTATCCACTGCAAACGCCTTACCTTCCAGCGCTAGTTCAAAAGCACCCAAAATATCATTAGGTATTCCCGTTGCGGTCGCAAAATCATTCGCAGTGCCCATGGGGATAATCGCCAGTTGTGGTCTTTCACTCGCACGGAACTGGTTGAGCGCGTTAACGGCTTCATTCACCGTTCCATCGCCACCCGCCACAATCAGACGCTTAACACCATCGCATATTGCCTCGCTTACCAAACGAAACATGTCCGACGATTCCCAAGTCACTCTAACTTGCAGGTCAATATCATTGTCCCTCGCCGCAAAGATGGCTTGCCTTAATTCCGGGATATTGGCTTAAAATCGCGCGAATGCTTTCCATGGCTATGTCCTTGTATAGGCTAACTTGATAACTCTTTTGCTGCCGCTTTGATCTTAGCTCGTAACCACTTATGGCTTGGTTCATTAGTACGGCTTGGATGCCAAATCATACACATATCGAGGTCTTCCAACTCGAAGGGTAATGGCAGTGTTTTTACCGCGTACTTTTCAGCAAAACAACGCACCGATGAAATAGGCATTACACCGATATACTCAGAGCCTTCGATAACAGGCAGCATCTCTACAACGCCCGCTGCGCGATACACGATTCTACGTTTCTCAAGGTCACTGTAGTGCTCTGAGCTCAATAAGCTTTTGCGCGCATGCCACCTTGATACAACAACATGTTCGAGTGCTAAGAACTGTTCCATATCGATCGTATCGCCAACCGTAGGATGATCACTACTACACACCACGACCAGCTCTTCTGTAGAAATCACCTCGTGCTTAAGCATGGTTCTTCCTTTAGGCGTCATATCAACAATCACGTCATGTCTTTGAAGCCTTAAATCGGACTCATAGTCTTCGGTAAACAGCGGGTGAACCTCTAACGCGATACCTGGCGCGACTTGGCTGATTAACTGCATTACTTTTGGCATCATTTCGTAGCTCGCTGCCGAGACGCAAGCAATGGAAAACACACGGCCTGAGGTTTTAGGATCGAAGTCTCTTGATGCGGATAAAGTAGAAGTAAAGTTTTTAAGTGCGGCAGCCATTGCAGGATAGATATCAATAGCAAATGTGGTTGGCTCTACGCCTGATGTGGTGCGGTGAAACAGTGGCTCATCATAGATATCTCTCAACCTTGCAAGTGCTTTACTCACTGCTGGTTGGCTTATATCCATGCGATTAGCAGCCCTAGATAAGTTCTGCTCTTCATAGATAGCAACAAATATAGGAATTAGATTTAGTTCGGTACTTTTCATACAGTTCCATATTAAAGAAGCAGGTTCCCCATAGTAGAGAACCTGCCGATTATGTTCGATGCGAATGACTAAAGTTTGCTACTTAGTTCTATCTTTTAAGTCTGGCAAGGCTTTAGGGATTTTCAAGCAAGCGGCAATTGAACGAGGTTTACTCTGGCTTGATTTGTCGTTGGGCAAGTTACGTAACCCTTTCCATAAACGAGTGAATACGTTTTTATCTTCACTTCCTTGTTGAAGGGCTTCGCTATCTTCTAGCCAACGCTTTTGCCCATTTGATTTACCCAGTTGCTCTTTACTTAGTTGCGCTTTATTCAGTTCTAACTGAGAGGTTTCGTTTCGCAATTGACGGTAGATAAAGGTTCTTAATGCAGCCCAATTACCTTGCTTGAGTAAACGACGTAATACCAACCAACTTGGTGTTGGACGATTTGCGTAGTAACGCTTAACGGAAACAATCAACGCAATGCAGACTAATAACGCCAAACCAACAGTAATAAACACCGACATGTAGGCTTTGATGAAAGATTGGACTGTGTGTTTGGCTTCAAACACTTCTCCTTTTATCACCACGTTTTCAAGGCGTTGATTTTTGCTGTCCCACCACTGAAATGAAAACTCTGGCAACGTAAACTCACCACCTTGTTGAATCACATATACCGTCTCTTCAACTCGGCTTGAGCGATAATCACCACGTTCTTGTGTATCATCCAAACGGTTGGGCTGTGGGTAAGCTTGGAACTGCTGAGTGGACTCATTGGTTAGCACGTCTGGTAGCAACACAGAAAGGCTGTCTTTTGCCTTAATCGTGATAGTTCGAGTAATGGCATCGCCAACTTTCAGCTCTTCACTCGAACGTTGCCATTGCTGCTCTACATCTACTTCTGTCGCAGAAAACCAAGGCGTTTCATTATCGAGTAAACCTGAGGGCAACGAAGCTTCAAACTTAATCGGCTGCGTGTAAAGCGTGCCACCAACGTTTGAACCATCAGGAGCAGAAACTTGGATACGAACCGGTAAGGTTGGAATGACAAACTCGCCAGAAGTCATCGGATAAAGCGTCACTTCCCAACGCTGGCGTGACCATGTAGTACCACCGACTCTTTCTGTGTAATTCGTCGCGAGTTGGTTACGCTGTTTAGCAATCACATTAGGGATTTCGATGCTGCCAATTCGAGTGCCGCCTGTTAACCAGCGCGGTGTCGCCACCTCAATGTTCAGAATCACCTGCTCATTTACGCTGACTTTGGTCGGCATTATTTTGTCGCCCGACTTGGGTTTCTCGCCAATCCAAGCGATAAGCTCAACGTCACCACTTTTTTGCAGATCGAAGATATCGGCAGCAGAAGCAACAGCAGGAAAAAACCAACTCAACATAAGAGTCATCGACAGCAACCATGTACGGGATGTGAATCGCGCTCCCTTTGATTGAATCGCTTCAAGCGCTAAATCGTATCGACTCATTGTGCTTGCTCCTGTTTTGATGCCTGTTCCTGTTTCGGTGTCTGTTCGATAGACGGTGCAGGGTCTCTTAATTGAATTTGAAATTTCGACTTCAAGAAGAACTTAGGATCCGCTTCGACGCGTTTTAACCACTTGTCGGCAAGCTCTTGGCTGCCCAAGATTTCATTGGCGTTAAGCGTTTCCTTGAGCATCAATTCCGCTACCGTTTCTTCTTCAGCACCATCACCCGTTCGCGGCTGATCGTCTTCGAGTTCTAAAGATTCTTCAGGGCCATCTGTGGTTCCAGACTGGCTTTCACTGGTTCGGTTAACCTCTTCAACAATCCCGCTAAGCACTGCAAGGTTGTTTTCCACATCCGTTCTTAGTTCTGGTGAAAGGTCCTCTTTCTCGCTTAGTGACTTCAAAAGGTCTCGCGCGGCAAGGTATTCACGCTGCCTAGCTAACGCACTCGCTGCATTGTACAAACCAAGGTCAGTTTTGGTTTGCAGGAATGCACTGTGAGCGAGCTTAAAATCACGAGCATAGTAATAAGCCGCACCCTTTCGCATTGGATCAGTAAAATGTTTGGCAGCTTGAAGGTACTCTTTCTGGTTCAACAAACGTTGACCTTGTTGGTCGGGCGTTAGCCATAAGTCCCACCACCATTGAGCGGTCTTATCCCAAGCTGTAAGCGACTCCACCACAACGGGTTTCTCAGCGGTTAAATTGACTGTTTTCGCCAAAGTGCTTGGTGAATAAATACTGCCTGAAATCACTAGGCCAACAACACACCACTGTACCAACCATCCTTTTCTGAACCACAACAACATGATGATCGCCATTGGAATAAGCAAGCCATAGCCCATGTCTTTCCATGGCATAGAGGATTCACCGTTAAGTTGCATATTTCTTTCAACGGCTTGATTCAGTTGTCGAATATCCGAGTCGTCAACGGTCACCTCAATCACTCGACCACCTGTCTTATTCGCTAAATTGCGCAATGAATCAAGGTCGACAGGGTTATCGCTCACCACATCGCTATTTCCGGCAGCCAAAATCAGCAACTGATACGGGTTTTCGTTAAAGAAGGTTTCAAAAGCTCGCGTCGTACTTGGATTCACACCATCTGAGACTAAAAGCACTGACGAACCTAACTCACCAGACAGTTGCTGATTTATGAGTGGCAACGCTGCCTCTGCTGATTTACCTGATACCGGCATGATGTCGGGTGTGATAGCCGCAAGAAACGGTTCGAATACCTTGCTGTCTTGTGTGACGGGCATCGCGACGTGTGCGCTGCCTGCGTAAACTACTAAGCCAGTATTACCGCCTTTGCGAGCGGCCAATAAGTCTCTAATTTTCTGCTTAGATCGTTCCAAGCGACTTGGAGGTAAATCTTTAGCAAGCATAGATTCACTGTTATCAAGAACAACCAACATCGACGCTTTGTCTTCACCAAAAGGCGATGCTTCACGTTGCCATGTCGGGCCAGAACAGATAATGATGGCGATAGTCACAATCACCACCAATAGCTTCAGCGGCAGTTGCTTGCGCCAGCCTGTTTCGCCAATCGTCAATGCATCACGTAAATGTGCAGGTAAAATGTCTTTCCACGTTGGTTTGGTCTCTTCTCTCCAACGAATCCATAACAGGAAAAACATTGGAATAAAGGCCAACAACCACAATGGTCGGATAAAATGAAACTGGGTAAAGAACTGTTGTATCGTGAGAGAATCAGGCATCACTCTCTCCTTTCAAATTCTTAGCCGAAGAAGCGAGCAGCGATCTTCGGCGTATCGTTGCTAAGCTGAATGCGGTCAAATACATCACTACAACAATCGCCATCAAGTAGTGGTGCAACCCCTGTTTAGGGCGATAAGTGGTACTTTCATATAACTGAGGTTCTAGCTCACCAATCTGAGCGTAGGCTTTGGTCAGTTCGTCGCGGTTAAGCGCCTCAAAGGCTTCGCCACCAGACTCTTGAGCCACTCGTTTGATGGTTTCCATATCCAAAGCCACTTCACCAACGGTTTGCGGATCGCCCATCGCAATAACGTGAATTCGAACGCCTTTAGCCTTGGCGACTTTTGCGGCATCGATAGGCTCAACAAAACTTCCCGTATCATTACCGTCTGTTAATACGATCACGACTTTCTCTTTTTCGTTGGTATCGACGTTTGAATATTGAACGGCAGCACTTTGCTTCTCACTCTGTTCAAACACCTTGATCGCCAAACCAATTGCGTCACCTAAGTGCGTACTTTGCCCTGCCATAGCGACATCGGTTTGATTAAGCAGTTCAAGCCATACATCTTGGTCTGCGGTAAATGGCGTTTGTACAAACGCTGCATCACCAAACAAGATCAAACCGAGTCGGTCCCCTTTTCTGGTTTTCGCGAAATCGGCTAACACCTCTTTGGTCGCATCTAAACGAGAGATTTTATCGCCTTGCTTAGAGGTGAAATCTTGCTCCGCCATTGAGCCAGACAAATCGACCACCACCATCACATCACGACCTAATTGTTCACGAACCTGTGGCTCACCAAGAATGGTTGGTTTCGCTAACGCGCACACGACCAATACCCAAGTAATAATGAGCGTGGTTCGTTGCCACCAGCTTGGCGTTAACTGGCTGGCACCTTCTGACGGAGCTTCCCCAATCGCTTCAACCAATTCTCGAAAAAATGGCACCTTAATCGCCATTTGCTTAGTCCGATAAGCTGGCACGGCAAAGTAGACCAACAACGGCAGAGGCAGCGCGATAAACCATAGCGGGTGCGCAAATTCAAAGCTGGCAGATAAAACATCAAACATTGTCGTGCCCCTCAGCCATTACCTGTACATTCGGTTTTGTTTGTACATCGGGTTTATGAAGCTTTAGCCACATCATCGCGGTTTGAATCACCTCTAAACGCTGTTCAAAGCTCAAACGGACATTAGGGTCAATTAAGCTCTGCATCCATAATTCCGAAACTTCATCGGCAAAGAACGCATTGCTGTTTTCACTGGTGTTAGCACTAACAGGCAGGTAAGCGTTCAAACGGTTGACATAAGCTTGGCCAAACAGCTTGGCATTGCTGCTGTCTAGGTAGCGAAGCACCACTTTGAGGACTTTAAAGGTTCGTTCAGTTGAGTTTTTGTCTCGTGCATCCAATACCATGAGCTCTTGAAGCGCTTCTTTACGATAACGGTTATTCCACCATCTCTGCGCCAAACGATAAGCCAGATAGATAGCGACCAATAACAGAATAACGCCGAGGATCTTCCAACCAATGGTTTGCGGCATCCAGCTCACGCTCTCGGGAATGGCGACATCATGTAGGTCGCGAAGGATATAAGTACTTGGAGGCGTATGTTCAACAGCCATCTAACGCCCTCCCACCAGCTTTTGCAGCTGTGATATGTGATTGCCTGAGGTGTCTAATTCGATATAAGGAAGGTTTTTCATCGCCATCAATTTAGCAAGCGACTGTTTCTGGAGTGCCGCTTTTTGGGCAAGGCTTTCGCTTGCGAGGTTAACCTTAGATTGGCTATCCAGATTCAGTTGAAAGCGACCATCACCCACCACCCAGTTTGCGCTTGCCAGATCTTGAGGCAACGATTGTTCTAATGGATCGGTGACCATAATGGCTAAGATATCGTTATGTTGTTGCAGTTGTTTTAGTCGGTCAAGATGTTGCTCTTGGCAATCTCGCCAATCACTAATAAAGATTAAGGTCGACTGCTTCAATCTCATGCGCTTGATCAGTTCAATCCACTGGCTAAACCCAACACCTTCGCTATCGCTCACACTGACACCTAAGCTTTGATTGGCTTTGGTAAGATGTTTTAGCTGAGCCAATAAATCCGATTGAGAACGTTGCGCTTTGGTATGAAAGAGCTTTTGGTGTGAAGCTAAAACAAAGCCGACACGATCACCATCTTTCAGCACTCGCCATCCACACAATGCAGCGACTTCGGCGGCCACAACGGATTTCATGGTATTTTGAGACGCAAAGAACATCGAGCTGCGTTGATCAACACAGATCATCACATTACGGTCTTTCTCTTCGGTATAACTACGAACATGAGGTTTACCTGTTCGCATCGTAACTTTCCAATCGAGGTTACGAATGTCATCACCAAGTTGGTAGTGACGTAACTCCTCGAAATTCAAGCCTCGACCACGGAACAATGAATTGTGTCTACCCGAAAGCACGCTGCCCGCCTTTAGGTGAGGCAGTAGAGAAAACGAGTCAGCTTGAGCCTGAATTCTCACTAAACTTGAGTAATCACAATACAGTCGAGGATCAAGGCCTTGCGATCTGGGAGCTTGTGTTGGCTTCGCCATGACGCCCCCTAGTTATCCAATCTCAACATTATCGAGCAGTTCTTCAACCACTCTTTGATGGTCAACACCATCGGCCAATGCGTCGTAAGACAGCGAGAATCGGTGGCCTAACACGGTTGGCAACATGGCACGTACATCGTCTAACGTGACGTGGTCACGCCCTTGCAGCCATGCATAAGCGCGAGCACATTTATCCAACGCGATGGAAGCACGCGGGCTTGAACCAATCTCAATCCATTTAGACAAGTTTGATTCTGGGTAACGCTCTGGCTTACGAGTCGCCATCACCAAGGCCACAATGTAGTTCTCAACTAAATCGGAAACGGCAATATCTGGAAGTTGGCGGCGAGCTTCAAGCACCAACTCAGGTTCAATATGATCCGGAGTGACTAATTCTGAACTGGTTTCGCTACCCAACTCTTCACTGCGGACCAGTCGAATGATGTCACGTTCAGCTTCATCTTCTGGATAATCGACCGTCACTTTCATAATGAAACGGTCCATTTGAGCTTCAGGGAGTGGATACGTACCTTCTTGCTCAACTGGGTTTTGCGTAGCTAATACCATGAACAGATCTGGCAGAATATGAGTTTGACCACCCACCGTAATCGTCCCTTCCGCCATCGCTTCAAGCAGAGCCGCTTGTACCTTTGCGGGCGCACGGTTCACTTCATCGGCTAATACAATGCTATTGAAAATAGGACCCGGTTGGAAATGCAGTTGAGGCTTTCCATCAAGCTCCTGATACACCTCCGTGCCCGTCACATCAGATGGCAGCAGGTCTGGCGTAAATTGAATTCGACCAAAACTGGTGTTCAGTAGATTCGCCAGCGATTTTACTGAGCGAGTTTTCGCTGTACCGGGAAGTCCCTCTAAAAGCACATGGCCATTAGTCAATAACCCTATCACCAGAGCCCGAACGACGTGGCTCTGACCGATAACACTTTTCTCTGTTTGTTCAATCAGTTGGTTTATTGCTTGTTGCGCATGGTTCATAGGTCTTCCCTTAATTCAATCTGGCTGCGTACATCCTACTCACAAGCCCCATAACTATTAGTTATAAGCTCGATAGCCAAGCTCACCTCATCGCTTTATTTAAACCTAGCTTTCAATTGGTTAATGGCCTCCGGCGGAGCCACTTTGCTCAATGATGAAATACATTGCTCAAACGCCTTTGGTACGCCCGGTATATGGCTGTTTCGCGCCAACACTTCACACTGGGCATACAGGTGCTGTGGGTTACGGCTAAATTGGTAAGCCTTATGCAGTGATTGACTTGCCGCAAGCACATCCGATTTTTCCAAAGCCAATCCGTACACATACCAATATTGAGGGTCGGTTTGTGCAGTTTCAGCAGCTTGTTTAAGGTAGTCCGTTGCTTGTTCGTAATCTTTCACACGAAGCAAAGATAACCCTGTGCTGTATGGTAATACACTCGATTTAGGCTGAGCTTCAATACCTTGCTTCAAGGTCGACAACGCTTTTGCTTCGTTACCTTGCGCTCGATACAGATCCGCCAAGTTGGCGTAGCTGTTTTCGAAGTAAGGCTCAATCTCGATAGCACCTAAATAGAACTCAATCGCTTTATCGTGCTGGCCTAAATCTCGGTAAACGTTACCTAGATTAGTGCGTCCAAACCCTCTGTCGGCATTAAATTGCTGTATCTCAATGTACTCTTCCAATGCAGGCTTGATTTGGTCTTTCTGCAGAGGATTCATTTCTCCCCAATAACGAACTAATGCGCCTGCGGTTTCTGAACGAATCGACAATACAGGATCTTTCAGTAGCGGTTCTAGAATCTGCCATCGATCAGTGAATGGGAAACCGGACGAGCCTTGCACCACACCCAAACGAATCATCTCGTCATCATGTTTCACCGCTCTTGCCAGCGAGATAAGCGTATTCTTACCCGTATTACCGCCTAAACGTTCTAAGCTAGATGCTCGAATGATATTGCTTAAGCTGGAATCCTGAGCCGAATACGCCAACGCATCCTCTGCCCCTCTATATCCTATTGAGTCAGCATAAAAGGCAACGGCAAAGTGCTGCTGATTACGATACTTAGAATCTGGGAACCACTCACCTATTTGCTTATCTGCCCACTGGTCGGTTTGATCTTCATGACAGCTAGTACACACGTTCGGCGTTTTAATGTGTTGGCTAATATCAGGACGTGGGATGTGCCAACTGTGGTCACGCCTTGGGTCGACCTCCATGTAAGTCGTCTCTGGCATGTGACAAGTCGTGCATTGTGAAGCTTCGGTATTGGCTTCATGGAATGTGTGCTTTTCAGGCGTGTATTCTGATGCAATGTGACATTGGCTACACACGGCTTCTTCCGCAATTTTTAGTTCAGCGGTATGGGGATCGTGGCAGTTAGTACATGTGACGCCTTTTTCAGCCATCACGGATTGAAGGAAAGATCCGTAAACGTAATCTTCATCGTAGATTTGACCATCGTTATGGTAAAGCTCAGGAGTAATTAAGCTCAGGCGATACTTATCAAAGAATGACCCGTTCACGTGGTCACCTGTTTCATTCAACTGAGTACGTCGGCTGTGGCATTGAGCACAGGTTTGAACTTGGTTGGTATGGATGATGTCTTTTGGTTGCAGGGTTGAGTTGCCCTCTTGGTAGATCCACTCTTTGACCGATTTTGACAAGTCACGATCAAAGCCATAATGCGCCGAGACTGGAGCATCCTTTCCGCCGTTAGCTTTGGCTAGCTTGGCCTGCTCAACGTGCTCGCTTGCAGGGCCATGACAGGCTTCACAACCGACATTAATCTCAGACCAAGTAGTGTTGTAGGTATTACTCGCGCTGTCGTAGTTTTTCTCTAGATTCGTAGAGTGGCAATCAGCACACATGAAGTTCCAGTTTTGACCGCTGTTGGTCCAGTAGAATTCATCAGTGTTGGTGGTATCAGGATAGAGGTGAAACCAGCGTTGACCGCCTTCGCCTTCAGTTCGAGAGTCCCAAGCGAAAGGAATCAACTGTACACGGCCGTCTTCAAATTCAACCATGTATTGTTGTAGTGGTTCAAAGGCAAAGGTATAGCTGATTTTGTAATCTTTGAATTGGCCGTCTGGCCCTTCGATATTGACCCAGAACTCTTCGCCCTTGCGGAAAAATCGGTTAGGTTTACCGTCATGAGTGACCGCTTGGTCGTTAAAATCACCTAATACCGATTCATCTGTAGCATGCTTCATCGCCATATCATGATGAGAGCCCTCCCACGCTTCGACTTCTTCACTATGACAATCAATACAAGCTTCCGAACCGACATAGGTGGCTTTAGAGCCGCTAGGTAAAGCGTCAGAGCTAACGTGTGAAGCTACAGAGCTGGTCTTTGAAATATCAGAGTTGATATTAGGATCTTGCTCGTTGGCATAAGCGTTCAAACTGAACAGCGACAACATTAGTGGAGACAAGATTGCGGATAATACTGCGACTCGCTGGCATTTCAATCCGTTTACCAGTAAGCACAACCATGCAGACATAACATTCCTTGTTTTTATACATCCTTATGCTTAATAAGGTAGACGTAAAAACAACGAATTTACAATTATTTAGTGGCAGTAAGCTCGATTGTTGTGACTCATATTCACGACCGGGATTTACTCATCGGTATGCGCATAAAAAAAGAGCTCCTAAGAGCTCTTTTCGTCTTTTCAGTTTCACTCCAACAATCACTTACTTGTTATGAGATTCCTGAAGTTTTTCCATGACCTGATCCAAGCTAAAGCTTGCGGCTTTTTGGCGTGGCGGATATTCAGCAAACGTTTCTAGGAACTTGCCTACATACGCTTGTGCTGGAACGAACATATAAGCATGGTCTAACAACCAATCGTAGTATGTGTTCGATGTAATGTCTGCGTTTTCGTATGGGTCCATACGCAGGTTAAACAGCTTAGGAAGACGTAACGTCACGAACGGTTCAGCCCAAATTTGCATCGTACCCGTTGCACGCTGCTCCATGAACACTGCTTTCCACTGGTTGTAACGAAGCGCCGCTAAATCACCATCATCGGTAAAGTAGAAGATCTCCGAGCGACGGCCTTTCTCTTCTTCACCCGTTAGGTAAGGAAGGAAGTTGTAACCATCTAAGTGAACCTTAAACGTTTTATCACCGGCAGTATGACCTTTGAGTAGTTTCTCTTTGATTTGGTCATCACCAGCAGCGGCAACGAAGGTTGGCATCCAGTCCATATGGTGCATGATTTCGTTAGAAACGGTTCCTGGTTCAATCTTACCAGGCCAACGAACCATGGCTGGTACACGGTATGCGCCTTCCCAGTTGGTGTTTTTCTCACCACGGAACGGGGTTGTACCCGCATCAGGCCACGAGTTCATGTGAGGGCCGTTATCCGTTGAGTAGAAAACAATCGTGTTGTCTTTGATTCCCAACTCATCCACTTGCTTCAATAGTTGCCCAACGTGTCGATCGTGCTCAACCATACCATCAGCGTAGTTACCAACACCGGTTACACCTTTACTGTCGGCTTTCACGTGCGTTCTAAAGTGCATACGTGTCGCGTTCCACCATACGAAGAATGGTTTGTCCGCTTTCACTGCGCGATCCATAAAATCAAGTGCCGCGTCTAGTGTTTCTTCATCGACCGTTTCCATACGCTTACGCGTTAGAGGACCAGTATCTTCAATCTTGCCATCAGCAAATGATTTGATAACACCACGAGGGCCAAATTTCTTACGAAACTCTGGGTCAGTTGGGTAATCTTCATTTTCTGGTTCTTCTTCAGCATTTAGGTGGTAAAGGTTGCCAAAAAATTCGTCAAACCCGTGTGCTGTTGGAAGGAATTCATCTTTATCGCCAAGGTGGTTTTTACCAAATTGACCTGTCATGTAACCCATAGGTTTCAGCATTTCTGCGATTGTCGCGTCTTCTGCTTGTAAGCCAATGTCTGCGCCCGGCAAGCCTACTTTACTCAAACCCGTTCGTAATACACTTTGTCCCGTAATAAAGGTAGATCGACCCGCAGTACAAGATTGCTCTGCGTAGTAATCGGTAAACATCATCCCTTCTTTCGCGATGCTATCAATATTCGGAGTTTTGTAACCCATGAGACCGAAGGTGTATGCACTCACATTGGATTGACCAATATCGTCCCCCCAAATGACCAATATATTTGGCTTTTCTGCCGCAAAAGTGGCGCTGGACGCGGCCATCATTGCTGTACCCAAAATCGCTAATCGACGTTTAGCGCCATATTTCGCTGTCATAGAAACCTCTTCGTAAGTTATTTGCATCCTGCCCTACAACGTATAGTTCATTTTTTACGCATGCGCGAGATTCCCTAAGCTATTAATCTTTTTGTCATTTTCATTGAGATGCGGATACAGAAATCATCGATAAGGTTTACGCCAACAAACATGATAAGGATCACACATACAAACTAAGGCTTTATTCTAGCCACCCACTGGAACTCATATTAATCAATAGGTTACATAGACATCATAACGATTGGTTATAAGCACTATAAAAGGACGGAACGGAATTTTGGGAATAACATTTGCTCATCGATGTGTTGTTCTAACGCATTAATCTTAAAAGTGAATCGGAGTCCTTATGGGTACTAAAATTAATAAACTGGCATTAGGTGTTGGCTTATTAGCAGCTTCTTCAGCGGCAACAGCAGCAGAAAAACCAAACATTCTTGCTATCTGGGGTGATGACATTGGTGTATTCAACATCAGTGCATACAACAACGGTATGATGGGTTACGAAACACCTAACATCGACCGTATTGCTAACGAAGGCGCACTATTTACTGACCATTACGGTCAACAATCGTGTACTGCTGGTCGTGCTGCATTCCTAACCGGTCAAGAACCTTTCCGTACAGGTCTACTGACTATCGGTATGCCGGGCTCTGACCACGGTATCCCAGATTGGGCTCCAACAATCGCAGATCTTCTTAAAGAACAAGGCTACATGACAGCTCAGTTCGGTAAGAACCACATGGGTGACCAAGACCAGCACCTTCCAACGAACCACGGTTTTGACCAGTTCTTCGGTAACCTTTACCACTTAAACGCGGAAGAAGAGCCTGAGACATACTACTACCCTAAAGATCCTGAGTTCCGTAAGAACTTCGGCCCTCGTGGTGTCATCAAGTCGACTTCTGACGGTAAGATTGAAGATACAGGCCCTATGACGCGTAAGCGTATGGAGCACGCAGATGAAGAGTTCCTAGAAGAATCTCTAGCATTCATGGAAAAAGCAGTGAAAGCTGACAAACCATTCTTCATCTGGCACAACACGACTCGTATGCACGTGTGGACTCGTCTACAAGAAAAATACCAAGGTAAATCTGGTATCAGCATCTACGCTGACGGCATGCTAGAGCACGATGACCAAGTGGGTATCCTTCTAGACAAGCTTGATGAGCTTAAGATCGCAGACAACACAATCGTAATCTACTCGACCGATAACGGTGCAGAGACAGTTTCTTGGCCTGATGGCGGCGCAACTTACTTCCACGGTGAGAAAGGTACAACTTACGAAGGCGGTATGCGTGTCCCTCAGCTAGTTCGCTGGCCTGGTACTATCAAACCAGGGACGAAGATCAACGACATCATGAGCCACCAAGACTGGATCCCTACTCTACTAGCAGCCGCTGGTGATGATAAAGTGGTTGAGAAACTTGCGTCTGACAAAGGTGCGACTTACAACGGTAAAAACTGGCGCGTACACCTAGATGGTTACAACTTCCTACCTTACTTCCAAGGTGAAGAAGAAAAAGGCCCTCGTGATAGCATGCTTTACTTCTCTGCAAACGCTGAGTTAAACGCTGTACGTTGGAATGACTTCAAGATCTCATTCGCGGTAATGGACGGCAACATCACAGATGCTGTACGTTTCCAACCAAACTGGCCTCAAGTCGTTCACCTACGTGCAGACCCATTCGAAAAAGCACCACACGAATCTGGCATGTACCTACGTTGGATGGCAGACAACATGTGGCTATTCGTACCAGTAGGCGGCAAAGTACAAGAGTTCATGAACACGTTACCTGACTACCCAATGCAGAATAGCCAAGTACTGAACCCAGGTAACTTCAACCAGAATGCGTACATGCTTCAAGGTAAACTTAAGCAACTAGAAGCGGCAGCAGCGCAAGCTAAATAAGCCAATCTAGGCGATTCAAACTGTATAGATGTGTATTGCACTAAGATTTATAGCAAATACATAATCTAATACTAAAGCCGTGGTTACTCACTTGAGTGGCCACGGCTTTTTTCGTTTAACATCATTCGGCTTGAATTCAATTGAAAGAGCTTCATGCAATTCTAACTAGAGCTACCCATCAATCCCCGCTAGATAACCGCTAGATAACCGCCTAAGCGATTTAATTTCCTACCCCTTATCTTGCAACATCACACATGCGCAACTAGGTTTATAAATAACACCTATCATTGGAAAGTGAAATGAGGGTGATATCAGAAGGATTCTGAGTTGCCATACTTGTCAAAACTAGATGGACTAATGTTATGAAAACGCCATATTTAGCAGGAATCAGCATCACTGTCATTGTCGTTTCAGTCGCTATGTTAGTTTATGACGCTGCCTCTTCGAAAACGCACACTTCATTCGAACACCAAGAAAATCACGCCCATGAAAGCGATCATGATGACTCTCACGCTTCACCACACTCTTCTCATTCACAACACGCACATAAAACTGTGGCTTCAAGCCAACCCATATCTCCGATTCCAAACTCTCCCGAGATAAATCATGAGCTTGCCAAAATTGGTTGGGTGCTATTTAAAGACCCGAATCTTTCTTCTAATCGCAGTGTGAGCTGTGAAAGTTGTCATAGCCTGCAAACCAACGGCGCAGAGGTGATTCCTGTTTCGATTGGCGTAAACGGCGCAGGAATGAGAAATTCACTCACCGTTTTTAACGCAGTCTTTAACTATCGGTTCTTCTGGGATGGTCGAGTAAACAACCTCGACGATCAAATCGATGGACCGGTGCACAACGTCGATGAAATGGATTCAAACTGGCAACACATTACGGATTATGTGTCTCAATCGGATACTTACATCAATTTATTTCAAGAACAATCGACGCCCATTGACGAAGCTTCAATTAAGGCAGCACTTATTGAATTTATGCAGGGGTTGACGACACCAAACGCCCCTTTCGACCTGTATTTACAAGGTGACAACGCAGCACTGTCTGAAACCGCTAAACGTGGTTGGGAAACCTTTCAAGAAGAAGGCTGCATTCGTTGCCACCAAGGCACCAATATTGGTGGCGGCATGGTGATGCGATTTGGTTACTTTGGGTTATCGAAAACAGGAGCCGAGCGAAGTGAAGACCAAGGTCGTTTTATGTTTACCGCGCAACCACAAGACAAGCATCTATTTCGTGTTGCTAGCTTAAGAAACGTGGCGATAACCGCGCCCTATTTTCACGACGGACAAACCGCCACTCTAGAGGAAGCCATAAAGATCATGGGTGAAAGCCAACTCGGTAAAACGTTTGAAAAACAGACCATTAACGATATCAAAGTCTTCCTAGAAACCCTAACAGGTAACCGCCCTCAAATGTTATTGGAGTTTGAAAATGAATAAAGTCAGACTCGTCTTTTTGGTGTTTATCTCCCTGTTTGTCGTTTTGATCAGTTTTATCGTATTGATGTATTCAGAGCATGATAAAGTCTCGAAATATGGAGGAGCCGTTCGTGAGTTGGGGCATGAGGTCCTGGAGATGCGCGACCACATAACTAACGCTGCGCTCACCGAGATTTCCAATCCTTACCAAATGTCTGCAGATTTAGTCACCTTAGAAAAAGAACTGCAAGCGCTCAGAGATAGCTATCAAGGTGAAAATATACACTCGACCTTCTTTCAACACCTCCCAACCCTGGAGCTGCTTGATCAATTCCATGATGCGTCAATGTCGAATGTCGATAGGCTAGACAACCTCGTTGGGCTCAGTGTCGCTCGTCAATTTATTCTGAAATCCATGACTGAGCGACTCACGGATAGTCAGCCTACAAATAACAATTCTGGCGCAGAATCTGACCTCATCATTCAGAGTCAACTCCTTGCTAGCGTCTTGTTTTCAGGCGTTAATATGCAACATTCGGGCGTAGATTCAGACTTAGCGAATCTTTCACAGACATTTGTTGAACTTAACCAACAACATAGCCTTCTTCTATCTCAAGTTCTTAATTTACATAGCACTGAGTATATTGAGCACATAGAACACCAATTTACTGAGCTTCAAGACCAACTCAAAGACGTTACCGTTAAGCTGATCCTCACACTTGCACTACTGACCTTCGCCTTCTCGTTCACCTTATTTATCCTTAGAGTCTTCGAACTCAAGAGAAACAATCTCTCTTACCAAGAAGCCGCAGACAAAGCAGAAAGAGCCAGCGAAGCAAAATCTCTCTTTCTCGCGACCATGAGCCACGAGTTACGCACCCCAATGAATGGCGTATTAGGCATTGCTCAGATAATCAAAGAGGATTCACACAGCGAGAATACTCGTAAACACGCCCAAATCATCATCGACTCTGGTCAGCATCTCGTCACCATATTGAATGACATTCTTGATTTTTCTAAGGTCGAACAAGGAAAGATGGAGCTAGAATTAAGCCCCTTCTCGGTTACCGACGTCGTGACACACCTTGATAAAACACTGACGCCTCTTGCAGAAGATAAAGGCCTCGCTTTTATCATTAAAGACAATGTCCCAACCAATCTTCAGCTTATTGGTGATTCAGCACGTACGCGTCAGATACTGTTCAATTTGGCAGGCAATGCAGTCAAATTTACTGAGTCAGGAAAGGTCGAAGTAGAATTCTTGATAGCCCCTACTACTCCACCAAGCGTGAATATTTTAGTGACGGATACGGGTATTGGTATAGCAGAAGACAAGATCGACCATATATTCACGGCATTCGAACAAGCCGAACTCTCAACGACTCGTAAGTTTGGCGGAACAGGATTAGGGCTTTCCATTGTGAAACAGTTAGTCGAACTGATGGGCGGCACAATCACGGTGGCCAGCCAGCTTAATTTCGGCACTCGATTTACCATCTCACTTCCGCTTGAAATACATGAAGTCGAAGAAAAAGTCGTCGAAAAAGAGACGCTTAAAGCAAATGATGTACTCGATAACTTGTCGGTATTGTTAGTCGAAGACAACAAAATCAATGCAATGGTAATTAGGAAGTTCTGTGAATCGATCAACTTAACCGTAGAGAACGCCTACGACGGCTTGCAAGCACTCGATAAACTGGCATCAAATCAATACGACCTCATCATAATGGACAACCACATGCCCAACATGAGTGGTATCGAAGCGATTCAAAAAATCCGCGACGAGCTCAAGCTCACTACCGTTATTTTTGCCTGTACGGCGGACGTATTCAAAGAAGCTCACGATGAATTTATCGTTTCAGGTGCAGATTTCGTTCTCACCAAACCATTGCAGAAAAACAGCTTACAAAACGCCATCAATGAATTTCATCACCAGTTTGAAGTCAACCGCCATAACTCCGCTAACGCACACAATCTTCCAAACAAAGCAGAAAGCAACGTAACCATATTGACACGTCATCCTAAGAACAAACTGCCACTCACAGAAGAAGAACTGTCGCGTAGCCAATTCTTAGCTAACGATGAGCTTAAATCAGACGAAAAGCTCAAATGCTTAACTTCTCTCGTTGATGAGTTAGAAAACGAAATCGATGAGTTGATAGAGCTATTTTCGGATGCCAAGCAAGATGACCTCTCCAGAACATTAAAGGCAGTTAAAGCAATTGCATCAAGGTATCAAATGAGTGAAGTATTCGAGCTCGCAACCGCGGCTGAGAAGGTAACGGAGAAGCACATCATGCCCGAGGCTGAATTGCTTCAGCAACTCATCAATCGGTTGATGGTCAACAGCCATCAAGCAACACGATTAATACACAAACTCCACCAGCAACGACAAACGGGGTAAAAGAAGGTGTCATATGATATGGAATGTAAATTTACCTAGCACTGGCCCACATTTATTCTTAGCACTCGGTGCCACCATTATTTTTGTGGTCGACTGTCATGTACCTTTGGGCATTGCCATGGCCGTGCCCTACATTACGATCGTCTTGCTCGCAGCCACAACGAAAGATCCACTATCAGCCGTGATGTGGGCTATTGCCTGCACCTTACTTACCTTATTGGGTTACTACTTGTCTGGTAGCGGCAGTGAAACCTGGTTCGTCGCCTTCAACCGAGTCATTACCATCTATGCCATTTGGGTGGCGGCAATTATTCCTATTTATATCTCTCTACCTTCTTCTCAAGCCTCACTGGACGTCGATGATGACGTGACAGAGGAAAGTGCAAGATCACGCCCTCACTCGCACAGAAACCGTACAATCGACACGTTCAAAAACTAGGCTTTGGTTAAGTTTCGGTGAATTTTTCCAAATCGAGACAAGGTAGCTTGAAATACTGCTTTATGCATGCGAGTGTAATATAACTCACCTAAATAACTGTATGACTATGAAAACATTACAATCCATTGCGCTGCTTTCCACAATTATCGCAGCGCCACAAGTGTTAGCTGATGTAACAATTGAAGTTCCTTCTAGCGCAGATGCTTTAGTCGAAGTCTTAGCTGTTAATGAGGCTAAACCTGATCTCGACGGTGGTTTCTTCTCTTCGAGCAAAACGATCACCGTTCCAGATGGCGTGAACCAAATTGTTTTCAAATATCAACTTGCTTTCAGCCAAGGTAACGACCGCGAGTTTGTCGATAGCGATACCATCATTGCTACGTTTGATGCGACAGACACAACATTGACGTTTGACATGCCTAAGTTCCGTAACACCAACGAAGCGAAAAAAGGCCTTCAAAACTTAGATTGGAAACTGGTTGATGAAAACCAAAATGCAATCAGTGTTAAGCAAGATAAGCTAATCAAAGATGGCATGCAGATTGGTCGTAAGTACCCGCAAGAAGCGAAGGAATACAACCAGAAAGGCGGCATCGCAGCACTTACAGTAGGTGCGAGCGCGGGCGCAGCGGCTGCTGTAGCACAACCAGTAACGCTTCCAGCAAAGATTGACGGAAATGCCGCAAATACAGCTGAAGAGATGCTCTATTTCTGGTACGAAAAAGCGGATGCTGAAACCAAGCAGAAATTCAAAGACTACGTGAACAAGTAGCTCAATGAGCTTAGTTTAAAAATGAGAGAAGCTGGCACACTGCCAGCTTCTTTTTTGTCTTCATCTAGATGATTTAGGCTTATAGAGATTAAACAGACTCAGTCGATAACACTTTACCATCCACTTTAGTTGGCCATCCTAGCGCTTTATACTCAGCTGCTAGTAAATGGGCACAGCGGCTAGAAACCCTTGTTTTAATCCAGTCACCAAGTCCCAATACTTTATATTCCAATACAGCCATTTTCATAACAATTCTATTCCGCTCTAATTCAATTTATAAATCTAGAGTGAACATTATAGGTATTCTCTTTTGATGTATGTTCCTAAAAGAACACTGTGCATAATTTTTTCTTTGATATTTATTAATCATTGAAATCTAATCATCCAAAGGTTAGCTCTGCTGTTAAAGTTTCACACCTTAATCTCAGCGACAGGATCTCGCATCATCAAATTCATTGGTGAAATACGCTCATACAAACCCTCAATATCGGTGATAAACACCTTCCCTCTTTGGATCTTCACTAAGCCCTGTTGCTCTATTCCTTTGAGCACCTCATTCAATCTGGGTCTCGAGATCCCGGTAATGGTACTCAATTGAGTTTGTGAGATATTAATACTCACGGTCGCACCTGCAATATTGTTCTGGCGCGCCGCAAGTTCCAACAAAACGTAAATGGTTTTCTGTTCTTTTTCATGAATGGAGGATAAGTAAGCTTGCATCCAAATAGATTGTGCTCTGGTCCCACTGTGCAGCAGCCATTTGAATACCATGCACTGCTCTTCAGCCAGCGCTAACACTTTCTCGGCGGGAAACAGTACCATAGTGATAGGCTCGACCTCCTCTGCCACAGCGAAGAGGTTGTAGTTGGCATGAATAGTCAAAGCGCCTATCCAATCTCCCCTTCCGATCACACCACCGGATATGCTTTTCATATTTTCGGTAGAAAAGCAGATTCCCGCGGAGCCGCTGAGAATATAGAAAACGCCAGGCAGGTTTTGGAATTTTTGGGTAATTTCGAGGCTATGAACACTCGTTTTGAAAACAGCAATTTCGATTAGGCTATCGATCAATTCTTGCGGCAATTCACATGGCCACTCTATTTGCTCACTGATTGTTGGGTCTAACAACGCTGTATTCCTCCTCCGACAATCGCTAACTCTGTATCTATACAGCGTGGTTACTGTATCTCTACACTCCCTCTAAATGTAGTGCATCACAGCCAAGGTAAGCTGTTTTTTGCTAAATAAGATCATATTCTTTAATAAGTTAAGTTGTTCCTTGGTCTAACAATCGCTTGTAGCCAATATAAAAACGACCAACATATGTCGGTCGTTATAAGGCGCTATGCTTCAGAGTTTCGGCCGTCGAAATCTAAACGACAGACTACTCAGAATCAGCTTTAGCTTTAGTTTTAGTTAAGTAACCTTGAACAAGCTCTCGATATTGCTGCTTCAATGACTCTTCGATAAAGCTCGCGTCTATCGCATTCAAACTAAACTGCGCTAACTCCTGGCGCGTCATCTCATGAGCTTGGCTCACCGCATTAAAGTTATCCGACATGTAACCACCGAAATAAGCAGGGTCATCCGAGTTAATCGTTACAGCCACACCCTTTC
Organism: Vibrio coralliirubri; assembly: GCF_024347375.1. NCBI lineage: Bacteria > Pseudomonadati > Pseudomonadota > Gammaproteobacteria > Vibrionales > Vibrionaceae > Vibrio > Vibrio coralliirubri. Next base: position 363,755 of record NZ_AP025471.1, on the reverse strand, counting down.
TCAACAGTTCGACAATGTTGTGGTCTTCCATCACATCGAATACACGCAATTTAATATTCGACAGTGGGCAAACCGTCAGTGGCATTTTAGTTTCAATCAGTTCTTCGATTAATGCTTCGTCTGTCATGCACTGCACACCATGATCCACTCGACTCACGCTGAGCATTTCAATCGCATCGACGATGTTTTGAGCCGGCCCTTCTTCTCCTGCATGCGCCACCGTTAAGAAGCCCGCTTGTTTTGCTTGTTGGAATACACGCTTGAACTTCTCTGGTGGGTGTCCTAATTCAGAAGAGTCCAGCCCAACCCCGACGATCTTATCTTGATGCTTCAACACATCGGCGAACGTTTGAATAGCGCTCTCTTCAGACAGATGTCGTAAGAAACAAGCGATAATTTGAGAAGAGATACCTAACTGTTTTTGACCACTTTCGAGCGCACGATGAATCCCGTTAATCACAGTTTCAAATGCAATACCGCGCTCCGTATGTGTTTGAGGATCAAAGAAAATCTCAGTATGAATAACGTTGTCGGCTTTACAGCGCTCTAAATACGCCCAAGTTAAATCATAGAAATCTTGTTCAGTGCGCAATGCATCGGCACCTTGATAATAGATATCCAGAAATGATTGCAAATCATCAAATTCGTATGCGCGTCTTAGTTGCTCTGGGGATGAATAAGGCAGATCAATGCCATTGCGTTGAGCAAGCTGGAAAAGTAACTCAGGCTCAAGCGAGCCTTCAATGTGTAAATGCAACTCTACTTTTGGGAGCCCTTGAATAAATGCGTTCATATTTCACCTACTATGGATTTTAGGTGTGCACTTACTCTGAATAATAGACAGGAGGTTTTCTTGAACGCCATTACAAAGAGTAAGAACACAATTGTGATCTAAACCGGCTTTGTTGCGTAATTCAATGGAACTAAATCAAGAACCTACGATCTGATCAGCTACCTCCACTCTATCTCGTAGTCCTATGCCTAAGCCTCGTTATAAAACAACCAACTGGAAGCAATACAACCGATCACTCATTAACCGTGGTTCTCTGACTTTTTGGATTGATGAAGAAGCAATAAGCGGATGGGCGCAAAGCAAACAGAATAAGCGCGGTAGGCCGCGTCGGTTCAGTGATTTAGCTATCACGACAGCACTCATGGTCAAACGAGTTTTTTCTATGCCATTGAGAGCGCTGCAAGGATTTATCGACTCGATATTTAGGTTAGCCCATGTACCGTTAAGTTGTCCGCATTACACCTGCATCAGTCGTAGAGCCAAGCAAGTTGAGGTTTCATTTAAGACTAAAACGAGAGGAGCGATACAGCACCTAGCCATTGATGCTACTGGCCTTAAGGTTTATGGCGAAGGTGAATGGAAAGTCAAAAAACATGGGACGGATGGCAAGCGTAGAGTCTGGCGAAAGCTGCATATTGCAGTCGATACCAACACTCATGAGATCATTGCCGCCGAGCTAAGTTTATCGACGGTTACAGATGGAGAAGTACTCCCGAACTTACTGAAACAAACACGCCGAAGTATCCTTGAGGTGTCTGGTGATGGCGCTTACGACACGAGAGCGTGTCACGCTGCTATTAAGATTAAGGGAGCTATTGCGCTTATTCCCCCAAGAGAAGGGGCTGCCTTCTGGGAGCGTGGTCACCCTCGAAATTTCGCCGTGGGTTGCCAGAAATTATACGACTCAAATAAGTATTGGAAAGAGCGGTATGGATACCACAAACGTTCACTCTCAGAAACAGCGATGTATCGAGTTAAACAGTTGCTAGGAGGGAAACTGAGCTTAAGAAATTACAATGCCCAGGTGGGTGAAACTTACGCGATGATAAAAGCGTTGAACAAGCTTACTGGGTTAGGTATGCCTGAAACTTGTCGTATTGACTAAGAAACAAGCGAAACGGGTTGGCTCTATCTCTAAATTTAATTACGCAACAAAGCCATCTAAACCCTTCGTAATCAGCACTTTGCGGGAGCTGGTAGAGACCCCCAAACCATATCATTGGGGTTATACGAAGCAAACGGTTGCTACTATACAGAGTTCAGTGTGAATTTCACTAATCGTTTCTCGATAAAACTAATATATTACTCAGTAGCATTTAAGAATACTCGCCACACCTTATTCAGAACGACATTCTATTATTAGGTTGACACACTTTAGTTATTGCCGCTATTTTGTCTAAAATCACAAAAGACGGTCGATATGAAAAACAACCTATTCGCGAGCTTTGAGGATCTCCTCTCTCACCAAACCAACACTTTGACCGCATGCCAACCCAAAGATTTCGATAGCACTTTTTTGTTACTGGCAAGAGAAGCGCTCGCTTGGTTTAAGCTCGACAGACTTACCCTATTTCCAAACTCAATGATTCTTCTGGATACAGGAAAAAGTATTTCCGTATCCCAAACAGATACTCCACCGCTTGAAATGGAACGCTTTCTAAAAGGCAATTATCTTGATTACCTTAAGCTTTTACGTTCAAAAGAGTGTTGGCAGTTGTTCCCTGAAGAAACACTAAAGAACCATAAACTCGACCCGTTACGTGTACTTTATGAAGAAGGCGCTCATTGGCATGGGATTGTAAGCCTTTCGTTGTTTGGCCAGCAGTGGGGAGCTATCGGCTTCTCACGGTTCAATCGTTACGATAAGCCAATTGAAGAAGCTGACATGAAGCGAATCAAATTGCTGAGTGATATCTGGCTCTGTTTTTGGCAGCATTCCAAAATGACGCGTAGTGTCACCAGCGATGAAACCAATAATATTAACGAGAGTGAAAAGCTATTATTGCTGACCAAAAGGCAGTGTGCGGTTCTGACTCAATTGGCACAAGGTTACACCGCAAAGCAATGTGCAGAGATCCTCTTTTTAAGCCCTAGAACCATTGAGTCACACAAATACCGCATGTTGGATATTTTGGAACTCGACAACCATACCGAACTGATTCAGTTTGCACTGAGAAATGGCTTTGGCATCGATAATCCATAGCGATCTTATCAAAAAAGCTGATAGTGACGAATGCTTATAAACACAAAACCCTCAAGCTAATAAAGTTTGAGGGTTTTATTAAAATAACCTTGTTAATTAATACCTTACTTCAACTGTTTCAGTTATATCGAGTCACTTCGCGTTCAAAGGTAATCCGGTCGAATTCTCGACATTAGTAACATATCGATGTACTTACCCGCTTTGAACGTACTCAGCCTTTTTGTGCCTTCTAACTGAAAACCTACACGTTCATACAAAGCAATAGCGGCGTGGTTATCGGCATGAACCTCTAACTCAAGACGCACGAGGTTAAGCCAGTTATCCGCCTGATTGATCGCTTCTTGCATTAACGCCTTACCGACCCCTTTACCATGCATATCCGGGTGAATCGCAATACCAAGACCAGCGCAGTGCCTGTCTCTTACCTTGGTGGTCATGAATAAAGTAATGTGGCCCACTACTTTGCCGGATACCTCCGCAACCAGAGTGAAATGGTCTGAATGGCCAAACAGTCGCTCCACTTGGTCAGAACTAAGATAAGGCTTTTGTGAGGTGTTTTCTGAAACTGAAGGGCGGCGATAAATATCGAAAATATCTTGGCTATCCGTTGCTTCTAAATGTCTAATTTGTATTTCCAAAGCGCTTCCTTATCCTATTATTTCTATCCATAAGCTAATTTTCATATTACGGATAGCAACGGGCACCTACAACCTTTAAAGGTGTAAGTGCCCGAAATAATTAAACAAATAGTAAGACTGAACTTAAACTTGTGCTTTGATGAATATTTTTAACATAGTGTAAATATCAGAATTTATAATCCACACCCACACTCGCTAATACTTGCTCGGAGTTATAGAAATCGATATTAGAATCTATGCTTCTTAAACCCAGTAAAGTAATGAACGCCCAATCTTTATAGCCCATCAAACCACCAAACTCATACGCTAAAAAAGCACCGTATTCGCTCTCATCACGGGCTTTTCCATAGATTGGGTTCGCTTCATCGTACTGACGATCATGTGCATCCAACGTGACAACAAAACCGTGACGACCAATTTTCTTGGCGTAATTTAATTCAATACCGTAACTATCAAAGCTAAACGCTCCGCCTTCCGCATCAGAGTGGAAATACACCATGGATGGAACGAACACACCCGCTTGGTTAGCTAAGATGAAAGGGTATCCTGCTTTGGCATACACATAGATTCGTTCCCTATTAAGCAGTGCTATCTCTTCAGCAGATAGCCCCAATGAAGTCCCAGACAGCTCATCATCAACGTCGGACTCACCAATCGCGAAATCCGTTCGAAAGCCAGTGCCGCCTATGTTGGTCATTTGCAATCGCCCAACATTACCTTTTAAATCGGTTTCGTTTCGATTAACGCCAACCGCGTAAGGGTCAGACCAAGCCTTACCCGAGACAAGCGTAGGAAGAACAGAAAAATCCAATATGGTGCCACCAGAAAGTTGATATCGATAACCGATCTCAAACGCAATGGTACCTGTTGCAATATCCTCTCGTGTTGTACCCGCATACACTTGGTGAGTCAGCGATTCGCCAAAAGTATATTGAACAGTACCCAAAAATCCGAGTAGCCCTTGGTTTTCACTCTCCCCTTCCTGGGTGTTGGTGGCTTGATTAGAATCTTGTTCAGTACTCAAATTACTACTGTCAGAGTAGAAACCGGCTAATACACTGAAGTTACCGCTGAAGCCTTCACTTGGAGCAAGGCCACTGTATGCAGGCATTGAAGCCAATGCAGAAAAGACTACTGGTAAAACAAACCTCATATTCACATCCATTATTTGAATAATCATCAAATAACTATAAGCATCAAAATGGAATTATAACAAGCATTTAACAATATAAATTTATTCGCTTGCCGCAGTCGATATCGTTAACCATTCACTCAAAGACACAACAAATTGATCTATCACGATTGGGCTTTCGTAATACCTCTCGAAAATAACGGACAAAACTCAAAGGAAGACAATATGTTTAATAAAGTAATCAAAACCATGTCAGTGCTAGTTGCGACGCTTCTTTTTACGGCTTTTGCTCACGCTGATCACCACGGGATGAAGAAAGACATCGTTGACGTGGCGGCTGAAAACGGCTCTTTCAATACCTTGGTAGCTGCAGTAAAAGCGGCAGGCTTAGTTGAAACATTGAAAGGTGATGGTCCCTTCACTGTGTTTGCGCCAACGGATGAAGCGTTCGCTGCACTACCAGAAGGAACGGTTGATATGCTGTTGAAGCCAGAAAACAAAGACAAGCTGATCGCAGTACTGACCTATCATGTGGTACCAGGAAAAATAATGGCGTCTGAAGTGATGAAACTTGATAGTGCTGTAACAGTCCAAGGCGAAGCGGTAATGGTAGGGATGGATCACGGTAGCGTCATGATCAATAAAGCCGAGGTCGTGATGGCAGATGTTGAAGCGAGCAATGGTGTCATCCATGTGATCAATGGTGTGTTACTGCCTAAATAGCAAAGACTAACCCAGTCCAAAGGTTCTTAGAGGGTGTGACAGGTTCTCACCCTCTTCATGTTTAAATACCAAGTAAAGATAGGTATCAAAAGCCGAGCCTGCCTTTTGATAAGCAAGAACCCTCATTACATAAACAAGCGTCCGAATATCAGAAATGCCGCCATCGATACCACCTTCGTGAAGACCACCACCCAGATGCAATCACCAATACTAGAGTGCGTCGCTTTCCCGAGTAGGAACACAAACAGAATCAACCCTAACACCCAGCCCACTGTTGGAATCAATGACACCAAAGCAACGATAACAGCAATAGTAAGAAGGGATTTAAAATCTGCGACCACGAAAGACATCTTAGAGGCGATATACATGCAACATGCGGTGATTAGTGCGTCCATCACAAACGCTAAAGCTTCAATTCCCACTTTTCTTCCTTCACTGATATTAGTTGAAGTGAATATTATCTCTAAAGTGATGATTTTTCTTGAATAAGAGAACAAAAAGCAGGTGAAAACTGTATCAAAAATGAGATTACCGTTCGTCTGAAAGCACAGGTTTATTTGCTCGAGTCTTTTAGGCCTTTGATCAGTGCTCCCGACCGAGTCTGATTTGCTTTTTGATAGGCATCAAAGCCATCTTCACGTTTACCTCCGAACAAACAAAGAAACGAGTTGATGACGAATGAAAAGAATGAAATGACAACAACAAAGAGAGGAAATAGCCCCGATACCCCAGCATCTAAGGCAAGAACGCCAACAGCGAAGGACAACATCGATACTAATGTATATAGTTTAGATCTACTCACATGACTCATGAACAACACTCCTTGTATTCACTCAATGTTTAGATTAGACAAATTATCTTGCACACAATTTGAACTCATCGACAATATCAATAGATCAGGAAAAGTTATCCTTAATAAGGTTCATTAATATTTCAAACTCGATGTCTGTATCCCTAAGAACACGAGTCCACCTATTCAGCTGCCTTGTCCATCTTCAACTATCTTTTCCATCACGTAATTGGTCAGCTTTACGCCCCGCATTTCGACTTCCTGTTCATTAACCACCTTAAAGCCAAGATGCTCATAAAAAGGCTTTGCGGTAATACTTACTTCAGAGAAATATCTCGATACGCCACGAACTCGACCCACAGTGAAAACATGTTCCATCAAGGCTTTTCCTACACCTTTCCCTTGATATTCGTGGTGACAGAAAAAGTGATCAATCAAGCCGTTGGGTTGCAGGTCAGTATAGCCAACAACGCAGCCATCGAGCTCAGCCACAAAGGGCTGTAACCCATTCATACGCTTTTGCCATAACGCAAAGTCAAAGCTACTGGGTGCCCAAGCTTCGACTTGCTGTTGAGAATAATCTCGAACATTCACGTTACGTACGGTATGAAAGAAGATCTCCCACAGTGCTTTGTCATCACTCGCTTGATAGTTTCGAATTCTAACCACAACATACTCCTTTTTGTCTTAAGTCCTTTCAGAGGTGCAAATAAACCGCTGAATCAGCAGGCTCTGTAACCCAAACTCAACAGCCTCAGTTCTAGAGCAAGATATCAACGATAAAACACAGCGAGCCAGATCGTCACCGTATCTTTATCTGTGCCAACAACCTTGTGCTTTTCTCTCGCAGCAATGTTGATGTAATCCCCTTTAGACAAGGTAACAACGCGTCCATCTTCAAACTCGATGACGCCTTGACCTTCAATCACCATCACCCATTCATTCTCATCTTGGTCATACCAACCCTCTTCTGGTGAACTGTGCCCATGCGACAATATTCTTTCAATTCGAACACTGTCGTTGGCAATCAGCTCATTGAATATCTCGTTGGGTATTGATGAAGGAACATCATTGTAAATGTTTGGCATCAAGCTCTCCTAGCTAGTATTGAATTGATTAACAACTTGGGTCTTAGCTTCAGTTGTAAACCTAAGCAGCGGCACTCTTTCTGAAGTAAAAACGGTAATAGCCCACCAAGTTACTGCAGATAAACAGCGCCTCCATAACAACCGCTGTTGGCGAGCCAACTAAGTAATTGTGAATCAGCCAAAAGCTGGTTCCGATGATCATCAACTCTCTTAATCGACGGTCATCTTTATTGAAGGCAGCAAAGGTTTGAAATACGGAGGCAAAGCAACTCAATATGCTGGTCAGCCCCGAATAAGTCACAGCGGTTGCGACCACCGACATCGAGCAGAACAAATATTTAAACTTAGACGAGGTAGAAAAGACGCTCGTCAAATAGCGAATCGTGGCAATCGTCATTAAGCTCGCCGCTGTCCATTGTTCGAGAAGGATAAAGTGACTCGAAATAAGAACGCCAGCAAAGAACAGACAAGTGACGATTTTCTTCCTTTCCTTGAATTGGAATGACAGAAGATCAAAACAAATGGCTATCGCGACTAATACTTGAGAAAGATAAAAGGCAGACACGGTGATTCCTTCAATAACACATTACGCCCTAGCCGCCTCTTTTAACTGTCAACAGTCGAATAAAACGTACTAGGCGGTTCCAACTAAACAGGGGGAACCTGCGCTCTAAAGCTTCTATAGAGATCTAAAGCTTCAACACTCCACTAATCACAGTGGTCGCAGAACCGATTAACTTTATTCGCCCATTAGCTAAGAGCTCTGTCGACATATAACCACCACGACGAGACGCCTGATAAGCACTGAAACTGCTTTTGTTGAGCTTTTCAGCCCAGTACTGCGTCAATGCGCAATGTGCCGAGCCGGTAACAGGATCTTCATTAACCCCTACCCAAGGTGCAAAGTAGCGAGAAACAAAATCAAGTTCCGTATTTGATGCCAGCGCTGTCACCACAACACCTCGCCCTTGAATACCTTTTAACGCATCAAAGTTTGGTGAAAGCTCCAATAGCACTTGTTCACTGGAAACTTCGATTAACTGCTTAGATTCAAATTCTTGGAATGATACGACTTGATGCGGCTCTAAACCTAGATGTTCAAGCAGCGTGAGGTTGGGTTCAGAATGTAATGACAGTTTGGTGCTAGGGAAATCAAGCTCGATAGACGATTCACAAACTGCGGCAGATAACTCCCCAGATAAAGTGTTAAACACGACCTTATCACCTGTCTCAAGCAATCCTTGTTCTTTCATTACATGAACCATTGCCAGTGTGCCATGCCCACACAGCTTCACTTCGACTTCGGGAGTGAACCATTTAAGCGTCATCGTGTTAAGCGCAAGAAAAGCCGTTTCGGATACCGCCATCTCTTCTGCGATTGAAAACATTAACGACTCATCCAACGGATCTTGAGAGATACAGACCCCGGCAGGGTTTCCTTTAAACGCTTGAGTTGTAAACGAATCTACTTGATATATCTCTAAATCCACAATGACTCCTAATGCGAAACATTTCCCAAATCAGCAATCATAGCTCGTTGGGACATAACCTAGATACTGCTGACCACAATAAGCACAAATACCTTGTGCTACAAGTCTTTAGCAACAACTTTATCGATACTTATTGAGAAACGAAACAAATGATAAACAAAACGTTATAGAAGTATTTTTAGGGATAAAAGAACATTGAGCATAAGAGTAAATCGCAATGGCAAAACAAAGGAATCACGACGATTAATGCGAGCAAAAACCCGAAAAAGGTAATCACCACATCATTATTTAATGCTTAATATTTGCATAATAACTTGTAAGGAAGGATATTATGATGAATATTAATTTAAATAATCCATTCACGGACAATAAACTGGAATACGTACTTGTGTTGAATACGATACGACGGAATCATCCTTGCCTCACACGATAAAGGTTCGGTATCAATTAGGAGTAGCAAGTTGCTATTTGCATGAAATGCATGAAGTTGAAGTTGAAGTTAAATTAAGTGCCTAAATTTGAATCATGTCGCAGATTTTGGGCTACGATTTAGTTATCACGTACGAAAGGGAATCCGTCAGTGAAAGCGTTTTGTGTATCAATTCTCGCGTCAACATCCTTTTTGGCTAGCCCTGTATTTGGCCAGCAGCATGATATTTATCTCTACAATTGGGATGAATTTTTATCTGACAGCGTCGTTACCCAGTTAAGTGATACCTACGGCATCTCACTAAAGCAACAATTCTTCTCTGATGAGTCAATAAGGGATGAGGTTTTATTAAGCGAGCGTCGAGGCGCTTTTGAACTGGTCATCGTCGAAAGCGTAAAACTTAAGGCATTAGCCAAACAAAACCTGTTCCATAACCTAAGTGACTTACAACAATCCATTGAAAGCAATTTTGACCCCAGATGGGCGGATGGGTGTGGTGAGTATGGTATTCCTTACGCGTGGGGAACATCCGGTATTCTTTATCGCAGTGATAAAGTCTCCGCCCCAGAATCTTGGATGGCGATTCTTGAACCCGACTCTAAAGTCAGTGGCCGTATAAGTATGTACTACGACCCCACCGACTTGGTGAGCACGGCGTTATTAGTCAATCGATTTGACCCATTTACCAATAATGAACAAGAACTTCGTGTTGCGTACAAAACGCTACAACTGCAAAAGCCACATCTTGAAAGCAATGAATATGTCATCGACCACATCCACCAGCTTGAGCGCCTAGCCAATATCGACCTCGCCTACGGATATTCAGGTGACAGCTATGTGCTTAATGATGCCGAACCTGAGGCATCTTGGGCCTACACAGTGCCTCAAGAAGGAACAACCTTATGGTTAGAGTGTATGGCTGCAATTAACAACGGAGAGTTATCTCCACAGGCAACCACGATCCTCTCCTTCTTATCTCAACCTGAAATAGCCGCTCAAAACGCAATGGATTCATGGTTTGCAACACCAAGTTCAAAAGCAAAAGCACTCACTTCTCAGGAGTATCAAAACGATCCCGAACTTTTCCCGAGTAAAGCAGTATTAGATCGCAGCTACCTTTATCAGCCGTTAGAACCGAGTAGCATTCAAATTCGCAATCGTATTGTCGACAGTTTGAGATAACTCATGCCCGTTTTGAAGAAGCTCTATTTCGTACTTTTACCGACGCTACTGTTGGTCTTTCTGATCGCAGGAATCGTGTCATACAACTTCGCGTCAAATCATGCTAAGCATATGTACCTAGACAAGGTGCAATCTGATGTGAACACCGCTTTAGTCGCTGCAGAGTATGAGCAACTCGGCTTATCCTTACTGGTCAAAGATATTGGGTCTTCGTTGCAGTTTCTTCGATATATTCAAAACCCAGGCGACTACACGACTCTATCGCTATTGGAGAAACGAGTACTTCGTGTATTAAGCCAGAACCACGTCAATCAATTCGGACAACGCAATGTCTATATCGTGGACCCTAAGTTCAAATTAACGCTTTCTACTCTCAGGGCCGATCCTTTCGAGGGACTAAAGATCCCTGATAAGATTTACGAAAGAGTCTTCGATATATACACCTCGTTAATCAGCAAAAATGAACTCTCCTATGAAGGCTTCTCTTATATCTCGATCAGTGGAGAGCTCAGATACTCGTATGTCGCGGCAATTGACCCTTACCTCCTTCCTCAAGACAAACGTGCAAGTAACAGTTTAAATCGCTACATCTTGATTGCTGACGGGCCTCTGATGCAACTCTCTAGCCTGCTAATCAAATACAATGACGATGACAATATTCAGTTCTTAATCGAGCCATCCTCAGACGCTGCCAACATTGAAAATACCCAATTCGTTATCAAATCAATTGAGCAAACCCAAGATAATATTAATGTGCAGATGACCAGCCGACATCTCATCGCGCAAGTAAATATTCGAGAACAAAAGTTCAACCATGAGAAAGCCATCATCGCTAAACAAACCTTGTTAGGTGGCTTTGGTACTCTCTTTACGATCATGTTGATCGTACATTTAGTGGTGCGTTACCAACTCGTGCGACCGCTTAAAGACTTACTGCAAGAGATATCGATCGGCGGGCTCAAGCTTAGATACTTCAAACGCTCATCAGGGCAAAGTGAAATTGATGGTTTAAAGAACGCGTACATAGACTCGCTAACAGAATTGAAGTTCGAAGCCGAATTCGACCAACTCACCAAGCTAGCTAACCGACGTTCTTTCATCAGACACCTTGATGTACGACTAAAAAGCTCGATGAGCCCACACTGCTATGTGGTTTGTTGGGACATCATCGATTTTCGTAAAATCAACGATCTCTATGGGGCAAAAGTTGGTGATAATGTACTGATAAGCTTAGCTAAAGCACTGAAAGAGACACTACAAAACCAACAAGCATCTTTGGGCTTTAGTTGCAGTGATTATTCTTTAGCTAGACTGGGAGGAAATCAGTTTATCGCGATCTTGGAGATGGGTAAGAACCAAGTGATAAACGAAGAAATTGAGAACATCAACAATACGCTGACCGGCACCACCTTCCTTGACTACTATGGGTTTCGATTATCACTCGCAACAGGTGTTTTACCGCTCGACACGCCAAAATTCGATGAGATTTGGCACCGATGCATCGATGAAATGTTAGCTAATGCGAAGTCTCATAGTGATGGCGAAAGTCGTATTGTTTATGGCGAAGAGTTGTTACATACCTTAGAACGCCATGACGTTGTAGAGAAAAGACTCTTAGAGTGCTGCGAAAGTGACAACTTTGAACTTCGCTTTATGCCTATTTTTAACGCCAAGACACTCCAAATAGATGGCGCAGAGTGCCTAATTCGTTGCCCAGCCTTATTTGATATCGATGCGGGACCAGAAGAATTTATCCCAGTTGCTGAAAAGAGTAACCTTATCGCTAGGCTCGACATGTGGGTCATTAGCACCGCGATCAAAAGCTATAAAGAGCTTTCAGAACTTCATCAATACAAGGGCACTCTGTCTATTAATATCTCGGCGATGGAGCTCTACAACCGTAATTTTGCCGACAACATCCGTAAAGTACTCGAACGTTATCAAGTGCCACCTGGCAATATTATTATAGAGATTACCGAAACCAGTTACGTGAAAAGCACCAAGCTTACGGTGCAGACAATCGAGAGCCTCAGAAGCTTAGGTTTAAAGGTCTCCCTTGACGATTTTGGTACTGGCTACACAGCGTTTAACCAACTTCTCCACTACCCTGTGGATGAGCTCAAAATTGATAAGAGCTTTATCGATAACATGGTAGACGACAAGGCCGACCGTAAGATGGTCGAATCTATGGTTAACTTAGGCCACTCTTGTGACACGCTAGTCGTCGGAGAAGGTGTTGAATCTATAGAGCAGTATCACTACCTCAGAAAAGCCAACTGTGACCTAATACAAGGCTACTTCTTCAGTCAGCCACTCACTTATCTGGAATTCATCGAGTTTGTTCGAAACCATAACCCGCAAGCAATTTTAAACCCGCAGTCTGTTACCAGTTCGAGATCTAACGAGCGAATCGTTGCACTCACTCAAAAGCAGTAACCTTAAACCTAAACCTAAACCTCAAAGCCTCTCCTCCTGTTCAAGCGCTGAAAGCCACTATAGCTATAACTAGTAGTAGAACTATCTTCATCAGTGCAGGAGCTCTGCGTTGGCTACACATTGAATGAGGAGGCAAATAAAGGATGGCAAAAGCCATGATAGTGAAGCGGGAGAATGGTGAGCGTAAAGTAAACAAAACCTAATGATCTAACTTATCGCTGATGCGGGGATTAACTCTGCATCGTCGTTAGTAGCTCCATCATATCTTTAGAGCTGATGTTCTTCTTATGTCTTACTACAGCGTCAATCATCAATTCTAAATTGCCCGCTGAAATATAATCCTTGAGCACGTCATTGAATTTTTCCTGGATCTCATCACTTGTGTACAAGTGCTCAGGAATGAAGAACAGAAACTGGCTGCCACTACTACGAAACGAGATAGTACTTTCCGGAACCTTTGCCGTCAGAGACTTAGCGGCGGAGCTCACTACCAAATCACCATATTCAAGCCCATACTTTTGGTTAATCTCATTGAGGTTTCTGATGCGTACAAAGTAAAGGTCGAAATTACCGTTTGTTGGATAGCTGTTTTTAACAAACTGCATGAGCGAGACTCGATTGCGAAAGCCAGTAATAAAGTCGGTAGAATGAAGTTTTCGTTTGATGGAAAAATCGAGATAGAAAATGATGCCTGTCATCAACAAAATCAAGACAAGTAACGCGCTGCTGATTTGGTGAACAACAACAAACTTGCCTACCATGGACGTGTTTTCTTCAATAACTGGGCTTTGTAATCGAAACTTTTCGTTAATGAATTCAACCAATGTGGTGTAGCAAATATCGACTTTCTTCTGCAGCGATTCTTTAGGTAATTGCCCTGTACTGACCAACTTGATTGACGATTCTAGCGACTTAAACTTTTCAAACTCTGAGGTAAAGTAAGGCTTAAAGTTTGCTGAGCGAATAAAATTGGACGATTCAGTGCTGTTGATCAGAATATCAAAACGACTCCAAGTAATGTCATAAGCCAACCAAAGTTCATCATAATCAATCGTCTTTGCGTGGCTAACCATCAAGAAGTTTGCATACTCTTTGACGAGTTGAAAAACAAACCATGTTGCCTCATTTTGGCGATTAGAAAAGCTCTTGTTGATGTCATTAATTCGAGTAACACTGTAGATATTGACGGATAGAACAACCACGGCCAAAGACAAAACAACGACTTTGATTGCAGCCATAGACAACAGCTTCTTCATAATTAGCCTCTACAGATGAATATCACGAATCTGCCAAATCATCTTGGCATGGAAATCAGGGGTATTGGTCTCAGGGTTCGCTGAGATTGGGTAAATCAACCAAAACGGGCCTTTCTCTCTCACAGACATAAACTCACCATTCTTTTTAATCGCAATGATGGGTTCATAGGTATCAAAATCTTCTTTGGGCACAGCAATTTTATAGTCATTCAATGCTACGAAAGTGACTTGTGATGATATCGGTAGATCCATATTTTCAAGCACCGTTTGTAACGTCACACCACTATAAACGGTCAGACCCTCGACCCAAGGCAAGGTGGTAGTAATTTCTTTTTGAGGAAGTGACAGGAGTTGCTCTCTACTAAAACCATGCTTTTGCCCAGAGTGATCGAAAACCGTTAACTCTGAGGCTGCAAAAATCGAAAACGAGCAAAGCCAAAGCATCCACAAGAATACAGTTCTCATTCTAAACTCCATTTAAAAAGGTCACTAAATTGAGTCTAGTATAAATTGACCATTTAACTTGTACCGATACCACTCAGATTGAACGGTATCGCTTTATCCCTAATGCTCCTACACTTCGCTGTTTTTCAATAACTTCGCAGTTTGTCTCTCTCTTCTCTGTCTCTTCCATCACCGCTCTCGTTCAGCGATCCCTACCCGCTTGACGTATTCCTTCCAAGCCGTTGAGTAACAAAAACTCGTATTTTACTCTGCGTAAGTAAACCAATAAGCCCTCTGAATACGTATCAAACAACAAAATTAACAATAAATATGAGTAAGTAAGTAGCGAGAATGCTGGTTGCTGCATAACCTTTAATCGAACGTAAGCAGCTTTAAGAGACTTAATAACGGGTTCCAGTCGTTTCTACTCCACCATTTGATCTCGTGTATTGATCTTAGAAAGCTTACTCATTTCATAACCAAGGGAATCGAGAATGAGTTTGAATATAAAAAAATTTAACCCCATGGCGACACTTTCTACCCTAGTAATGACGCTGGTCATGTTTCCTGTTTCTGCTGAAGTTAATCAAGAACAATTCGAATTAGGTAAACAAAAAGCCAAAGTGTGTATGACCTGTCATGGCGCTGATGGCATCTCAACACAAGATCCCTACCCGAACCTTCGCGGTCAAAAAGTGGGTTATCTCATCTCTTCATTGAAAGATTATCAGACTCGAGAAAGAACCAGTGGTTTAGCGATTCTCATGCAGCAGCAAGCCGACACGCTCTCAGACCAAGACATTCGTGACATTTCCTATTTCTATTCAGTGCTCGGCAACGAAGCAAGCTCGCTCAGCGATTCAAATTAAGTCAGCGATTCAAAATATCTAGGCAAGGAGCCTTGTTATGGAACAAGTGACAACGCAATACAGCATTAAGGTCGTGAAATACTTCATCATCGCATCCTTAGTGTGGGCGATTGTAGGTATGATCATCGGCGTGATTCTCGCCGCGCAATTATATTGGCCAGTCTTAAACTTTGATTCTCAATACTTCCAATTTGGTCGACTGCGCCCGTTACATACATCAGGAGTGATTTACGGCTTCGTCGTGAATATCTTGATGGGGACGTCTTTATACATTGCCCAGCGAACAGGCCATTGTGACTTGTTCAACAAAAGCCTTTCATGGATGGTATTTTGGGGCTGGCAGTTCATCCTGTTACTTGCGGTCATTTCCTTACCTGCAGGCCACACTACCTCAAAAGAGTATGCGGAGCTTGAATGGCCAATCGACTTAATGATTGTGCTGGTTTGGGTGCTGTATGCGGTGTTGTTCTTTGGCACCCTTGCTAAGCGTAAGGTCAGCCATATCTTCGTGGCTAACTGGTTCTTTGCTGCATTCATCATCGTCGTTGCAATGATTTTCATCGTGAACAACCTCGCGATGCCTGTGTTGGCGATGAAGTCTTACTCTGTGTTTGCAGGGGCTCAAGATGCGATTGTTCAGTGGTGGTGGGGACATAATGCCGTCGGCTTCTTGCTGACCGCTGGTGTGATTGGTATGAACTACTATTTCATACCTAAAGCGGCGGATCGACCTATCTACTCGTACCGTTTGTCTGTGATCCATTTCTGGGGCTTGGTCGGCTTTTACACGTGGGCCGGAACGCACCATTTGGTTTACTCTTCCGTTCCTATCTGGATTCAGAACATCGGCATCGTAATGTCTTTGATCTTGTGGCTCCCTTCTTGGGCGGGCGCGTTCAATAGTGCGATGACCCTCCTACAAAACAAAGAAAAGCTGAAGTCCGACTACATTCTTTTATTCTTTTTCTCAGCGATTCTTTACTACTGCTTGGCAACATTCGAAGGTCCGCTACTCGCCATTCGCTGGTTTAACATGGTGGCACACAACACCGAATGGATCATCGGACACGTACATTCCGCGGCTCTAGGATGGGTTGGAATGTCAGGGATAGCGGTTTTTTACTATTTCATTCCACGCTTATGGGGCCAAACCGATCTTTGGTCACGACGACTGATTAAATGGCACTTTTGGCTTGCTCATGCTGGCGTCGCCATCTATGCGATAGCACTTTGGATCGCAGGCATCGGCGAGGGATATATGTGGCTCGCTCAAAATGAAAATGGCGAACTGATTTACAGTTTTGTAGAGGCTATGGACTTTAAAGCACCTTGGCTATTCATGCGCTTCTTTGGTGGTGCGCTGTTTGTACTTGGATTGTTCTTAATGGCTTTCAACTTGTACAAAACGGTTCGTATGCCCGCAGTACATGATGCTAAACACACCGTTAATGAGGGGGCCTAAATGATGAGTAAAGACTTTACACATTCAATCGTCATTTTAATTTTGACCACTGTTGTCGTGGCCTCCTTCTCTTTATTGGTCTGGGTAGTGCCAAGCATTGTCCGTGGCGACGATATTGCCAAAGACAGCTTAGCGATGCCACTCACACCGATTGAGTTAGCAGGCCGAGACATCTACATCAGTGAAGGCTGCCATGTTTGTCACACGCAAATGGTTCGCCCTCTAGAGCCAGAGGTGAAGCGTAATGGTCGCCCGAACCAAGAAGCAGATGATATCTATGAGTTTCCTAACTTGTGGGGATCTAAACGTACTGGCCCTGACCTCACTAATTTAGGTAGAAAGTATTCTGACCAATGGCATGTTATTCACTTAATTGATCCTCGAAAAGTCGTACCGACCTCGATCATGCCCTCTTACCCGTGGCTGTTTGAGCAGACTCTGACTGGCGATGATATCAGCGCCAAAATGGAAGTGTTACGTACCTTAGGTGTGCCTTATACCGATCAAGAAATTGGTGATGCCCGTTTGCAAGTAAGAGGCAAAACCAAAGGTGAAGCGCTGATTCGCTATTTACAAAGCCTGGGTAAAGATACGTCACAGGAGGTATCACAATGAGCACATTCTGGAATCTATGGGCGGTACTCCTAACCTTAATATTCTTTGTTCTGATGGTGTCTGTTGTCGTTAAATACTGGCGTAGCAATCACAAGGCCGATCACGACCACACCATTGGCACCTTTGATGGTATTGAAGAGAAAGATGCGCCTCCACCTAAGCTGTTATTTGTAAGCTATGCGGTCGCATTTCTTTTATCTGCAGGCTATTTGGTGCTCTACCCGGGGCTCGGTGAATGGGAAGGCTTAGTCGATTGGGAGCAAAGCGATGATAAGCTCAGTTCACCATCCACCACTCTCAATGAGCAATTTGCACAAACCAGCGAAACTACGTTAGAGGGATTAGCTGCCGTGCCAGAGATCGTGAACAGCGGTAAGATTCTGTTTCAAACTCACTGTGCGGCCTGTCACCGAGATAATGCTCAGGGACAAAAGCACTTTCCTAACCTGATAGACCAAGAGTGGCTTTATGGTGGCAGTGATGAAGCTGTGATTCATTCGATCGCCAAAGGCCGGAACGGAGCGATGCCGGGTTGGAGTGAAATCATGCGCCCAGATGAGGTGGCAAAAGTTTCCTACTATCTAGCCTCTCTCAATCAACGTCATACCGATGTACCTGAAATTAAAGTCGAGCTCGGTAAAACCTTGTTCGTCCAATACTGTTCGTCTTGTCATGCCGATGGTGCTGTCGCTAACCCCGCGATTGGCGTACCTGATCTTTCCGATGATATCTGGCTTCACGGCGGCAGCATTGAAGAGATTCAGCACACCATTAATTACGGTTTGAACAACCTAATGCCTGCGTTTGATGAGCAACTCAGCGAGAACGAAATACTCGCGCTTGGGGCTTATATCCGTCACGCCGGTGAAGTAGAGCAACAAAGGCTCGCGAGTTTGAAAACATCATCTGTTGAGCGCGGAGAATATCTCGCTTACGCCGGTGACTGTGTGGCTTGTCATAGTGCAGAAGGTGGCGAACCCTTTGCTGGCGGCCTGCCCTTTGTTACCCCTTTTGGCACCGTTTATTCAACCAACATAACGCCACACACCACCGAAGGGATCGGGACTTATGACTTCGACGATTTCCGAGCTGCGTTAGTTGCAGGTAAAGGTAAGAATGGTTACCTGTACCCTGCAATGCCTTACACCTCTTATCAATACCTCACCGACCAAGACATGGTCGATTTATGGGAATACATGCAGTCAATCACCGCCGTGCCACGACGCAATGATGACAACAGCATGATGTTTCCATCCAATATTCGCTTAGGTTTGCTTGGCTGGAACATCGTATTTATGGATACAGACCCTATTGATTATGAAGTACCAGAAGAGCTCAAAGGAGAAATTGAGAATGTCGATAAGTGGCAACAAGGCAAATATTGGGTCGCAGGACTTGGTCACTGTTCGGAGTGCCATACACCTCGAAACATTGCCCAAGCACTGATACCAGAACGTATTTTCCAAGGTAACTTGATCGACGGTTGGAACGCACCTGATATCACCGCAAATGAGCTCTATATCGATGGTTGGGATGAAGCAACACTCACCGACTTTTTACACACAGGACATTCAGACAAAGGCACCGCTTTTGCAGGTATGGCAGATGTAGTAAAAAACAGCCTAAGCTTGATGACACGTGAAGATATTGAGTCGATGTCTTATTACCTACTCAGTGGGGATAGCAACAACACCATTGCCAGTGATGCCGTTCAGTTACAGCCTAAAGGGTTTGATGAAGCTGCGTATGCCAGTGAAATCTACACCACGTATCGTCAAACTTGTGGGGCGTGTCATGGTGACGATGGTAAAGGTCGCGACCCAATCGCCCCTACTCTGTTGAACAACGGTATTATCATGCACAGCGACCCATTCAATACCATTGCGGTAACCGTGCGTGGCTTGCAACCCACCTATCTCGACAAAGATCGAAACTTCATGCCGATGGCAAGTTTTGAGGATGTACTGTCGGATCAACGCTTAGCTGAGTTAATCACGTTTGTGCGTTTAAACCTAGGCGCCCGAAATGAACCGGTCACGGCTGAGCATGTTCGAGAGGTAAGAGAAACACTTGAAGCAGCAGGTTATGCGGGCGGATTACACACCACGCCTGAAATGTACGAAAATCGAGATAAGAACATTAACATACGATAGGCGCTGTAGCTGTGCGTAGCCGATCGGCTCAATAAACAGCGAACAGTACGTAACTTTATCTTTGCCAACAAGCCAAAAGGAGACCACTGTGTCTCCTTTTCTTTTGCCCAAACCCGAGTTCCGACACTTTGCCGTACAACACAATTGTAACTAACTGATTACACAATTAAGCAGAGCTGCACATAATGCGATCAATCTCGCAGAACAAAGATGATACCAAGTGCATAATATGCAAAATTTTCTAAAGATGTACTAAGGACAGTTATGGATACAACTACACTCATCTACGATACGTTGGAAGGCCTGTCGAGCGCAAAGCCACAGCAACACGCTCAAATCCGCCAAAATCTATATAACCAATTAGATTTATCATTTGAGAAGCAGTTGGCTTTGTATTCATCAGTTCTTGGTCCAGCAAGTGCTGGTAGATTGACCGATTTGGATAGTGCAGTGATGTCTGCACGCAAGATTGTTGGCTTAGAAAACAGCTAAGCAATCTTCAACCTATCTCAACTTTAACGCTGCCATCGTGCAGCGTTTTTTTATGGGCGCTATTTACGATAAGTACGGTTGGTTACGATAAATACTGTTAGTTGCGATAAACGCGGTTAAGAAGATAAGTGCAGTTGGGTCTGTTTTTCAAGTTACACGCATTCTCATTTGGTTAATCTTATGTTCCATTTTTAACAGGTGTGTAACCACAATAATGGCGCTAATGTTAGTAGCACGTTAACCACACATCGGATGGAAGAATCATGAGAGTACTTATTGAATATACACAGACAGGCAAATACCGTGATCATGCGTGGGAAGCATTAACGATTCGTTCAAAAGGCGAAATTCAAGCTGTGACTCCCTCTTATGCGGCTCAGCTTATCGAACAGAACCGCGCCAGCTTATCGACCACTGAAAATCAAGATATCGTCATCCAACCTTAATGGCTTCAAGGGCTACCCCTCCTAGTTCCTTAAATCGAATAGTTCGATGACATAAAAAAAACGCTGCACGGATGCAGCGTTTTCTTGTTTTTGACGTATCTTGTCTCTAACGTAAAGAGCTTCTAACTTAGATAGCTTCTAACGTAGATAACCTACATAGAGAATTTGATTATTTTGGCAAGTTTTCTAATGCATCAACCATCGTCATTAGCTTATCGACGATTCGTTCACCATCCACTCTCAAACCATTGTGCTCATACTCGTTGGTAATCCACGCTTTCGAGTTTGGAATATTTGTCAGTGTTTCGCGGCTGTAATCCAGTTCTACGTACATGTCATCTGCGTAAACTGCACACGCCATCGGAACCGTATTCTTGCTCAGCTGCTCAGCGTTGTACAAAGTACCCCAATCCGATTTTTCAGCTAATAGATTGGCAGCTTCGCGTAATGGCTTCAACGTTTCAAGTTGATCGAACATCCATGGGTAGACCATTTCTCCGGTAAACCAGAACTCACTGCCCGATTGGTAGTTAAAATGCGGGTACTGCTCGCGTACTCGATGTGCCGACCAGTTAGACGCTGTACCTTGACAGTAAATCGATTCATGCAGAATTGCGTAAATTGGGTTAGTTAAATATCCCTGCTCTTGCTGCATTTGATTTAGGAAGCTGTAGCTCAGCTGTCTGTTACCGTTCACTTCAACAAAGGCACCTTCCAGAGTGAAGTGCATAGGAAGGTTCGCTTCACCGCCACCAAGGTTAATACCAATAAGTTGGAACTGCTCAACCGTGAACACCTGACCGTTGGGCAGTCTTACATCATTGTTAAGCAGGTAATCAGAGATCTCACGACACATCGCTTGCGCTTGTGGGAACTGAGCAAAGAACGCTCTGTTTTTGTCTTCAACACGCTTATAAGTCGCACGATAAACATCGTCAGCTTCACGTTCAATCGAAGGAATACCGCCCGTCACATAACAACGTTGTAAGCTCTGTGGGAACAGTGACAAATAGCTCAGTGTACAGAAGCCACCAAAGCTTTGACCAATCGTCGACCATTGCTTAATACCAAACTTCTCACGAATCGCTTCCGCATCACGAACGATGTTATCCGCTCTGAAATGCGTTAAGTACTCAACTTGTTGTTCTGGAGACAAATGCGCCAAGGTTTCATGGCTGATAACCGTGCTGTTGCCTGTACCACGTTGGTCTAGCAGCAGAACACGGTAGTTTTGCAATGCACGCTTTAACCAACCCGATTGCCCACTAACACGTGGAGAAGGAAAACCTGGCCCCCCCTGAAAGTAAATAAGCCACGGCAGTTCTTGCCCATCTTTAGCGAGATCAACCAGCTCACGTGCGAAGACTTGGATCTGTTGTCCATCTTTTGCTTGATAGTCGAGTGGCAACTCAAATGAGTGCTGACGATACAGGGTGGTTCCATCAATAAAGTTAGCTTGCACGCTTCATTCCTTTTTATCTAATTCTAAAGTCATTGGTACGAATAAAAACGGTGCCCTTTGGCACCCTAGTTAGCAAGATACGCATACTAGCTTGTAAATGAAACCGTTTGTTGAACCTGAATGTGAAGGTACTTCATTAAATCGCCAAATTAGCTTTATACGCGTAACAACTTGTTTCAAAACAGGATGTTTAAGAGGCGGTCTATTGAGAGGAATGATGAAAACGGGAGACAAATAAAAAGAGCTTAACGAGGTGAGGATACGTTAAGCTCTTTGGTTTTATCTGTTATAGCGGGTGTTATCAATAATGCTATCAATGCACTAAGCACTAAGCACTAAATTATGAAGTCGTTAGCTCACCTGCACCTTGAACCGAGCGTTGGCTGCTTTCAACAAGAATAGCCGTCGCGGTTTCTTTCAATGCGCCCCACTCTGCCTCATCAACTTCAATGCCATCGTTCCACGCTTTCTCTTGAGTTTTAAAAAGCGCTTCCGATTCAATGTGTGTTTGGTAGCCATCTGACAAACGTTCGATATCGAAATCCTGGACGGAAAGTTCGATGGTCATATTGTGGATATGTTCGTCCGATGTCAGTGGCGAATCTGATAAAAACAGTTCTGGTGCAACGCAACCACGGTTAAGCACATACAAGGTGCTCTTAGGGTTTGAGCCATTATCCCAACGTGCGGTACACGCGATACCTTTCGCTGCCAGTTTCACAAGCTCACTGTACGCTAACCAACGGTTATGGCAGTTGTTTAGCTCGATTTTCAGTGTCTTTTTGCCGACCATCTTTTCAATGGCGTAATCCATCACCACAGGAAGATGACACGCTAAGCTCGCCTTGTGCAGATCCACTTCAACTGTGTTGTCGCTTCTCACTTGAATGTCTACAGGGCAATCGTCTTCTAGCCCCATAAAGTTGCTCGCGTTGTTAAAATGACGAACTCCATCCAAGCCAACCATTTGTAAATCTGCCACCATGTTCGCTATTACATCGGCTTCACCACATGTACGACGCATACCCAGAAAGGCTTTATTAACGGCCGCTACCAGTTCATTGTGAGAAACGATCATAACGATTTACCTCCATGTTGAGCGTTGATATGTGTAGGAACTTTATTTGAGTCAGCGATCTCCGCTTCACTTGGTAAGATTGGGAACACCCATTCGTCCTGATGAATTTCATCAAGCAACGGTGCACCTTGGAAAAATGTCACTCGTACCCAACGGTCTGAGCGAGGATCAAACTTAGTCGCGCCAAACATCGCTAGCTTACAACGCAGCAAGTGCATTGGTGGCGAGTCTTGGTGCAGCACGTTCATTTGAATGTCGCCCATCGCCTTGTTACCTAGCGTCCACACACGGCGCGCAATGGCACGATGCTGCGGTTGTTTAACAAGGAACTCAGCCAATGAAAGCTCTGGCGCGAATTGCAATAAAGCATGGTACAAACGGTAAGCTTGACGGCCGATATCCAACGGCAGTTCACGCTCTTCGCCTAGTTCCTCGCCTCGAACACCGAGTCTTGGCTCTTCTTTGTCCTGAGAGCGATACCAGAACCAGTAGTTATTTTCTGCTTTCGTAAAGTCGGTCGTGATTGCCCAACGGTATTTTTCTTCTAACACTACCAATAGGTCTTGGATCTTTTTGCCACTAGGAAGCGACAGTGTTTCGCTACAATTCATTTGCTCTTGATGGGCGTCCACTAATTCTGGGTACAATTCCATCAAGCATGAGATAAGGATTTCTTGGGCTTCCATACTCATGTGCTTAGATTGTTCAACTAACTGCGCCCATGTATCGCAATGGTTTACAGAAGCTTCTAGTGACTGTTCTGCGTGTTTTAACTCATCAACAGCGGTTTTGTTCAACTCTTGCTGGTTTTCATTGATGGTAACAACTTGTTCTAAATGACAAATCGCTTTTTTAACGTATCTACGTAGTGGCTCGATCAACGCCGTATCGGCCTGACTAGCCAACACGTCCGCCAATGCATGCTCACGTGTTGTCATCCATTGATCGACAATACTTGGGTGGTTAATAAGATATGGCGCCATGCCTAAACCAGTCGCATTACCAACACCAAGGTAACGCTGTAATCCTCTATGCAAGGTAATCGCTTGTTCACCGCCCTGTTGCTCAGCTAGGTAATGAACCCAATCTAGGCTGAACTCACGCAGCATATAAACCGCACACATTTGCGCACTAAACGACTGATTAAAATCTTCATTTTTCTCTAAGATTTTAAAGTCAGCAATACCAAATTTGCCATTACCGTATACCGCTGTCGTTCGCAAGATATAACCCACTTCAGCCAGCTCTTTTGGCGTTGGTTGAACACCTTTAGCCAAGTGACTCACGATGTGTTCAAACACACGTACACTTTTATTTGCACGCGCCAACACAAGCACGTTATTTGGATTACGGCCTGCTTCTTGAAGCGGTACATTCGCACGAAGTCTTTCAAGTAGGGCGACATCAACATCACCAAGAACAAGCGCAAACGTTACGTCCCACTTTTCAGCAATTACACGGTCATTTCGCTCGTCATCTGCAATCTCATCGCAGAAAACAACCAAATGATAAACATGGTTTGGCGTCGCAAGCTTATAGATAACATGACCAAAACCTTGAGCGTCTAATTGCCATTCATGTTTCGTCACTTTCCATTCTTGCTGAGCCATTTTACGAATCAGAGTTCTAACGAAGCTGATACGTGTTTGGTGCATTGCACCTAGCCTTTCCGGTGCCATGACGACAGTCGCGTCACGTAGTGCTGATTCAGTGTAGGTAGAACGATGTGCATCCATTTTGCTCACCACCTTATAGTTATAGGATTTTGCTAGCCATTCAGAACCGATCGTTGCCATCATTTGAAGCATTCGTTGTTACAGTGTGTTGGTTAGCTTTCACGTTATTTGGGGTAAGCGAGCTCACCCCTTATTATTTGTCCTGACTAGATCGATTGACCTAAATACGTGCCGCCCGATGTATCTTCACCAGTACGGTTTTTCTGTTCCTTTCGGAATCTTGCATCAGCCTTCTTTCAAAGGCTGATTTGTTCTTGTTTTACAGAGCCCTTTTGTTTAAAAACTCTGCTCTCTAAAAACCTTGCTCTTTTGCCATCTTGATTGCGATTTGAGGCGCATTCCAAAGTGATGGCAGCAAGA
Organism: Vibrio coralliirubri; assembly: GCF_024347375.1. NCBI lineage: Bacteria > Pseudomonadati > Pseudomonadota > Gammaproteobacteria > Vibrionales > Vibrionaceae > Vibrio > Vibrio coralliirubri. The sequence goes on along the minus strand of NZ_AP025471.1, from coordinate 338,477 downwards.
TTAAGGACACCGGTACCGCGGTGATAACAATGAAGGATTGCAGCGCTGAAATGCCGCCAGAGCCTAGGGAAATCAGAATTAACGCTGTTACCCCCATCATCACACCCCAGAAGGTACGAATAATTGCATTCGGTTCTGTCTCACCACTGATCACCACACTGATGGTGTAAGTCATTGAGTCACCGGTCGTTACGATGAAGATCGTGGTTAAGATCAAGAACAGAATTGAGATAAGCATTGGCATTGGTAGCTGCTGAGTTACCGCCAGTAGCGCACCTGGTAAGTTAAAGCCTTCAAACGCTTTACTTACACTGCCTGGATCTGCGATTTCGAACGCAAGACCAGAGCCGCCAACAATCGTGAACCAGAAGCAAGTAACAAACGGTGCAATCAAGCTAATCGTTGATACCAATTGGCGAATACTACGACCGCGTGAAATACGTGCGATGAAGATTGCCATCATTGGGCCGTAACCTAAGAACCAACCCCAGAAGAATACTGTCCACCAGCTCAACCAACCTTCGTCACCTCGGTATGTTGCCATCGGGATGAAGTTATCAATCATGCTGCCTACACCTTGAATGTAGCCATTAAAGATGAAGTTTGTTGGGCCAAAGATCAGGATGTAAACCATCAATGCCATAGCCAAAATTACGTTGTAACGGCTTAGCATTTGCATTCCGCGGTTAAGACCACTTAATGCCGACAATGTGTAAAGCACGATAGCGAATAAGATGATGATCAGCTGTGTTGTGAAGCCATCTGGAATACCAAACAGTTCGTTCAGCGCGTAGCTCACTTGCAAGCCCAAGAAGCCGATAGGACCGATGGTGCCCGCCGCTACAGCGACAATACAACATGCATCAATCAGTGCGCCGGTGTGACCTTTCAGTGCTCTTTCACCTAATACAGGGTAAAGCAGAATACGAGGTTTAAGCGGTAAGCCTTTGTCGTAGTGAAGGTGCATAACTACGATAGACGTTAAGCTGCCCACAATTGCCCATGCTAGGAAGCCCCAGTGCATGAATGATTGAGACAAAGCATTTACTGCACCTTGCTGTGCGTTCTCTTGAGCGCCATATAACGGTGGTGGATTAACGTAGTGTGCGATAGGCTCTGCTGCCGCCCAAAATACGCCGCCACCCGCCAGTAGCGTACAGAAGATGATCGCCATCCAACGGAAGCCATCCATTTCAGGTTTAGCAATACCACCTAGGATAACCTTGCCTGTTCGCCCTGCCGCCAGGCCAAGACCAATAAGAAAAGTCAGAAGAAGAAGCATTTGCCAATAAGGACCGAATACTTTTACCGACCAAGCAAAGCCTGTGTTTACTAAGCTGGATAACAGCTCGCCATCAAATAAAGCAAGCGTTACGAACAGAGCGATAAAACCGCCGCTGTACCATAGTGCTGGGTTGGTAAGTCCTAATTTGTCTGAAGTTGATTCAGACTGGTTTGTGTTACTTGTTTTATTACTTGTTGTGTGTGCTTGACCCGCATTTACGTTTGAAGATTTCACGCTATTGGTTAAATCAGACATACTCTGACTCCAGAGGTTTCTTTGCAGCTGTCATTTTAATGATGACTACAAGGGTGTATTTAACACCCGCCCTATTATTTTTTGTCTTGGGCAGGCTAATCCATGTTTGGGTTACCGCGTTGCGAAATAGACCGTTGTTCCTTTTAAATAATGAATTTGATTAAAGCAGCACTGACTAAATGAACGTTTGTTAGCAGGCTGCCTATTAGATGATTACCAGCGAGAAACGCTTAACCCTTGCTCTGCGGCTCTAAGCCATCTTTCAAGAAGTTAAACCAGTTTTCTCCCAAGACTTGTCCAGCTTCAGACTCACTGAAACCATGACGCATCAATCCGTTATAAATATTTTCCATACCCGAACTACCACAGAACCAAGGCAGTGCATCTGGCCAACCTGAGTTGTTTGCAGAACCTTCGCCGTAGTCCATTGCCTTCGACCAACGACCATTTCGCATCCACTCTAGAACCGCTTGAGGCTGGTTTAAGCATAGGTCACTGCCAATTCCTAGGTGTTCAACGCCGACCATGTCGGCTGTCGTCGCAACCATCTGACAGAAATCCTCCAAGGTACATTGGCTGCCGTTTGGTAGGTGGAATGGGTATAAGCTGAATCCGATTAAGCCACCGCGTGCGGTTAGGGCTTTAATCACATCGTTTGATTTGTTTCGTAGTGCATCATGAGCAAACGTTGGGTTCGCGTGGCTGATACAAATAGGACGAGAAGACAGATCAATCGCCTCAAGCGTTGAACGCTCCGCACTGTGAGACATATCGATGATCATCCCCACTCGGTTCATCTCTTCGATAGCTTGCTTACCAAAGCGCGTGATACCGGTATCGTTCTTCTCGTAACAACCTGTCGCCAATAAGCTCTGGTTGTTGTAAGTAAGCTGCATGATCAAAAGACCTTGCTTGCGCATCACTTCGATAAGACCAATCTCATCATCGATTGGAGAACAGTTTTGAGCACCAAGGAAAATGCCGACTTTGCCGGTCGCTTTTGCAGTTTCAACATCAGCCATTGAATGAATCGGCATGATAATGTCTGCATTCTGCTCGAATCTTAAGTTCCACTCTGCAAAGCGAGATAAGGTTTCACGAGCTGTCTCGTGGTAAACCGCGGTAGCGTGAACTGCTGTAATGCCGCTCGCCTTTAGTGTTTGGAAGTATTCTCTGTTCCAATTGCAGTATTGCAATCCATCTATAACAATCCGTTGCTGGTACATAACCACTCCTATTGAAAGCTCAGTGTTCTAGCTCGGTTTTGAAAACACGCTCAAATAACATGTTTTCAAAAATGGGTTAAATCACGTCTCTAATTTCATTTGCTGTGTTGGGTTTGGGTGTTGGCCTGACTCTGTGAATCAGGCCACTTTTCATTAATAGAACGTCAATTAATAGAGATCTATCTAGTAAGGACGCTGGTAAGCCGTCTTCACGACTGTGTAGAACTCTTTCGCGTATTGACCTTGCTCACGAGGACCGAAGCTAGACTCTTTACGACCACCAAACGGTACGTGGTAATCAGTGCCTGCTGTTGGTAGGTTCACCATCACACAACCTGTTTGCGCTTGTTGCTTGAACATTGCGCTAGTACGTAGGCTTTGAGTAATGATACCGCCCGTTAGACCAAAGCGAGTATCGTTGGTCGTCGCGATAGCTTCCTCTAAATCAGCCACACGAATCACGCTTGCCATTGGTGCAAACACTTCTTCTTGGTTCACTTCCCAATCGTTCTTCGTATTCAAGAACAGAGTTGGAGACATGTAGAAACCTTCGTGTTTCATGCTCAAGCGTTCGCCACCGAATGCCAGCTCACCGCCGCTTTGACGTGCTTTCTCAACCCAACCTAGGTTCGCTTCAAGTTGGTTGCCGTCAACTACCGGGCCCATGAACACGCCGTCTTCTAGTGCGTGACCGACTTTTAGCTCGCTCATACGTTTGATTAGTGCTTCAACGTATTGGTCGTGAATGCCATCCATAACCACTAGACGAGAAGATGCTGTACATTTTTGGCCTGCGCCAGAGAATGAACCTGCAATCGTTGCATCAACGGCTGTTTGGATATCAGCATCGTCAGCAACCACAAGTGCGTTCTTGCTGCCCATCTCTAGTTGGCAACGAACGAAGTTTGGCGCTGTAGCAGCGGCAACCTTACGACCCGTATCAACGGAACCAGTAAAGCTCACACCATTCACTTCTTTAGAGTTGATCAGTGCATCACCGACTGTTGAACCGCTACCCAGAACAAGGTTGAACGTGCCTGCTGGGATACCTTGACGGTGGATAATTTCAGTAAGCGCAACCGCACTTGCTGGTGTTAGGTTTGCTGGTTTCCAGATAACGCTGTTACCGAAAGCCAGTGCTGGAGCGATTTTCCAAGCCGCTGTTGCTGTCGGGAAGTTCCAAGGAGAGATGATGCCAATAACGCCAACAGCTTCACGAGTCACTTCAACAGAAACGCCTGGGCGAACTGATTCTGCGTTATCACCAATCTGACGAAGCACTTCAGCCGCAAAGTATTGGAAGAACTGACCTGCACGGTAAATCTCACCACGACCTTCAGCAAAAGGCTTACCTTCTTCACGAGAAAGTAACGTACCTAGTTCATCACAACGTGCAATCAGCTCATCACCAATTGCTTGAAGTACTGCTTGCTTACGTTCAATCGGCGTTTTTTCCCACTCTGGTTGAGCGTGCTTTGCCGCTGAAATCGCTTGTTTAACTTGTTCAGCACTTGCTTGTGCAAAGTTACCGATGTTTTCAGAAATATCTGATGGGTTAATGTTCGCTACGGTGCTTACACCCGCTTGCCATTCGCCGCCAATGTAAAGTGCGTTTTCTGCTTGAACATTCTGTAATTGAGTCATCATTCTGTCCTTGTAACGGTTAGGTTGCGGTTGAGTCTGGCAACCATCTGGTTAATTAATAAACTGTTAATATTCAGGTAATTAATTGCTAAAATAAGTCGTACATTTTGTATCTAAAGTGAACCCGATCGCTTGTATCAATAAACCGCTTTAATTCAAAAGAGTTTTGATCCGCAAATAGCCTTAGTTCACAGTCAAATTATTCAGGTTGAGACGCCGATGCATAAACTACGAACTCGACTAGCATCTCTTCTCTTGCTAACCCTGCAACGACGACCGCAGCACGGTTTGGATAAGGTGCATTGAAGTATTCTCCGTATACGCTGTTTACCGTTTTTAGGTATTCACGGTCTGTCACGTAAATCAGAACTTGCAGCACTGAATCCATAGATTCGCCTGCACACTCCAACGTATGAACAAGGTTGTTAAAAGTCTGACGCGTTTGCGCTTCAATACCGCCTTCTACTACTGCGCCAGTTTCATCAATTGGAATCTGCGCGGTGTATAGAGTGCCGTTATTAACGATTGCCCACTCTAGGGGTGCTTTTGAAGCGAAAAGCTCGGTTTTTACTGGGTGTTTTTTAGTTTGTGCGTTCACGATTCCATCCAACTTTGTAACAACTATGTTTCAAGATGGTTAAATACTGCACCTTGACGACTGATAAATCTAACGGTAAATTTTGTGCATTTGATAAATAAAATCTATCACCTTGCAAAAAGTAAGGTATAGCAAAGGCTAGAGAAGGATTCGCGCCATGAGTATCAAGCTACAACAGTTAAAACATTTTGTTTTGGTGGTCGAAGAAGGTGGATTTCGAGCGGCATCTCACCGTGCAAATCGATCGCAAGCGGCACTTTCAACTTCGATAAAAGAGCTGGAAAAAATACTCGGCCAACCTCTGTTTGAAACAGGCAACAAATCGACACTGACGCCTTTTGGAGAAATATGCTTACCCAAGATCATTCAATTTCTGAATGTTTACAAAGCATTAGACAATGACCTACGCGCAGCGGCAGCAGGACAACAAGGAAGAGTTCGAATAGCGAGCGTGCCTTCGGTGGCCGCAAAACTCATCCCTAGTGTTTTAGGGGCTTTTTGTGAGCAGTACCCGAATGTAGAAGTGAGTTTGATTGATGATAATGCGGCAGGGGTAGAAGCAAGATTACTCTCTGGCGAGGTGGATGTTGCCCTCGGTAATAGCTCCCATTTAGAAGAAGAGAGCATCGACTTCACGCCTTTGCTTTCTGATCCTATCGGTGTGGTGTGCCTCAAAGACAACCCTATCGCCTCTCAACGGGAAGGAATCGAGTGGCAAACCTTGTTAAAACAGCCTTTCATTCGTAACGGGACTTGCACCCTACTAGACCCAACACCCGCGCGAATGCTCAGCGAACAAGCCCTGTACTCTGTCGAGAACATTACCTCGCTGTTTTCGGTGTTAGAGCTCGGGATAGGCGTGACCACGCTACCTAAGCTGGCTTTCCCAACCAATGAAACCCGCTTGGTGTGGATTCCGTTAATTGACCCGCCCTTGCAACGACAAATCGGCATTTTCAGATTGTCTGATCGTACAATCTCGCCACAAGCACAGGCTTTTCATGACTTATGTATTCAATACCTCAGTTATGAAGAGTAATAACTGAGCCTAGATTAAGTAAATTAGGCAGCGTTTTGCTGCCATTTACTTCCTCAAAACTCGGTGTTTCTTCGCCGCACCATGCTTCTCATACACCCAGTCCCCCATTTCACTCCTATATCATCAACATTTAGGCGCTGAATTTTCACTCTCGCGCACGCAAATAGTGACAAGCTGACAACAATATAAAAAATATTCGCTTATTGATAAGGAGCGACGTACGTTTAATTTACCAGAAAAATGAGATCTTCCATCATTGCCTCAAACAAGCTGACCCCCTACCAAAATCACACTTCGCAATTCAGCTTGAAAATGAACCTAAGTGTTTGAATAGTCTTAATTGATAAGATAATAAGTTGATTATTTAGCTCGCTGAACCCGTCTAAAAAGACCCTCTTTTTCACAAGGATAAAGCATCTTAAATATTCATGAATAAAGTGATAGAACTATTACTTTCATAAATGAAAAACATTCATTTCAAAAATGGAATTATTGATATCAATATTTGTCGTTTTGATCACATAATTTTAGGCGTAATTTATATTTTGTCGAAACGATAGCGAATTAGCTTAATTCGTTTCATTTCGTCAGGAGATATAAAACCAGCAAGGGTTTTTCTTTAAAGCAAATCAAGTGTTATTAACAAGTGAAATGTAGTAACAAGTTAAATTTAAACTGTGTTTTATATTAACTTACACTGTTTAGCATAAGGTTTTATTATGAGGCTTAATGGGATTAGTAGCGACATCCTTGTTGCCGCTAAAAGAGTTGTTCTCTGCCAAATAGTATTAGCCATCGGTGTAGTTTTATATGAAGTGTTTTTTGGTAATAAAGTAGATATGGAATCATCAGCTTTGGGCATCGTAATTGCAATGTTGCCACCGCTGTTTGGATTCATATATGCAAGCCTAAAGGTGCGTAAGAATCCTAATTATAGTTTACGTGACTTAATGCAAATGAGTCGTGTCGTAAAAATAACATATACGTTTTTGATGTTTATCTTGGCGTTCCAGTTCTTCAAATTGGATAACCCAGTAATATTATATGCGTACATCTTTACTATGGTTGGATACTTCTTAACACCATTTATTACCGCCTCTAATAGATCGGAGTACGCGTAGTATGGATCAAGTAACTACCGCTCACGAATACATAGAGCATCACTTAACCTTCTTAACTACAGGTGATGGTTTCTGGGCGTTTAACATTGACTCGATGTTGGTATCTTGGATTACAGGTTTACTTTTCATCGGTGCATTTCGGTATGTAGCCACTCGTGGCACTAGCGGCGTTCCAGGTCGTTTTCAATGTTTTATCGAGCTTGTCTTTGACTTTGTTAATAATCTCGTCAAAGAGATTTTTCAAGCGGAAGATAAATTAATAGGACCACTGGCATTAACCACTTTTGTTTGGGTGTTGTTAATGAATGCAGTCGACCTATTACCCATTGATTTAGTTCCGGGGTTAACTCGAGCTGTAGGTCTAGAGCACTTTAGAGACCTACCAACGGCAGACGTAAATATACCAATGTCGATGGCACTCGGTGTGTTTATTCTACTGTTAACCTATACATTTAAAAATAAAGGTTTGAAAGGCTTTATCAAAGAGCTAACTACTCAGCCATTTGATAACCCTCTTTTATATCCTGTTAACTTAGTTCTTGAATTAATAACATTAATTTCAAAGCCAATATCACTAGGCTTACGATTATTCGGAAATATGTATGCAGGCGAGATGATATTCATCCTTATTGCACTAATGCCTTGGTGGATGCAGTGGGCACTAAGTGTACCTTGGGCCTTATTCCACATATTAATCGTATTCTTACAAGCATTTATATTTATGGTGCTGACCGTTGTTTATTTAGGAATGGCAACAGAAGAACACCACTAATTAATAACTAAAAAATTAACTAACAAATTATTTTCGGAGATACAAATGGATATCGTAAGCGCAGTTTTATATGTAGCAGGTGCATTACTGATCGGTTTAGGTGCAGCAGGTGCAGCATCTGGTATTGGTAACTTAGCAGGTAAATACCTTGAAGGTGTTGCGCGTCAACCGGACCTTACTCCAATGCTCCGTACTCAATTCTTCATCATGATGGGTCTTGTGGATGCAGTACCGATGATCGGTGTTGGTATCGGTCTATACATCATCTTCGCCGTGGCTTAATCAAACCGCTTTGAAAGATCGATTTATACATAATCAAGATTTAGTGAGGAAGGTATGAACTTAAATGCAAGCATGTTTGGACAAGCAATCTCATTCGTGATTTTTGTTTGGCTCTGCATGAAATATGTATGGCCCCCTCTCACCGCGATGTTAGACGAGCGCCAAAAAGAAATCGCTGATGGTTTACGCCACTCAGAGAACGCTGCGAAAGAGCTAGAACTAGCAAAATCAAATGGCGCGCAACTCATCGAAGATGCAAGAAAAGATGTGACTGAACTGGTTGAACAAGGCCGAAAACGCCGCAATGAAATCATCAGCTTAGCGCAACAAGAAGCCGAGCAAGAAAAGGCACGCATCTTAGAACAAGGTAGAGCTGAGCTAGAAGGCGAACGCCAAAAGATACGCCGTGAACTTCAGGCAGATATGGCAGACGCAGTAATTCAAAGTGCACAGAAACTGATTAGCAAAAACCTAGATTCCGCAACGAACCGAGCGCTAGTTGACCAAATGATTAGCGAACTCTAAGGAGAAGCAATATGTCAGATTACACCAATATTGCTCATCCCTACGCCAAAGCATCGTTTGAATTTGCTTTAGGTAAAAACCAGTTACAAGAGTGGCACTCAATGCTGTCCATTCTTGTGGCTGTCGCGGAAGATGAAACGATCGCTAGTCAGATTTCTTCAGCAGAAGGTGCTTCTACACACCAAACAGAAGAGCTGGCAAACCTCATCATTCATATTTGCCAAGGACTCGTTGATGACCACGTCATTAATCTTATTCGAGTCTTGGCCGAGAACGGCCGCCTTTCTGTTGTAAGAGACCTGTTTGAATTGTTCTGCGAGCTAAAGGACGAACATGAACGTGTAGTGCCTGTCACTGTCACCAGTTCAGAAATGCTGACACAAGATCAAGTTACGTCACTAACAGCTGCACTTGAGAAGAAATTAGAGCGTCAGGTTGAAATGAAGCAGGTTATTGATGACACGTTAGTGGGTGGAATAGTCATCAAGGCGGGTGAAACCGTTATCGATGGTTCTTTAAACACATCAATTGACCGATTGGCTCATCAACTTCACGCGAGATAGGTAACAATTATGCAATTAAATTCAAATGAAATCAGCGATCTAATCAAAGAACGCATCTCGAAATTTAATGTGAGCACCGAGGCTCGCAACGAAGGCACTATCGTATCGGTTCGTGATGGAATCATCACAATCAATGGCCTTGCTGATGTTATGCAAGGCGAGATGATTGAGCTACCAGGTGGCAAGTACGCACTCGCACTTAACCTCGATACCCACTCAGTAGGTGCGGTGGTTATGGGCCCCTACACTGACCTCTCTGAAGGTATGAAAGTGAAAGGTACAGGTCGTATCTTAGAAGTACCTGTAGGTAACGGACTTCTTGGCCGTGTCGTGAACACATTAGGCGAGCCAATCGATGGCAAAGGCCCAGTGAGTTGTGACCGACTCGACCCTGTAGAAGTGATTGCACCCGGTGTAATCGAACGTAAGTCTGTTGACCAACCTATTCAAACTGGCTACAAAGCGGTTGATACCATGGTGCCAATCGGTCGTGGTCAACGTGAACTTATCATCGGTGACCGTCAGACGGGTAAAACAGCGTTAGCTATCGATGCGATAATCAATCAGAAAGATTCTGGCATCAAATGTGTGTATGTAGCGATTGGCCAAAAAGCCTCCACTATCGCTAACGTGGTTCGTAAACTCGAAGACCACGATGCGCTTAAGAACACCATCGTCGTTGTGGCGTCAGCATCAGAGTCTGCAGCGCTTCAATACCTAGCCCCTTATGCGGGTTGCACCATGGGTGAATACTTCCGTGACCGCGGTGAAGATGCGCTGATCATCTATGATGACCTATCAAAACAAGCCGTTGCTTACCGTCAAATCTCGTTGCTACTGAAACGCCCACCGGGTCGTGAAGCCTTCCCTGGCGACGTATTCTACCTTCACTCACGCCTACTAGAACGTGCAGCACGAGTGAATGCAGAGTATGTAGAGAAGTTCACTAACGGTGAAGTGAAAGGTCAAACTGGCTCATTAACAGCGCTTCCTATCATTGAAACTCAAGCGGGTGACGTATCAGCGTTTGTACCAACCAACGTAATCTCAATCACCGATGGTCAGGTTTTCCTTCAAACCCAACTGTTTAACTCAGGCTTACGTCCTGCAGTCGACCCAGGTATCTCGGTATCTCGTGTGGGTGGTGCGGCGCAGTGCAAGATCATCAAGAAACTGTCTGGTGGTATCCGTACTTCATTAGCTCAATATCGCGAGCTGGCGGCCTTTGCTCAATTCTCTTCTGACTTAGATGAGATGACGCGCAAACAGCTAGACCATGGTGAGCGTGTTACCGAACTAATGAAGCAAAAACAATACTCTCCTATGTCAGTCGCTGAGCAAGCAACGGTTATCTACGCGGCAGAGAAAGGCTACTTGGTCGGTGTTGAGCTAAGCAACATTGCCCGTTTTGAAGAAGAGCTGATTGCTTACGCCAAAGGTCAGAACCCTGCGCTGTTCGAAAAAATCAACGCGACAGGCGATTACAACGACGAAATCGATGGCGCTCTTAAAGAGATCCTAGAAGGTTTTGTTGGGATGAAAGCTTGGTAAGTGCTCCGGTTTGTTAGCTGGAAATCAAAACAAATAGGAGCAGATTATGGCAAGTACTAAAGAAATTCGCACCAAGATAGCCAGTGTTAGTAACACTCAAAAAATCACTAGCGCAATGGAAATGGTTGCAGCAAGTAAGATGCGCAAGGTTCAAGACAACATGACGCTAACTCGGCCCTACGCAGAGAACATGCAAAAAGTTATCTCTCATGTTGCATCGGGTTCACTGGAGTACCAGCACCCTTACCTGCAACAGCGTGAACCTAAGCGTGTCGCTTACATCATTATCTCGTCCGATCGCGGCTTGTGTGGTGGCTTGAACTCAAACTTGTTCAAGAAAGTGTTAGAAGAAATGGAGCAATGGCGCACCAAGGGAGTCGAGGTAGAAACAACCTTAGTGGGATCTAAGGCTATCTCGTTCTTCCAACGCGGCGGCAACGTTATTGCACAAACGTCAGGTCTTGGCGATACCCCTAAGTTAGAAGACATCTTAGGTACAGTGAACGCGATGCTCGGTCATTACGACGAAGGCAAGATCGATAGCTTGTATCTCGTTTACAACCAGTTCGTCAACACCATGGTTCAAGCGCCAACGACCTTGCAGTTGCTCCCCCACCCTTCGGATTCTGAGGAAGGTGGTGAGCCTAAAAAAGCACGTCGTTGGGACTACATCTATGAGCAAGCACCCAAAGACATACTCTCAGAACTGTTACATCGATACATCGAATCGCAAGTGTATCAAGGCATTGTTGAGAGCATTGCCTGTGAGCAAGCAGCCCGAATGGTCGCTATGAAAGCGGCGACTGATAACGCAGGCCAACTCATTGATGACTTGCAGTTGGTCTACAACAAGGCGCGTCAGGCTGCCATTACCCAAGAGCTGAGTGAAATAGTCTCAGGTGCCCAAGCTGTCTAGGGCTAGAAAAGACTGGGTCAAGAACAGAATTTGAGGATTTAAGAATGAGTGTTGGAAAAATAGTTAAAGTAATCGGCGCGGTGGTTGACGTTGAGTTCAGCGGCGGCAACAGCCCACGCGTTTATGATGCATTGAAAGTGACTAGCGACGAAGCAAGCTCGTTAGTATTGGAAGTTCAGCAACAACTGGGTAGCAATATCGTTCGTTGTATTGCAATGGGTACTTCAGATGGCTTACGCCGTGGCCTAACGGTTGAAAACACAGGCTCTCCAATCACGGTTCCTGTGGGTGAAGAAACACTAGGCCGTATCATGAACGTGCTTGGTCAACCTATCGATGAGTGTGGTGAAATCGGTCAGAAAGAAAACTACGAGATTCACCGTGAAGCTCCTTCTTATGAAGAACAAGCAAACAGCACTGAGCTTTTAGAAACCGGCGTTAAGGTTATCGACCTTATCTGTCCATTCGCTAAGGGTGGTAAAATTGGTCTGTTCGGTGGTGCTGGCGTAGGTAAAACCGTCAACATGATGGAGCTTATCAACAACATCGCCAAAGCCCACTCAGGTCTTTCTGTATTTACTGGTGTAGGTGAGCGTACTCGTGAAGGTAACGACTTCTACTACGAGATGAAAGAAGCGGGTGTACTAGACAAAGTAGCCATGGTTTACGGCCAAATGAACGAGCCACCGGGAAACCGTCTACGTGTAGCACTTACAGGCCTGACTATGGCTGAGCGCTTCCGTGATGAAGGTCGTGACGTACTGTTGTTCATTGATAACATTTACCGTTACACGCTTGCCGGGACTGAGGTATCAGCTCTGCTAGGTCGTATGCCTTCAGCAGTAGGTTACCAACCAACACTGGCTGAAGAGATGGGTGTGCTTCAAGAGCGTATCACTTCGACTAGACAAGGCTCTATCACATCTATCCAAGCGGTGTACGTACCTGCGGATGACTTGACCGATCCATCACCAGCAACAACCTTTGCTCACTTAGATGCGACCGTTGTACTGTCTCGTAATATCGCGGCATTGGGCCTCTACCCTGCGATTGATCCATTGGATTCAACCTCTCGCCAGTTGGACCCGCTTGTGGTTGGTCAAGAGCACTACGACATTGCACAAAAAGTACAAACAACGCTGCAACGCTACAAAGAGCTAAAAGACATCATCGCGATTCTTGGTATGGATGAGCTGTCTACTGAAGACAAACAGACCGTATCTCGTGCTCGTAAGATTGAACGTTTCTTAACGCAGCCTTACCACGTAGCCGAAGTGTTTACCGGTCAGAAAGGTGTCTTTGTACCGCTAAGCGAAACACTAAGAGGCTTTAAAGGTCTGTTAAGCGGTGAATATGACGATATCCCAGAGCAAGCGTTCTTGTACTGTGGCTCTATCGACGAAGTGCTTAACAAAGCAAAATCACTCTAAGAGGTAGGTGCACCATGGCTATCGGAATTACAGATAATACATTTCAACTTAATATTGTAAGTGCGGAAGGTACGCTGTTTTCAGGTCCAGCGTATGCCCTAGCCGTTTCTGGCGCTGATGGTGAACTGGGGATTCGCCCCGGTCACTCCCCGCTTCTCAGTAAGATCAAACCGGGCGTAACCGTGTTTGTGACAGATCCTAAATCAGAAGGCCAAGTGTTGTATGTTTCTGGTGGGATGCTGGAAGTTCAGCCGGATGTGGTTACGTTATTAGCCGACACGGCCTTGCATGGTAAAGACATTGACCGCGCTCGCGCAGAAGAAGCGAAATATGCCGCTCTAGAGAACATCAACAAGGGCAACATAGACATTAACTTTGCACAAGCTCAGCTAGAATTGGCGAAAGCCGTTGCTCAGTTGCGTGCATCAGAGCTAACTTCTTCTCACACAAGACACTGAGAATAGAACTTAGATGCTTAGTACTTAGTGCTTGATGTGTAAATAGTCTACCCACTTAAACATGATTTAAGTGGGTAGACTACATCAGGAGCCCTCACTTCTCTTTCAACTTCCCCACCCTTTTAACCGCTACTAATACATCCTTTTTCTCCCGAACTTACAACATTACTTATCTGCAAAGCGCGCTTGGTGCGGGTCAAGCTCATGACCAAGAGGCTGCGTCAGTGAATGGTACAGCTCAGGCTTACGACCACGAATCCAACGTCTGCCGGTACACATCTCTAGCTCTTGCGCTTTCAAATTCGCAATCACCATATCGTCATCAACGCTGTCCGTCTCGGTGATGATTTCCCCATAAGGGCTTAAGATCATCGCATTGCCTGTTCTCACTTCATCCATATCAACACCGACACCATTGCTGAACACCACAAACATACCGTTATCGTGTGCTCTTGCAGGCAACCAACGCATTAGCCATTCGCGCCCATTTTTACCCTGCATTTCAGCACGAATCGCCTCTGGGTTTTCATCTCGGTTAAACCATAAATCTGGGTCAATTCGCTTCATCGCATTGGGGCTACGTGACTGACAACCGCCCGTTTGGTGCGGCGCAATCAAGATATCGGCGCCTTTCAGCGCGGTGATTCGAACGTTCTCAACCAAGTTGTTATCCCAACAAATCAAGATACCAACTTTGCATCCATGCGGCGTATCGAACACCGTGTATTGGTCGCCGCTACTCATATGAGGGCTGACAAAGGTGTGCAGTTTACGGTGTTTCTGAACTTCACCATTAGGCATGGCGAAAACGTAGGTGTTGTAAAACTCGCCATCCACACCCTGCTCTATCAAGCCAGCCCCAACACTGATTCCAAACTGTGTTGCCAGTGCAATCAGCTTTTGAGTCGATTCACCACTCGGCACAGGTTCCGCTAGCGCTTCAATTTCATCTCGCGCCAAAGCAGACACATGCCAGTAGCCAGTGATGCACATCTCCGGGAAGCTGATGATCTCCACACCACTCTCCGAAGCTTGTCGAACATATTCTTCTATCACAGATAGGTTATACGCCTTGTCACCTGCATGGTGGTTGAATTGAACCGACGCTACTTTAATATCTCTCTTCATGATTTGTCCTCAAACTTCGCTTTTTCTGATTTGCTCTGGACTCAGTATAAAAAATCGATTCAATTCCATATAATGAAAGATATTCATAGTTCAATGAGCATTTGGAATGGAATTTGATTTACTGAAGGCATTTTGTCAGTTAGCTAAATCGGGCAATTATCGTCTGGCATCAGAGCAGCTCTACATCACTCAGTCAGCTCTTACCAAAAAGATTCAACGACTTGAATCCAACATTGGGACGAGTCTATTCTCTCGTGGCAGAAATGGCGCCGAACTGACGCACGCAGGAAAAACATTACTGACAGAAGCCCAACGTTTGGTTCATTCAATGCAGGCGTTTGAGCAGCTTTCAGGCTCTGTGGTGAAAGGAACTCAGGGACATTTGAACATAGGCTTTGGCGTGTCCACTTATCATGAAGCGCCCAAGCTGATTGCGGCTTATAAACAGCAATACCCAGACGTTCATGTCACTTTAAATGACACACCGTCTAAGCAGCAGACCGACGAGTTATTGAGCCATGATCTCGATATCAGCTTCAATCGGATACCTAACTCTTTGGGTTTAGAAAGTCTAACCCTATTCAATGATTCGCTTGTGATTGCGGTACACAAAGACCTTCTCAAACAAGCGCCAGGTAACGATCAGGTTCTCTCTAAGTTATCGAAATGGCCTTATTTAAAGCTCGCCCAACATCGCGGCCCCGGATTAGACAGACAGATTCAACAATATTGTCTTGCCAATAAAATCGACTTATCTAAGACACAAGAAGCCGATGATATCCTCACCCTACTGGCGTTGGTTTCGGCCAATATCGGTTTCACCATAGTACCCAGCAGTGCGCAGTACATTAGTAACACCGATGTGGAATTCATTGAGTTAGAAGGTGAACACGCGACTTGGCCTGTCGGGTTGATATGGAATGGAGAGAGTGAAAACCAACTCAGGGGTAGGTTTGTAGAGTTTGTGGCGAATCAGGTAGTAAGCAGCTTATAAATTAAAGTTGGCTTTTAGTGTTTAAGTGCAGTGGCAATTGCAATATAAAGCGCACTGCACTTTATATTGCATACTCGACATGAAAGGTGACTTCGCCAACTCACTATTAAGAATCACAGCTGACTGGCTTCAAACCAGCTACGAATATGCTGCGCGACCACCTTAGGCTGCTCCATTGTTGAAAGATGCCCACAATCAGGAATGACATGAAGTGATACCTGTTTGATGTGCTTTGCCATTAACAGGTGATTATCGATTGGACATAACAGGTCATCTTTGCCTGTGATGATCAACGTCGGAATCTGAATGTCCGCCAGCAATGCTCTAGCGTCAGGACGAGTCGCCAATGCTTGAGCGTGAGCCTCAAACCTTTCAACGCCAATATTATTCGCCATTTGCGTGATTCGTTGAGTCAGTTCTTGGTTCGCTAACTGGTTCGGATGGATAAGCACTGGCATTAAAATATCAGAGGTTATTGACTCAAACTCCCCTGCTTTTGCTTTATCGACCAAAGCGTTCCTTTTCTCCGATACCTCTGGCTTTTCATCTGCGGCATTGGTGTCCATTAAGATCAAACCTTTCACGCGTTGTGGTGCCTGTCTAAACACTTCAAACGCTAGAATTCCGCCCATAGATAAACCTCCAAGCACGAAACTATCAGGGGCATTGTCTAGGACTTTACTTGCTAAGGCTTGCATGGATGTTTCCGTTCCTAAATCACAAGTAAAAGGAGCCACCCAATTGGGCAGCTCTTTATTGACGTCTTGGAACAACGTTTCATCACACAACAAACCAGGTAGCCATAACAGTGGTACTTCTGGTTTCATCATTCGTTACCCTATAGAGTTTGTGGCTGATCAGAACCAAGAACAACGTAAGTAAAGCTAGTGCCTCTCAGGTTTTCAAGGCTGTATGACGCGCCATCTGGAACACTGAACACATCGCCAGTGGTCAGCAAGACTTGCGCCTGCTCACCGTCTTGAACGATGTTTAACAATGTATCACCTTCAAAGTTAATCAGTACCTGCTTCTCACTGCGTTTGTGTACTGGGATGCTTGCACCTTCAGTCAACTCATAAGCCATGATACTGACGTCATCAACGCTTTTAACTTGGAAGTCGTAGTCAGATGATGGGTGTCCTGTTAACGCAAACTGTTTAACACCCGTCTTATCAAAATCACCCGAAACCTCTCGATAATCCTTTTTCAGCGCAACAAAAGACATCATCTGTTCAGCCGTGTAAGTATCAA
The DNA here is from genome assembly GCF_024347375.1 of Vibrio coralliirubri. Lineage (NCBI taxonomy): Bacteria > Pseudomonadati > Pseudomonadota > Gammaproteobacteria > Vibrionales > Vibrionaceae > Vibrio > Vibrio coralliirubri. The sequence goes on along the minus strand of NZ_AP025471.1, from coordinate 321,439 downwards.
ATTTGCTCAACTCTTCGCTCGTTAACAGAGGCATCAGCTCAGACTCATTTGGAATAGCATCACCGTCAATGGTATCAACCAATGTACCGTCTGCTTTTAGGTATAAGCCGTAACCTTGGCTATCCGTAATTACGCTTGGGTGCCAAACCACACCACCACCAGAGTTATCGCCACCTAAAACAGAGTACATAAAGCCGTAATCACGCCCTACTACCTCAAAGCCTCTAAAAAGATTGGTCGGAATAGAGATGACATCACCGTGTGAAAGCACCGCTTCATGTTCACCTTCGTTACCCCAATAGAATCTAAACTGACCTTTGAAGACCACGAACAGTTCGGCAGTATGATGAGAGTGCAGAGAGTTCTTAATGCCAGGGGGCTGACCAGCTGCACCGATGTTAAAACCTGCGGTTTCACGAATATGAACATGCTGACGGCTGCTTTCAGCCACACCAGCACCAATGATGCAGAAGTTATCTTTTAGATCGCTTCCTGGAGTACGCGCATCAATGAAAGCACTTGTACCCGGGATCAGCTCCATGTAACGAACGAGATTATTATTTATTGTATTTTGTAGAGTCATTCTAAATTCCTTCTTACCTAACCTAGCGGCCTGCCACCATCCACTGCGATGGTATTACCCGTTGAAAATGTCAGTAGTTCCGCAGCGGCATAAACAGCGTTGGCAACCTCTTCATCACTGGCTAATCGCTTTAGTGGTGTTGATTGCTCTTGTGCATTACGCCATTCATCATCTAGCCCTTTGACAAATTCGGTATCCACTAAGCCTGGCGCGACAGCGAGCACTCGAATGTCAGGCGACAATGCTCGACCTAATGATCGTGTCATATTCTCGACTGCAGATTTACTCGCACAGTAAGCCACGTTACTGCCCATTGCGGTTTGCGCTGCAATTGAGGTGATGTTGACCACGCAACCTTTAGCGCTACGAAGTAAAGGTTCAAAAGCACGAACCATGGCGAATGGCGCACGAACATTGACGCGGAAGATCTTGTCTATCAACTCATCATTCAAGGATGTTAAGTCATTGTGTGCGACAAACTTTGTCATGCCTGCACAGTTCACTAGCAAATCTAATGAAGCAGACGACTCTTTAACTTGGTCCGCTAATGCGCCAATCGCAGAGCTGTCTTCAACATTCAGTTGATACATTGCATGACCTGAGCCTTGTAAGGTATCTAAGATTGTTTGAGCTGCGCTTTCATTACTGTTGTAGGTAAACACAACGCGGTAACCAGATTGCGCGAGCTTGTGACATATGGCGGCACCAATGCCGCCACTGCCGCCTGTAACTAAGGCGAGTTTTGTCATGTTATGCCTCTACCGATTTTTCTTTGTAACGACGTACACGAATGTCTGCTTGCTCTTTGTGGCCAGCGAAACCTTCTAGTGCACATAGGCGTGAACAGTACTCACCTACTTTTAGCGAAGCTGATTCCGTTACGCGTTGGTAAGTACATGTTTTAATAAATTTACCAACCCACAGACCACCGGTGTAGCGTGCAGCTTTATTCGTTGGCAATGTATGGTTAGTACCGATGCACTTGTCACCGTAAGAAACGTTGGTCTCACGACCTAAGAACAACGCGCCGTAGTTAGTCATGTTATCTAGGAAGTACTTAGGATCTTTTGTCATGACTTGTACGTGTTCAGAAGCAATGTCATCTGCTACTTCAACCATCTCTTCGTAGCTATCACAAACAATAACCTGACCGTAGTTTTCCCAAGCCTTACCAGCTACTTCAGCGGTAGGAAGAATCGTTAGCTGACGTTCAATTTCTTTAACTGTCTCTTCTGCAAAGGTTTCGCTATTCGTTAGCAACACCGCTGGAGAGTTGTAACCGTGCTCAGCTTGACCAAGTAAGTCCGCTGCCGCTAATTCTGGGTCACAGCCCTCTTCGTCAGCAATAACCAATGTTTCTGTTGGACCAGCGAACAAGTCGATACCAACACGACCAAACAATTGACGTTTTGCTTCTGCTACAAATGCGTTACCCGGACCAACGATCATATCTACTGGAGCAATCGTTTCAGTACCAAGCGCCATCGCACCAACGGCTTGTACGCCACCAAAGCAGTAAATCTCATCCGCACCCGCCATCGCCATTGCAGCAACAATCGCCACATTTGGTTGGCCGTTAAAAGGAGGAGCACAAGCTATAACACGTTTCACGCCAGCCACTTTTGCAGTAAGAACACTCATGTGCGCAGAGGCAACCAATGGGTACTTACCACCAGGGATGTAGCAACCAACACTGTTTACCGGAACATTTTTGTGTCCCAGTACGACACCTGGCATGGTTTCTACTTCAACATCGTGCATTGAGTCACGTTGGATTTGAGCGAAGTTGCGAACTTGTGTTTGTGCAAATTCAATGTCGTGTTTGGTTGATTCGTCCAATGCGTCCACACATGCCTGAATTTGGTCATCTGTTAAGCGAAACTGCTCCGGAGACCAGTTATCAAATTTTTCTGAAAGCTCACGTACTGCACTGTCACCTTTCTTTTCAATGTCAGAAAGAATGTTCTCTACCGTTTGGCGCACTTGCGCGTTGTTTGATGCTGATGCTTCTTCAGTGATGCCGTGTTTTAGAATGCGAGCCATGCGTAATTCTCCTTGTGGCGTATGCCTAGTGTTTGCTGATTATTGGTTTTAACAGAGTTTATTCTTTGTTTTTGCATGCTTTTGGATACGAATGCAAAGTAAACATAAACATTTTTTTAACACTTGGCAAATCAAAGATAAAATCAAACAAAAACCACATAAACCTCTGTTAAATAATAATTTTAACCAAAAACACCATCAACACGGCATTCATTAACCGCAAAAAACAATCATATAATGTTGCATTGATCACATAGTTTTTACTCTTTTTTTACAACAACACATGTTAAGTTTTGCATACCTTTGCAATGGAGAGATAAAAGAAATGGATAACTTTAAAAACACACTAAACCACGCAGAACTGCTCGGCACATTTGTCAAAACGCCTCACCCACACATCATTGAAGTGCTTGCGCTAGCAGAACTCCCTTTCATTGTGCTAGACGCGGAACATGCACCTTTTGATCGTTCGACTCTGGATGCTTGTCTACTTGCTGCACGTGCCAACCAACTGCCTTGCGTTGTTCGAGTCCAAGACAGCCACCCATCGACCATATTGAATGCGCTAGATTGCGGGGCGACTGGTATTCAGATCCCACACGTATGCAGTGCAGGACAAGCTGAAAAACTGGTGAAAATGTCTCATTACGGTGAAGGCGGCCGAGGTTATGCCGGTTCAAGCCGAGCAGCAAAATACGCGACCAAACCGATGGCCAACCACTTAGAAGACAGCAAAAATAACACCGTTGTAATTGCGCAAATAGAAGACCCTGAGGGGGTGTTAAATGCTGAATCTATTGCAAAAGTGGAAGGCATTGATGCATTGTTCATCGGACAAGTTGATTTAGCCGTATCTTACGGAGCAGCGAGCGTTAACGAAGAGTGCGTGCGTGAAGCAAGCATCAAGATCATTGAGGCGGCTAAAAAAGCAAACAAACCTGTAGGTATGTTCGTCGCGAATGCTCAGGCTGCGCGTGACTGGAAAGAACTTGGCGTGTCCTTCTTTTGTGTGGGCTCTGAACACAAAATGATCATTGATGGCTTTCGAAATGAGCAAGCCGTCATGAATTCATAATTTTTCTTTGTGATTTCAACGGTTACACGTATTGTAATTATCAAACCAGACTCATTGACTATGACGTTGCGCTTGGATTTATCGCGTTATAAGGAGATTCACCATAAAAGCGAAAGTTACTTCTATTGATGTCGCCAAGATGCTTGGCGTATCTCAATCTACCGTTTCTCGGGCATTTAGCCCGACTGCAAGTATCAGTGAGAAGAAGCGAAAAATGGTGATGGATGCCGCTACCAAGCTTGGCTATACACCCAATGCTATTGCTCGTAGCTTGATTTCTAATCGCTCAGGACTTGTAGCTATCGCACTCGATAGTGAGTCGAACCCAATGTACGACTTGCAATCTCGTGCGCTCGCGATGGAAATTCAAAAGCGTGGCGGTCAAGTTGTACTCTGCCCTATCGACAAAGATGACCTCGATCTCGCTATCTCACGTGCAATTGAGTATCAAGTTGATGGTTTAATCATCGCCACCAGCCGTCTCACCTCCCGAGCATTTGCACAGTGTGAAAAGTTTGGCGTTCACTTAAGCCTCATCAACCGTTATACAGAAAGCATTAATGCGAATAGCGCTGGCTTAGACAACCAGCGAGCTGGCACGCAAGCGGCTGATTATTTACTTGATAAAGGCTACAAACAACTGGCTTATGTCAGTGGTGATGCAGGCTCAATGACCAGCGACAAGCGTTGGTTAGGCTTCTCTGAAACCGCAAAAACACGTGAAGCGGCCTCCCCTATCTTCATCAATGCAAAATACAGTTTTGAAGCAGGATTAGAAGCAGCCAAAGAGCTGATGGAACACACATCAAAACCTGACGCCGTATTCTGTGCCAATGATATTCTTGCAATGGGAGTTATGGATGGTTTGAGAAAGCTTGGATGTAACATCCCACAAGACTTCGCAATTATGGGCGTGGATGATATCCCCATGGCAGCTTGGCCAAGCTATGACCTCACCACCATTGCCCAGCCTATCGATAAAATCGTGAAAAGTGCCGTCGAAGACTTGATGCAACGGATTAACGACAATGAAGATGCGAAGGGCGAGTACCTACTTGAACCCGGCACCATCATAGAACGCGGTAGTACATCATTAAGTTAATAAAGGGGTTGGCTGACATTACCTACACTCAGCCTTACGAAAGTCTCTATTTTCCCATCAATAAAACCCATTCAGTTTAGAGTAGAAGCCCTAATACCATGTTAGGGCTTCTTTCTGTGATCTTGTCTAAAATTTCATCGATTCAAATTAACTTCTTTATCACTTTTATGGATTTGTTATTGACTTGTTAGTTGTGTGTTTATATTTTGGATTCGTATGCAAAAATTAGGATATGAAGTGCGGATAAATAACCCACTGAACAACATGGCTCAAATGAATGCACATAAAAGCCATGTGATGAACAAGGAAGAACGATGAAACGCGCAATCTTTACCTCGATTACTGCCCTCGGCTTAACGCTGTCTAGCATGAATACCTTTGCAAGCAATGTGATCCGCCTTGCTCACGACAGCCAAGAAACATCACCCGTCCATAAAGCAATGCTTCACTTCGAAAAAGAGTTGGAATCTCGCTCTAACGGAGAGCTTGAAGTGGAAATCTACCCTGCCCGTCAACTGGGCGATGTAAGAGAAACCACAGAGCTTGTTCAGCAAGGTAACTTACAGATGACGTTTGGCGCATCGGTGTTACTTTCACCTTACGTACCTGAGTTCAACGTACTTGATGTCTTCTACCTGTTTGAAGACGAAGCGCAAGCACACAAAGCATTGGACAGCGACAAGATCGGCAAACCACTTCTTAATTCAATGGAATCAAAAGGCTTTCATGGCTTAGGTTTCATGGAAGTTGGCTTCCGCAGCATCACCAATAACAAGCAACCGATTAATAGCATTGAAGACTTGAACAGCTTAAAGATTCGTTCAGCGTCTAACCCAACACAAATCAGTGCTTGGAAATCGGTAGGTACGGCACCGACACCGCTTTCTTGGGGTGAGATCTTCACATCACTACAACAAGGCTTAATCAATTCACAAGAAAGCGCGGTTTACTCTATTTACGCTGAGCGTTTTTATGAAGCACAAGAGTACTTATCGCTAACTAACCATATTTACACTAACTACGTGCTATTCATGAATAAAGAGTTCTGGGATTCTCTCCCGAGCGATCAACAAACTCTTATCAATGAAGTGAGCCAAGAAACCATTGCAGTACAGCGTGATCTCGCGGCGAAGCAGAACCAAGAAGTCATTAAAGAGCTTGAAGCCAAAGGCATGACAGTGAATGTGGTACCAACCGACGTTCGAGCTCAGATGAAAGAAAAAATGAATGCCGCCGTTTACCAAGAACTGCGTAGTAAAACAGGTGAAGAACTATTCGATAGCGTGATTACTGAGATTGAGCATCTGTAAATAGCGCCTCGTTTCATCGATTACCTGTCACCGACAAATAATTTTAACGATCTAACCATCGTTATCCCAGGTCTTGAAGGGCATTCTATAAACGAGTGCCCTAAAGCCTATTCTGTCGTGTATTCACTGGCATTCAATGCCCTTTTTAACATCTCCTAGGAGTGACGTATGAAATGGTTTCGCCTGTTCGACCGATACTTCGAACCAACACTTATTGTGTTCTCTATTTCGTTAATGACCGCTTTATTATGCTTACAGATTACATTGCGCCTATTCGACGCCTCAATTGCATGGGCAGAAGAGCTCGCTCGCTATCTTTTCGTTTGGGCAATGTACTTAAGCATCAGCTACTGTATTCGCGATGACCGACATATTCGTATTCGTCTATTCATCGACAAACTACCGGGGAACTTAACCCACTACAGCTTGATCCTTTCAGACCTTATTTATCTAGCTTTCAGTTGTACTGTGGCGTGGTTTGGTTTCAAGGTTATTGGGCGCAGTTTAAAGTTAGGCCAGATAGCGCCAGCAATGGAAATCCCAATCGCATGCTTATACGCATCAGTCCTTGTGTGTGCCGTCTTGAGTTCCATTCGCTTAGTGGTCAGTATCAACAAGCGTATTTCAACCATTGCTTACTCGCCAAAACCCGTTCGACTCACTCAGCATCGTTACCGTCACTTGAAAGCAAAACATCGCACTTCTAATCGTTTGTTGGAGTTAAGCTTATGACCTCTGCTTTGTTATTTGGTAGTTTCGGATTACTGCTTCTTATTGGGGTTCCCGTTGGGATAGCACTTGCTGGCGCAAGCATGCTCGCTATATTGAGCCTCCCCTTCTTAAACGTTGAGTTTTTAGTTCAAGGGTTAGTCACAGGGCTAGATTCATTCCCTCTTCTTGCTGTCGTGTTATTCACGCTTGCTGGTAACTTAATGAGCCAAGGCGGCATATCCAAACGCCTTCTTCATGTTGCTGAAGTCTTCTTTGGTCACTTCACTGGTGGTTTGGGTATTGTCGCAATCGTAGCGTGCATGTTCTTCGCATCGATTTCTGGTACTGGCTCGGCAACCGTTGCGGCTATTGGCTTAACAATGATTCCATCTATGGTCAAAAAGGGCTACGACCGCAGTTTTGCTGGCGCACTTATTGCTTCTTCAGGTGGCATTGGAGTGATTATCCCACCATCTGTGGTAATGATCGTCTACGCAATCACCGCCGAAGTATCCGTCACTAAAATGTTCATGGCAGGAATCGTACCCGGGCTTGTGGTTGGTTTAGTGTTAATCGGCTACTGTTTGATCGTATCCAAAATTCGCGGCTACAAAGGCAACGAAACAAAAGCGACATGGCCGGAGCGAATTACAGCATTAAAAGAAGCGATATGGGCAATGTTACTGCCTGTCATCATTCTTGGTGGTATCTACTCTGGTATCTTCACGCCAACAGAATCAGCCGCTATCGGTGTGTTGTATGGTTTGTTTTTCGGCATGTTTGTTTACAAAGAGTTGGATTATAAAAAGGTCGTGAAGATCATTTTAGAATCCTCGCTACTGGTTGGTGCCGTACTCGTTATTGTTGGCGCTTCGGTCACCTTTGGTCGAATCCTAACGCTTGAACGCCTGCCAACCGAAATCGCACAGTTCATCCTGTCGATTACTGACAACAAGTTACTTATTTTGCTTTGTATCACTGCATTGCTGCTGATTGTTGGCACCTTCATGGAAACGCTCGCTGCGATTGTTATCTTGACCCCAATCCTGTTGCCTATTGTTACAGCATTAGGAATGGACCCAATTCACTTTGGTATCGTCATGATCGTGAACTTGGCCATAGGCTTCGTGACGCCTCCACTCGGCGCCAACCTCTTTATGGCAAGCCAAGTCGGTAATATACCCATTGAATCCTTGTCTCGAGCCATAATAGGATGGATAGGTGCTCTACTCGTGGCTTTAATGATAATCACCTTTATTCCAGCCATATCACTGTTTCTTCCGGAGTTATTGTCTTAAACGTTTCCGGGAACAAAGCCACTTGATATTCACCTTTGAGTGGCTTTTTCAATCCAATCACCCTCAAACTTATTGTTGCATGCGAATTCATTCGTAGTTAAACAATCTTAAACAAATAATTAACAATCAAAGTCAAACTCCATCAAACTAGAATCATTACTCTAAATTCCCTCTCGTCATCACGTCGATATTATAAATCGTCACAGAGCATTATCTGATTTGATACCCACTTCTTCACGATAATTAAATATTAATTAAATACAATAAGTTAAACAACAAAGCACTGCCTTTAAACCCAATTATGTTGTTCATATACACTCGATTAATAATTAATATTCATTCAATTTATTTTAAGAGAGCCGTATTTAGTGAATTGTTAAAAAACAGATCCAACCCACAATAAAGAAACATATGCAATACACCTCATTGACACAATAGCAACAAAGGGCAATATTGGATACGTAACCAAAAACAATTCAATAATGAAACTTTTGACGCATCAGGAGGCGATAAATGGCTATGGTTGGCTTTGATTCTAAATGGCAAGATTTCCCAGACTACATATTAGGTATCACTAAAGAAATTTGGGAAGATCGAGGTCTGAGTACCCTGCATAACTATTACTCACCTGACATTATCGTCCGTACACCACTCTCCATCACAAAGGGAAACGAAAAGGTCATTAGCGCGACCATGGGCACGTTAGCCGAGTTCCCAAACCGTACCTTATTGGGTGAAGACGTTATTTGGTCAGGGACTCCTGAACAAGGCATGCTTTCATCACATCGAATCATTTCAACAGCAACTCATACTAATGATGGCGTGTTTGGTAAAGCCACGAATAAAACACTTAAGTTTCGAATTATCGCAGACTGCCATGCCATCAATAATCAAATCAATGATGAGTGGATGATCCGAGACATCGCTGCGATTGCAAACCAACTGGGTATGACGTCAGAAGAGTATGCCCGTCAACAAATTGAAATAGAGGGTGGCGTTGAACAATGCTCATACCCTTTCACTCCCCAAGACGACATACAAGGCCCTTACCTTGGCGTAGGTAATGACAGTGAATACGGTCAGCGCTATGAAGACATACTGCGACGTGTAATGAATGCTGAGTTCTCTGTAATACCAACAGAATATGACCGCGCATGTATCGGCGAGTACACGGGTGGGCAAACAGCACTCTCTCATAATGAAATAGACCAGTTTTGGATGTCACTGCGCTCTTCATTTCCGAACGCTGAGTTCAAAATTCACCACCGTATTGGTCGCAATGACGAAATGATGTCACCTCGAGCTGCTATTCGTTGGTCGTTGCAAGGTAAGCATGAAGGCTACGGTATGTTTGGAAAGCCAACCGGGAAAGACGTTTACATCATGGGAATCAGCCATGCAGAGTTTGGACCTTGGGGTCTACGCAGAGAGTTTACGCTACTTGATGAAAGTGCGGTCTGGAAACAGATTCTAATCCAAATCGGTTAACTATATAAGGAAGTATTATTTTGAACAGCTTGATTGAGAATTTCTACAAAACCTATTTTAACGCTCACTCATCAGAACGTACTCAAGTAGTCCACGAGATGTTAAATGCTGATGTTAAATGGTGTGTCGCACATCCGATTAATGACGTATCTGGTGTCAAGGCGACCGAGCAAGCATTCTTATTGCCGCTAGTAAACTCACTACCTGATGTTGAACGACGCCCTTCAATCGTTATGCAAGGTGAATACGAAGGCCGCACTTGGGTAAACTCTACGGGTTATTTTGTCGGCACCTTTACACAACCGTTATTTGGTATTCCAGCAACAGGAAAAACGCTCTACTTGCGCTACACCGAAATGGTATGCATCCAAGATGGTCAAATTATTGAATCCTATCTAATCCCTGATTTTATTGATGCAATGAACCAAGCTGGCGTTAATACGTTACGCAAAAGCCTAGGTCATGCTGGATTAGTCCCTGCCCCAGCGACTCAAGATGGCATATATACAGGTAGCGTCGACACTGAAGAGAGTGAGAAAAGCCAAAAGTTAGTGCTAGATATGTTGGCTTGCTTGGGTCGATTTGACGGAAAGCGCCTTGATTCAATGGATCTAGAAAACTACTGGCATGACGATTTCATGTGGTACGGGCCTGCTGCAATTGGTACGACACGTGGAATCCAAGGTTTCAGAGACCACCATCAAGGACCATTTGTATTTGCCTTCCCTGATCGAAGTGTCGATATAGAGCTCAACATTTTGTCCAAAAATGACTACGTATCCACAGGTGGTTGGCCACACATGCACGGTACACATACTGGTAGCAGTGGCTGGTTAGGGTTAGCGCCTACAGGCAAGCACATCGAACTTCGTGTTATGGATATCTGGCGACGCGAAGGAGAATTACTCAAGGAAAATTGGGTCGCTATCGATATCGCACACATACTAAAACAGCTTGGTTACGATCTGTTTGAGCAAATGGATGAACAATTAAAAGGACGTGAGCATGTATGAGTTTGGAGCTTTAAACTGGACAATTCTTGGCACTTATATCGTCCTTACTTTAGTTATGGGTGCACTCGTTGGTAGACGTGTCACTTCCGCTAACCAATTTGCATTAGGCGATAAAAATATTCCATGGTGGGCCATCGGTATTTCCGTTGTGTGTACCTATGTCAGTGCTATGTCTTTCTTAGGTGGACCAGCTTGGTCTTACAAAGAAGGCTTGTCAGTGATCGCTATCCACCTAAACTACCCGTTAGTGATTTTCTTTATCGTTGCTGTGTTTATGCCGTTTTTCTACAACAACGGTCTAACCTCAATTTATGAGTATCAAGAACGACGCTTTGGTAAAGCCTCACGTATCACTCTGTCTTTGATCTTCTTGATTAAACAGGCGATAAGCTCAGCTGCGGTCTTATATGCGACCTCGTTAATCCTCGAATTCATTACAGGCATCGACGTTACTTACTGCATCGTCATTGTCACTGTTATCGCACTGATTTATACCGTAATGGGGGGAATTGCCGCCGTTATTTGGACAGATGTAATCCAAGCGGTCATTCTGTTTCTTGGCGCATTTATCATCATCGAAGCCGTCTGGAATGGCATGCCACAACCCATGACCGAAGTGATGCAAGATCTCAAGTCACAAGGCATGACGAATGCGTTACAAACCAATTTAGATTTGAGCCAAGTTACCACCGTATGGGCTGGCGTTATCGCAATGACAATGTTCCACACCACTGTTTATGGCGGTAACCAAATGATGGTTCAACGCTGTATGGCGGCTAAAAACATGGGTGATGCGAAAAAAGCGATGCTAATGATGGGTTACGTTGCTTTCTTCATCTACTTCGTATTTATCCTATTAGGCGTGTTATTTAACGCTTATTACGATGGTAAAGAGTTCGAAAATGGCAACACCATTATCCTGCACTATGCCAGCGAATATGGTATGCCAGGCTTGATGGGAATCATCGCGGCCGCTATTCTTGCAGCAAGCATGTCTAGTCTAGATTCCGCTTTTAACTCGATGGCTACCGTCTCAGTTTCTGACTTCTACAAACGCTTTTACAAGAAAAACGAGTCAGAGGAACATTACCTCAAAGTATCGCGTTTCTTCACGGTTATGTGGGCGTTATGTATCATCATTCCAGCCTTCATGTTTGCAACCAGCACCGGCTCAGTTTTAGAAATATTAAGTAAAGCAGGTTCCTATTTTGTAGGTGCAAACTTCTGTATGTTCGTGCTTGGTTTTTATTCTAAACATATAACAGAGAAGGGACTATTAATCGGTGTTGCTGCAAGCTTCTTGGCGATTTGGTATGTTGCTGTTGCGACTGATATTGCTTGGCCTTGGTACTGTGTAATCGGTGTGTTAGTCAATGCTACTGTCGCATACGCTGCAAGCTTGTTGCTAACCGGTAAACAGACAGAAATGCACCTCTACACCGTCAAAGGTCAACAAGCAGAATATGCTCGTTTGAACAAACCGATCAAAGAAGATGGTTGGTATGTTGTGCCGGGTAAAGTCGATGCACCTTGTTGGGGACTACTCATCATGTTTGTATTCTCTCTCGTTTTACTTTGGGGAATTAACGAGTTTATTGAGAACGCACCGATGTTGATTAACTTTATCCGAATCTGCTCTGTTATTGTTGCTACAAGCGTCATCGGTTATATGATTTACGCGTTCAAGCGCTCTAAGCAATCAAACAAAGTAGAACAAGTCAGTTAGGGTTCTATTTAAATTCAACCTAGCTCATTCAAAAAAGGCTCACTAAATAGTGAGCCTTTTGATATTTGCTTAACGTAAACCTAGGTCTAACCTTGCTTGCGTTTTGAAAGAATAGCTTTAGATCAGCAGTTTAGAGCTGTACTTTAGAACTATAACTTAGAAGAACTCAATCGAATTACGGCCGCTTTTGTCGTCACGGGTTGGCTTTGGCGTGTCCGCTTTCTTTTTCGGTTTCTTCTCTTTTTTCTCTTTCTTTGGCTCAGCCTTTGCGCTTAGCATTTCTGCTTTGCTTTTCTTAGATTCTTTCTTCTTAGAATCCTTTTTAGACTGACCTTTCTTCGCCTTGTTCTCTTTTTTAGGCGCTTCTTTCTTTTTCGGCTTTTCTAATTCTTCTTGTACTGGCTGATCACACACCACTACATAGTATTCTTGGTTGAATTCAAAAAAGTCGCCATCGTACATTTTACGACGCTTACGCGTTTCCAGCTCACCATTTACCGCTACGTAGCCTTCAGAGATGATGTGTTTAGCTTCACCGCCACCACTCACTAGGTTAGCAATTTTAAACACTTTGTAGAGCTCGATTGGCTGTGATGAAACATCAATACCAATTGCTTCAATTTCTATCTCTTCGCCTTCTTCGCCCAGCTCTTGGCCTTCGTAATCAGCGTCTTCGTAATGTTCTTGGTCCATGGTGACCTCTACCTAAATATGTACTTCTGAAATATTGGGCGCAGTGTAATCTTAAAACAACTAAATGACCATGTTGAATTATGGTTCAAGCATCTAGTTCACTGGATTAAAGCTATCTTTAGCGCCATAAAGCAAAAGAAGAGAACTAACGTCATTAGCTCTCTTCTTATTTAAACCATAGCTCAGTTACCGCTTGTTAGGTCGCTAAACCATTGATAGCTGTTAAAAGAACCACTTCACGCCGACTTCAGCCTTGAGCTCGTAGTCACCTTCTAGCGTAACGCCCGTTGGTAGAGTGACATCTGCAGACGCGTATTGCAGTTTCGTCATTAGCCACTGAGTTCGGTCTTCCTTAATAGGAGCGTTCATCATGATATTGAAAGAAGTCGACTCAAGTTTCACTGTATCGCCAGAAACGTTCATGTATTCAGGCCATGCTTGAACAAACGCGCCAGAATCTCCCATAGGGATGGTGGCAAACAGGTTTAGCATGTAGCCGTCTGCGGTTTCACCAAACACTTCACCGATGGTGTAGTTTACGTTTGGAAACAGCATTGCACCGCCGGTATAAGCAGGGTTGATCAAGCCGATTGCACCGACAGACATCAACGTGTTGTCATCCAAGCCCAGTGCTGAGTTCTTAGTGTGGATGAAGTCTGCCATGAAGCCAACACGTGGCATCAATGAGCTATCAATCGCCGATACTTGGAAATATTGAGCTCGGCTACCAAGGTAATCAACACCCATTGAATCTTTGCCAGGCTTAGCATCGGAGTCGCCAAAGTTACCTTCGATAAAGCCACCGAACTGAGTCGTTTCAGACCATGCTCCTGTTAGCATTGAAGACAAACGGATATCAGCGTCAGAAGTAACAAAAAAAGCCGCTTGCGTATAAACACGAGTTAGATCCGATGGATCAATCACTTGGCTTTCTTCTTCATTCGCAAAAGCAGTACCAGACATTGCAGCGAACATTGAAGCGGTCAGTAATAGTTTTTTCATGTGTAAACCTTATTCTCATTGGAGCCATAGCCGCTTCCGTACTCACATGGCTCATGTTTAATAACTTGGTCAGAGAAATACTCCCTGCCTCCCTCAATTATCAGACGATAAAAACAATCTTTAAAATTCATAACGAGGGGTAAAAACCATCAATAAAGCAACAACACACCTTTGCCGCCACTTTATTGAGGCTATGGGTTACTGTTGTTTCGTTTTCAGTTTTTCACGAAGCGTTTGGAAAATGGCATAGAAGCCAGGAGTCATCATCGAACCGACTCCCAGCACCATCAACATGCCACCCAGTAGTGCCAATCCAGTGGTGTTCTGAGAGATAGCTCCTGCACCATTGGCAAACACCAAAGGCAAGATGCCAAGAATGAATGACCATGACGTCATGTTTACGGCTCTAAAACGCATCTTGCCGCCTTGAATCGCTGCCTCTTCGATACTTAAACCTTGAGTTTCACGCTTCAGCTTTGAGAACTCGACCATCAAAATCGCGTTCTTGGCTGCAAGGGAAATTAATAGAATCAAGCCAATTTGACCGTAGATAGACAAGGCTTGCCCACCCGCTAATAGCGCCGCGAAGGTACCCACAGCAGCGGTTGGAGCCACAATGATGATCGCAGTAGGCAGAGCCCACGATTCGTACTGAGCTACAAGGAACAAGTAGATGAATACCAGTGCTAAAACCAGAGCGATTTGAGCCGTGTTCCCCGCCAACTTCTCTTGATAAGCCATGTTCGTCCACTCATAGGTGTAACCCTGAGTTAAAACTTCCTCGGCAATGCGCTCCATTGCATCAATCGCTTCACCAGATGAGTAACCTGGAGCTGGATTTAGCTGCAAACGTGCCGCAGGTAACATGTTGTAGCTTGTGACGAGATCAGGCTCTAATGTCGGTTCAATCGTTGCGACAGCAGACAGCGGAACTTGCTCGCCAAGCGCCGACGGGACATGTATGCGTAACACATCAGATAGATCATTTCGTTGTTCCCCTTTAGCTTGAACAAAAACTCGGTAGCTTCTTCCGTTTAGGGCAAAGTCATTAACGTATGAAGACGCCAAATGTGTCGCCATCGCATCGTTAATTGCACTGAGTGGTACGCCTAACTGACGCGCTTTCTCGCGATCAATTTCGACGTTGTAATGTGGAACATTTGCACGATAAGTCGTCATCGCATTGGTGATTTCTGGCGTTTGATTTGCCGCTGCCATCATCGCGTAAGTCACTTGCGCGAGTTCTTGAGCAGTGCGGCCAGACGTGTCTTGCACCATAAACTCAAGTGCATCACCGATACCAATACCTGGAATAGGTGGTAGACCCATCGCGATGCTCATCGACTTATCAATGCCATACAATTGCATGTTGATGCGCTGGGCGACCGCAGCTTGTGTATGGTCACCATCCATTGCAAGACGCTCACCCCAGTCTTTCAAATTGACAAACATGGTCGCTGAGTTAGCGGCAACACCGCCGGTCAGAGCATTGAAACCAATCGCACCTGCGAAATCTTCAATTGCTGGGTCTTGGTTTAATACCGCTTCAGCTTGACGGATCAAGTCATGAGTACGCTCTTTCGACGCGTTATCAGGCAAGAACATAGCGAGCGCCAACACGCCTTTGTCTTCAGCTGGAACAAATGCCGTCGGTAGCTTGTCATTCATCACAACCATGGCAGCAATAGCCACTGCGAACGAAACCAAAAGCACTGCTGATTTGCGAACCAATAAAGACACTGCTTTGCCGTAAGCCGTCGTCACTTTGTCGAACATTGCATTGAATGCGACAAACCACTTAGCAGGCTTAGGATTGCGCTTCATAACCATTGCACATAGTGCAGGTGACAAAGTGAGTGCATTGATAGCGGATAGCACCAAAGCGATACAGATGGTGATAGAGAACTGAGCAAACATCAGCCCCGTAATACCTGGCAGCAATGCCACAGGAATAAACACCGCAAGCATGACCAATGTTGACGCGACAATCGGGCCGGTGACTTCTTTCATCGCTCGATTGGTGGCTTCTTTGGCATCAATGGTTTGGTTTTCATTGAGAATGCGTTCTACGTTCTCAACCACCAAAATGGCATTGTCCACCACGATACCAATCGCCAGAATCAAGCCAAATAAGGTAACGGTATTGATACTAAAGCCACCCATTTGCATGAAAGCAAAAGTACCAATCAAAGACACAGGAATCGCAACCACAGGTGCAAGTGTTGTTCTGACATTACCTAAGAACAGGTAAGTCACCGCAATAACAAGCCCGACAGCAACAATCAAGGTTTCAACGATACTGCGAATAGACGCTTCAACCGATAAGGTGGTGTCGTATGGGATCGCGTAAGTCATACCGGCAGGCATGATGCTTTCGATGTCTTCCAATACCGATTTAACCGCAGCGCCTGTTTCCAAAGCGTTGGCATCTGGGTTAGCCTGCATTGCAACTAGAGCAGCATCTCCGCCATTGTAGGTTGCGTAGGCATCATAGAATTGGCTGCCAATCTCCACGTTAGATACGTCTTTCAGATAGATTTGATTGCCGTCTGCTAACGTTTTTACAATGATTTGTTCAAACTCTTCTGCACTCGACAGTCGACCTTGTGTGATCAAGTTAAACTGCAATGCGGCATTTTCACGACTTGGACCTTGGCCAATTCGCCCTGCTGGCACTACTGCATTTTGTTCACGAATGGCGTTCTTCACATCAAATGTCGTGACACCCAGTGACGCCATGCGGTCCATATCGAGCCACACGCGCATACCATAGGTCGCACCGATCAAATCGCTGCTTGCTAAGCCAGAGATACGAGCGATACGCTCCATGAAGTTTGCTTCAACCCAGCTGTTAAGCTCTAGCTCTGACATCGATTGGTCTTCAGAGTAGAAAGCAATCGCGAGCAAATCATCCGGCGCGGCTTTACGAATACGCACACCACGAGCACGAACTTCAAACGGCAGCATGTTTTCAGCAACGGCAACGCGGTTAGATACGTTAACCATCGCCATATCGGCGTCAACGCTGTTATCAAAGGTAATGTTTAAGAAGTAACGGCCATCGTTGGTTGAACGTGACTGCATGTAAACCATGCCATCAACACCGTTCACTTCCTCTTCGATTGGATTACCAATCACCTCTTTTACGGTTTCAGCACTGGCGCCCGGCATGAACGCGACGACACGAACTTGTGGAGGCGTCACGCTTGGGTACTCTGAAATCGGCATGGTTTTAATCGCAATCAAGCCAATCAAGGTCAGGAAGATCGAGATAACAAACGCAAATTTCGGTCGGTTGATAAAAAATTTACTGAGCATAATCTATTACTCCGCAACTGAAACAGGGGCACCAGGACGAATGCGTTGCAGCCCGCCAACAATCACTGGTTCACCGGCGTCCAAGCCATTTGCGACGAAAACATCTTGTCCAATTCGATCACCTACAACGACATCACGACGTACCGCATTACCTTCTTCGATAGTAAGTACATATTGAGTGAGCTGATCTTGATGGATCGCCTTATGAGGAATTTGCACGCCGCTTAATGGTTCTGCACTCGTCAGCCCAACACGAACAAATTGATTTGGCAGCAGACCCGCTTCGCTGTTATCAAAAGAGGCAGAAATCGTCACCGTACCGCTGGCTGCATTTACTTTGTTATCAACAAAAGCGATGTTGCCTTGGTAATCCGTCAATTGGCCATCACGCTCAAGCAATACAGATGTCGCTTGCTTGCCTTGAAGCTGATACTGACTCAGTTCGCTTTCTTTAATCGAGAAGGTCGCATCGATCGGATCCATCTTGATCAGGTCAATCAATGGGCCAAAGTTAGGTCCTACCATGTCACCGATAGAGAAGTTACTTTTCCCTAACTGACCTGAGTACGGTGCTTTAACTTGGGTTTGGTCTAAGTTGTCTTGCTGAACTCTTACGTTTGCTCGCGCAGACACCACTCGAGATCTCGCCATCTCTAGCTCAGCAATGCTCAAATCGAGCTGCGACTGTGAAATACCGCCCGACTTCAACATCTGAGTGGTTCTTTCATGGTTTAGCTGAGTCAAGCTCAGTGCCGATTGCGCTTCAGATAAGGTTGCTTTTGCCGCATCAAATGCCGCTTGGTATGACGTTGGGTCAATTTCAAAAAGCACAGCGCCCGCTTCGACAAAGGCACCGTCATCAAAGAGTTTATTTAACAAGAAACCACTGGTTCTTGGTGTCAATTGAGCAGATTCAACCGCCTCCATTCTTCCGACGTGGTATTGGATTGGCGAATGTGCCATTTCCTCTGCAAGCACCACAGTTACCGGTGTACTAGGCACTGGAGCAACGGTTTGCTCCATAGGTTGTGAATTACCACCACAGCCTGCAAGTAAGATACTTGCGGTTAATAACGTTATTGTTTTTTTCATCGTGTGTTCTCTACAAATACGTCGATACATTGAGTGACCGCATCCTGATTCAATCTAAGGTTTAATCTCAGGTGCCATCACATTTGATCTATTTTCTATTCGGCGCTTGCGCCATGATTTCGAGCGATCGCTTTAACCCGCTTTTTCGACTAGCGTTTCAATCCAGCGTTAATCGCACTGATGTCTTCAGGTAGAAGCTCGCCACCTAAGAACTTGAGCTGCAGTGACACCAAAATGAAATCAATTTGCGCTTCAGTCAGGTCTTGCTTCGCCGCATAAAGCTGACGAGTTCCGTTTAGCACATCGACAATCGTTCTGCTGCCAATTTCAAAACCTTGTTGAGTCGCAACAAGTGAGCGTTCGGCAGAATGAACAGCGTTGGCATAGGCTTGCTGAGCACTAATAAGGGCATTGAGGTCTTTTTCTGCACCGCGGATTTGACGCGTCACGCTTCTCCAAGATTGTTCTTGAAGCTGAAGGGCTTGTTGGTATTGAACCTTGGCTTGTTGTACTTCGTTGCTGGTTGCCCCGCCTCGGTAGACAGGCAAGGTCATTGCTACACCTGCAAACACGGTTGAGTTGTCATCAATGCTATTAAACTGTTGTTTTGACTGACCCATCTCGGTTCTACGAATCTCGCTCGCAAACGTATAACGGTACTCAGCAACCAAGCCTAACGACGGTTGATGCCCAGCTTGCGCCAGTTCAATCTGCTGCTTGCTTAGCTCAACCAGTTGTTTCTGAATTTGCATCTCAGGGTTGAATTGCTGCGCTTTTTCCTGCCATGTCAGTGCATTTTCTGGCGTTGGGATATTGGCGTCGTAACGGTCAGTATTCAGTGGATAAACCGACGTAAACTCATTGCCAGACAGCTCGTAAAGCGCGTCCAATGATTTCTCAACTTCGTTTTCAGCCACAATCACCGATGCAGAAACCAAATCGAACTGAGCGCGGGCATCAATCACGTCATTTTCCGGAATCATCCCCAATGAAAATTGACGTTCGGTTTGCTTAAGCTGCTCTTCGATCGCTTCTTGTGTCGCTTTGGTTTGCTTTAACGACTCTTGCGCTTTAAGGGCATTGAAATAACCCACCACGACTTGCAAAGCGAGGCTCTCTAACGCGACTTGGTGTGAGACTTGGCTGAGCTCAACCTGTTGATTACTTAGCTCATTTGCCGCGTTCAGTTTCGCGTTATAAAGATTTTGCCCAACAGAAATAGACGCCTGTGCCGCGTTGGTGTCTATCTCGTTGAGTGTGGTGTAGCTGTTACGAAGCACACCATACGCAAGGTTTGCATCAACCTGAGGTAAATACGCGGCACCTACTTTGTCTGCACCATAGGTCGCACTATCAATGGCTAGTGCTGCACTTTTTAACGCAGGGTTATTGTCGAGAGATTGCTGATACAGCTCACTTAAGCTGACACTTTCAGCCAAGGCTCCGTAGCTCGTTAATGCTCCGGCCACCAGCACAGCTAACGCCGAAATCTTCATAGAAGATCTCGGCGTTCTGCGATTAACGGCAACCGTACTTGGAAGCATTGAAGTTTGTTTTTTCATGGAATGACCCACCAACACATCAAATGGATGAGCGGACTTGCGCCCTTTTGAGTCAAGTTTTGCGATTTAGGGAGGTGAGCTGTAGCGCCGTCGGAATCAAACTTGTTCTAAGTCATGATTTACTGGCAAATACCGAGGGTTTTGTGTCGGGTTCCACATAGAAATTGGAATTAATTAATTACTTATTAAATAGATTTAAATCAAAATTAGTCATAGCACCCACTGATAGAATCACCTCATTATCTATTCACTAAGTTAATCTCGTAAATGTCCGATTTGATTTGCACTCGTGGCTACATCACTTGGTTTAACCTAGAAAACGGGTTTGGTTTTGCTAAACCTGATCACGGTGATATTGATGTACTCATTCACATCAGTGTCATTGAATTTGATGGTGAAATTAACTTAGAGGAAGGTCAGCGAGTTTATATGGAGCTTGAGGAAGTAAAAGGTAAGCCTCACTGGAATGCCGTCAAAGTGCTACCTCTGGCAAAACCATTCTCTGTATTAGAGTCACTATGATGAATACTCATCAACGAGGACGCCCGACGCTGTCGCCTGTTGTGAAGCTCGCTAAACACGTCGTAAAAGACTATCAAGATTACGTGAGCCTTAACCTTCGTTACCAAGCTCAGCTTCGTCAACTGTACCCAGAACACAATGCAGAACAGTTGGCTCTCATTAACGCCGACATCATCAGCGCCTCCGAGGAGTATAAGATTTGGAGCAGCATTGATAACCTGATGCTATCTGCGCAACGTCATTCTGATCCGACCCAGCGATGGCAAAGCATTCAAGAGAAAGTATTAGACAATGTGCAGCAACTTATTAGCCTGTACCAGCTTCGGATTAGATCGCTTCCGGCGCAGCCAAGGTCAATACTTGTGTGTGATTTCGCGGATCAGCTTTGGGTCCATGAGCAGGCTGTCACGCAAAAGGGAATCTCTCAAACAGTAATCTCGCAAACGTTAGTTTCGCAAACAGTGAACCCTTGGCTCGAAAGTACGTTAGTAAATGCGACGGTCTTTCAGCAAGATGATTGGTTCTATACCGTCACCGAAAACTTCAAATCAAGCATCAGAGAGCTCAACGGAGCTTTGTTGAATGGTTCAGAGAGTTTCAATCATTTCTGGAGTGACAACACTTCGTTTGTGCTTGAGCGCATCAAGCATCACCGAAAGGTCATTCGCTTACTGATGCTGCATATTATTGACAACAAAATTGATTCACTGCTACCAAGACAAGCACAAAGCAGCGCGGGCAGGCCGGCACTCCCCTTGCCTGTGCAATTAATGCGACAGGAGCAAGCGCTCCAAGATACGTACCTCGAATACAGACACGCGTGTCATGCACACAATCAACCAGCACTAGGTATCGAAACACTGGCCGCCAAGGCGCTCGAAAAAAACAGCAAAGCAACAACCCAAACAAAAGCCGGTAGAAAACCGATGAGCGAACTGCAAAAACTCGTCAATCAGAGCCTAGTATTAGAAGACCAGATACTGTGCCAAGAGCACCAACTTAAAGAGCGCACCATTGATTATTCAAAATTGAAGCCTAACCAAAGTAGCGTTATTGAAAGTGGCTCGGCAATAGGAAACCCCGTTAAGAGAGGACGCCCAACACTCTCACCACAAGACCAAATAGCTCGATTGAAAGTCAAACTCCACAACATAAATCAAGCCATTGAACAGTTGAAATCAAAAACTAAGCCAGCAGACACTGATACGATAGAGAGAAATATTTTGCAGTATCAAAGCCTTTGGCTGACCAATAAAATAGCGCACGCTGACCGCATATTGGCGAAACAAGAGAGTCCACTTGAGCTTGCTCGGCGTCGCAAGTGGGATCAAAAGTTACTGACGATACGATCCACCTTAAGTAAGATTTAGACTTAACCTTGAGTGAGCTACGATGAGTTTCTACCTATTAAATCAAAATCTGCTTTTTAACAGTCAAAGTGGAAAACTGTTAAACCTGGCGTCTTTGCAAGAGACGCAACTGCGTTCCAATGAGTGGAAATTGCTATCACTTTTCATTGAACATTCAGGTTCTGACCTCACATCAGCGTTTATTCTTGAGGCCATTTGGGAAAGTACGCGTGCAAAATCGAGTGTCGCCACCGCAGTAAAAAACTTGCGTGCACAGCTGGGAGATTCGAGCGAACAACCAAAGTTCATCCAAACTCAAGTGATGAAGGGCTACGCCTATATCGGAGAAACTCAAGCGCTCACTGAAGCAGAATATCAATCATTGATTACTCGCCACGCTTCGTTATGGTCAAAAGCAGCAAGCTGGGTTCAGCATAACAAAGCCTTTTTTATTCATAACCTTATCAGGTTCGCATGTGTTCTGTTTATCGGCTGGAACTTAGTCGGCTTATACCACAATGGCGCATTCAGCCGTCTAGTCACCGAGCCCACTATCGCGCCACCTATCCCGATGTTAATCCATCAAAACGCTGAGACGCCAAGTGATCACGATATTCAAATCTGCCAATCACTACTGATTGAAGCGCAGCAGAGCGCACTCTTCGATACTTTACCGTTACATCGTGAAAGCTCTGCACCAACACTGCCGAGATTGTTCTGGCGAGATCACAATAAGGAGGTGCTTGTATGTCATCTTTCACCACTAAAGTAATCACAAGCAGTTTCATTATTGTGGCGCTGATGTCTTACGTCATCAAAGACCTCTACGTTACTCATTACAGTCCAGAATCGGTGTTTTTGAATCAATATTGGTCTTATAAACACAGAGGATACCCAAGTCGATTTGGCTACTTGGCTCAGTTATGGGACATACGTGTCGTCGAGACGGAATCTGAGGTTCTCATGACCAAAGATAAGTCTTATCACGCCATGCACTTCAATTTTTTTGACCAAACAGGAACCGTGGCTCATGTGAAAGTGAAATTCGACACTGAGTGGCAACGCTTTGAAAACAATCACATACAGTTTGATGTCATTGCCGATTCAATTCGTTTGGAAGAAGTCTCAGAGAAAATTGACGAGGTTAAATTCAAGTCGTTCTCGAGAGATATGATCCTTCGTATGTTTTCAACACCGAGAAAAATCATCTCTGTATCGTCACACGAGATTATCACTGAATTGCCGTATATAGGATTGGTGAGACAGCTTAAAATCGAAACGCCGCATTTACTTGAAGCGCGTTAATCGAACTCGAAAAATAAACACCTAGTATTGATCACACTTTCATCTTATTACCGAAGATAAAATTTAGCGAATTCAGCATTAATGCAGGATAATTTCCATCATAAAGTCTGAGTTCACTTTCTATTGAGGTTTGAGCATGTTTTCCTATGAGCATCTATTGGCATTTTGCACCACGTACGAAGCATCCTCATACAGCGCTGCTGCCAAAAAGTTAGGCAAAGACCGCACCACAATACGAGACCAAGTAAAGGCCGTCGAAGACTTATATGGCGTTACGCTATTTGAAATCATCGGAAAGAAGGCAACACCGACTCAAGCGGCTGATCATATTTATCAACGCTCCAAGGTTGTGTTGAATAACACTGAGAAGCTCAGTACCTCATTAGAAAACATCTATATGGATGAGATGCTGACGCTCAATATCTATCACGACATTTCCTTGCCACTCAATTTGGCCGTCAAAATCGAGCACGCTTTACAACAAAAATGCCCAGAACTTCGTGTGCATTGGCTGCATCGTAATCGAGAGGAAGCCTTTGATAGCATTGAATCTGAAACAAACAGCATCGCACTGATGCAGCACAAAAACATGCAGCGCTTTAGTAAAAATATTGAGTTCTTCTCTTTGGGCTATGGCGAGTTAGGTATGTATGCAGGAAGAAGAAGTAAACTCCCTCACCTTAATGCGCTCTCTATTGAAGACTTAAAGTTAGACAAGCAATATGTGAGCGAAAACCATTTCAACACGCTACCAGAGCTCTATCTCATTTCCCCTCAATACCACCTAGTCAGCAATAACGACCTGTTATTAGAGTTAGTAAAACATGATGGTTGGGCGATCATGAGTACCGACCTAGCAGAGCCCTTAGTGCAGCGCGGCGAGTTAGAGACGCTCCATATACAGCAGATCGCAAACCAATTTCACTTTGGATTAACCTTATATTACCCAGTATCAATGGGTAACAAAGAACCACTACCGACCATTAAAGCGATCACTCAAGCACACTTCGCCCCATAATTTGATGGATTTTAACCCGCATACTTGAGTTTTTCGTTTCTAAATTCAATGCCATGATGATTGTGTCCCCAAATTACAAAGGTATTCATCATGAATAAGAAGATTCTATCTACCGCTATTATTGCTACCTTCTCTATGGGCGTTGTTACTGCCGCCGAAGCTTGCACCCGCTTACTTTGGGATACACAAGATCAAGGCACATTCGTTTCGCGTACTCTGGATTGGTCAGAACAAACGGATGTGCACCTCGTTAACATTCCAAAAGACAGCACTTACGTTACCCACTTAGATAACACTAACCAAGTGACCTCTAAATACGATGTCACTGGATTAACGACCTATGGCCAAATCACTGATGGTATGAACAACGCAGGGCTTAGTGGCAATGTTTTGTACGACCGAGGTATGAATACAGAAGAGTCAACTCAAGCTGACGATTTAGGCACGCTGACCTATCTAAAGCATGTTTTATCGCAGTTCAGTACCGTTGAAGAAGCCGTTCAATTCGTTGAAAAAACGCAGCCTGCTACTGAATTTGTACCTGGTGTTCCCGTTAGAATCGCACTGCACATTAGTCTTCAAGACACATCGGGTGATTCAGCGATTATAGAATTTAGAGCGGAAGGACCGCGAATCTGGCATGGCGCGGAATACACAGTGATGACCAACCAACCGGACTACGACCAGCACTTGGCAAACGTAGAGCGCTCTAAACGCGGTTGGGGCCCGCAAGAAGCCCAGTACTCACAAACCAACTTAGGCACAGGTGGCAACGCCAACCCAGAAGACAGATTTGTACACTCAAGCTACTACATGGGACACCTTACCGAGCCTACCAGCGTAATCAATGGCATGGTCAAGCTAAACTCGATTACTTACAAGATCCCACATGATGCGCCAAACGCGCCCATTGATGGTGTGATGGCTGGTTATGCGACAGAATACGCGGTTAACTATCACCTACAATCAGGTGAAACATTACTTCGCTACCAGTGGGGAGATGACTTCACTCAGCTTCAATACAATATACGAGATATCCAAGAATCTGGGAAAGCGATCAACTTCCAGTTAATCCAGCCAGGTTTGATTGGAGATGTGACTGAGACGATCATTAAATCTGCAAGCTAATCAAACTAAGCAAGCGTAAACCTGGGACAAAGGCCACTTGGCCTTTGTCCTATTCATAGTCAACACTCCGCTTCAACCAGAGTGCATCTACCGCACTCTCACTCTCACTCTCACTCTCACTCTCAATTTATATTAAGTACCTTTCAAAACGATACTAAAGGGTGGGTCTACAAATTCTTAGTTGCGTAACCTTTCAGTACTTCAACCAAACCTTTATACACACTGGTATTTTCAAAACTCGTTGGATAGAAGAATGAGAGCCCGAACTTCGCGCTGTGTGAAAGCAGCTCATTGAACTCAATTCGGCGTAGCTTTTTCTCATTCACCGCTTCGGTCGCTAAGCTTTTTGGAAGTAACGCCCAGCCATTCACTTTCACTAACTCCAGTAACATATCGTTATTACTAACGGTGCGAAAATACGGTGATACGCCCAACCACTCTGGCATGGTTTTGCTTTGGTTTTCACTGATGTACTGCGTTTCTAATTGCAGATCTTCAAGTCGAATCTCACTGATTTTGAACAGAGGACTATCAACCCGTGCGTAGGCAGCAATATCACCGTCACCAAGTTTGATGGCGCTGATGGGGTATTCCGACATGTTTTCCATTCGGTGCTGCATGATCGCAACTTTGTTGTGCGCTTGTGTCACATCAACCAAGATCTCATCTCGATTTCGATGCAGCCAATTGAGCACCATGTCCGGGTGAGCCTTCAAAACATGCTGTTCTATCTCCACCACTAAATCGTTGGGCATCAGAGTATCGTGATAGAAATCTAAACGGGTCAGCTCTTGTTGATAAGCATTCATCATTCTTAGATGCAATCGCTCACTGTTTTGCACCAGTAATTTTGATTGCTTATAAATAGAACGTGCAAAGCTGGTAGGTACCGCCTTTTTTCCTTCAATAGTAAATAAAATGGTTCGATAGCTGTCTTCTAGCGCTTTCACTTGTTCTCGAATGGTCGTTCTATCTTTACCAATAGCTCTCGCAGCCTTGCTATAGCTCTGTTCGTCATACGTCGCACAGAATGAGTTTAAGTGTTCATAAGAAAACATCCCTACCACCTTAGATAATTAATGTTTGGTTTTACCCATCATTATGCGTTATTAGAAACGTAATAACACTGCTAAATTAGCAACAAATGTGAGGCGAAGAGAGTTTTCACTCTGTATTTGAACGATAAAATTCGCTTCTCTATGTATTGGCAGTAAGCCCAGAAGTTAGCTATACACACTTATTTGAACAGAGTTACGCATTGCTAATTATGGGTTTACCGCCTCTCTTTTCTTATCACTTATCCGTGAATACAAAGAAAGAACTGACTTTCTAAGCGCTCACAGGAAGATTGATTTTCCAAAGCGCGATGGTCGACTTAATCCTCTCATAGAACAAGGCCGTTAGTTGAGAGCAATAGGATCCATTATGAAAAAGCTACTTCTCTCAACGGTTATTGCTGGCCTAGTCGCCACACCTGCTTTCGCCGAAACCTCTACTAGCCCTATCACGCTCTATGTATCGAACGACATCATTACTCTTTCAGATCAAGATCATAGCAACGTAAACGCTATCGCAGTCCAAGACGGTAAAATCCTCGACCTTGGCGATCAAAAAACGCTCACCACTAAGTACCAATCTAAAGATGGTTTTACGATTGATAAATCATTTGAAGATCGCGTTCTTACACCGGGCTTTGTTGAACCTCACGTTCACCTTTGGCTGATGGCGTTATTGATCGGCACAGACTTTATTACTCCTGCTGATTGGGATTTACCGTGGGGTAACGTTGAAGGCGTAATAGGCCATGATAACTACTTAGCCCGTTTAACAGAGTTAGAAAGTGGACTGGCTGAAGGCGAACCATTGGTAAGCTGGGGCTACCATCACTACTTCCACGGCAATGAAATGAGCCGCGAGTTGCTGAATAACATCTCTGAAGATCGACCAATTATCATTTGGCATCGCAGCTTCCACGAATTGTTCTTCAACGATGCAGCGATGGAGATGCTAGGTTGGTCTGAAAAAGACTGGACTGGTGAAGGCCATGCATATACTCAGTTGGACTGGGAACGAGGCCATGCTTATGAAGCTGGCGGCAAACTCATTCTCAATGATGTAATGAGCTTCTGGGTAAATAGCGGCATTTTTGCAACGGGGATGGAGCGAACCAAAGATTACATCCACTCTGGTGGTATCACTACCGCGATTGACCCAGGTGTTGTTGCAACACCAGAGATGTTCGAACAAGTAGTCGACATTCTTGAAGACGGTAACTTCCCAATGGATTACTGGTTAATGCCAGCCGGTAACTTTACCTACATGATGGCAGAAAACGACCCAGCTAAAGGTAAAGCGATTGCCGAAGGTTTGACTCAACACCCGTCTTATCAAGGTGAACAGATCAAATGGCTACCAAAATTCGTTAAGTTGTTCTCAGACGGCGCAATGTATAGCCAATTAATGCAACTCAAAGATGGTTACACCGATGGTCACTCAGGTGAATGGTTACAACAACCTGAAGATCTTGAAGCAAGTATGCGTCCTTACTGGGAAGACGACTACACGATTGTTATCCATGCCAATGGTGATCTAGGCTTTGAGACTGCCCTGAACATTGTCGACAAGCTCAACAAAGAGAAAGGCAGAGACGATCACAGAACCAGCTTCCATCACCTAGGTATTACCGATAAAGACGACATCCCTAAAGCCGTTGAACTTGGCGCAAACTTTAGTGTAAACCCTTACTACACACATATTCTGGCTGAGCTTTACTCTGAACAAGGTATCGGTCAAGAGCGTGCAGAAGTGATGGCGCGTGGACGTTCATTCATCGATGCGGGTGGTATTTTATCATTGCACTCAGATTCACCAATGGCACCAGCGCAACCACTAGGGTTAGTTTGGGCTGCTGTAAACAGAATCGGTCTGTCTGGCAAAACGGTAATGGGACCTCAAGAGCGCATTACGGTTGATGAAGCAATGCGCGCAATCACGATTGATGCAGCATACACAGCACGTCTAGAAAATGAAGTTGGTACCATTGATATCGGTAAAACCGCTAACTTTACGGTACTCGACGACAACCCATACACGGTAAAACCTGAAGACATCAACAAGATAAAAGTTGAAGCAACGATTTACCAAGGTATCCCTGCTCCTGTAAAAAACAGTAACTCTGGTTTAGCCATGACTGAGCAAAATATGAAAGTTGTGAATGTAATCAACAGATACCACAACGCTCACGGTCATCACCACCATCATGATCATGACCACGATGTGTGTGCGACAAGCTTGTACTTCCAACATGCTCTTACGGCGATTCAACAGCAATAACGTAAGCGCAATAACGATGAACATTGCTCTAAGCTGAGCTTAAGCTTCATTGTTCTCAAAAAGTGATAGTGTGACCTCGGCGTCCGCTATCACTTTTTCTTTTTATGGTACATGTTTACCGATTCCGCGATACAGACAGCCCTTATTCAAATGGCGCTATACAAAACTATCTAAGCCAATCCGACACGCTCCCGAACCTTCAACCCACTACCTCACTGATTTCCACATCACAACCAAATATCCCAACACTTCACAGATCATCGAGAACGTTCGCCGTTTGGTGGCGCAACCTATTAGCCAGAACATAGCTCAACAAGTGCAGCTTTCTAAATACTGGCTCTGGCGAATTGAACTCATTACATGAACAAGTGTGTTCGTCACACTTGGCACTTGGCACTTGGCACTTGGCACTTGGCACTTGGCAGGAAAAAATAAAGCGCCCGCAACTCCTCATCAACAGTAACACCTTATTAAATCCTCGCAGAACCAAAGACTTTTGCATCACAGATAATTCGCAAGATACGTAGATCATTAGTCACCTTCCCTCTATGTCCGGTCGAGTACACACCTCCTCATTTTAACTGGCTAACCTCTTTGCGTGTCATCTCATCTTGCCTCATGAGAGCCACAAAAATCTGATTTAATTACGCTATTTTCCACCGTAACTGCACCATTCTCCATCCACCAATATTCTCTTTTGTTCTCCTTTAATGACACCGGTATTGAAACGTCTATCAAGCAGATGAAATACAATGAAAAACCATTAAATACAACAACTTAATTAAAACATAAAAACTTCAAAATTAGTTTTATCATCACCAAAATCGATAACATGACCCGGTCAATTACAACTCAGGTCAATACTATGTCTACCATTTGGGAATTAGATATGGGTTATCTAGAGTCACTTGGCAAGGAGCTACGCGGATACATTAAGGATGATGAAGTGACGGTATTACCCCAGCTTAGAACGCAATATCTTGCCGAGCTAAATGCAGTTATTGAAAAGATGATTTCGTCTTCAGCGAAAACAGATCAAATGGAGGCATTGGTAAAGGTTTGCCAGCATATTGCGACAACGGTCAACACCTCTCGCTATCACCGACTTAGCCAATGTATCGAGCGTATTCACTCACTCGTCAACAAGTTGCGCCACCAGCAGAACGCGGACTCTCAGCCTCTTAACGCTGATGCATTGTTCTTACTCGCGCAAAACCATGGCATTGCGATCTCAAGACACGACCTCAACGACGGTAAAGCAAGTTCGGTGTCTTTCGCTTACCAGCAAGGTTATCTGTCCATTTCCGAAGCGTTTGATGCTTTGAGTGCACTGTTTAAACATCAACGCCATTCACGAGCGGCCAACATGGTGAACAGTCCTGCTTATCTATCTCAATGCGCCTAGCCAGATTACGTTCTAACAATAAGATTTAATTATGAAATATTTATCATTACCCTTTTGTTTAGCTCCACTCTTTTTATCGTCTTTAGCTAATGCAAGCCAGCCATACTCAGATACATTAACCGGTGATTGGGGAGGTGAACGCAGTCGCATTAAAGACAGCGGACTCTCGCTCGATGCTGAATACACCAACGTTTACCAATCGGCAGTTTCTGGCTCACCATCAAATTCAAATGAATTCACGCACCGTTTTGATTTATTGGCTGGGCTTGATACTGAAAATGCTGGCCTATGGAATAACGGCACCTTTCGCACCCAGTTGATCTATCTAAACGGTGATGCCAACGACTTTGGCTTCTCCAGTTTGTCAGTACCTAATTCAGCCCATTACTCAGACAGCAGCAGCCCTTTCTTTTCATCCTTGTATTACACACACAAGTCTGATGACAACACCAACCTCCTTGTTGGCAAGATCGACGCGTTTGAGCTACTACGAAATGCACCATTTTACGGTGGTGCAACTCGTCATGGATTCATGAACATTGCCTTCTCTGCTCCACCAAGTGGCGTGACTCCCCCATCATTTATTGGCGGCATCCTGAACCACACCATCGGCGATACGCGAATCACAGCGATGATTTATGATCCAAGAGATCGATACGATGACAATTTAGGGTTCAATGATTGGTTTGATGATGGCGTGAACTTCTCATTAGGTGCAACTCACTCATTCAAACTGTTCGATAGAAGTTCTACGTTTGGTATGTCTGGTACATACAGCACTGAAGAAGGAGTGGATTACTCGTCTTTGGGTGAGACCGCTAAATATAAGTACAACATTCGTGCTCAAGCGACACACAATATCTACGAGAACAATGACGATACTATCGCAGTCTATCTAAGAGCAGCAGCGGCAGACGGTAATCCAAATATCATAGATGGAACGTTTGTTGGCGGCCTTGGAGGCAACGCTTTCTTCTTCGACAGACCTCAAGATCAATGGGGCGCGGGCTACTATTACTACAACTTGTCTAATGCGTTACAAAACAGCATTAGCGATTTGCCACTCGGAGCAGAATTAAAAGACGAGCAAGGTTTTGAGATCTACTACGCGTTCCAAGCGACGCCATGGTTAACCTTTACCGCGGATGCGCAATACGTTACACCCGCAGTCAGCACTCAAAGCAAAGTCGCGTTGTTTGGCCTAAGAACGAATATCGTTTTCTAGCTATGTAGGAGATCGCGCACTAGCCGCTATTTTTCCTAACGCACTCAATAAAAAAGCTCATGTGCAGTATCAACGGCGCATGAGCTCGAATCAGATAAAGATCTTAGTGATTATTTATACCTAAAACTACGATAGTTTGATGACAGGAGTAAATTTGAACATGTCTTGGAAAGTACAAAACTCTACAGGACCATGAATCAAAGAGCCAAACGATTGAGCGATACGCTCACCAATGCGCTTCGCAGTCTGTTGTAATTCAATTTTATCTTGCTCTTCCAACTCTATAACGCGATAGCTCAGCGTAATATGAAAGTGATAGTCATCGAAATCAGGCATATTGATACCTGTGGCTGCTTTTAACGCTTCACGACACTGCTTAAGTGCTTGAGTAGACTGCTCGTTAGCTGGTTTAATACGAATAGCAGTACCGCCAATAGGGCAATTGTAAACGTAGTCGAACATCATTTCAAAACCACCTTGAGCGCCTATCTGGCTTGCTTCTGTCGCAAACAAGTCGGTAGTTGCCGATAGTTCAGCGTCTAGGTTGAGTTTCGTCGTCCATTTATGAGCTTCACGAATTTGATCACAAACCCCTTCAAATACCGTCATGTGCATACTTGAAATAGGCAAAAATGAAAATTTATTACCACAATTCATCGACTTAAGTTGGTCTTGCGCCCAACGTAACTCGTCAATCAAAGGGAGCGATTGATCTAAATGACAGATAAACGTGTTACCTGGAAATGTTCTAACACTTCCATCTTCATGGAATTTAACACCTACACTTGGTGCATACTTCATAATAATTATCCGATGTTTATATTAAATACCTAGCGTGCGAAATACTGGGAACATACATGCCCCATAGGTATTTAGCGACGGTCCAATTTTTGAAGGCGAGAATTGAGCCATTGCATATGAGCGTTCAGCTTCCTCCCAAACCTTATCTAATGCGACTTCATCAATAATGGCTTGACTGATATGTTGAGGGCAAGAACCACCAATAACTATACAATCTGGGTCGAACCAACCTAAAGTGACAACTAACATGGGCTTAAGCTGAGCAGCGGCAAAACGCACCCATTTTGAGACCACAGGGTTATCTAATCCTGGAATATCTTCAGGACCATCCACTTCCAGTCCTGATGCCACCAATTGATCCAATAAGCCACGAATAGTGGGCTTATTCTCTTCGCCAAGCAGATTGAAATATGTGCCGATTTCACCCGCATTATGCCGACTGCCACGGTAAAGTTTGCGATTGATGATCACACCGCCACCCACACCATGACCTAACTCAAACAGCACCATGTTTTTTACTTCTGACCACTGACCAGAATAAAACTCACCAACAACAGCAACATTACAGTCGTTATCGATCCAGACTGGCCATTCAAATACATCACCAAAGATGCTTGCTAAGTCGACCCCACGCCAATGTTCCATCTGAATAATAGTACGAATCGACTTACCATCGCCTTCAGAAGGCCCTGGCATAGAAACACCAATCCCTAAGATGCGTGCATTTTGGATTTTGTGCTTATCCACCAATAAGTCGACTTGAGCCTTAATGTTCTTAAGTACATCTATAATTGGCGCATCTTCGGCGTAATCGATGGTTTCAGTATCAATCACTTCACCGCAGAAATTTGCCAAAGCGACTTCAATTCGGTGAATATGGAAAGCGATACCAAATGAAAATGCTGCGTATGGATTCAACTGCAACGGAATGATCGGTTGGCCACGACCGACTTTTTCTCTTGGTCCTTCTTTAATCATGTTCATTGCCAGTAACTCTTTAGAAATACTGGTTACAGAGCCACTACGCAAACCTGTTTTTTCAACAATCTTGGCGCGTGGAACCGAGCTATGCTGTCGACAAACCGCCAGTAATTTCTTCTGACCTGGAGTTAATTCTAATTGTAATTGTTTTATCGGAGTTAACATGTTCAGTCGTTCTCTATTTATGGTTAAATCAATTTATTAGGCGGTGTCGCATGATGGGTTCATCAATAAAAAGTCGGATTTAAATCGGTTCCATACCGGCTTCGTGTACTAACTCTTTCAACATATCAATATCGTCGTGGCTAATCATATCAATGAGGCCTTCGCTCAACCATTGAATAATCTCACTATGTACGTCGTAGCCATAATATTGATTAAACCATTGAGTTGGTTTCATATTTTTGTCTTTGTTTGGCAAATACAAACGTGTGGTTAAGCCTGAGTTTTTATAACCTTCGAGTACGCTTCGCGTTGTATAAGGGTACTCGACACACACAGCATCCGCATTTGATTCCAGTACTGCGTTTAATTGGTTTTGGTAGCGTGCAAGCGTTACAACTTGCAATTGAATATTTGGCAGTCGCTGCTTAACAAGGTTGACTAAGGTATGGTCAAAACCCAGCAATTGGATATGCGCAAGAGCGTTAGGTGTTTGCTCGACCAAAGCAGTGAACTGCTCAGCAAATCGTTGATGATTACGTCTTTGCTTTGCTTCAACCACCAGTCCAACGCCTTGTTCAATTGCCCAATCAAGCACTTCACTAAATTTAGGAAGTGAAGTCTTTGCAAATGACTCATCAAACCAACCACCAAAATCAAGCGCTTCTAATTCTACTAGCGTCATTTGCTCAACATAACCACACCCATTAGAAGTACGGTTAACGCTTGGATCATGAATCACCACCAACTCTTCATCGGCTGTCATCGCGATATCAATTTCAATACAGCTTGTATTTCTCTCAACAGCGCTAATAAAAGCAGGCATGGTATTTTCTGGACAACGAATGCAATCGCCTCGATGGCTATTTACTAAAACCTGTCCTTTTGTTGCCACATCAAAAGTGAACATAAAACACCACCAATTAAACTACCTGAAAAAGTTTAATCTAGAATAGCGATATATTACATTTACTGTCAACGATGAAACAGCCATAAAACAAAAAATAAAAAAACCTTTTAAAACAAATAATTATTAAACTTTCCGTGATCAGCGAATGATTTTTACGTAAAAAACATCGATCGTTAATAAAACTGAAATAAACTGTAAATAATCTAACTCGAAATTTAAACTTTTTAAAAAAGGTTAATCATGGCAATTTTGGAACTTCGTTCTGTCACGAAAACTTATGGTGATTTTTACGCATCAAAAGAGATCTCATTCTCTGTAGAACAAGGAGAGTTTGTCACGCTACTTGGCCCAAGTGGTTGTGGTAAAACAACATTGCTGAAAATGATTGGTGGATTTCAAACACCTACATCAGGTGAAATCCTGATGAACGACCGTGTTGTGAATCAAATCCCTCCTGAGAAACGTGAAACAGCAATGTGTTTTCAATCTTATGCTTTGTTTCCACATTTAAGTGTTTCTCACAATATTTGCTTCGGTATGGTTCAGCAGAAGATCGACAAGAACGAACAAAAACGCCGTTTAGCGGAGATTTTGTCTCAGGTTGGTCTGATTGAACACAAAGACAAACTGCCAGCGCAATTATCAGGTGGTCAACAGCAGCGTGTCGCTCTAGCTCGTGCAATGGTGACTCGCCCTGACATCATCCTATTTGATGAACCTTTATCTAACCTTGATGCAAAAATGCGTGAGGGTGTACGTTTCGAAATTAAAGAACTGCAACGCCAGCACAACCTAACATCCATCTATGTCACACATGACCAAGCTGAAGCGCTAGCAATGAGTGACCGAATTGTCGTGCTTAACGGTGGCAACATAGAACAGATTGGCACACCTGAAGACATTTACTATCGCCCAGCTAACCGTTTTGTTGCCGACTTCATCGGTGCTGCAAATATCCATAAGGCCTATGTGGAATCAACTTCGGAAGACAACCAATATCGCGTGAGTTGTAACATGGGTGAATTTGTCGTTGAATCAGCAGAAACACCACAAGCTAGTGAAGTTTTTGTTTGCTGGCGTCCTGAAGATGCAGCAATTTGTAAAAAGGACGAACCCAATAGCTTTGAAGTTAAAGTTGAATCATCAGCTTTCCAAGGTAATAACCTAGATGTGTTTGGGTGGGTTGGAACTGAAACCCCTCAGAAAGTTCGCTTACAACTGAATGGTCGAGTATCTGCTCATAAAGGTGAAACTATTCATGTAAAACTGCCTGAATTTGGCGTCCGCTTCCTAGAGGGAGTAAACGCATGAATCTAAAACCCTACTTATTGCTAATTCCCGGAGTTGGCACCATTGCCCTACTCATGGGAAGTGCGCTCTACGTGGTGGTCGCACAAAGCTTTGGTATGTTCAGCGTAATGGGCGAAACCAATGCAACTCTTGAATACTGGCAAACGACTCTAGGCGATCCAATTTTATGGCGCTCAGTAGCTTACTCGCTAAGAACTTCAGTGCTCGGTACATTAGGCGCTGTCATGCTGGCCTACCCTATTGCACTTTGGTTGCACAAACCTATCCCGGGTAAACCTGCCATTATCGGTGTTCTCCGTGCTCCTATGTTTGTCCCAGGACTTGTTGCTGCGTTCTTATTAATGAACGTGATTGCTTACCACGGTATTTTCAACGAATCACTATTGGCATTAGGCATTATTGATAAGCCCATGCGTATGTCTAACGACAAGTTCGGTTGGAGCATTGTAGTACTGCAAGTTTGGAAAAACTTACCGTTTGCCCTAATCCTGATCAGTGGTTCAATTGCCAGCATTCGTGGTGACCTAATGGACGCTGCTCTAGACCTCGGCGCGACTCGCTGGGCAAGATTCTGTCAGGTGATTTTTCCGTTAACAATTCCAGCATTACAGGCTGCATCTATTCTCATTTTCATTGGCGCACTTGGTGATTTCTCGTTTGCTTCCGTAGCAGGTTCTCGCAGCAGCTACTCACTAGCTATGTTAATGAACATTACCGCAACCCAATATTACGAATGGGAGAACTCAGCAGTGATCGCTATGGTCATCATGCTTCTCGCAGGCTTCTCCGCTGTCGTTCTTACTTTTCTAACTCAACCATTTCTTACACGTAAAAGCGTTGTTGTTGATATGGAGAAAGCATCATGAGTCGCCTACGCAACTTAACGAATACACAATGGGTTATGTTGATCTCAATTAGCTTCTTTGCGCTAGTGAATTTTCTTTGGCTGGGTGTGCCATTTGCTATGGCTATTATTTGGTCCCTAGTCGATCCAAACCACCCATGGAGTTACCCAGACTTATTCCCACAAGTTCTGTCTTTTGGACGTTGGGTTGAAGTGTGGGAAAACACTTCCCTACCAGAAGCACTACGCAACAGCTATTCGGTTGCGCCAGCGGTAGCTATTTTGACCATCACTTTAGCAATGCCTACAGCCTATGCCTTTGGTCGCATGGAGTTTCGTGGCAAAAAGCTTGCTGAAATGGTGTCACTGCTGCCGATGGTTATGCCTTCAATGATCTTGGCTGTCTTTTTCAGTGCCATGCTCCTTGAATTAGGTCTAACTGATCCATACGTCAATATTGTTATTGCGCATACAGTATTGGCCCTGCCTTACGCAATTCGTATTTTGTCGGCAGGTTTTAAAGCCATTCCACAAGATTTGATTGATGCCTGTTCAGATATGGGCGCGGGTAAGATTGGAACTTTTAAGCATGCATTCTTGCCTATGCTCAAACCAAGCTTACTTGCATCGTCAATCTTCTGTTTGGTGATCAGTATTGAGGAATTCAACATGTCCTACGTACTTGGTGCACCAGATTTCATTACTGTTCCAACCATCTTATATTCGTTTTTGGGTTATTCATTTATCAGACCTGATGCTGCCGTTGTATCTCTGATCCTTGTGATTCCAAATGTACTACTGATGTTACTAATTGAACGTTTATTGAAAGGAAACTACTTGTCTCAATCGACAGGTAAAGCTTAATTTCGTGAGGATACAATGAAAAAAACTCTACTAGCAGCACTACTTAGCACCACAGCATTTTCTAGCTTTGCATACGATGTAAACACAATGACGTGGGATGAAATTGAAACTCAAGCGAAAGAAGAAGGCTCAGTAACTTTCTCAGTTTGGTATCTTCAACCTGGTTTCCGTAAGTTTGTAAAAAGCTTTGAAGAAGAAACGGGCATTAAAGTTCGTATCCCTGAAGGCACTCACGATGGTAACCGCAACAAGCTTCAAGCCGAAAGCCGCCGTGATGAAGGTTCTATGGATGTAGTGGCTCTTGGTCCAACAGCATTGAACACGTTCAAACTAGAAAACACTCTTCTAAGTTTGAATAAGCTTCCAGAAATTCAAAAGCTGAATCAAACAGCAGAAGGGATCAACTCTAAAGGTTATGGCGTGACCTTCTGGGGCAACCAAACTGGCCTTGCTTACGATCCTAGCCGTATCAAAGAGTCTGATTTACCACAGACCTTTGAAGAAATGGAGAGCTACATCAAAAGCAACCCAATGGCATTTGGTGTAAACGATCCAAACGGTGGAGGTGCTGGTCAGCGCTTCATCGAGTCAAGCATTCGTCACGTATCAGGCGAGTTCGACATGACAGAAAAGCTTGATAAGAAAGTCGTAAAATCGTGGGCACAAACTTGGGATTGGTTTCAAACGAACGAAGAAGATATGCTAATCACAGCGTCTAACGCAGACAGTCTTACACGTATCAACGATGGTGAAATTACACTTGCACCGGCATGGGAAGACCACCTAGCGGGTTTACAAAAGCGTGGCGCGATTACTGATCGCATCAAGTTCTACATCCCTGAATTTGGTATGTCAGGCGGTGGTAACTTTGTAACAGTGGCTAAAAACAGTCAACATCAAGCTGCATCTCTAGTATTCATTAACTGGTTAACATCAGCAAAAACACAAACGGCACTAAACGCAGAGTTTGGTACAGCGCCACAGCACCCTGAAGCAGACTCTTCTAACGCGCTGATCTCACAAGATATGCGAAACAACTCAACCGAACCGTTTAACTCTGAGTACAGTTCCTACCTGAAGAAGCAATTCACTCGTAATGTACTGATGCGTTAAATTAAATCTTAACTACTCATGCTCGGCCTTACACCAGTAGTTAAAACAAAAAAGAACGATATGTTGAGTATCGTTCTTTTTTATTAAGCACCGTAAAGTATGAATAAAATCAGCTTATATTTGATAGCGAAACTAACTGCTTGGTGTAGTCATGCTGCGGATTACCAAACAAAGTCTCAGTGTCACCTTTCTCTATTACCTCGCCAGCTTTCATGACGATGGTGTAATGACACAAGGATTTCACGACATTCAGATCATGACTGATAAACAAATAGGTCAGGCCATACTTTTCTTGAAGTGACTTCAGTAAATCCAGTACTTGAGCTTGAACGGTTCTGTCGAGTGAAGATGTTGGCTCATCAAGCAAGATAAACTCTGGCTTAAGGATCAGAGCACGTGCAATCGCGATACGCTGCCTTTGACCGCCAGAAAACTCATTAGGGTAACGGTGACGAGTGTCAGGATCGAGGTCAACCTCTCTCATTACGTCACAGATGCGTTGGTCGAGTTCGTGCTCATCCAATTGTTGATGCACTAACAAACCTTCGCCAATCACCTGAGCGACCGACATTCTCGGGTTTAGCGCAGAAAACGGGTCTTGAAAGACCACTTGCATACGGCTTCTAAACGGAAGCATCTGTTTTCGATCTAAACCTTGAAGCTGTTCACTCGAGTAGGTGATTGACCCTTCACTATCTACCAGCTTAAGTATCGCCATACCGGTCGTCGATTTACCAGAACCACTTTCGCCAACCAAACCGATTGAGTGCCCTTTCTTCAAAGTGAACTCCATGTCGGTCACAGCTTTAACATGAGAAATGGTACGCTTGAATAAACCGCCCGTGATCGGGAACCAAACACGAAGTTGATTTACATCGAGTAGCGGTTTGCTTTCGGGTGACACAGGAACAGGCAAACCTTTCGGATCAGAGTTAATAAGTTTTTGAGTGTAAGGGTGAGCAGGTGCGTTAAACAGGGTATGACAGTCGTTACTTTCAACCAAGCGACCATCTTTCATTACCGCTACTCTGTCGGCAATCTTACGAACGATACTTAAGTCATGAGTGATAAAAAGCATCGCCATACCGAGTTCTTGTTGCAGGTCTTTCAACAAATCCAAAATCTGCGCTTGTACCGACACATCCAATGCGGTTGTCGGTTCGTCAGCGATAAGCAGCTCAGGTTCGTTGATCAATGCCATTGCGATCATCACGCGTTGGCGTTCTCCACCAGATAGCTCGTGCGGATAGGCTGAAATCTTTTGCTCTGGATAACGAATACCCACCTTTGAAAGCCACTCTATCGCTAAGGCTTGCGCTTTATTGGTTCGCATACCACGGTGAATCGCGAGGGTTTCAACAAGCTGTTTCCCGACTCGATGAAGCGGATTAAGCGACACCATGGGTTCTTGGAAGATCATACCGATGCGACCACCACGAATCCCGCGCAGTTGTCTTTCGGAACAACTCAGAATATCGGTGCCAGAGAAGTTAATCTTACCGTTCAAGTAATGCGAAGAACCTTTAGGCAGCAGTTTTAATACTGAATTAGCCGTAACCGATTTACCTGAGCCACTCTCCCCCACCAGCGCCAGTGTCTCACCTTTGAATATCTCCAACGAGACATCATGAGTCACTTGTTCTATCGAATCTTTTCGCCCGAAACCGACCGACAATTTGTCGATGGTCAAAACTGGAGAAGCAGGCGTTGTATTTGAAGTCATAACCTATCCTTACTTCTGTTGATGCGGGTCGAAAGCATCACGCACCGCTTCACCCACGAAGACCAGTAACGTCAGCATCAGTGAAAGTACGACGAAGGCAGAAATGCCAAGCCAAGGCGCTTGCAAATTAGCTTTACCTTGCGCCAATAGCTCACCCAATGAAGGCGAACCCGCAGGAAGACCAAAGCCTAAGAAATCTAATGAGGTTAACGTAGTGACCGAGCCAGACAAAATAAACGGCATCATGGTTAATGAAGCCACCATCGCATTGGGTAACATGTGACGAAGCATAATGCGTTTGTCATCAACGCCCATCGCTTGCGCGGCTCTTACGTAATCAAAGTTTCGACAGCGTAAGAACTCGGCTCGCACAATCCCCACTAAACTCATCCAACTGAATAGCACCATAATTCCGAGCAGCCACCAGAAGTTCGGCTCGATAAAACTCGACAAAATAATCAGCAAGAACAGGGTCGGCATCCCTGACCAAACTTCAATGAAGCGCTGACCAAACAGATCCACCCAGCCACCGTAGTAACCTTGTGTCGCCCCAACAACCACACCAATCACGCTCGATACAATCGTCAGAATAAAGCCAAATAAGACAGAAATACGGAACCCATAAATGATGCGAGCTAATACATCTCGCCCTTTATCATCGGTTCCTAGCCAGTTCACTGAATCAGGCTCCGACGGCACCGCGCCTGAAATATCGAAGTTTATCGTGTCGTAACTAAACGGAATGATGGGCCAGACGATGTAACCGCTGTCTTCAATGAGTTCGATAACATACGGGTCTTTGTAGTCGGCTTCTGTTTCAAACTCGCCGCCAAATTCAGTCTCGGCATACTCATTAATGACAGGTACAAACCACTGATTATCATAAGAAACTAATAAAGGCTTATCGTTGGCGATGATCTCAGCGAACAGGCTCAGTCCAAACAGAATGGTAAATATCCAAAGGGAGATAAAACCACGCTTGTTTGCTTTAAAACGTAACCAACGAGCTTCAGCTAAAGGGTTGTTAAACATTTATTATCAATACCTTTTTATTCATTCGCCATTAACGCGCTTCAAAATCAATTCGAGGATCAACCCAGGTATACGTCAGGTCGGAGATAATGCTCAGCACCAAGCCAAGCAAGGTCATGATATAGAGAGAGCTGAACACCACTGGGTAATCTCGCTGAATGGTCGACTCAAAGCCAAGCAGACCAATGCCTTCGAGTGAAAACATCACTTCAATCAACATAGAGCCCGTGAAGAAAATACTAATAAATGCGCTCGGGAAGCCGGCAATAATGATCAACATCGCGTTACGGAAAACGTGCTTGTAGAGAATGCTGCTCTCATCCAAACCTTTTGCTCGCGCGGTCACTACATATTGCTTATTGATTTCATCAAGGAAGGAGTTTTT
Organism: Vibrio coralliirubri; assembly: GCF_024347375.1. NCBI lineage: Bacteria > Pseudomonadati > Pseudomonadota > Gammaproteobacteria > Vibrionales > Vibrionaceae > Vibrio > Vibrio coralliirubri. The sequence goes on along the minus strand of NZ_AP025471.1, from coordinate 280,012 downwards.
GGTCAGCATGCTGAGTGTTGCAAAGCCGCCGATAACCATCGCAAAAATAGGCAAAGCCAAGTGCCAGAAGTAGTCGCCAATTTGTTGATACCAGTTGAGCTGGTCGAAATTACTCGACACAAGACCACGCAATGGGAACCAACTGAAGTAGTTACCACTCGCGAACAAAATAATCAGAATGATCGCAAACAAGAAGCCCGGCACCGCATAACCGACAATCACCACCGCACTTGACCAAATATCGAAGCGAGAACCGTGATGTATCGCCTTCATGATGCCTAAAGGTATCGAGATCACGTAGATGATTAACGTACTCCATAACCCCAAGGAGATGGAAACAGGCAGTCGCTCGATGATCAAATCAATAACGTTGCCGCCTTTAAACAGGCTTTCACCGAAGTTAAAGGTCGCGTAATTTTTCAACATGTCGAAGTAGCGAACGTGGATCGGCTTATCAAAACCAAATTGCTTTTTGATCTCTTCAACCACTTCAGGATCAAGCCCACGTGAGCCTTTATAGCCACTAGCAGACGCTTGGTCACTTTCGCTTAAATCAACTTCTTGTCCACCACCAGAAAAGCGCTCCATAATGCCAGAGTTGTGCCCTTCTAATTGAGCAACGGCTTGTTCTACCGGACCTCCAGGGGCAATCTGGATGATGAAAAAGTTGATGGTGATGATCGCCCACAGCGTGGGGATCACCAACAATAAACGTCGAAATATATACGCGGCCATGCTAACTAACTCCTAGCGACGTTTTTCAGGAAGCAAAGCCGCCTTCTCTTCTGAAATCCACCATGTATCGATACCTAAATCGTATTTAGGCAATACATCTGGACGCTCAAACTTGTCCCACATTGCTACGCGATATTCACCAACGTGCCATTGCGGGATGTTGTAGAAATTCCACTGCAATACACGGTCAAGTGAACGACCTAGTGTAAGAAGCTTTTCAGGATGCTGTTGGTTACGCGCAATTTCTTCTGTTAACGCGTCAACCACTGGGTCGATAACACCTGCAGTATTGTAAGTAGAATCAATGTAGTTAGAGTTCCAAACGATCATTAAGTTCGGGCTAGGATAAGGGTTTGCGGAAAATGACGACGAAACCATATCGAAATCACGATCACGTAAGCGCTTGATGTACTGAGTCGTATCGATGGTACGGATCTTCATCTCAATACCCATGCGCTTAAGGTTCTTTTGAACCGGCGTTGCGATACGTTCCGTAGTTGGGCTGTAAATCAGCAACTCAAATGACATCGGTTTGCCGGTCTTTTCGTTGGTCATGACTTTGTCTTTCAGCACCCAACCCGCCTCTTTCAATAGTTTGAAAGCGGTACGCATTTGGCTACGAATACGACCGCTACCATCGGTGACGGGTGGTTGGAATTCTTCGGTGAAAACTCGCGGTGGAATCTGATCTTTGTATTGAGACAACAACTCGACTTCCGCTTCGCTTGGTAAGCCTTTCGCTTCATAGTCGGTATTTTGGAAGTAGCTGCGAGTACGCTTGTACTGACCATAGAACATGTTTTTGTTCATCCACTCAAAGTCCATCGCGTAAGTTAACGCTTCACGCACTTTAGGGTCAGAGAACACAGGAGACTGAATGTTGAAGACGAAACCTTGTGTCGTTTCAGGCTTCTCGTGGTTGATCTCTTCTTTAATGATGTAGCCTTTATCGAAGTTCGCGCCCGTATAAGAGTTGGCCCAGAACTTAGCCGAGTTCTCGGTTCGAAGATCGAACTCCCCTGCTTTGAAGGCTTCCAACATTACCGTGTCGTCACGGTAGTAATCGTATTGCACCTGCTTGAAGTTATTACGGCCAACGTTAACTGGTAAGTCTGCTGCCCAGTAGTTTTCATCTAGACCATAGGTAACACTTTGGCCTGATTTGTAGCTGATGATCTTATAAGGACCACTACCGACTGGTGGCTCGCTTAGAGGCTCAGACAGCTTTCTGTCTTTCCAGAAATGTTTCGGCAATACACGAGTGCTTTGTGCAAAGCTGAACAGTTTTTCGCGGTTTGGACTGTTCATTTCAATGCGAACAACCAAATCAGAAACCGCTTTTACTGACTTAATCTCTTTGTAATACACTCGATACTGAGGTACGCCCTCGGTTGAGAACTTGTCAAAAGTGAAGGCAACATCATGCGCAGTGATAGGCTCGCCATCTTGGAATTTAGCATTTGGGTTGATGTCGATTTCCATCCAAGTGAAATCACTGGCGTAGCGAACCTTTGAAGCGATCAATGGATAGTACGCATCAATCTCGTCGCTCGGAGAAAACATCAAGGTATCGTAAATCTCTCCGGTGTAACTTGCAGCAACGCCGCGAGAACCGAATCGATTAAAGCTATCGTACGTACCTATGCTGCCATAGGTCACTTTGCCCTGCTTTGGCGCATCAGGATTAACGTAATCGAAGTGAGTAAAATCGGCTGGATATTTTGCTTCACCAAAACCAACCAGTTGTGTGGTTTCAATAACGGTGACAGCAGGAGTTGATTGGGTTTCAGAAGCGTAAGTAACGAAGGGTTGTAAAGCAATAAGCGGCAACATGATTGCACATGACTTCAAATTAAACCTGAAAAACTGAGTGCGTTGCGAGGCTTTGCGTCGAAAAACTGTTCCCATTTGACTCTCCCTTCAAATGTCATGAATTCTATATTCAAGTTGATTTATCGGCTTTGAATGCATGCCGTTAAATCAAGTATAGGTTCAAATCTAACATCATGTAATAACTAATAAAACCATCAGCACTCTATCTCTGACGGTTTATTTACAAATTACTCGTCACCGCTCGAAGTTATTGGATACAGTTAGCTTTGATTCCTTTGGTTCCTGTGATTCCTTTGAATAAGTTGATCAGCTTGGTGGCGTTGGAAAGTACGGGTTAAAGCAGAAGCACTAAGATTGCTCTAGCCTAAATGACACAAGCCTCCACGGCTTAGATTTCCTTTGATTCGCTTCTAAAGTGAAATTTAAGCTCTAAATAATCAACAAACTATACTTTTACTGGAGTATCCTTGCTGACTAGGTCTAAATGGAATGACACTTTGAACAAACCAAACCAAATAACATTCGCAACGTTCAACCTTCTGAACTATCTCGAGCCACCGAATGCTTATTATGATTTTGAGAACATCTACAGCTTCGAAGAATGGCAGAAGAAGCAACATTGGATGGCTGAAGCGATTCGTTCATTAGATTGCGATGTGATTGGCTTCCAAGAGATATTTAGCCCGCAGTCTTTAGAGCAATTGATGAACGACCTAGGTTATCCATACTTTGCTGTGGTCGATACTGCACACGTTGAAGATGATTACCTATACACCTCACCTGTCGTTGGTATTGCTTCCCGTTACCCGATTGAAAACGTACAGCCTGTTACGCCAGATTCGAAGTTACTGACAGCATTCAACCTTGGCGACAAATTCTCATTCAACAGAACGCCTGTTCACGCGACGATTACGTTACCCCATTTAGGTTCAACCGACTGTTATGTGGTGCACTTTAAATCACAACGTCCGACAGAGCCAAAGGTTGAACCTGTCGATGCGGACAACGCTCAGCAAGGCGAAAAACCACAAAGTGACACGCTCACTCGCTTTCACCAAGAACAGCTTGGCTCTTGGCTATCCAGTGTCCAACGCGGTCTAGAAGCTCAGATGTTGCATCAATACATCACCAACCAACGCTACCAAACCGATCAACCTGTTGTGTTGATGGGTGACTTTAATAAGCCTCTATTCAACGACGAGTTTAAAGGGCTATTGAGTTACTCAATCAACCGAGACGAAAACAGCAAGCATTGGCTATCCCACTTTCGATTGAAAGACAGCTGGGATCTTTACCATCAGCTACATGAAGAAGACTTGCTTGAACAGCGTAAGCCAACCCATTACTACGGCGCTTCAGGATCTGTACTGGACTACATTTTGATGTCGAACGAGTTTGATTGTCAGAACTCGTCTAGCTTAATGGAGATCTCTAGCTACACAGTGTTAGACCATCACCTGATTAATCCTAGTTTTGAACACGACCAATTCAGTACCGACCATGCCATCGTGTCTGTCACCGCGCATATTCGTGAAGCCTAGAGTTAAACATAAAAAAGCCGCAGTCAAAAACTGCGGCCTTCCACTTTAGCTAAACGGGTTGAGCCAACCGACGCCCCATTTAGAAACCGATTTACCGTTTAGCAAAGTGTGAAACTTAGAAGTTATACATTGCGCCTAGGTAGAATGAATCGATCACGAGATCTTTATCATTTTCAAAAACTGAATCGCTCTCAATCACAAATGCATCCGCTTCATAGCCTAACCTAAAGCTGACGTTTTTAGCCTGTTTAGGTGTGTACTCCACTCCGAAACCATAGCGAATACCCTCACCACTATCGTCATCAAGCACCGGCAGCGACTGGTCTAAATCAATCGTCGACAAACCGATGATGCCAAAAGGGCGAATTCCATTGTCAAACGTGTAACCTAGATTAGCACTGATCGAAAATGCAGTTGGAGACCAAGTGTAAGTAGATTGGTTTAATGCATTTTTTGCAACAACGTCGCCATAATTCGTATATTGCGCCTCTAGCGAGACGATGCGATTAAATTGGTATCCAGCAATTATCTTATATGTCTCGTCTTCAGCATCAACAGTAATTGGTGCTTGAGTGTTTTTATAGAGCCCGCCATCATCAATACCAGATGTACCAATTGCACCACCTAGATAAAATCCACTGTCTGCTGCCATTACATTGTTTGCTGCAAATGCTGACATCATCGCGATGCTTAGAATAAATTTGTTGTTCATTACTGCTTAACCTTACTTAATGCAAATCAAGATTGTTACGCCTTCCTGTGCTGCACAATCTTGTTAGAGTTATCCGACACCCCGTCGAATTGGCAAGCAGGTTAATCTCACAGAAAACAAAAAAATAAATAAAAATATAATCACTTTGTAACTTCAACCAACACAACCAGTAAAAACCTAATAAATCATTGAATAAGCGAGAAATAAAACCCTGTCATTTATTCAGAATAACCTTCCCTCTATTTTTCAAACCCTCTGATTTTTAGATTTTATTCTCATGAGCTTACGCAGGCTTACTTTCAAGCGTGGTGTGATTTTGCATAATCCGCCCACTTCGACCATTAGCACACTTAAATAATTACCCGCTCCAACAGCAGGCAAATTTTGCTCAATCTCCACAATTTAGAATAAGACGAACAGAAAACACGATGAACCACACAATAGACTTCAACGGCTTAATCATTGATATCGACGCTCGAACGATTACCAACCAGCAAGGAAACAAAATCACTTTGCGCCCTCACCTATTAGCAGTGCTCTGCTTGTTATTGGAAAATGTGGGAAGACCGATTTCAAGAGAGCATATTGTTGATGTGTGTTGGGACGGACAACTCTCGTCACCACATGTTCTTGCTAACGTCGTCTATAACCTACGCAATGTCTTCGCGCGATTAAGAGCATCCAACGTCCAGATCATTACCATTAGTAAGTTCGGATATGCGCTATCGATTGAACCTACATAAAGGATTTATGCAATCAATGGCGGTGACTAAGATCACCAAAAAACGCCCCATCGAAACGTTTCGATGATCGTTATCACACTCTAAAACAATCAAACGTGCAAATGATAAATCAGACACTATTATCACTATCGAAACGTTTCGATGGCTTTTCTTGAGTTGTTCTCAACCCATCAAGCGTTATTTTTCGATAGGTCGTGATATGAAAAAAAGTACTCTAATAAACTCTGAACTCTCTTACCTAGTGGCGACTCTTGGCCACACAGATGAAATCACGATTTGTGACGCGGGCCTGCCGATTCCAGACCACGTAACTCGTATTGATCTTGCTTTGACTCACGGTGTCCCAAGCTTTCAGCAAACGGTAAAAACCATGTTGGATGAATCTCAAATCGAAGGCGTTGTGATTGCAGAAGAGTTTGAGAAAGTAAGCCCAGAGCACCACGCAGCGCTGATTGATTTAATCAAGACAGAAGAAGCACGTTGTGGCAAATCGCTTTCTATTACTTACATCACTCATGAAGAATTCAAACAGCGCACGCATGAGAGCCGCGCGGTGATTCGCACTGGTGAATGCACGCCATACGCAAATGTTATTTTCCAAGCTGGCGTAACCTTTTAGCTCAAGCAAAACGCAACGACAGCTCAGTGTCATCACTGAACCAAAAACAATACATATACAGAACAATCAAATACAACTGGCCCCGAGTAAAGGAACCGACATGACTCAAGCCATTTTAGAACTTAGCTCAATTGAGAAAGCCTTCCCTGGTGTTAAAGCACTGGATAAGGCAAGCCTCAACGTTTATCCAGGACGCGTAATGGCGTTAATGGGTGAAAACGGTGCGGGTAAATCAACGCTTATGAAAGTGCTTACAGGTATTTATCACTTGGACGGCGGCACTATCGCCTACCAAGGAAAACCTGCTGCATTTAAAGGGCCACGTGATTCTCAACAAGCAGGCATTAGTATTATTCACCAAGAACTGAATCTAATTCCTGAATTGACCATCGCCGAGAACATCTTCTTAGGTCGTGAAATCACAGGCACTATGGGTCGCATCTTGTGGAACGAGATGTACCAAGAAGCAGACAAGCTACTTAAGCGCCTTAACGTGAAACACAGCTCGAAAACACCTTTAGGCCAGTTGAGCCTTGGTGAGCAGCAAATGGTAGAGATCGCGAAAGCACTATCGTTTGAATCTAAAGTCATCATCATGGATGAACCAACCGATGCGCTAACCGATACCGAAACTGAATCTCTGTTTAAGGTGATTAATGAACTGCGCGATGAAGGCTGTGGCATTGTTTACATCTCTCACCGTTTGAAAGAGATCTTCGAGATTTGTGATGACATCACCGTGCTTCGTGACGGTAAGTTCATTGGTCAGTGTGAAGTAAAAGACACCGACGAAGATGGCCTAATCGAAATGATGGTTGGTCGTAAGCTAGACGAACAATATCCACGTATCGGCCAGAGCCACGGTGAAACTTGTCTTGAAGTAATTGGCCTGACGGGTTCTGGTGTTCACGATGTGAGCTTTACGCTAAAACGCGGTGAAATCCTGGGTGTATCTGGCCTAATGGGCGCAGGTCGTACCGAACTGATGAAAGTGATTTACGGTGCCCTTCCAAGTGAACGCGGCGTCATCAACCTAGAAAACAAAACCATCAACCCTGTAAGCCCGAAAGACGGCTTGGCCAATGGCATTGCTTACATCTCTGAAGACCGTAAAGGCGATGGCTTAGTGCTTGGGCTTTCTGTTAAAGAAAACATGTCGTTATGTTCGCTTGACCTACTGACAAAGAGCGGTCAAATCCAACATAAAGACGAAGTGATTGCAGTTGATGACTTCATCAAGCTATTCAACATCAAAACCCCGACTCGCGAACAGATTATTGGCAACCTTTCTGGTGGTAACCAACAGAAAGTGGCTATCGCTAAGGGCTTGATGACCAAACCAAAAGTACTGATTCTCGATGAGCCAACGCGTGGTGTCGATGTCGGTGCTAAGAAAGAGATTTACCAACTCATTAATAAATTTAAAGCTGACGGCATGAGCATCATCTTAGTCTCATCTGAAATGCCAGAAGTGTTAGGAATGAGTGACCGCATCATGGTGATGCATGAAGGCCGTGTAAGCGGTGAATTTGATGCTAAAGAAGCAAACCAAGAATTATTACTGGCGTGTGCGGTCGGTAAAAAGATCAACGAGGACGCAGCATGAGTACTAAAACCATGAGCAAAACAACTGAAGCTCCAAAGAAAAAACCGTTAATCAGCAAAGAGTGGCTGATTGATCAAAAGTCATTGATTGCTTTGATCTTCCTGATTGTTGTCGTTTCTTTCTTAAACCCGAACTTCTTTACTGTCGACAACATCCTTAACATTCTGCGCCAAACCTCGGTTAACGCAATTATCGCTGTAGGTATGACTCTAGTTATCTTAACCGCGGGTATCGACTTGAGTGTTGGCTCTGTACTGGCACTTTGTGGTGCATTCGCAGCCAGCATGATTGGCATGGAAATCCCAGTGATGATCGCAGTGCCAACCGCTCTTGTAGCAGGTGCAGCATTAGGTGCAATCAGTGGCGTGATTATCGCCAAGGGTAAGGTTCAAGCCTTCATCGCAACGCTTGTGACTATGACTCTATTGCGCGGCGTGACCATGGTTTACACCGATGGTCGTCCTATCTCGACTGGCTTTACAGATACAGCAGACGCATTCGCTTGGTTCGGTACAGGCTACGCAATGGGCATCCCAGTTCCAGTATGGATCATGGTCGTGGTATTCGCAGCGGTATGGTACCTACTTAACCACACACGCTTTGGCCGTTACGTTTACGCTCTAGGTGGCAACGAATCAGCAACTCGCCTATCAGGCATCGACGTAGACAAAGTAAAAATCGGCGTTTACGCAATCTGTGGTCTGTTAGCAGCGGTTGCAGGCATCATCGTAGCATCTCGTTTGTCCTCAGCTCAACCTACCGCAGGTATGGGTTATGAATTAGACGCCATTGCAGCCGTAGTTCTAGGCGGAACAAGCTTAGCCGGCGGTCGTGGTCGCATCATGGGCACATTGATTGGTGCTCTCATTATCGGCTTCCTAAACAACGCCCTAAACCTATTAGACGTATCTTCTTACTACCAGATGATTGCAAAAGCAGTGGTTATTCTTCTGGCGGTATTGGTCGACAACAAAAACAAATAAACCTATTCACACTCTAGGTTAATACAAGTAACACCCTGTTTTACCTTAAAATATTAGAATCTATAAATAATGTAACTACGAGCTAGGACTCACCTCCTAGCTCACCCTACACAAAGGACTTACACCATGAAAAAATTAGCGACTCTTATTTCTGCTGCTCTTCTTTCTACAACGGTATCTGTGTCTGCACAGGCGCAAGATACAATGGCAATCGTTCTGTCTACATTGAACAACCCATTCTTCGTAACCATGAAAGATGGCGCAGAAGCGAAAGCGGAAGAGCTAGGCTACAAGCTTATCGTTCTTGATTCTCAAAACGACCCAAGCAAAGAGCTTTCGAACATTGAAGATCTAACCATTCGTGGTGTTAAAGCAATCCTGATTAACCCAACGGATTCAGACGCTGTGTCTAACGCGATTCGTATTGCTAACCGCTCAGACATCCCTGTACTAACGCTAGACCGTGGTGCAAGCCGTGGTGACGTAGTGAGCCACATCGCTTCTGATAACGTAATCGGCGGCGAAATGGCAGGCCACTTCATCATGGAAAAAGTGGGCGAAAAAGCGAAAGTAATCCAACTTGAAGGTATCGCTGGTACTTCTGCTGCTCGTGAACGTGGTGAAGGCTTCATGAACGCAGTAAACGGCAGCGACCTTGAGCTTCTAGCAAGCCAACCTGCTGACTTCGACCGTACTAAAGGTCTGAACGTAATGGAAAACTTGCTTGCTGCTAACCCAGATGTACAAGCAGTATTCGCTCAAAACGATGAAATGGCTCTAGGTGCTCTTCGCGCAGTTCAAGCTTCAGGTAAAGAAGTGATGATCGTTGGCTTTGATGGCACTGAAGACGGCATCGCAGCAGTTAACCGCGGCCTACTTGGCGCAACGGTTGCACAACAGCCTGACCTAATCGGTTCTCTAGGTATCGAAATGGCAGACAAAGTACTGAAAGGCGAAACAGTAGACGAGTACGTACCAGTACCTCTAAAAATCATCGCTAAGTAATCATTACTAGATAACGCGATATAAAGCAGGGGTCCCCTATCCCCTGCTTTGCTTAGCTCATTAGCTCAAGACAAAAGCAAAAACCCGATAGTGCATCGCTGTTTCTCATAAGCCGCTAACAAGGCTAGCAATCAACGTAATGCGAATTAACGTAATGAGAAAGACCCATGCATTTTCAAATACGATATATCATAAGGCTCGTATCATGACTCAACTGATTGTTTTAGGTAGCGTTAACGCTGACCACGTACTGCAAGTTCCTTCGTTCCCTCGTCCGGGTGAAACCTTGATTGGCGGTAACTATCAGGTCATTCCTGGCGGCAAAGGCGCAAACCAAGCCGTAGCGGCAGCAAGATTAAACGCAGACATTGGCTTCATCGCCTGTGTTGGTGACGACCCATTTGGCGTCAACATTCGTCAAGATTTTGCTAAAGATGGTATCAACATCGACGGTGTGATCGTTGCGGACAACACGCCGACTGGCATTGCGATGATCCAAGTATCAGCAACCGGCGAAAACAGCATTTGTCTTTCTGCGGAAGCGAACGACAAGCTGACTTGCGATCAAATCGAGCCGCATCTAGAGAAGATTCGCGGCGCTAAATACTTGCTGACTCAGCTTGAAACGCCAATTGAAGGCATTGAATACGCTGCGAAAGTAGCAAAAGAGAGTGGCACGCAAGTCATTCTAAACCCGGCTCCTGCTCGTCCATTATCGGATTCACTGCTTGCTTGTGTTGACGTGATTACACCCAACGAAACCGAAGCTGAAGTGCTAACGGGTATTACCGTGACGGACAATGCATCTGCTCACCAGGCTGCGTTGGCTCTGCATGCTAAAGGCATCGAAACAGTAATGATCACCCTTGGCGCGAAAGGCGTTTGGGTGAGTCATCGCGGTCAAGGCAATGAAGCCAGCGAAGGTGAATTAATCGCAGGTTTCCGTGTTGAAGCAACAGATACAACTGCCGCAGGTGACACCTTTAACGGCGCGTTGGTGACAGGCTTGCTTGAAGATATGCCACTTGAGCGTGCGATTAAATTTGCCCACGCTGCAGCTGCTATCTCTGTGACACGCTTTGGTGCTCAAACGTCGATTCCAAGCCGTGCTGAAACCGATGCGTTTTTGGCAGAGCAACTGTCTGCTTAGTTTGATACCTATTTGAAGGCTTAACTCCTGAGCTAAACCGTGGTTAACGGATGTTAGCCTTCAAATTCGGTAACAACAAACAACAAGCATAAGCCCCTGTTTTCAGGCAGAATATCGCCCAACGTGGAAGGTTATTCCCACAAGGATTATTTATGGCAACAATGAAAGACATCGCACGGCTCGCAAAGGTTTCGACTTCTACCGTGAGCCACGTGATCAACAAATCACGCTTTGTCAGTGAAGAGATTGCTGAGCGTGTTAACAGTGCGGCTAAAGAACTCAACTATGCGCCTTCTGCATTGGCTCGCAGCTTGAAAATGAAGCAAACCAAAACCTTGGGAATGCTAGTGACCACATCCACCAACCCATTCTTTGGCGAAGTGGTGAAAGGTGTCGAACGTCGTTGCTACGAAAAAGGCTACAACCTTATCTTGTGTAACACCGAAGGCGACAGCGAACGCATGAAATCCTCTATCGATACCTTGCTGCAGAAGCGTGTCGATGGCCTAATGCTGATGTGTTCAACCCTTGAAGGCGAGCACATTGACGTATTTGAACGCTACCCAGAATTACCTGTTGTGGTAATGGACTGGGGCCCTATGTTGTTTGCGAGCGATAAGATCCAAGACAACTCGCACCAAGGTGGCTACATGGCGACTAAGCACCTGATTGATAATGGCCATTCTCAAATTGGTTGTATCACAGGCCCACTGCACCGCAATCAAGCTTCGTCTCGTTATCAAGGCTTCAAGCAAGCAATGGAAGAAGCCAATTTAGAGATCAACCCTAAGTGGATTGTTGAATCCAACTTTGAATGTGACGGTGGTTTTGACTCTTACCAAACATTAAAAACTCGTGGCGAAATGCCGTCTGCCTTGTTCGTCAGTAACGATATGATGGCGATGGGCGTGATTCACGCTGCGGCGCAAGATGGCACATCGATTCCGAATGATCTGTCTATCATTGGCTACGATGACATCCACCTGTCGAAGTACATGACACCCGCGTTAAGCACTGTCCACCAGCCAAAACATCGTTTAGGTAAAGCCGCAGTGGATACGCTTTTGAGCAGATTACAAACTCCAGATGCTTATCCGCAAGTCGTTGAACTTGAACCTACTCTTGTTGAACGAAGCAGCGTAAAAGCGCTTTAATACTCGCCACACTCATCACACCGTTGAAAGCTAGCTTATTGAGCTAGCTTTTTTGTCTTTGAAACATAATAACGCCGCTTAATCGCCCCTAAAATGCCGTTAATATGCGAAACTTACACGCTAAAGTATGTATTTACACACTCAGCAACTATTTGCGCACTTAACGACTGATTATCATCTACACTAACATTGAATAACAACGACATGGAGAGCGCTGTTTTATGATCGCGGGTTGGTTTGACAATATATCCCTACAGAAAAAGCTATTAGTCAGCTTTTTGATTCCTATCGCTTTGATGCTTATCGTGGCTTTTTCTGTCCATGAAAACACCCGAACGGTTGTAAAAGACAATAGTTGGGTTGTACACACACATAAAGCCATCGCTCGGGCTCAAGAACTTCTCAGCTTAACAGTCGACATAGAAACGGCTGAACGTGGTTACTTGATCACGGGTGATCCTGTTTTTTTAGAACCCTACCATTTAGCTCTTGATGTATGGCCTCAAAAACTCCAAACCCTTGCGAATCAAGTGAGTGATAACCCACCTCAAGTAGAACGCCTATATAGAATCGATGATATTCATAAAACATGGCTGAAACAGTCTGGAGAGAAAGAGATCAATCAACGCAGCCTTGTCAATAAAGGCGAAGCTGAAATACAAAGTGTCATCGACCTCACTCAGCAGCAAACCGGAAAAAAATTGATTGATGAGATCCGCCAAGAGATTGCTCAATTCATTGAAATTGAACAACAACTTATTATTCTCAGGGTCGAAAAATCGGAGAGCTCAGCCAATCAAACCAGCTACATATTAATCCTCGGAACACTGTTTTCCGTGTTCATCTCACTCCTTGTTGCTGCGTGGGCGTCAAAGCGTATTAATCGAAGATTACACACCCTACTTGAGGCCACTAACCAAGTTGCCGCTGGCCATTTGGATCAAGGTGCTGCAACTCTGGAGTTGAGTTCGAATATAAACACCCAAGACGAAATCGCTCATCTCAAACAAAGCTTTCAAAAAATGACAGCCAATTTGATCAGTAATGACAGTGAAATGAGAGCGAAAACTCAGGAGCTAATCGCCGAACGAACCAAAGCTGAAGCCGCAGTAAAAGCTAAGGGCGATTTTCTGTCTACCATGAGCCACGAGATCAGAACGCCAATGAACGGCGTTCTTGGAATATCTCAAATCATTGCAAGCCAGACCCAAGAACCCGAAACAAAAGAGAACATCAACATCATTCTCGATTCTGGTCACCACTTGATGACGATACTCAACGACATTCTGGACTTCTCAAAAGTCGAAGAAAACAAGCTTGAGCTAGACGTGGCTCCCTTTAACTTTGTTCAAGTCATGCAGCCTGTATGCAGCGCACTAAAACCCTTAGCGGATGAAAAAGGCATTCGCCTGTTGATCGAAAATAACATACCGAAAAACATCCAACTCGTCGGAGACTGTGCAAGGCTACGTCAAATCATGTTCAACTTGGGTGGCAATGCGACCAAATTCACCAAAGAAGGTCATGTGTCCATTCAAGCTGACCTCAATCGCCCCAACAATCAACTGATTCTCACGGTAACAGACACCGGGGTTGGTATTCCGAAAGATAAGCACGAGCAGGTATTCAATTCGTTCGAACAAGCCGACACTTCCACAACAAGGAAGTTTGGCGGAACAGGGCTTGGCCTCGCAATCGTCAAGAACCTAGTCAACCTCATGAACGGAGAAATCACATTAACCAGTGCTGTTGGGCTTGGTACAAAATTCCAAGTCTCTCTGCCTATCACATGGCAAGAAAGCAAAGCGAAAGACATCGCTACCCATACAGTCGATGCAGAAACCCTCAGTTATGACTCGTTAAGTATCCTGTTGGTGGAAGATAACCGTATTAATGCAATTGTTGCACAAGGCTTCTGTGAAAAACTCGGCCATCATGTCGATCATGCGGAGAACGGAAAATTGGCGATTGAACGCCTCAAAACCACTCAATATGACCTTATCTTGATGGACAATCATATGCCTGAAATGAACGGGGTCGAAACAACACATCACATCCGCGAAAAACTGAAACTCGATACCTTGATATTCGCTTACACGGCCGATGTATTCCGTGAGGCGCATGACAACTTTATTCAGGCAGGTGTCGACCATATTCTGACCAAGCCTCTGCAGCAAGAGAGTTTCTTCGACGCCCTACAACAGTTCTCAAGTCGATTACCGAAACAAACCTCAGCCGAAGGTTCGAGTGAGAATGAAAATATTGTCGAGCTTCATCGTAAGCCTATTGAAACGTTAAGGTTAACGGAAGAAGAGATCAGCCATTCAGAAGTGATACACATACTGAAAGACGACACGGAAGGGTTCAGCTTACTCATCGACTCAACCATTATTGAATTCGAACAGTCGGTTGACCGCGTCATCGAATACTATTTAGCGAAAGAATTAGAGCCACTTTGTCGCACCCTGCACTCCATTAAAGGCATGTCACTGAACTTAGGTCTTAACATGCTTTCTAAGCAGGCATTGGAACTAGAAGTCGAAGCCAAAAATCAACAACTGCCGGATATTGAACGACTGCAAAAACTGCTCAATCGCCTTATGGTCAATATCCATCAAGCTCAGCGGATGAAAAACGCCCACTCAGTCGAACAGCTGAATCAAATGAACGATCAAGCTTAAGAACGCTTGGTTCTCAAACTAAAACGCAAGGCTTAATCACCTTGCGTTTTTCGATCTTATACCGCGCTAGTCTCTGTTCTAGCGATTTAACGGTTTAACGGTTTAACGGTCTAAGAGAGCGGTGATTTGCTGAATCTCATCTTCAACATCAACGCCATTGTATTGCGGCGCAATCGAGAGATCTTGAATACTCACGGTTTCTACCGATTGCTTGTCGTTGAGTTGAATCATTAACTCCCCTTTGGGTGAGTAGACTCTGCTTCCACCACAATAAGTCGCGGTAAACGAATCAACCACATCCTGTCCAACCCGATTACACGTCACCACATGACAACCTTCTTCTAAAGCCCTTGCTTGAGCAATAGCAAAGCTGTGATGCCCACCGAAGTTGGCAGGGTGAAGAATAACGTCGACCGACTGATAGGCTCTCATGATCTCTGGGAACCAAATATCAAAGCAAATCGCGACACCAAACTTCAAGCCTTTGTGCTCAAACGTGAGGCGTTCCTCCCCTCTCGAGAAATACTGCTTATCGAATTTGGTTTGACTGATTTTTCTGTATTTGTGTCGTAAACCGGAAGAGTCCACAACCACCACACTGTTGTAATATTGGCCGCTATCTTTCTCGGCAATACCCGCAACAATCAAGGTGTGATGCCTCGCTGCCATCTCAGTTAATGAGTCAATGGTAATGCTGTCGGCGAAGTCTTCAGCCAATTCGTGAATTTCTTCAGCCTCGTTAAAAATATACCCAGTAGTGAACAGTTCAGGCAGTAAAGTAATATCACCGACTGACGACTCCGCTTGCAAAAGATCAGAGACCGAATCAATGTTCTTTTGTTTGCTCTTGTATTCAACTTCAAGCTGAATAAGGGTGAAACTGACATTATTCAAAATCGAATCCTTGCTAGGTAATACTTAAAGCTGTAATGCTTCAAGCTGGAGACTAAGAACTAGAGACTAAGAACGAAAGAGTAAGGCAATCCCCTATCGTTTTCTTATTCGCACGCCAAAGGTTGAAGCAGGTGCACAGTCCTGTACGCATTTCAAATCGGCCTACGGCGCTAATTTAGGCTCTGATAAAACGGGAGGCGTGCTGTCCATATAGGTTAAGAAATTCGCCCACACCTTATGCGTGCGCTGCTTGGTTAACCTTGTCTTGCAGGAAAGCGCCATAACCCCTCGAATGGAACCATCACGCCATTGGGTGTACACCGAGTCACAATGCGCTGTCATGTACACCTGCCAGCTCTCCTGAGCCTTCTTAATTGATGCCACCAGCTCAGCATCATAAGCATTGTGCTCAAAGCTGGCTGCAAGGTATTTATCCAGTTCCGCTTGTGCAGATTCCAACTCAATTGCCGCACACTGATTGATCTCGATGGTATTCATCGCATTCTCGCAATCAACAACACCGTCATCGGCCAACGCAGAGAATGAGAAGCACAACGCTATGAGTGCTGATATCAGTTTTTTCATAAACATCCCTTATGCTGTCACCACCAAAACGAATCGTGTCGTGACTTTATTAATTTAAACATGGCTCAATATTCAGCTCATTCAACTCATTCAACTCATTCAACTCATTCAACTCATTCAGCCAGACCAAATAACAATAAAATTTATCAGGACATAAACATTTGTTATCCGCATGAATCATCAAAAATGACGCCTCGATAACTCAAATAAACGAGATAACGCTCAGATTTAGCTGGTAAAACTAGAAAACATATTATTTATATCAATAATTCGTGCCTACATTCACAATATTAATTATTTATATTGCTACGTAATCGTTAACTTTATAAATTAAATCGAATGCTCACATAAATCGGTAACGCTTCTCCAACTATGGATATCAAGTACCAAAACATTGCCAAGACTTCATTTTACTTTGCCATTTCTTTCTTTTTTTCCATGGCAATGCTCATTCCTTTTACACCGTATCACTACCAAACATTAACCGAAGACACATCAAGGTTAGTCGAAACCAGGTTAGAAGGGATCCAATCAAGGTTCGACCGTTTTTTATCTGAAGTTAGACCTGAACAGTCTTGCGACGCGATCGTTAGACAGCTTCGACAAAACGTTTTTGAAGCCGATTGGGTAAAAGAAGCAGCGGTATTCAATAAACAGAACCGATTTTACTGTTCAACCACCGATGGTGACGTTTCATTTCGCCTATACAGCGCCATCAGGCAGCGACTCAACGACGATCCGAATTTAACGACCCTGTCGTATTCCAACTCGGCCATCACGCAAGTTCAGTCCATCATGCTCATTTTCTCGAACAAAGAAGATGCCGGAGTGAGCCTGATGATTCCGCCACACTTCATCTATGACCTTGTTGAAACAAATCTTAGCAACCATGGAATACAGGCCAAAGTTGAAGTGATCAAAAGAGATATCCACCCTACCGATATTGACTCCTCAATCGCCAAGGTGCGGATACAATCAAACACCTACCCATTGACCATCACCTCATACATTGGGTATCAGTTTTATCTTCACTTCATGTTGAGCTATTTATGGTTTGGCTTTTTGATGGCCGGAATCACCACCATTATTCTCCTTTCCATCAAGCATAAAAAGCAGAGCCAACGCAGCTTAGAATATTCGCTTTCAAGTGCGCTAAAAAACCAGCACCTTCATGTTCACATGCAGCCCATCGTTAACCAAAACACCAATGAGATCGTCGGCTGTGAGTCGTTATTACGATGGAACGACCCAATTGAAGGTAACGTCTCCCCTGCTATTTTCATTCCGCTTGCTGAAAGCTTAGGGTTGATTGAGGAGCTCACCTACTTCGTGCTGCGCAAAGTATTAATGACGTTGAAAAGCAATCAAGATGTGTTCGACTCAAAGTACATCAGCGTCAACATCAGCCGCAACGTTGTGTCCAACAGTAACTTCTCTAACAAGGTGATCAGCATCTTTAAAAGACACCCTGAGATTCTCAAGCAGGTGGTTTTCGAAGTAACCGAAGATGGTGAATGTTCTGATGCCGACATGGTCAAAATTAGAGACAACCTAACCAAGCTATCAAACATGGGCGTAAGAGTTGCGATTGATGATTTTGGTACAGGCTACGCAGGGTTAGATTTTGTAAGGCAGTTCCCGTTTAGCATTCTCAAGATTGATCGCGTGTTCGTGAAAAACATATCCGACGAATCCAGCTTTGGTCTCCCTCTGCTAGAGTCCATGCTTCAACTATCACGCACCTTAGGCATGCAAGTCATCGTCGAAGGTGTCGAGTACGAATCCCAAGTGAAAATCTTATCTAAGCTTGGTGTCGACTATATCCAAGGCTTCTATTTTTATAAGCCGATGCCGATAAACCTGACTATCAGCTTACTCAAGCAACAGCATTTTGAGTCCGATAACGTTGAGGAACAAACCAACCAGACATTTCCTGTTACATAAGCCACTGAAAAACTGCGAAAGAAAACGAGAAGGCTATGGGTCTCCTTTGATGAACATTTAAATCATCGCATCATTGAATGCATCACAAGGGATATCATGGAAAAGACACTTCAAACTAAACTGGCAACTAGCCTACTACTGCTGAGAATCGGCATTTTTATCGTCTTCTTATTCTGGGGCTTGGATAAGATCCTTGTCCCGGAGCACGCGACAAAAGTACTGTCCGGCTTTTACGGCATCGACATCTCGAACAATGCGATGATGGCTCTGGGTGTCGCGCAGCTCGGATTTTTAGGCGCATTCGTTGTAGGTATGTGGAAAAAATACACCTACGGAGCCATTTTAGTTCTGCACGCAGGCTCAACCTTTTCCTCTTTTGGAAAATACATGGACCCGTTCAACAACCTACTGTTCTTCGCCTCTTGGCCAATGCTCGCAGCCTGTGTCGCAATCTTCTTACTCCGCGACTACGACACTTACAGCGTTTCCAACTAACACAAAGGGCGCCTGTAAATGGCGCCCTGTTTGGTTGGGTTGATTCTTAAACGTTTGTTATACCGCTACTCGCAGCGAATCCAATACCTTGCCAACAGGTTAGGAAAGACCTTGCCCATTACTATATTTTCAAGCTCTCCCCCATTGGCTTCGATAACTTTACGTGAGGCATAATTATCTTCATCGGCGGTAACCAAAGCCCGATTTATTCCAAGCGCTTTCGCTTCGATCAGCGCAAGTTTAAGTATTTGCTTTCCATAGCCTCGACCGCGAAATGAAGGCGCAATATCATAGCCAATATGACCTGCTTCCAACGACAAAAACTCATTCTCGATGTTATGACGAACTCTTATAGCACCGATAATATTGCCGTGAGAATCTACTAGCCAGAAATGACTACATGGAACATAGCCCTCTCTGAGATTAATACCCTTTGATTCATCACTCAGACGCTGAACATAAGATGAAAAACTAGTTTCGCATTCACTGTAATACTCTGAATTATCAACGTCTTTGTCAGCAAAATCTCTATACATAACCAGAAAAGCTGATTCTAGTTCTCGTGACGGTGAAACTAACTCCATGTTAATTTTTCTCCTTTCGGTATAACGCCACGTTAAGTAGTGAGCAACGCTACCACCAAACTAAGCATTACCACCATAAACACAAAGCCCAACGATTAAAACTGAAAATACCAAGCGTTGCGAATCTGCTTAAATTGTTTGTTAAATGGCTACTAAATCTGCCCACATATTTCATACAAAGTCACGTTCTGAGACTCATATATTAACCTACGAACACTTGGGTCAGTATCGCTTTGATAGAGTGTCATTTTACTCTCGAGTAGTGATTCACCATCAACCAGCGCTACGCTTTTACCTTTATAGATTGCCCACTCTATCGCACGTAGCAGCCCTACATACATGTGCGTTCTAACTAATTCAGGTGAGTCTTCATAACCGTCAATTGAACTAAGAAACACCTCGAATTCAACTCCTTCATTGGATTGTTGTTGGTTTAATGCATGTAACAACCGTTCCTTTGATTCAGCTACATATGACTTGTTTGCCGACATATTAGAACTGACTATTTGACGTATATCTTTAACGAGAACCTCTATAGCACTTCTGTCAGAATACGTGAGATGCAGTGAAGCATCACTGTCTGGTGCAATATGCTCGATCGATTTAGAACCTATTAAATCGAACTTCATTGAATCGCAGTCTGCGTTTGCTGATAAAGTAAAACCCAAACACATCATACCTATAAGTAGTTTTCGCATGGTGCCTCCTAGCCATTTAACGAATGATATGGACTCCCTCTACCTGACACTCTGCGTGCCATACTTACTTAGTACACGCTGAAGAACTGGAGGTTACTATGTCCACCATTCAAACTATTGGCGTTGACCTCGCCAAGAATGTGTTCAGTATTCACGGCGTTGATGCATATGGCAAGTGTGTTCTACGCAAAACTGTCAAAAGAAACAAACTCTTAGACACATTCGCGAAGTTACCGCCCTGCCTCATCGGTATGGAGGCGTGCTCTGGTGCACACCACTGGGCGAGAGAGCTACTGAAACTCGGTCATAACCCGAAAATTATGGCGTCCAAATTCGTTATTCCATATCGACAAAATGAGAAGAACGATGCCAATGACGCGGAGGCCATCTGTGAAGCGGTATCTAGACCCAAAACACGATTTGTCTCTATAAAAAGTGAAGAGCAACAAGCTGTGCTTTGCCTGCATCGTATTCGACAGGGGCTAATTAAAACAAGAACGGCGACTATTAACCAGCTCAGAGGTTTGCTTTCCGAATTTGGTATTGTGATGCCTCAGGGGCGCTACTCGGCTCAAAACACTATTGGTAGTGTCCTTGAAGATGCAGGAAATGGGCTGCCTATACTCGCTCGAGAGCTACTTCAAGATCTATCAAACAAGATTCAAAACCTTAACCTAGAAGTACTGCACTATGATCGCAGAGTCTCTGCTTTAATCCGAGAGATGGCATCAGCCAAAACCCTCATGGATATTCCAGGTGTCGGTGAACACAGTGCAAGTGCCATTGTCGCGACAGTCAATGACGCCAAACAATTTGGCTCCAGCCGCCAATTCGCTGCTTGGATAGGGTTGGTTCCAAGACAATACTCAACAGGTGGTCATGTTCATCTTGGTCGCATCAGCAAAAGAGGCGAAAAACACATTCGCACTCTACTTATTCATGGCGCAAGAGCCGTTATTGCACGATGTAAAGAGAAAACCGATCGCAACAGTATTTGGTTAAATCAACTCGTTGAACGACGAGGTTATAAACGAGCAGCTGTCGCCCTAGCAGCAAAGAACGCTCGTATAATATGGGCATTATTAACAACGGGAAAAGAGTACAAGATTAACTATGTAAACGGTTAACACTCACCGAGTCAAAGCAATAGCAAATGATGACAATATGACCAGACCGAGATGCCTAAACCTGTTTAATTGGGAAGTAATAAATACTGTTTAACGAATGAGGCTGGCATCAAGCGAATATCATCAAGGTGACGGAACGAATCCGATTAAACACCGAATGTAGAGCTGCTGTCCGATCCACTGTTGTCAGCGGGAGCTATTGTTGACAAAAGAGGGAGTCCATGTAGCCCTGTTAAGGTGTGAGCAAGGCAATACCGATGCCGCCGCATACCACCTTAAACACTAAACGCAACGCATAGTGAAAATGCCACGCGTTGCGAATCACTCTTAAACAGTTTGTTATAACACAGTTTTACACGTCATCTTCCGATAAAATTTGACGACAATTACGAACTGTTAGTACGCGGATTTCGTGACTTAAACTGTAGATAATACGATAGTGACCAAAGATGATTTCGCGATAGTTCGTGTGGGGCATTTCAGGAACAAACCGCCCCATTTCAGGCATACTTCCAAGTAGTTCAGTTTTATCAAAAACTTCGTTTACCCACCTCTCTGCTGCAGGTGGGTTATCCAAAGAAATAAACTCCGCTGCATCACCTAGTTTCTGAAGTGCTAATGGAGACCAGACTACTTTCATTTTTTAATGCGCCCAAGTACTTGAGCACGCGCATCATCATTGGAAACACCGAGACCAGAAGCTAACTGAGCTTCTGCTGTGCGCATTTCTTCCAGTAATTCGATTTTCTCTTGCATTGCTTCATACTCAGCAACATCGAGAACAACAGCAACACCTTTGCCACGTTGCGTAATAACCAATGGACGACGAGTCTCATTGATTTGTTTGATGTATGAAGCTACACCGGCACGAAACTCAGACAAAGGCTGAATATCTTGATCGAAATGAATACGACTCATATTGAACTCCAGTTAGTACAAAATAACGTACAAATAATAGTTCAACTGCCCCTTTTGAGCAAGAAGTTGATTCTGTGTTATAACGCCCTGCTAAGGGGTGAGCAACGCAATACCGATGTCGCCGAAAACCACCTTAATCACTAAATTCAACGCATAGTGAAAATGCCACGCGTTGCGAATGATCTTCACCCGATAAAATGGACACCCTATTCTCTTTAACCCGTCGCTACTTCATATTCATGCGGGGTTCGATATCCAAGACTTGAATGCAGTCTATAACGGTTATAAAAATGCTGGATATAACCAGCAAGTTTATCTCTAAGCTGCTTCTCACTTTTAAAGCTATTTTTCCTAATTATGTCACCTTTAAGCGTATGGAAGAACGACTCCACCTCTGCATTATCAGTACAATGACCTGGACGATTCATGCTTGGGACAATTCCATGTTTTGATAGTAAAGCTTGAACTTCATGGGCCCGATATTCAGAGCCTCTGTCAGTATGAAATAACAGGTGCTCTTGTGGCTTTCGATTTCTAATCGCCATTCTCAACGAACTCATCGTTAGCTGTGTACTCTTCTTACTACCAAGCGACCAACCGACGATTTTACGTGAGTAAAGGTCGATAACGACGGCTAGATACATCCAACGTTTACCTTGCTTTATATACGTTAGATCTCCAGACCATTGTTGATTAACTGCCGTTGGTTTTGGTGTATCTTTTTTAATATTCTTAATCGATTGATAGAACCGATGTAGCTTGGCCATTTTCATGTAAATGCGATAACTTCGTGCTCTTAGCCCTTGCTCTCTCATGATCCGAGCCACACGCTTTCGGCTAACCAAAACGCCTTGGCGCCTCAGTTCTGCATGAACTCGTGGGCTGCCGTAAGTCTCTCGACTCTGGGTAAACACTTTAATTATACGCTTCTTCAAAGCCTGCTCTTCTTGATCGTAGCGGCTTGGTTCTCTATCAAGCCATGCGTAGTAACCCGACTTAGAAACAGATAGAAAACGGCACATCAATACAATGGAATAACGCGTTTTGTAATGGGCTATGAATCGGAATTTTGTCGATTTTCTTGGGCAACGAATCGTTGCCACTTTTTTAGCAAGTCATTCTCGAGCTTAAGTTGTTCATTCTGACGTTCGAGCTCTGCAATCCGACTAGACTCAGTTTTCTGGCTCGGGATCTGAGTCCTTTTCTTACGTTTATCTTCCATAATAACCCCTTCTCTATAGTCCTTTCGCCATTTAGAAAGCATATAAGGGTGGATATCTAATGATAGCGCCACGCTTTTAACTGTAGCTCCTTCTCGAAGCGAAAGTCGGACAGCAGTTACCTTAAATTCCGTAAGATATTGTTGAGTTTTTTTACCTGATTTATAAGCTGGCATAAACACCTCCAATTACTATTGAAGGTGTCCACTAGATCGGGTCAACTACAGAATCCCTCTTGAGCAGTTTGTTATGTGCGTTCTAAAGCGAACTCCGCCAGATACGTACCAATATCTTCATGGCTTATATAGCAATCAAACAACCTAGCTTTCTCTATGTTGTTATTATAAAAGAATTGAGGAGCAATTAGGATGGTTTGGAAGTCTGTATAGCTCTTGAACTTCTCTTTGTTCATCCATTGTTTAGCTCTTTGCGAATACATTTCCGCTTGATATTCCGTAAAGTGCCCGTCGGATAATTTGTTCTCTATGTGGAGAGCGACCCTGCCACCATCTTGCCCCTCAAGTACCACCAGAATATCCGTTTCAGATTGACGCCTTTCGTACACTGTACCATTAGTTGCAGGATCAAGCCTTTCGAAGTCAATTGTTCCCCAAGGATGGTCTGAACGAGACCACAGGTACTTGTATCTACCACTTCTAAATTTCGTCTGATGAACGAACCATCTCAAAAAATCAGGATTGGTTTCAACTGCATTATTCAACACAGCATCTAACTCTTTCTCTGTGAACGTTACCATTTAACCTCCAAGCACATAACAGCTATATTAGACAGAATAATTCTGCATTTTGTCCCTGAAACCATTCTGTCTAGTAATCTAAACAGTTCAGGCTCTGTCTAATAACCCATTTAATAACATCATCTTACCTACTTATCTTCGTATCAAACATGACGAAAAGCAGAAATTTTCCATATAGTTTCGGCAAAATGCAGAAAACTCCCCAATATGTGAGTGAACAGCCAATTCAGACTATGAGTTGCCATAACTCAAGAGTCTCATTCTCAAAAACAAAAACGCCGACATGATTGTCGGCGTTTTTGCTTTAGGTATGGCGAGTGAAAGGTAATAACTACTTCGCCATAGTACTCAAAAACTCGGCTTCGAACTCTTCATCGGCTTCTCGGGTTAGGCACTCCACCAGCCATTCAATGCTTTGATGGTCGAGCTTACTGTTCACCACGAAGGCTTGCTTTACACCAGACTGACCCAGCTTGGCAGAGCCGTAGTTCTTGAATGATTTATTGCCGTGGTAATGGAGTGACTTAATCGCTTCCGCGTTGGGTTCTGGTAAGGCATCGAGGGTGTTGGCCAGTTGAATCACCAGTTCCATTGGGTTCTTAGATGATGAGATGCGATACAGAAAACCGCCCTCCACTCTTTGGCGTACCCAGTAATCAAAGCCACTGCAGTCCATCACTTTGTCGCTGACCAAGGCGGCTTCACTGCGATAACCACACGGCTCTACTACAACAGGTGTGTGTTTGAATTCTGGCTGACCAGATGCCGCATCGGTATGAGGTAAGATCAAGTCGCATGGTTTGCTGTCTTTGGCGGTCGGTGCGTTCCAGTGGATAGGCATGAAAACTTGTTCACGGCGCATCTCTTTGGTCACCACTAAGCGGGCTTGGCACTCCCCTTGTGCGCTGCGCACTTTCACTACAGGATTAATAGTGGCGTGATTGAAGGCGTCTAGCCCAAACTCTTCTAAGCCAAGCTCTGCAACCGTATCTGGGTGCATCGCAACAAACGGTTCTGGGGTGTGTTCACCTAAGCCTGCCGCCAAACCTGTGCGGCTCATGGTGTGCCATTGGTCTCGGATTCGCCCTGTGTTCATGATAAGTGGGAATTCAAGGCTGGTATCGGCAATCGGTTTGTCGTGCTCAACTGCAATAAACTGCGCTTTGCCTGATTCAGTAAAGAACTCGCCATTGGTGAACATGCGCTGCTCAATGATCTCTGGTTGATACTCTAACACTGGCCATTGCTGTGGAGTGAGTTCGCCATAGCCTTTCTCATCCAGTTGCGTGAGTCCAATTAAGCACAAGTCACGCGCTTTACCTGTTTCATTGCCGAGCGCTGTCATCTCGCAATACTCTTTGAAGATCTCACCTTCGTGGCGGAACTCGAATTGCTCTTTGAATCCCATTTTTTGTGCGACTTCTTTTAGAATCCACCAATCGGGCTTGGCTTCCCCAGGGCTTGGTAACACGCGGCGTTGGCGTGAGATTCGGCGTTCAGAGTTGGTCACAGTACCCGACTTCTCGCTCCACCCTTGCGCGGGCAGCACCACATCGGCCAAGCGAGTGGTTTCCGTATCGGCAATACAATCAGACACCACCACAAATGGGCACTTCTCTAATGCCGCTTTGATCTTTTCGCTATCAGGCAGGCTCACGACTGGGTTAGTCGCCATGATCCACACGGCTTTGATTTTACCTTCATTCATGGCATCAAACAGGTCAATCGCTTTTAAGCCCGCATGTGTGGCTAAGCTGTCGGTTTGCCAGAACTCACTCACCGTTTGGTGTGATTGCGGATCACCAAATTCAAAGTGCGCCGCTAAGGTATTGGCTAAACCGCCCACCTCACGCCCACCCATCGCGTTCGGCTGGCCCGTTACGGAGAATGGTCCCATGCCCGGCTTGCCAATTTTTCCGGTGGCTAAATGGCAGTTAATAATGGCGTTTACCTTGTCACACCCCTGTGTGGATTGGTTCACGCCTTGAGAGTAAATGGTCAGCACCTTCTCGTTCGATGCAAACAAACTGTAGAACTGTTTTAGCTGCTGCTCTGTTAACCCTGTAAGCTCAGGCACGCTTTTGTCGCCCCAGCCCGATTCGGTATAGCGATATTGAGTTGCAGAACGAATCGATTCAGTAAAGCCTTGAGTGTGGTTTTCTATGTAGTCTACATCTAGCTTGTCGTTATCGTCGAGATAGCCCAATAAGCCGTTAAACAGCGCCACGTCTGAGCCAGATTCCAATGCCAAGTGAATGTCTGCGATTTCACAGGTGTCGGTATAACGCGGATCTATCACGATCACTTTCAATGCAGAGTTGGCTTGTTTCGCGGCTCTTAATCTTTGGAAAAGTACCGGGTGACACCATGCTAGGTTGGAGCCTGTAATCACGACTAGATCGGCTTGCTCGAGATCTTCGTAGCACACCGGTACTGTGTCTGCGCCAAATGCACGCTTATGCCCGACCACAGTTGAAGCCATACATAGCCTAGAATTACTGTCGATGTTGCCACTGCCGATGAAGCCTTTCATCAGTTTATTGGCAACGTAATAGTCTTCGGTAAGCAGCTGACCAGATACATAGAACGCAACCGAGTCGGCCCCAAATTCTTCGATGGTTTGATTGAATTTGTCTGCGACCAATTGAGTGGCACTGTTCCAGTCCAGCTCTTGTTTTTGCTCATTCTGAATATGAGCAGGCTGTGTAAGACGACCTAAAGGCGTGACGGTGTCGCCAAGCGCGATCCCTTTAGTACATAGCTTTCCATAGTTTGATGGATGATCTTTATCACCACGTACTTCTAGTTTTCCTAGCGATGTCGGTCTCGCTTCTATTCCACACCCTACACCACAATAAGCACAGGTCGATTTGATCCAGCCGTTGTTTGAATCGGTCATCCGTTTCTCGCTCAATTATCCATAATTGTAATAACTGAAAACAAGCAAATAACACGCCACTTAATAGCAGCTGATGAATAGCAAATAATTTCATCTAAAAACAATAACTTAATAAAAACACAAATATCAACAACGAACCAGTTAGAACTTAACCAAGATAGAAACTTAATTTTTGCACCATCTTGCGGAAAGTTGCACCACAAATGCTCATTTATATAAATCTAACAAAAAATTTACATACCACTTTAGGGGTAATTGCGTGCCACCTATATTTTTTAAACCACTGAAAATTATAAGTTAATTTTTATTTAAAAGAACGAACCGTAATCTGGCACCCTCCTTGCTCCACTAAAAACCAAGACTTAGAAAAAAACATTTTTGTTTTTCTTGATGATTATGAATTGAGTGGAATCTCAACCCGGTATTCATCTGCTAACGACTAGAAATTAGATGCTAGTGATGGTGACGCCGAGAATAAGGAATGGATTATGAGCAAGAAGAAAATCGTCGTTGTTGGTAACGGCATGGTTGGACACAAATTTATCGACAATATCCTGCAATCAGACAGTGATGAATTTGATGTGATTACTTTTAGTGAAGAACCAAGGCTAGCCTACGACCGTGTTCAGCTGACGGCTTACTTTAATGGTAAAAGCGCTGATGACCTGTCATTGACCAGTGAAGAATATTACCAAAGCAACGGCGTGAACTACTTGTTGAACCAGAAGGTTGCCAAGCTAGACACCGCCAATCAACAAGTCATCACTGAAAGTGGTCATGTTGAAAGTTACGACAAGCTAATCTTGGCGACGGGCTCTTTCCCTTTTGTTCCCCCTATTCCCGGTAACGACCAAGAACACTGTCACGTTTATCGCACCATCGAAGACTTAGACGCCATCGAGCTTTCAAGCAAAGGCAGCAAATCTGGCGTGGTGATTGGTGGTGGTTTGCTTGGCTTAGAAGCTGCAAACGCAGTCAAAAACCTTGGCTTAGAAACCCATGTGGTTGAATTCGCGCCTCGCCTAATGGCCGTTCAATTAGATGACGGTGGCGGTGCCCTACTGCGCAGAAAGATTGAAGACCTTGGTGTGCAAGTTCATACCGAGAAAGCGACCTCTGAAATAGTCGACGGTGAAAATGCGCGCTACCGTATGAACTTCGCCGATGGCACCCATTTAGAAACCGATATGATCGTATTCTCTGCCGGTATTCGCCCTCAAGATGAGCTGGCAAGAAGCTCTGATGTCGAGATTGGCGAGCGTGGCGGTATTGTGATCAACAATCACTGTCAAACCAACATCGACAACGTCTACGCGATTGGTGAATGTGCTCTTTGGGATAACAAGATCTTCGGCTTAGTCGCTCCCGGTTATTCGATGGCAAAAATCGCGGCTTCGCACATTGTCTCTGGCGGTACTGACGACACTGCATTCACTGGCGCAGACATGAGCACCAAGCTCAAACTACTTGGCGTCGACGTGGCCAGTATTGGTGAAGTACACGGCAAGACGGAAGGCGCTCAATCGTATACCTACAACGATGAAATTGAACAAGTTTATAAGCGCCTGATCATTTCGGCTGACGGCACAAAGATTGTTGGTGCTGTGTTAGTGGGTGATGCAGAAGCCTACGGTTCGCTACTGCAAATCAAACAAAATGACATGCCTCTTCCTGAAAACCCATCAGTGCTGATTTTACCTAACGTGGCCGATGATTCAGGTTCGGCAATGGGTGTTGAAGCTCTGCCTGATAGCGCTGTGATCTGTTCATGTTTTGATGTGACCAAAGGCGATATTAAAGAGGCCGTTTCAGCTGGGTGCACCACGATGGCTGCACTGAAAGAAACCACTAACGCCTCGACAGGTTGTGGCGGTTGTTCTGCCCTTGCGAAACAGGTTCTCGATAGTGAGCTGAGTAACTTGGGTGTGGAAGTCTCTAACGATATCTGTGAGCACTTTGCTTATTCTCGTCAAGAGCTTACCGACATCATCCGCGTCAACAAAATCAAGACCTTCGACGAGCTGTTAGATTCTCACGGCAACGGATTGGGTTGTACTGTATGTAAACCGGCTGTCGGTTCGATACTGGCTTCGTACTGGAACGATTACATCCTTGAAGATCAACATATCGAGCTGCAAGACACCAACGACATCTACCTTGGCAACATGCAAAAAGACGGCACTTACTCAGTGGTTCCGCGTATTGCTGGCGGTGAAATCACTCCAGATAAATTGATCGTGCTTGGTGAAGTCGCTAAAGAGTTCGACCTCTACACCAAAATCACGGGCGGTCAGCGTGTCGACTTGTTTGGCGCACAACTTAACGAACTGCCAATCATCTGGAAAAAGCTGATTGATGCAGGTTTTGAAACTGGCCACGCCTACGGTAAATCGGTTCGTACCGTGAAATCGTGTGTCGGTAGTACTTGGTGTCGATACGGTGTCAACGACAGTGTTGGCTTAGCGATTCGACTTGAGAACCGCTACAAAGGCCTACGTTCACCACACAAGATCAAGTTTGCGGTTTCAGGCTGTACTCGTGAATGTGCAGAAGCGCAATCGAAAGACATTGGTGTTATCGCCACCGACAAAGGTTGGAACTTATACATCTGTGGTAACGGTGGTATGCGCCCTCGCCATGCCGACCTATTCGCCACTGATTTAGACGAAACCACACTCCTTAAATACATAGACCGCGTTTTGATGTTCTACACACGTACCGCAGATCGCCTACAGCGTACATCGATATGGATGGAGAACCTCGAAGGCGGCATTGAATACCTCAAGCAAGTCGTGATTGAAGACAAGCTCAATGTTGCTGAAGAACTTGAAGCTGACATCGCACTCAACATCGAGAAATACCAGTGTGAATGGAAAACCACCATTGAAAACCCTGAGAAGATGAAGCGCTTCCAGCACTACATCAACAGTGAAGAAATGGACACTAGCCTCTCTTTCATCAAAGAGCGAGAGCAACGTTTTCCTAAGCCGAGCTTGAGTGATGCTTCGAATTCAAAACGCGATGAAAAGCTCGCTAAAGCAGACCAAATCGAAGTGACTGAGGTTTCATAAATTTCATCAGGTTCATCAGGTTCATAAACAAAAAAATAAAAACTCAATTTTAGACTAGGAGAAAGTCATGGAAAATTGGACAACCGTATGCAGCACCAGCGATCTAACCCCAAACGGGGGAATTTGCGCCAAAGTAGACGATAACCAAGTGGCTATTTTTTACTGCAAGCGCAGCGACACGCTTTATGGGCTCTCTAATTACGACCCTATCGGCAAGGCGAATGTGATGTCACGTGGTATAATTGGTTCATTAAGCGGAGAACCTTACGTGGCCTCACCCTTATACAAGCAGCATTACCACTTAGAAACTGGCGAATGTCTTGAACAGCCCGAGCTCAAGCTCGTGAAATTTGAAGTTCGCAAGCAAGGAGAACAAGTTCAAGTTCTCGCACCACTTGCTATCGCCAGTTAACTAAAACGCCGACACCATCATGCAAACGCTTATTGGCGTGCGCAATTTCGGCACAGGGTTTATGCACATTAAAGCGTTCGAAGTTCGGAAGTAACGCAGATGCACAAACCGGGTAATTTTCCAGATTTAAAGGATTTAAACCATGGATAACACTAAATTTTCGCTGCTTTCATTTACGGGTAAGATGAAGGTCTTACACCTAAGTTGGATGGCCTTTTTCATTACCTTTGTTGTGTGGTTCAACTTTGCCCCACTACTGCAAATGGTAAAAACCACGCTTGGTCTTTCTACTGAAGAGATCAAAACCCTCCTGATCCTCAACGTTGCATTGACCATTCCGGCGCGTGTCGCCATAGGCATGCTAACCGATAGATATGGCCCAAGGTTGGTCTACTCTTCGCTACTCGCGGTCTGTTCTATCCCTTGTTTTATGTTTGCTCTGGCAGACTCTTTCATTCAAGCGGCCATCGCTCGTTTCCTACTGGGCTTCATTGGTGCAGGTTTCGTTGTCGGTATTCGTCTTGTGTCTGAATGGTTCCCGCACAACGAACTGGGTACAGCAGAAGGTATTTACGGCGGCTGGGGTAACTTCGGTTCAGCAGCAGCGGCGTTCACACTTCCAACTCTCGCTCTAGCGTTTGGTGGTGAAGACGGCTGGCGTTATGCGGTTGGTATTACTGGCGTTATGAGCTTAGCGTTCTCGTTTATCTTCTACAAAAACGTGTCAGATACACCAAAAGGTTCGACTTACTTCAAACCTGCTCAAGTTACAGCGATGGAAGTGACATCAAAGGGTGACTTTTTCTTCCTACTTATTATGAAGATCCCTATGTATGCCGCTTTAGCGTTACTGACTTGGAAGCTATCACCAAGCAACATCAACATGTTGTCTGACATGGCGGTTTACTCTGTGTATGCAGGTTTGGCTGCGCTTTACGTGTACGAAGTGTCGCAAGTTTGGAAAGTAAACAAGAACGTATTCAAAGAAGAAGTGCCAGAGATTCACCAGTACAAGTTCAAGCAAGTAGCGGTACTTAACGTATTGTACTTCGCGACATTTGGTTCTGAACTGGCTGTGGTTTCTATGCTGCCACTGTTCTTCTCTGAAACCTTTGAATTAACACCGGTTCTTGCAGGTATGGTTGCATCGGCTTATGCCTTTATGAACCTAATGTCTCGCCCAGGTGGTGGTTGGATTTCAGATAAATTCGGTCGTAAACCAACACTGCTTATTCTAACGATTGGTCTTGCTGTGGGTTACTTCGCAATGGGTCAAGTAGACAGCACATGGCCTGTATGGCTAGCGGTTGTCGCGGCGATGGCGTGTTCTTTCTTCGTGCAAGCGGGTGAAGGTGCAGTATTCGCAACGGTTCCTCTAATCAAGCGCCGTATGACAGGTCAGATTGCAGGTATGACAGGTGCTTACGGTAACGTGGGTGCGTTAGTTTACCTGACTGTGTTGTCATTCGTGAGCTACCAAACGTTCTTCTTAGTGATTGCTGCAACAGCGGTACTTGGCTTTGTGACTCTACTGTTCATGGAAGAGCCTAACGGTCAAATCGCCGAAGTAAACGACGATGGCAGTGTCACGCTGATTAATGTTTCAAACTAGTCTCAGCACTATGAAGCATTGATATTATTGAATCGGGAGAAGCACCTTAGCGGATACATCAATGCTAGGTGCTTCGTTCAAAGGCTCTATGTTCACTAGGGCTTTTGTTCTTCCTAGGATGTTCTGTCAAGGAAGCGGGAAGAAGAGCAGTTAAGAAGAAGACCAGTTATGACAATTTCGTTCAGCCAAGGGCAAGTCATCACGCCAGAATCCAACAACCAGTTAACGCTTAAGTTTGGTGGTTATTCGAATCAAGGCGTACGTGATGAAAACCAAGATGCCATCATTGTAAAATACCCTAAAACTCGCGCAGAGCAAGAGTTGAAAGGCAGTGTTGCCTGCATTGCAGACGGAGCAAGTTGTAGTGAACACGGCCAGAAAGCCAGTCACACCAGCGTGATGCAGTTTATCGACGACTATTACGCAACCCCCCAAAGCTGGAGCATTCAACGTTCGGCGCAAAAGGTCTTAACGTCCCTCAATTCTTGGCTCTTCAACACGTCTGTTTCTAATATTCATCCCGCGCAGCAAGTGAACCACAATGCCCTCGTTTCGACGTTCAGCAGCGTGATCTTAAAATCGAACACCGCACATATATTCCACGTTGGCGACAGCCGTATCTACTTACTCAGAGATGGAGAATTACGCCAACTGACCCGCGACCACACGCGTAAAAATATGGGGCAAAAGCATTATCTAACACGCGCCTTGGGCATGGATAACCAACTCAACGTTGACTATCAAACCCTGCCTCTCAAGAAAAACGACTGCTTTATCCTGACATCTGATGGCGTGCACGAGTTTGTCTCTCCCAACACCTTCAAGGAACACATCGACAAACCCGGAGCAGATTTCGAATACGCTGCGCAAACCATCTGTAACACCGCTTTAAGCCACAATAGCTCAGACAACGTGAGCTGTTTGATTGTGCAAGTCAGCCATCTGCCTAAACCTTCGTTGATTGAATTCCATGAAAAGCTGGCTAAACGTGCCATCCCACCCGCTTTAAAACTCGGGCAAAGTATCGACAACTTCATGGTGATTGAGGTGTTGTATGCAGGCTCTAGAAGCCATGTGTATCGTGTGATGCAGAGAGAGACACAAACCGAGTTCGTGCTGAAAGTCCCTTCCGTTCAATATCACGATAGCCCTTCGCAACTCAGAGCTTTCTTTAATGAACAATGGGCGGGGATCCTGTTAAAAAACAAGAGAGTCATGAAGGTTTACCCGACCCCAGAGAACTCGCAATTCTTATATCAAATCTGCGAATGGGTAGAAGGCATCACGCTAAGACAATGGATGTACGACAACCCAAAACCATCACTCAATGAAGTGCGCGACATACTAGAAAAGATCACACAAGGCATTCGAGTATTACAACGTGCAGACATGGTGCACCGAGACTTAAAGCCCGAGAACATCATGATTCAACGTGATGGTGAGGTGAAAATCATCGACCTTGGTGCGGTGTTAGTGAGAGGTCTTGAAGAGGGAGAGCTCACTGACAAGGACGATACACCATTAGGCGCGGTCAATTACATTGCACCCGAGACCATCAAGCACAACAGCGCGACCACCAGCTCAGATCTGTTCTCTATCGCTGTGATTGGCTATGAGATGCTAACCGGTGAATTGCCCTACTCTGAAATGACCGCACAATCGCTTAAGCAATCTCGTCACCATCAATGGGAATACCAACCCATCACTCAGAAACGAGCGGACTTACCGAGTTGGGTGGATTTGGTGTTACAAAAAGCCTGCGCGGAATCGCCAAGCAAACGTCATCAAGTGTTGGGAAATTTTGTGGCAGACCTTTACACACCAAACCAAAGCTTGGTCAAAAGCAAAGCCAAGCAACCTTTGATAAACCGAAACCCGATCCAGTTTTGGAAAGTGTTGGCCTTGTTGCTCGGCATTGTTGCCATTGTAGAAATGGGGTTGTTGCTTAGCTCGAGTTAGCCTCGCTTCACTAAGCTTCTTGGCACTAGCTCAATACCAGCTTGATAGCGTTTAGCTGACGCGTTCAAAGCAAGTGCAAAGGCGCTGTCTGCAATCACTTCGAATTGCTGTGGCAATGAATGGACTTTAAAAGGTAAGAAATCCAATAAACGGTTATCACCAAAGGTTGCCAGCTTTACTTGGCTGATCAGTTCTGGCTTTTCGACCATCACATCCAACACACCTTCTAGTAAGGTATAAGACATAGTGACAATTGCATCAGGCACTGTGCCTTTGGCAATCCAGCCCTCAAAAATCTCACGTCCTGATTCTCTATCAAAGTGTTCACCATAACCCACAACCATCGGCTTGTTTTCGGTTAGCCCTGTTTGTTGAGTATGTGCTTTATTCGCCGCTTCAAAACCGAGCTGACGTTCACGTGAAATGTTCAGATCAGGCAATGCGCCAATCAAACCAACACTATGAATGCTGTCATCAAGAATCGAGTGCGTCAGTTCAAATGCAGCCTCGAAATCTTCACTGATCACGCAGGCAAAGTGCTCATCATCTAAAGGACGGTCTATCGCAATAACGGGTGTGCCTGAGTTTTGCAACTTCAAGTAGAACTCATTGGCGTCTGGCATTGAGCTCGCCACTAGCAAGGCATCGATACGACGGCTAACAAGCGCTTCCGCAACTTTACGTTCGGTTTCAGCGTCATCATCTGAGCAACCAATCAGGATTTGATAGCCCACTTTACGTGAGTTCTGCTCGATCAGTTTTGCTAAACGCGCGTAACTGCTGTTTTCCAGATCAGGGATAATCAAACCAAATGAACGGCTATTACCAGCGCGCAGCGACGAAGCAGCATGGTCTGGTCGGTAGTTATACTCTTCCACCACTGCCATTACTTTCTGCTGTGTCTTTTCACTGATTCTGTATTTCTGCGCCTTGCCATTAATCACATAGCTGGCTGTGGTTTTCGACACACCGGCTAGTTTGGCAATCTCATCTAGTGTCATATGGGTGACCTGTATTTTGTGCGTAGGATCATATAACCAATCTTCTGATCCTTGGATTAGTTGAATTATATGCTGAATCGATTCAGTATAAAAGCTGAAAGGATTCAGCAAAATCTGAAAAGTGACTTCAATCATCCTTTTGAATGGATTGAGCGTCATTTGTCGTGATTCAGCTTCTTGTTGTTAACGAAACTGAAATTACGACACGCAGCAAAACTATTTTGAAAACCAAAATCGGCTTTGCTGAATTTTTTCACACTGAATGCTGAACCGATTCAGCCAAAGTAAAACAAAGAGCAAAGCAACGAGTAAAGTTCACTAATTCTTGCTCTAGACTGAATCGTAGCGATACACAAATTCTCAAGCGATACGCTAAAGAGGCACCATGCTTAAATTATCAAAATCTGACATTACTCTAGGCCAAACTGCCGAAGACAAATTCAAAGCAATCCAAAACATTGCTGGCGACCTGACAGCTAAAGGTTTAGTTGACTCTGGTTACGTTGAAGGAATGCTGAACCGTGAAAACCAGAACTCTACGTTCCTAGGTAACGGCATCGCGATTCCTCACGGAACGACGGATACTCGTGGCCTAGTAAAAGAGACAGGCGTTGCGGTACACCACTTCCCTGAAGGTATTGATTGGGCAGACGGCAACCGTGTTTACGTTGCGATTGGTATTGCAGCTAAATCTGACGAGCACTTAGGCATTCTTAAGCAACTGACCAAAGTTCTAGCGGCTGACGGTGTTGAAGAGAAATTAAAGCAAGCGAAATCAGAAGACGAAATCATCGCCCTACTTAACGGTGAAGTTCAGCTAGAAGCCGACCTAGACGCTTCTTTGGTTCAACTACTGTTCCCTGCAAGCGACATGATTCAAATGTCTGCTGTAGCGGGCGGCCTACTTAAAAACACAGGTTGCACAGACAACGCATTCGTTGCTGACCTAGTAACGAAAACACCGACTCACTTAGGCCAAGGCCTATGGTTGTTGGGCAGCGATAAAGGCGTAACACGCACTGGCGTATCTTTCGTTTCAACAGCGAACCATTGTGAATACGGAGGCACACCAGTGAAAGCATTGGTCGCATTCGCCGCTTGTAACAGCGCGCACCAATCTATTCTGGCAAACCTAAGTAAGATGGTTTTCGAAGGTAAACAGCAACAATTGTTAACCGCTGACGCAGCGCAAGTGATTGGTCTTCTGAAAGGTGAAGCGGTTTCTACAGCGTCTCAAGACGACGACAACTGCGCAGTATTCAAAATCAAGAACGCACACGGCCTGCACGCTCGCCCGGGTGCAATGCTGGTTGCTGAAGCGAAGAAATTCGAATCAACAATCCGCGTTTCAAACCTAGATGGCGACGGAAAAGAAGTGAACGCGAAGAGCTTGATGAAAGTGATCGCTCTTGGCGTTAAACACGGCCACCAACTTCAGTTTGTTGCTGAAGGTGATGACGCAGCACAAGCACTTGAATCGATTGGCAAAGCTATCGCTTCAGGCCTTGGCGAAGGTTAAGGAGTCGATATGTCTGATAAACAAATCAAAGCCGTTACCGTAACGCTTAACCCTGCTCTAGACCTGACAGGCGCTATCGACGCACTTAACGTTGGTTCAGTGAGCCTAGTAAACAAAGGCTCTTTGCACGCAGCGGGCAAAGGCGTAAACGTAGCAAAAGTACTTTCAGAGCTTGGCGCGAAAGTGACCGTAACAGGTTTCCTTGGTCGCAATAACGAAGAAGCGTTCTGCCAACTGTTCGAACAAATGGGCGCAACTGACCGCTTTATCCGTGTCGACGGCGCGACTCGTATCAACGTAAAACTGGTTGAGAACTCAAGCCAAGTAAGCGACATCAACTTCCCAGGTGTTCCTGTTGATGCTGACGCGATTAAAGCGTTCGAAGAAACCCTATTAGAACTTGCTGAAACGCACGATTACTTCGTCATTGCAGGCAGCTTGCCACAAGGCGTATCACCAGAGCTTTGCGCTTCTTGGGTGCAACGGTTACACGATTTAGGTAAGAAGGTGCTATTTGATAGCAGCCGTGACGCACTTAAAGCCGGTATCAATGCACAACCATGGTTGATCAAACCAAACGATGAAGAGCTGTCTCAGCTGTTCAATGCAGAGCTGACAACTCGTGACCAATGCCAACACGCAGGCCAAGCCCTAAGTGAAAAAGGCATCGAGAACATCGTGGTATCACTTGGCGCTGAAGGCGTGATGTGGCTTAACCAAGGTGAATGGTTACATGCTCAACCACCGCGCATGCAAGTAGTAAGCACGGTAGGCGCAGGTGACACATTGGTTGCTGGTCTATGTTGGGGTCACATGCAACAGATGCCAAAACCAGAACTTATTAAATTCGCAACCGCCCTATCTGCTCTAGCAGTTTCACAGGTAGGCGTGGGCATCACCAGCCAACAAGAGCTGGATTCAGTACTACAAAATATCCAATTACAGTCGCTTAGTGCTCCAACTAGCCAGTTAGACACAAGCAAATAGGACAAAAGGTTTATTATGAATATTACCATTATCACAGCTTGCCCTAGTGGCGTAGCAAACAGCATCATCGCAGCAGGCTTGTTAGAGCAAGCGACAAAAGCACTGGGTTGGAACGCCGCTATTGAATGTCAATCAAGCGTGTTACCTGACTCAACCGTATCGCAAGACGCTATCGACAGCAGCGACGTTGTGGTTATCGCAGCCAACACAAACGTTGATAAAGCACGCTTTGTCGGTAAGAAAGTGTACCAAGCGGCTATCTCTGAATGCACTGCTGATGCAAAAGCATTCCTAGAGAAAGCGGTAGCAGAAGCGACTGTATTAGACGCTTCTCAAGTTGAGACTACAGTGGAAGTTACTGGTACTTCTCCAGCGACAGGCAGCAAGAAGATCGTAGCGATTACCGCTTGCCCAACGGGTGTTGCACATACCTTTATGGCCGCTGAAGCGCTTGAAGCTGAAGGCAAACGCCTAGGTCACCAAATCAAAGTAGAAACTCGCGGCTCTGTAGGTGCAAAAAACCAACTGACAGACCAAGAAATCGCAGACGCTGATCTAGTTATCATCGCAGCAGATATCGATGTTCCTCTAGATCGTTTTAACGGCAAAGCGCTATACAAAACCACAACAAGCCCTGCTTTGAAGAAAACAAAGCAAGAGATG
Organism: Vibrio coralliirubri; assembly: GCF_024347375.1. Taxonomy (NCBI): domain Bacteria; kingdom Pseudomonadati; phylum Pseudomonadota; class Gammaproteobacteria; order Vibrionales; family Vibrionaceae; genus Vibrio; species Vibrio coralliirubri. The sequence continues at coordinate 241,905 of NZ_AP025471.1, read as the reverse complement.
GAAAAAGCATTCGCAGAAGCTAAACCATACCAACACACTGCTTCTTCAAATTCAGCACCTGCTGACGAGAAGAAAGGCGTGTACAAGCACCTAATGACGGGTGTTTCTCACATGCTTCCAGTGGTAGTTGCAGGTGGTTTGATCATTGCTCTTTCTTTCGTATTCGGTATCGAAGCATTTAAAGAAGAAGGCACGCTGGCCGCTGCACTGATGACTATCGGTGGTGGCTCTGCATTCGCTCTGATGATTCCTGTTCTTGCTGGTTTCATTGCATTCTCAATTGCTGACCGTCCGGGTCTGGCTCCAGGTCTAATCGGCGGTATGCTGGCTAGTTCAACGGGCGCAGGTTTCCTAGGTGGTATCGCAGCAGGTTTCATTGCCGGTTACGCAGCGAAATTCATTGCCGACAAGGTTCAACTTCCACAATCCATGGAAGCCCTCAAGCCAATCCTGATCATTCCGTTTATCGCGAGTTTGTTCACTGGTCTTGTGATGGTTTACATCGTGGGTGGCCCTGTTTCTAGCGTGATGAGCGCAATGACGACTTTCCTAAACAACATGGGAACGTCTAACGCGATTCTTCTGGGTGTGATTCTAGGCGCTATGATGTGTTTCGACCTTGGTGGTCCAGTAAACAAAGCAGCTTACACATTTGGTGTTGGTCTATTGGCTTCGCAAACTTACGCACCAATGGCGGCTATCATGGCAGCTGGTATGGTTCCAGCTCTAGGTATGGGCCTTGCGACTTTCCTAGTGAAAGACAAGTTTGAAGCGAGCGAGCGTGAAGCGGGTAAAGCATCATTCGTTCTTGGCCTATGTTTCATCTCTGAAGGTGCAATCCCATTCGCAGCGAAAGATCCAATGCGTGTTATCCCAGCTTGTATGGCAGGTGGCGCACTAACTGGCGCTCTATCAATGATGTTTGGTGCTCAGCTAATGGCTCCACACGGCGGCTTGTTCGTACTACTAATTCCTGGTGCTATCTCTCCAGTTCTTATGTACTTAGTGGCGATTGCAGCAGGTACAGCAGTAACAGGCTTTGGTTACGCAGCGCTTAAAAAGATGAGCGACTCTAAGGCAACTGCAGAGGCTTAATCCCCCTACTCTGTTTAGATGACAAACAGAGACTCTTGATAAAACAAAGGCTCCTCATTTGAGGAGCCTTTTTTAATGAATCACCAATACTCTCTGACCAAAACAATCCTCCACGGTTACCTTTTGTTTACCTCGACTCCTTTACTGTCCTTGATAAGAAAAATGACACACAAGGAATGAGCATGAAATTACTCGCTTCACTACTCACAACAGTCGGCATTACTGGCGCTGTCTGGGGGCTATTACATATTCAGCCTGCGATTGCGGATGCATCGACAGCGCAGCCAATAACTGAGTCATCAAAGAAACAATCATCAGAAGTAAAACCACTAGCGGCTGCAAACACAACTTACCTGCGAGGTTTGAGCAAGACTATCCCTTTAGAGGACGTGCCTGAACTATGGGTCGATTTCTACCAAAGCCTGGAAGCAAAAGATGAGGAGATCGCACAGCAACAGAAAGTGGTCGTGATCTATCAGGACATCAGTTCCGACTTCAGCACGGCTACTGTCACCATTGGCTTCCCGACTCAGCAATCAACATCAAACAAAAACAATCGCTTAATCCAAATTCCAAACAAAGCCAAAGGTACGCTTCTACTTAATAAAGGCGAACATACTGAACAAGAATTAGCACAGGCTTGGGAAGAAATCGCGATATTAAAAGAAGTGGACATGGTTATAGAACACCATCAACTGAATCAGCATGGGTTGCCAGATTCTAGCGAGTTATACGTCTATTATAAGAATGGTCAGTAAAGGATTAAGTTATGGATTTCACTTTGGATAGCATTGGGAACTTTCTCTCTCAAACATTCACAGAAACAAGCATCATCCTTACCGAGACTTGGGTAGATGATAATTTTCTACTGCTTGCTTTGGCTCTGTTTATCTTTGAGCTTATCCGCTATGCCTTTAAGAAAAAGCTCAGCTGGAACATGTTGGGTGACAGCGCGACCAACTTAGTCACCTTGTTCTTCTTGTTGGTTACCGTTTTCTTTGTCGGGTTAGCCTATGTGGGCGCGTTTGTTTACGCTTACGAGAATTTCAGCCTAACTCAACTGCCAATATCCGGTTGGACAATTCTTGGTTGCTTGATCTTGGCCGATCTTGCGTATTACTGGGAACACAGGTTCTTGCACAGCAACGGTTTAGCATGGGGAACCCATTCGGTTCACCATAGCTCGCCTTACTTTAATATCTCTGTTGCTTATAGGTTTGGGCCTTTAGATTGGTTCTTTCCGTTCTTCTTTCACTTGCCGTTAATTCTGCTCGGCTTTAATCCGTTTGTCGTGCTGATGTGTGAAACCTTTGTTCAACTGTTTCAAACACTGCTGCACACTGAAACCGTCAAACGACTGCCCCGCCCTGTTGAAGCCGTGTTTAATACGCCTTCACACCACAGAGTGCATCATGCGACCAATAAGCAATACCTTGATAAGAACTATGCTGGCATCTTCATTATTTGGGACAAGATGTTCGGTACCTTCGCTAAAGAAGAGGAAGAAGTCAGATACGGCGTGTTCCCTAGAATCAACTCTGTGAACCCATTTAAGGTATATTTCCACGGCTACGTTAAACTGTGCCAACAGCTATGGCACGCGCCAAATTGGAACTACCGATTACAACTTCTTATCCAGCCGCCTATCTGGGCTTGGAAAAGAGAACGAGAAACAAAGTAAGGACACTTATGAGCATTAACGCCCTCGACAGCGACTTAGCAGAAGCTATTGCAGACTATATGGAACTCGACGGTTTCGAATTCGATTTTGCTTACAATGGCAGTGCGGGTCTCAATCTTGCGCTAGAGGGGCGTTATGACATCATCTTAACGGACATCAACATGCCCAAAATGGACGGGCTCGATGTCTGCCAATCTCTTAGGAAGCAAGGCGTGACCACCCCGATTCTCATGCTGACTGCGAGAGACACGCTACAAGACAAAATCGCCGGGTTCGAGGTAGGTTCGGATGACTATCTAGTGAAGCCTTTTGCAATGGAAGAGCTAAAAGTACGGTTGATGGCATTAGTACGTCGCGCTCAAGGCTCTGTAACTTCGTTGTCTGTGGCAGACCTCAAGCTGGACTTAGACAAGCACCAAGCCATTAGAGACGGCAAGCTATTGAAGCTCTCCCCGGTATGTTGGCGAATGCTCGTGATGTTAGTGCGAAACAGCCCTAACGTGGTGAGCAAAGCCAAGCTTGAAGAAGCATGGGAAGACGAAATGCCAAGCTCTGATAGCATGAAAGCGCATCTGTTTAAGCTTCGCCAAGTGGTTGATGCACCCTTTAACTCAAAGCTAATTCACACGGTTCATGGCATTGGTGTTGTCTTACATGAGGAATCATCATGAAGCACCCGAACATGAATCGAGTCAGTATCAAGCGTGACATCTACCTCTACTTATTTGGCATCGTCGTATTACTCACAGCCATCTACAGCTTGATGGTGTCTCAGAGCTATCATATTGGCCTTAATGAATCGGCAAAATATGGATTCTTATATGAGTTGGAAGTCGCAGAGCAACAATACATCGAAACAGGGCAACTGCCAGACTACCAAAACCCAACGTTCCAAGCCTTTCTAAGTTATTCGGAACTGCCCGCTAAATTCCAACAAGCTTTTGATTGGAAAGCATTTGATAACGATGCAATTTATGAACACTACGAGCTTTCATCGAACAGCGAGTCAGGCCAGTACCTCTACGCAGCCAAACATCCGATATCAGGTAGCGAAGAAGCGCTATACATCATTTCGGAATATGATGAAGCCATCTACTTGAATCTATTCGAGCTGAACCCACCTGATTCTGTAGCTCAAATTAACAATGCCTTCATCGCTATCGGTGCCCTTTTACTCTTGGTGTTTTTGATCATTCGTCTTCTGATACATCGAGTCACCAAACCGATTATTATCCTATCAAAATGGTCTGAGTCTCTAGATGTGGACAACACAGGAGGGCTCACTCAGTTTCGGTATAAAGAGATCGATAAATTGGCTTCGCAGCTTATTAAGAGCGTACAAGGTGAGCGTCAAGCCAACGAGCGTGAAAGCTTTTTCTTAAGAGCAGCCAGCCACGAATTAAGAACACCAATTGCCACCATTTCAGCCAGTGGCGATATGCTGGTTCGATTGTCTGAAAGCATTCCCAACAGCGGCCAACGAGCGGTAGCACGAATCCAACGTTCAGCCACCAGCATGAAAGCCTTGGTAACGACTCTGCTGTGGATGAGCCGCAATAGCGAGATAGAAACCAACTACGAGCAAATCAAGCTAGAACCTTTGCTCGATAACATCATCGAAAGCCAACGTTACCTTCTCAAAAACAAAGAAGTAGAGATCTACACCAAGGTCGACCAAGGTGAACACTCCCTTCCCCGCGAGTTAACCGAGGTTGTGCTCACCAACTTGGTCCGAAATGCATTCCAACACGGTGGTAGCGGAGATATCAGAATTACACTGACAGAACATCAGTTTGAGGTAACCAATCGTTTGGAAGATGAAAACCTAGCAAACGACTCTGATCAACAAACCTCATATGGAATCGGCCTAGAGCTAATCGATCGCGTTTGTCAGAACCAAGGTTGGCAGTTTACTCATGAAACTCACAACAATGAGTTCATCGTTAAAGTCATGCTGTAGCAATTTTCTGAAAGGTTAATTGATGGTGACCAAAAGTTTACCTTGGCTTGGTTATGCTAGTCGCACAATCAAGTTAGGAGTTATGTTATGGGCACTTGGATTTTAGAAACACTATTGTGGGCTGTGGTAACCGTGGCGGTTTGTGTCGCGATTTGGGGACTGTACTTACCTAATATCTTAATCGCATTGGGTGTGTCGGTAGCGGTATCTTTGTTGCTTGGAAACAGCTGGAGAAGCTAGGTATTTAAAAAGGGAATCGTTCGAAAATTAATGAGCTTTGATACACCCGACAGCAGCTATGTTTGTTAAGAACGTTGATTAGCTACAAACTGGCGGGCGCGAATTAAATTAGCTACTTAGCGTCTCTTCAAAGACACCCAGTTCACGACCAAGCCATGTCGCTCTTACTGTGTGATCCAAAGTTTCTTCACCGCCAGTCACAGGGTGAATAAGCACCGACATATCACCGCGCTCTTGCTCTAGCCATTCAACAATACCCGACTCTTTGTTTGCAAAGTGAATCTCAAACATCGGCATTTTATGTGGGCCAACCAAACGCTGTATTAATGGGAAAACCTCTAATACATCTTTACGTTCCGATAAAATTTTCTGACGCAGTGTTTCTGCCTGCTCAGCAAAACGCAGAGGGAAATAGATATGACCGTGGTACATGGCACCATCCTTTAGAATTATGATGCGAACAGTTTAACCTGCTTTCTCTAGCAAGGACAGCCAACCAATGGCAGCCAAAGTATTAAACATCATGTAGAAGACTGATCTAGCTGAAATTTCTAGAGCATTGCAACAAAAACGCCACACGTAGTTTTAGTGTGGCGTTTGTTCTTAAGCTATAAAATGCTTTAGCAATAATTAGCGTTAGTAAATTGAATCAACATTCAAAGGACTGTTCTTTGGTTTCTCTAGTTTTAATTGTTCAACCGCACTAAGACCTTTAGAGCTAATTCCGCCACTATAAGACTTCGTGCCATCAGCATTAGTCATTGAAGTTTCGCCCACGTTCCAAGCAACAAAGAAATCACTTAAGTCATAGTTTGAAACGTAGGAGCTACAAACCATCATTAAGTCGCCACCGGTTAGCCCAGTATCTTTGGCACTACAATAGTTTTCAACCGCATCACCCTCTGTATCACCTCGAGCTTTACGGTGCATAAGTTTGAACATATTCCAGCCTTCATCTTCACCATACACATCAGATTGGCTTGCGCCGCGTGTATACCAATCATCAATTGCAAAGTTCGATTTTGCCCAGATTTTTAGCTGACCAAACATAACTAATCGTAAACCTGCATCACCATGTGACCACGCATGTTCATTATTAAGCTCTAGCCATTTAGGTGCTTTCTTAATATCCGATTTAATACGATCCATTTCAGGGTTTGCATTGCGACCCTCTAACTCCTGCATATACAACGCAAGAAGGTTATTGGTCACTTCTGTACTACCAGCCGCTAGGAAAGGAGCTGATGCTAAGTTATGACCCACCTCATGCCACAAGAGCCAATCGTTCACAGGGTTGGTTGGAATGTATGTCCGATTTGCGTTAAAGCTTGAGTTCATCACTGGGTAGCCAGAGTGAGCCGCACCAATCGAAATCTGCACGTCATTCACAAAACGATGGCGGAACGCCTTCAGTTCTGGATAAGTGAACCTACGATGTAAACCCGTGCTTTGTTTCTCATCACGCCCGTAGAAGTCACTTGCAGCTTCAGCGAATCGATTCATATCTGTTGCGAATTGGTTCAAATCAGTGGATTCTAGATTCCTGATTGGGGTCGTATAAATAAATGAACCGGTATCGATTTCCGCAATAGGCGCCTCTGCCGATTGAACTGGGTTAATCCACTCTCCCTCTTTCCACCAAGCCGCTTTTAAGGCGCCATCAATAGTGAATGAGACTTCACCAGCCTCTTTTTCTTTCGGTTGAATGTAGATAAGGCCGCCATATGGAACCTTGAAGGTTAAGTTCGAACCGTCGTACGCATAGTTAGTTTGCATACGCGGAGGGCGCTTCAAACTGGTTTCATGATTCGGCTTACCTGTAAGATCATCCGCCATCATCACAGTAATCGTAGCTGCCACGCCATCTTGAATGGTTACTTCTTGTAATTGAGGTGCCCACAGACCTGTCGATTGATTGTTTCCTGCCGAATACGTCACCGCTTTACCGTTGGTCTGAACCATTACCGTACTTGACGAAGGTGCCCCCGAAGTTCGACCCGGATACATTGTGGTATCGACAACGATTTCATGATCCCAGAATGAGCGCCCCAACATGATACGAGTCAGAGGTTTCTCCATGTAATTTAATGGATAGCTCGGATTCAACTGCCCCGATAACTCACCTTCACCATGAATCATTCCATTAGCGACTAACGACGCTTTTAGGTCAACAGGACACTGTACATCAATTGCGTCTGTTTGATGTAAGTCTTCGGTATAACAGTTAAGGAACTGAACAGCTTTCTTGAATCCCAACTCATCTTGTACGTCTGTTTCAAAACGGTATGCGTTGTCGTTCCACATCCAAACAGACAGGTTATCAAACGCTTGATTCAATTCGCTGTTAGACAGGCGCTTACCTTGAGTACCTTTTGTTCTATAGTAAATTTCATGGTCATAAAGCGCCGTAAAGTTAGTGCCCAAGTTCGCCGCTTTAACCATGCTACCAACAACAGCTTCACTTACTTCATAGCGATCAAAGTCTGCGCGATGATAAGCACCACGAACAGTAACACCGTCTCCAGAACGAGTCTCAATACAGTTAAATTCATATTCATAATCGTTTGTACAAAGATCAGTTCCAACAAATGCAGATTGCAGTTCTTTGATGGCCGCAGCTCTCTCCTCAGCAGATTCGACAAAAATACGTGCTTGTTTAGTTACCATGACTGGTTTATCAGACTCGTCAAAAACAGCTTTGCCTTCTTCGTCTAGCTTTTGCACTTCGTAAGTTGGAATTTCAAACTTAATCTTCGACTCATCTTTGATCCAATCAACCGTACCATCCTGATTCACCGTGAATGGAGGTTTCCCTTGGTTATCCTCAAAGCGCTCTAGCACCACCATTTCCTTTTCACTCTTCACGTGAAGATTTGGGTATGGCGCTTGGCAGTAATAAGAACTCCCACAGAAAGCTTGATTCGTTGGCGTAACGTTCTCACCACCTAATGAAACACCAGCGGCATCCGCTAAACGCCCAATAGGTTCAGGGTTAGTCGTTTGAATCGCATCCATAAACAAGATATTGCCACCTTCATTAACATAGTTAATAAGCGAAGTAATATCGTCTTGGTTTAAGTTCGGATTTTCTAAGTCAGCAACGAATTGGTTGGTCATGCCATCTTGAATCAACTTAGGTGGGTATGCCTGAAGAATCAAAATTGGCGTAGTGGTCGCTTCTAATCCATCAAACTCACCTGATCCACGCTTTTCTACCGATGCAAAGCCATACTGCGGACTAACAAAGAAGGTGTACTGCTTACCCATGGTGGAATGGTGATAAGCCGAATAAGCTTGGTCAATATTGGTGACTGCATTCATCCCCGCAATAGGAGAACCATTGTTGAACCATTCAAACAAGTTCGAGAAAAACAACCTCATGCTGCCGTGGTCATCATGCTGGAGGTTTTCGAACGTCGAAACTGTGCACAGTTGTTTGTTACTGTCGATATGTAATGTGCGATTGGCCCAATAGTTTTCCGGGCATGACAGAATACTTGGATATAAGCCATTCCCCATGAACACAACCTTTCCCTTGCCGATCTCGCCTGCTGTAACGAATGGAAAACCATAAGTGGCGTTATCTTCAGAAACGAAAGGAATGGGTTGCATTGCAATTTGGGGATGTTCCGCAATGTAAGGTTTGCCTTCACGAGTCCAAGCCTGTTGCTCACCAAAATAAAGCTCACGGTTTTTATCAGTTCTTGGCATCATCACAGGAAATGCTCTGTTCGATATGTTCAGAGCTCGCATACCACGGGTATACCCTGTCGCACCGTAAAAACTACCATTGTCATTAAAGACATGGAATGTGGTGACGTTGTGGAAAATTTGCTGCAGAGACTCTGTAACATACTGACCAGAATCCATAGATAAAACAGCAGGTTGACGAACATAATCCATAAACTGAGGCGTTTGGCGCAGCTGCCCATCAATGACTGCCGTTAACCCTTGGCTAAACTGACCAACAAACTCATTAGGAAGTTCGAAGTCTGTACCCTCTATCAGCCCCCCATTTGGCAGAGTTAGGTTGATCAACTCATTTATAACGTTAGGGTACTTTGAAAAGGTATCTTGGACTTCTTCAGATATCTCATAATAACTTACATGATCAACCGCGTAGCGCTCTAGTAATGACTGGATATTTGCTTTCTCAACCACATTATTGGTCACATCAGACAATTTATAAGCAATCTGATTACCCGTAATGGAGCCAAACTCAAACGTATCAATACCAAAAACGATTCTGTCGCCCCACAGGTACTCGAAGAACCCCTCTTCATCCGTCACGCCCGTCGCGTTAGCCGAAAAGAAACTGATCCCAGAAATCGGCGTACCACTAGCATCTGTAAGCTTACTGCGAGTTAACACCTTGCCTTCAACACTTGGCTTATAAGCATAGGTAGACTCCGCGTCTGCAGAAACAAAACCAGCGTTAAGGTTATTGTCCGCATTAGGGTCAACCGCAGGAACAACAGTTGTGTCTACGTGTGAACTAGGAGCCTTACCTACTTCATCGGTAGACTCTTCTTCTTTCGATGAAAAGTACGCATCGACAGCATCTTGATCATCAAGTTGCGAGAACACATCCTCAATATCAAAAGCATCCAGCTCTTTTAAACAGATAGCACTGTCAGTCTCACAAACATCAATTGATTCGAGTACCTTGGTAACGTTGTCTCCATGTAATTCTGTCAACTCAAATGCCGCATGAAGCGCATCATTTGAAATCGTGCTTTCTGTGACTTCAGGGAGAGGAGCCGTGAAACCACCTAAAGTAAGGTGACCCAAGGTACAACTAAAACTCACGCCTTGTTTTACACTGAACGTTCCGTTTTCAAGATGAATACCGTCACAGTAAACATCTCCAGAAACAAACGCCCCGCTCGACAATAGTGAACCGATGTAAGTTGTTGGGGGAATAATATCTGTTGGTGGAATAATGTCAGTCGGCGGAAGGATATCCGTTGGTGGAACAATATCTGTCGGCGGAGGAATATCCGTTGGTGGAATAATGTCTGTTGGAGGAACCATATCAGGACCATCACTATAGCTTAGTGAGTCGTGATTACACCCGGAAAGAGCCGCGGATATGATAGCCAACGCAATTAAATTTTTTTTCATTGAGCGAAGTTAGTCGTAATTTTAAATGGACCGTTATCTTATAGATTTACTCCATCTCGATGACTATTGTTTTTTGTCTTAACCACAAAGACCATTACTCATAAGCGATTGAATAAGATAAATAAAAAGATAATTGAGACTCTCATTCCAATTGCAAAACCTCTCCCTACCTTAAAACGAAAAAACACCATATCTCGATTGAGATATGGCGTTTCAATTAGCCATTAACGTTAAGAGCGATAGGTTATATCTGCCCAAAAACACGTTCAATAAAACTAAGGCTTAAGCTTTAAAACTCGGTCAATATCTTCTGCAGAATGGCGCTCTGGTACTTGCTCCCACTCTTCGCCAAATGAACGATTAACCACTCGGCCGCGTTGGAAGCCTTCGCGCGCTTCTAGCTGCTTCGCCCAGCGCACAACGTTGGTGTAGGACTCAACTTGCAGGAATTCGGCTGCATCGTAAATTTTGCCTAGCACAAGGTTGCCATACCAAGGCCAAATCGCGATATCAGCGATGCTTAGCTCGTCACCCGCCACAAATTCATTATTTGCTAACTGTTTGTCTAACACATCTAGCTGACGCTTAGCTTCCATCGCAAAGCGGTTAATTGGGTACTCTTGCTTTTCATCCGCGTAAGCGTAGAAGTGACCAAAACCACCACCTAGGAATGGCGCAGAACCTTGAGCCCAGAACAACCAGTTAATGGTTTGTGTTCTTGCTGCCCCTTCTTTTGGTAAGAAGTGACCAAATTTTTCTGCTAGATGCATCAAGATAGATGCCGATTCGAAAACATTAACGTCTTCGTCACCAGACTTGTCGACAAGTGCTGGTATTTTAGAATTTGGATTCACGCCAACAAAGCCAGAAGAGAACTGGTCAGCCTCACCGATGTTTATCAAGTACGCATCATATTCAGCTTCTTTAACACCCGCCGCTAACAACTCTTCCAGCAAGATAGTGACTTTTTGACCGTTAGGTGTGCCAAGAGAATACAATTGAAAAGCATGGTCACCAACAGGAAGCTCTTTATCAAAGCGAGCTCCAGATTCAGGACTATTGATGTTTGCCCACTTGTTACCACCAGCAGTATCGTTAACCCAAACTTTTGGCGGAGTGTATTGTTCTGACATGATATTTCCTTATTAATATAGGGTCTCACAAACTGATATTAGGTCACATGCCTGCGGTTAAAACCCCTGAATACGATTTATTTTCAAACTGTTAAGCATGGCTTATTCCAGAAAGACATAACCCGCTTAAGCGTTGGTGTGTGTAAAAGATAAGTCCGTATTCAAACTTCAGTCTAATATCAGAAAATCCCCCGCATCATTTAACAATGATTTACGAACGACATACCGACAGCTTCAAGAAAGCTGTGATAAAATCTGGATATTACAATTGATAAGGATTTGGCAATGTCTTCTGATTTCACAGGTTCGAGTGCAGCGTATGCTCGCCAAGAGAAAGGCTACCGCGAAAAAGCACTAAAACTGTACCCTTGGGTTTGTGGTAAATGTGCGCGTGAATTTGTTTACTCAAACCTCCGAGAGCTTACCGTTCACCACGTGGATCACGACCATACAAACAACCCTGAAGATGGCAGCAACTGGGAGCTACTGTGCCTGTACTGTCACGATCATGAGCATTCAAAATACACTGACCATGAGCGTTATGGTGTGGATGCAAAAGCGAGTTTAGATGATCATCAGTCAGCGACACACAACCCGTTCGCCGATCTCGCTAAGATGATGAAGAAGTAACACGCCTTCAGAGTAGTCTTTGGTAGATGGTAACTGCTAGATAATAGATAAATAACAAGAAACCCCAGTATGTCACCATACTGGGGTTTCTTTTGTCTGCCGTCATAACCAAAGAATAGAGTTCAGGTAGGCAGGATCAACAAAGCCTTCCGAAGAAGGCTTTTTAAGAATCAAATCGAATTACGCTGCCGCTTGTTTGCGAGACTCTTCTACCTTCTTAGCGCGTTGTTTTAGCGTCAATTTATCGCGGTATGCAAACCAAACGTAAGACACAACCACTAAGAAGAACAGGTATGACAATGAGAAAATGAACGGCGATTGAATGATATCGTTCGAGATACCCCAAGAAACACCGATAACAGTCACTGCAATTTTCGCAAAAAAGCCACACATCAACAGCACTAATGCCAACTGTGGGAAACGCGTACTGCGGAATGCAAGCCAGTAGCAACTACCAACTGCTAGAGCCGCAACATAGAAGCCGAATAGGAAAGAGTGAATATGGTCAGCTGCCGCTACACCACCAGAAATTGACATCAATAAAATTAAAAACAGTTTCATAATACTCGCCTCACCATAAGTTGGAAACGCATCCTTTCAAATTTGGAATCTCAGTTTGCGTACTATTTTCCCACTTTTTACGGACAACACAACCCCTCCAATCGAACAAAATGCAAGCAAAAGTACTAACAAAAAGCATCCTTAACAATTGCTTAACATTCTGTTTTTAATAAAACTCCGTTACTCCTTGTCTCATATGAACAAAGCGCTGTTTCGATTTATTTTGTTACACAAATTTAACCTTAGAAATTAATTAAAATTATTTGTAACTCTGTGATATCCGCACGGAATACGTGTCTATTCAAAAACCATCTCCTCAAAAACCCTGAAATAATAAGAAAACAGAGCGAAAAAGAACAAAACAGAAAGGTGTTGAATACATTTTAAAAACCAATGAAAAACAACTTATTAACAAAATGAATTTAATTTACCGAAAATGGAAAAAGAGATTCCAATCACATTTTTATTGGTTATAATCCGCGCTCTTTTGCGCTATCTGTTGATAAACGCAAACTAATTTTGAAGAAACAATCACAATAACCCGTCTTTAGTTAAGTGGCTCTCCACTAACCGATGACAAAACTGAGAATAAAAATGAGCAAGATTGATAAAGCAACACGTATCCTGCTAGCAGGCTTCTGTATCAACCTTTGTCTTGGCATCCTGTATGCTTGGAGTGTATTTAACAAAGCGCTAGTAACTGAAGCTGGTTGGAGTGCTGCTGAAGCATCTTCACCTTACGCTATTGCAACTATCACATTCTCTGTTTGTCTTCTTGTTGCGGGCATCCTACAAGACCGTATGGGTCCACGTAAGATCCTTATCCTAGGTACGGCTCTAACAGGCCTAGGCATGATTGCTTCTGGTTTCGCTACAACACCTATGATGCTGAACATCACGTTCGGTGTGATGACAGGTGCTGGTATCGGCTTCGGTTACGCATGTCTTTCTCCATCTGCAATGAAGTGGTTCCACTCTTCTAAGAAAGGTATGGTTAACGGTCTTATCGCAGCAGGCTTCGGTCTTGCAGCTATCTACCTAGCACCAGTAACTTCTGCGCTAATCGACAGCATGGGTATCCAAACTAGCTTTATGATTCTTGGTGTTGGTGTACTTGCAATCGCAGTACCTCTAGCAGCAACAATCAACAACCCACCAGCGGATTACACGCCAGCTGAGCCTAAAGTAAAAGCAGGCCAAGCTCCTAAAGCGGTTAAGAAGACTGAAGACCTAACTTGGAAAGTAATGCTGAAGACTCCTCAGTTCTACTCTCTATGGATCATGTACGCATTCGCTGCATCTGTTGGTCTAATGATCATCGGTAACATCACTACAATTGCTAGCGTTCAAGCTAACCTGCCAAACGCAGTTTACCTAGCGTCTATCCTTGCAGTATTCAACTCAGGCGGCCGTGTTGCTGCGGGTATGCTTGCAGATAAAATCGGTGGTGTACGTACTCTACTTCTAGCGTTCATCCTTCAAGGCGCGAACATGGCTCTATTCGCTACGTTCAACTCTGAATTCACGCTAATCATTGGTACGGCTATCGCAGCTGTTGGTTACGGTACGCTTCTAGCAGTATTCCCAACACTAACTGCTGAGTTCTACGGTCTGAAAAACTACGGTACTAACTACGGCGTGCTTTACACGGCATGGGGTATCGGCGGCGCTATCGGTGCAGCAGTTGTTGGCTTCTCAATGTCAAACGGCGAAGGTTACGGCCTAGCTTACACAATCTCTGCAGTTATGATGGCAGTGTGTATTGTTCTAGCAATCATCACTAAGCCAATCTCTGAAGCTAAAGTTGCTGAACTAAAAGCATCACAAGCTTAATCAACAGAAAAGATTGAATTTGTTACTGAAGAGCTTAACCTTAGGGTTAGGCTCTTTTTGTATCAAGCGACTTCTCCATTGACGACCGAAACCACTGTTCAGCTCTCCCCTACTTATTATCTCGACAACTTCAATCGACTGGTTGAACACGCTCAAACGCTCTACCCCGATCTTCTGAGTGACGATGAATGCCGTTGGTTGTCCGCATACAAACGTCTTTCCGTTTCAAGCCAATGCTTAATGGTACGTTTGCTTTCTCGTAAAGGCCGTTGGTTTCGCAGCGATAAACTCAACTATGTTGAGATTCTAGATCTAAAGACCGCACTGCAAGAGCTAAGCAGCTCAGGCTTCATTGGGTTGAGTCATCCCGAAGAACAGCATGACTTCGTCATTAATGAGGTCCAGCTCGGGTTGCACTTACTCACCAAGCCAGAATTGTTGAATGTATTCCCCGCCCTAAAGAGCCGCAGAACTGCCAAGAAAGACGACCTGTTGCTACTGCTTGATCAACAACCTTTCGATCAATTTCAAAACCTGACCTTCGACTGTATTTACGTCATCGAATCTCAAGTTATCGATGTATTACTATTGCTGTTCTTTGCCAACACCTATCAAGACTTAAGCCAGTTCGTGTTAAGCGACCTTGGGCTCAATACCTTTGAGAACTACCCATTAAGCAAGCAGCGCCGCTTCTTCACTTCTAGAGATCAACTCAATCAATTGCTCCAGATGCGCGATATTCAACGCTTATATTCAGAAGGTGGTCGCAAAGACGGTGACTTTCTGGAACTGCTTTTAAACGCGATTCCTGAAGAATCAGAACACAGAAGCATTGCCAGAAAACGATCGCGTTTGATCAATGATATTGCTCGCGATCTAGAAAGGTTAAACCTAAACGACCAAGCTGTCTTTTGGTTCAGACAATCTACACTTCCTCCGAGCAGAGAGCGACTTGCGCGCATCTATGATAAGCAAGGTACGCTAGACTTAATGCGTGACACTGTCACACAAATGAAAGCTAATCCATCGGATGTGTCAGAGTTAGAAGTCGCCATTAAGCTTGAAGATAGGCTACTACGGAAACAGGGGCACAAAGTTTCACGAACCATAAAACCGAGCTGCAAAGAGTTAAAACTGGAATTAGACCTCAGCCAAACGCGAGTCGAGCTTGCGGTAAAGCAGCATTTTGAGAACCAAGGTTGGGATGTCTACTTTTCTGAAAACAGTTTTCTGTGTGGCTTGTTTGGTTTGGCTTTCTGGGATGTCATTTTCGCAGACGTTGAAGGCGCCTTTATCAATCGATACCAACATCGACCATTGGATCTGTACCATTCAGATTTCGTAGACAAGCGAGCCGAACAGGTTGAAGCCGTGTTTCAGACGATATCCAAACATGGGCTGAACCATTTGCTTGATACTTACGATGAAAAGCAAGGTATCGCGAACCCCTTTGTTCATTGGAATTATTTTCCTAAAGCACTCATCGAACACTGCTTGGCTTCGATTCCAGATGCTTTAGTTATCGATCTCTTCAAAGTGATATTGAGTGATTTAAAGCTATTTAGAACTGGGATGCCGGATTTGATTGCATTCAAGGGCGATGAATTTCATTGGATTGAAGTCAAAGGCCCTGGCGATAAACTGCAAGACAACCAGTGGCGCTGGATCAAAGAGTTTGAGCGATTGTCTGTCCCTTTCTCTGTTTGTTACGTCAATCAGTGAGTCTTAGCTCTTAACTGTTGGCTTTTGGCTTTTAGCTTTTAGCTCTTGGGGCTTAAATCTAGCTATCTTGAAACTCCAATTTCGAATCACAAGCGAGTGATGCGCATCGACAAGTTACTCGTCCCATCAAGATCTTGTCTACAAAATTGTTAGAACATGAGCATTTTCAATCATTTTCGATATAATTATAGAAAATGCCTAATATTTTAATACGTATGAATTTGAAAAAACTCTTCATTTTAGCTTTTGTTAGCGTCTTCTCAGGTTGTGCCGTCTACGCGGGTTTAAACTTCGACGAACTGTTTGGTGAACAACAAGTACGCGATCGCCAAGCACCTATTCTTTCGGCTCAAGCACAGCACTTCATTGACGAAGTAAAGCCCATCATTGATAACCGATGCGTGGTTTGCCACGCTTGTTATGATGCCCCTTGCCAACTCAAAATGTCTTCAGTGGAAGGTATAGACCGAGGCGCGAGCAAGGCACTCGTTTATCAAGGCACCCGCTTAACGGCATCTGCCCCAACTCGCTTGTTTGAAGATGCGTTAACCACACAAGAGTGGCGCGATGCGGATTTTCATCCTGTCCTCAATGAGCGCATGCAGAACTCAACGGCTAACCTCGATGCTGGTCTTGTTTCTCGTATGTTGATCCAGAAAGAGAATCACCCTCTACCCGATCAAACCCAGCTTGAAGGTTTCGACTTTTCGACCGATCGCGACCAACAGTGCCCAACGATTGAAGAGTACGCCCAATACGAGAGAGATTACCCAACTTGGGGGATGCCTTATGGGATGCCGAACTTAGATAAAACCGAATACGCGACTTTAATGAGTTGGTTAGAAAATGGCGCGTTAATGAACGACCACATTCCGCTGAATGATGCAGAACAAGAGCTCGTTAATGTCTACGAAAGCTTTTTAAACAAAAGCGACAATAAGAGTCAACTTTCAGCACGTTATATCTACGAGCACCTGTTTTTGTCTCACGTCTATTTTTCTGATTTAGCTCAACCAACGCGTTTTTTCACTGTTGTTCGCTCTGCAACACCACCAGGTGAAGCGGTACAGCGCATCACGACTCGCCGCCCTTATGACGATCCAAAAGTGGACCGTGTTTACTATCGTCTGATTCCAGAGCAAGGCACCATCGTCGACAAAACGCACATGCCTTTCGCACTTAATAAAGAGCGTCTACAAAAGTGGAATAGCTGGTTTGTCGACGTCAATTACACCGTAAAACAACTGCCTAGTTACAATATTGATGTTTCTGCAAACCCAATGACATCATTTGAAGCGCTGCCAGTAAACTCGCGCTTCAACTTCATGTTGGATAACGCGCAAAACACCATCATGGCCTATATCAAAGGACCTGTGTGTCGTGGTCAACTTGCCTTGAACGTAATTAACGACCGTTTTTGGGTTTTCTTCATCGACCCAGAGAAAGCCGATGTTCCGGAAATCAACGCCTTCTATGCAAGCCAAAAGAAAAACTTAAAGCTGCCTAGCGAGCTAAAAAGCAACACCGTACCTGTGACCAACTGGGTAAGATACGCGAAGCAACAAGCGCGATACCTAAACGCGAAATCAGACTTCACCAACCAATGGTTCGAAAGTGGCGTAAACCTAGACACTGGCATCATTTGGGATGGCGATGGCATCAACCCGAATGCTGCTCTCACCGTCTTTAGGCACTTCGATAGCGCCTCTGTTGTACAAGGGTTAGTTGGCACGCAACCTAAGACTGCGTGGATTCTTGATTATGCTCTTCTAGAGCGTATTCATTATCTTCTCGTTGCAGGCTTCGATGTTTACGGTAACTTTGGCCACCAACTGATTACACGCATGTTCATGGACTTCTTACGTCTTGAAGGTGAGAGTAACTTCTTAACCCTTCTTCCTAAAGACGTTCGCCACATTGAACACTCTAGCTGGTACCAGAACCAAAGCGCACAACTGAGTGACTACTTGCAGCGAAACATAGCTCCTTTTGATCAGCCGACCAGCGTGGTTTATAAAACGGCCGATCCGAAGCGTGAACTGCTTAATATGATCAAAGATAAGCTCGCACCTGTTCTCGACAATCGCTTTGAGATTGTTGAAACGGGTTTTGGTAGAAAGAATGAAGCACTGCTTAACCAAGTGAACTTGATTAAGGGAGAAGGCCTGCGTCATGTACCTCAATTAGTGATGATCATGATTGAAGGCGAAAACGGCGAAGAACAGCTGTTCACCATGATTCACAATAACGCGCACAGCAACATTTCTAGCTTGTTTAATGAAGAAGGTAACCGCGATTACGCCAATGATGACCTAACCCTCGTACGAGGCGTTGTCGGTAGCTACCCTGCGGCTTACCTGTCATTAACCGAGAGCGAGATTCCGACTCTGGTTAAAACACTGCAAAACTTAAACACAGAAGAAGACTACGTGGCGCTGTTAGACAAGTTTGCGGTACGACGCAGTTCTAGCGAATTCTGGCCATTCAGTGATCGCGTTCATCGTTGGTATCAACAAGACCAACCGATCGAGTTTGGCTTGTTGGATTACAACCGCTTCGAGAACCGTTAGTTTTCACTCATAAAGCATAAAAGCAAAAATCCTCTGTCTTGGCAGAGGATTTTTTGTATATGGGAAAGTATCTTAAGTGCTATCAAGAAACGACGAATTCTCTATATTGAATCCGATGTTTCCGGTTGGTGTAGCTCATCAAAAAACGCACGCGCGGCGGGAGAAAGGGAATCTACAGGTTGCTTCAACACCACATAAAACTGACTCTTCAGGCTCCACTTCTCGGGCTGAAGCGGAATTAAGGCTTGGTCATAATGGCCACGGTCGATTAAGTGAGAAGGCAAGAAACTCAGGTGTGTACCCGCCAATGTTAGAATCACACCCGACTCAACATGCCAACCATCAAAAGGCTTTACGGAATCGTACTGCTCAATATTCAGTAATCGGAACATCTCATCTTTGGCATAGCCGCCCATGTTGATGCGACAGCCATCCAATGAGAAATCCTTGTCCATGATCTTCTCAGCCAGATCCTTACGCGCATACAGATAACTGTGCTCTTCAAACAGTGGGTATTTATGTTGAAACGCTGATTTTTGATGTGACCCTAGAACCACTATCATCATATCAATCTGGTTCTTTGCTAACTTCTCATTCAACTGGGTGAAATCGCCGACATCAACACTCACCTCTACACTGTTACTGCGTTGGTAAAACGTCTCGATCGCTTTGGGAAGTGGGTTATAGGGCAATGTGACGGTGTTATCCAAGCATCCAATTCGCACGTGCCCAGAGAGTTCAGTCTGTACGCCTCGTAACTTGTAAGCGAAGTCGGTTAAGGTCGATTTCAATTGGTTCGCATATTTATACACTTGCTCACCTTCATGAGTCAGCTTAAAACCCCTTCTTCCACGTTGGCATAATGTTAATTCTAAGCTTTTTTCCAAGGCAATAAGCTGATTACTGAGCACAGGTTGGCTAATCCCGGTGCTTGCGACCGCCTGATTGATGCCTCCTTGCTCAACAATTTCACAAAAAAGCTCTAATCTTCGCAGGTCTCTTTTATCTAACTTATTGTTTGAATTCACTTTGCCACTCACATTTGTTTTTTGTTATGTTTACATCTGATTATATTCATTTATTAACAATAAATACATCAGTATGCTTTATTCACACTTATGGAATAACAATGCATGGATGGCACTATGGCGGCAGAAGCTTACGTGAATAAACCCGAAGCAACACACAGCCACAAAAAGATAGATGACTTCGAATTGGAACCCGTACCCGAGAAGGCCAAACGATCTTGGTGGGTTATCAGCCTTATTTGGTTGGCTATCGGCATCGATATTTCGGGATTGTTTCTCGGCTCGATTCTAAGCAGCGGTATTGGTTTTGAAGACGCACTGCTTGCCACGTTTATTGGTTCAGGCTTATTGGCGATCATCGCGATGCTGTGTGCCAACATTGGCTTTCAAGCTGGTGTGTCTACCCCGCTGGTGAGCAGCGCAGTATTTGGTCGTAACGGCGGTAAGATTCTTGGTTTCATCAACGGCATCTCATTAGTTGGCTGGTTCGCATTCCAGGCTGATTTCTTCGCTTTCATCATGGTCGATGCACTGGCGAAATATGACATCATAATTTCTCACCTCACCGCTCTTATTGGCGGCAGTGTGTTAATGATGATGACGGCTATCTATGGCGTTCGTGCTTTAGGCAAACTCAGTACCTATTCTGTTCCATTGATGGTGACGCTGATTACCATCGGTTTGTTTATGGCCGCTGATTATCAAGGTGGCGCAGCGCCATCGATTGAAGATCCTTTGACGCTTGGCCAAGCCATCTCTTTTGTTATGTCTATCTGGATTTTGGCTGCGGTTGCTGCACCTGATATTGCTCGCTACGCCAAAACACGTCGTGATGCGATTCTAGGAGCGGGTATCGGATTTCTGGTCGGCAACAGTGCCATCATTCTTATCGCGTTGATCCTGACCAAAATGACCGGCACCGACGACCTAGTCGAAGTCTTCTTTACCCTAGGTTTAGGCATGGCAGCCATCATCGTACTAGTATTCGCACAATGGACCACCAACAGTAGCAACCTGACCTCTGGCGGCTTATGCATGTCGATGGTTCTACCTAAGATTCCGCGCCCTGTTCTGGTTGTGATCATGACCATCGTCGGTATTGGCATTGCTCAACTCGGCATGGTGAACAAGTTTACTGATTTCTTAATGCTACTCAGCGTAACCATCGCGCCTGCAGCGGGTGTCTACATCGTCCAATATTATGTTTTAGATTCAACAAAAATGAGCTTTAAGAACATCCAACAAGTTCCAGCTTGGATGTTTAAAGGCTTGGCTTCTTGGGCATTTGGTACTGCCTTCAGCGCTTGTACCGCACCAGAATTCTTCAACCTGTTTTCGTTCACCAGCATCTCGGCGTTAGACGGCATTCTTGCCGCTGGTGTGATTTACCTCTCCCTAATGAAGCTTTCTCCTTCAAGTGATAAGGAATAGTAGTTGTGATTATTACTGAACAAATGATTGATGATATCGCGCTTGGTGCGACGGTATTAGGAACTGGCGGCGGCGGTGACCCATACAGCGGTGCCTTGATGGCGAAAGTAGCCATTGCAACGGCAAAACACCCTGTACGCATGATTCCTTTAGAAGACGTGCAAGACGATTGGATGACTGTCCCCTCTTCAATGATTGGCGCACCAACCGTCGCAGTAGAGAAACTCAATTCGAAAGATCAAATGTTGATTGCATTCGAAGCGATGGAAAAAGCGCTCGGCACCAAAGTGGCGGCAACGTTTCCTATCGAAGTAGGCGGCTTCAACTCGTTAATTCCGATTCTCGTTGCGGCGCAAAAGAACATTCCTGTGATCGATTGTGATGCGATGGGACGTGCGTTCCCAGAAGCTCAGATGGTGACCTTCTTTCTTGATGGTCTCCCTTCTGCACCAAACACATTGGCCGATGAGCGTGGCAATGTCGTCACACTTTACCCAATTGACGGTATTTGGTCTGAAAAGTTTGCGAGACCAATTACCGAACAGATGGGCGGATCTGCAGCAATGTGCGATTACCCAATGAACGGTAAGAACCTAAAACGCAGCGCACTGCCTGCAACACTGACTCAAGCAATGAAGATTGGTGAAGCGATTAGACTGGCAAACGACAACAATCAAAGTGGCACACAGGCCGTATTAAACATTGTCGGCGGCCATACCATCATCAGTGGCAAGATTGTTGATATTCAACGTGAAACCGATGGTGGTTTTGCAACAGGCGGTGTCGTGATTGAAAAGCTGGCTCAGTTTGAAGATACCGGCGTCGATAACGTGTTTGTGCAGTTCCAAAACGAATTACTTCTCGCGCACAAAGGCACAAGTCGTGCAGACATGAACCAAGATAACCTACTGGCATCAACACCGGATCTTATTTCGATCTTGGATCATGAAACCGGCAAGCCAATCACAACCGAACAACTTCGTTACGGGCAGCGCATTGACCTTATCGCCTACCCTTGCGACCCAAAATGGCGCACTAACAAAGGCATCGAAGTCGCGGGCCCGGGTTACTTTGGCTACACAGTCGAGTATCAAACCATTGAACAACTAAAGTCTGCATTGAAGAGGTAGTCGCATGACAAACATTACGCTTGATTACTGCCGCCTTGGCATTGACGTAGGTGGTACCAATACCGACGGTGTGCTGCTCGACGCAGACTTGAATGTGATCGCTAAGGTGAAAACCGCAACCACACACGACATTTCTACCGGTATTGATAACGCGATTTCTACGCTATTAAGCCAAGCAAACATTGATGGTCAGCAAGTGAAACATGCGATGCTTGGCACGACTCAATGCACCAACGCAATCGTTGAACGAAAAGGCTTAGACAGAGTTGGGATGATTCGCTTAGCGCTTCCCAGTGGTGATAGCGTCCCGCCCCTTTGTGGTTGGAGTGAAGCGTGGCAAAACCTGCTTGGTCAGCACTTCTACCAAGCACACGGCGGCTATGAATATGACGGCCAGTTGATTGCCGACATTCAAGAGTCTGAGATCCGCGAGCTTTGCCAGAAAATGAAAGGCCAAGTGGATTCCATTGCTATCTGCGGCGTGTTCTCTCCCGTCAATGGCGACCAGGAGCTTCAAGCAGCAGAGTGGATTCAACAAGAACTTCCGGGCGTGAACCTTTCGTTATCCCATAAAGTGGGCAGCTTAGGGCTTTTAGAACGCGAGAACGCCACTATCCTCAATGCGGCTCTGCAAGGGACTGCAAAACGATTCGTAGACGGCTTTTGTAATGCACTCATCAATCATGAAATCCACACCACGCCTTATTTCGGTCAGAACGACGGAACACTGATGTCGCAGCAGTTCGCATTGATGTACCCGATTCTTACCGTGGCTTGTGGGCCAACAAACTCGATTCGTGGAGCGAGTCACTTAACTAAGTTAAAAGACGCGATTGTGGTCGATGTGGGCGGCACTACGTCTGATATCGGTGTGCTGACTCACGGTTACCCAAGAGAATCGAGCCTCGCGGTAGAAATCGGCGAAGTGAGAACCAACTTCCGTATGCCTGATATTTTGGCGTTAGCCATTGGCGGTGGTACCAAAGTTCGCTTTGAACAACAGCGTATAGAGCTAGGCCCTGAGAGTGTTGGTCACACTCTAACGCAAACGGCGCGTAGCTTTGGTGGTGATGAACTTACGCTCACCGATATTGCACTCAAAACAGGACAAATGCAGTGGCAGGCAGAACATCAATTGAGTGATGAGATTGGTGTTTCGGCCGAACAAGCAAACAAGGTTTATCAACAAATGGTCACGGATGTTGAAGAAGGCATCGATAAAATGAAGACGTCAGCTGCGAGCGTACCCGTAATCATGGTTGGTGGCGGCAGTGCCCTATTCCCAGATCATTTTGAAGGTGTAAGCCAAGTAGTTCGCCCTGAACACTTTGAAGTAGCGAATGCGATTGGTGTTGCGCTGGGTGAGATATCAGGCCAGTTCGATAAGATCGTACCGATTGATCCAGCATCACGTGAAGAGACCTTAAAGGGCTTGGAGGAGCAATCAAAGCAACTGGCGATTGAAGCTGGCGCATGCAGCGATAATGTCGCGATCATTGAACGAAGCGAGATTCCATTAAGCTACCTACAGGGCAATATGGTTCACGTTAAGATCAAAGCAGCTGGACATATCAAGATGATTTAAAGTGAATCAACGAAAATTGTATTTAACCAAATCCTATAACTAAAAAGCAGCCAATTCTTTCATAGAAAATGAAGAAATTGGCTGCTTTTTATGTTGTTACTTTTGGTTTCTAGCTCACGATACGTTTCTGTCGCAACCTAAGGTTTGTTTTTATAACTGCTCTTGCAACGCCTCAAGTGACTCTTGAACCAACTTCGACAACTCGCTATCTTTGCCTCGGTATTCACCTAATGGATCGCTGCTCGCCTCTATCACTTGGCAAGCATTGAAAAGTTGCAACAAACCTAAACTGCCCGCGGAACCTTTCAGTTTATGAGCGAGAGATTTTACCTCACGTCCATTGTTCGAATCACTCGCTTCGACCATTTCACTTAAAGTGACGCGGCTACTCTCTTCAAATAGTCCCACAATCTGCTTCATCTTTTCTAAGCCAAGAATGGACAAGTCACCTTTGATGACATTGGAATCAATCAATTTCACAGGAGTCTCTCCTTCGTCTTCAGTTTGCGAAGCTTTGATGGCTAAATCAGAGACGACGATCGCCATCTGAGATGAGTACAACTCGTTGCCTTTATTACGTTGAGGCTTGCTGTTTTGACTGCATATAGAATCGTTAGGATCAGGTTGTGGCAGTAGCAAAGTCTTGCCATCAAGCTGGGTCACAATGAGTTGAGCAAGTGCCTCTTTCTCTAACGGCTTAGGCAAGAAGCCATCAAAGCCAGACGACAAATAGCTTTCCACTTCTTCGTTAAACACGTGAGCCGATACTGCGATCATTGGAGGTACTTTTCGAATTACGTCTTCTTCACTTTCATGCTGAAGCGCATCGTCTTTGAGTTGTTGAATTAACTCGACGCCATCGCAGTCCGGTAAGTTAATGTCCACCAGCGCAATATCGAACTCTTGCTCACTGAATATGGCTCTCGCTTCTTGTCCGGTTGTCGCAATCACAACCTCGTGGCCTAGATTATGCAAAAAGCCTTCAGCAACGATGCAGTTTACGGGGTTGTCTTCAATTAGAAGTACCTTCGCTCGAATACACGCTTCAATGATCGGTACTTTCGTTTCTATCTTCTCACCGGCTTCAAGTGGCAGTGAGAACCAGAACTGGCTACCCTCGCCTTCTTCAGAATGAACGCCAATATCCCCGTTCATTGCCAACATAATGCTTTTACTGATCGCTAATCCAAGCCCTGTGCCACCGGTTTTGTTGCGACCGCTATCGGTTTGGGTAAAGGCATCAAACAGACAAGCTTGTTCACCAGCATCAATTCCGACACCGGTATCTGACACTTCAAACATCACTCTATTTTCATCTTCGATATCTAAACTGATAAAGATATCGACCGAGCCACTTTCCGTAAACTTAATCGCATTACCAACCAAGTTATTCAAGATTTGGCTGATTCGCGTTACGTCACCACGCCAATAGCGTTGCACGTCACTTTCAATATGGAAATCAAAATTGAGCTTCTTCTCAGCGGCGCGCCCTTCCATCAATTGGTAGGTATCTTGAACCATCTGATGAAGGTCAAACGACGCTGTGCGTATTTCTAAATGCCCCGCTTCAATCTTTGAGTAATCCAACACGTCATTCAAAATCGCGAGTAGATTCTTACCGCTGCGGTTAATGATGTCAGCATAGCCGGATTGCAACGGGTCTAGTCCTGTATCTTTGAGCAATCTTGCAGTACCTAATACACCGTTCATCGGCGTTCGTATTTCATGGCTCATCGTCGCAAGGAAAGCGGATTTCGCGCGGCTAGCTTGTTCTGCGGCGTTGCGAGCCTTAGCGTGATTCCCTACCTCGATATTCAGCTTTTCATTGGTCTTTTGCAGTTGATAAGTTCGGTCTGTAACCAACTCTTCTAAGTGCTCTTTGTGCTCTTCAAGTTCGCGTTTCGCCTTTGCTTCACCCACCGCGACCACTTGTAGCGCCTGCGCGGTGTTTCTGGCAGTGATGATCGCCTCGCCCATATGAGCCAGCTCATCATTACCCTTAACCGAGATATCAATATTCAGGCGACCTTGTGCGATAGACATCAAGGCCGATGAGTATTCAGTAAGACGTTTAACAACCGAGATATACACCACTCGCCACACGATAAATGCGACGATAACCAAGCCAATAACCGAAATCACAGACAGTGACCATTGAGCCAAATTCAACGTGCTGGTCAGCTCATCAACCGCTTTTTTGGTGCTTCGGTTTGAATCATCAACCAGTTGGTTAACCGTTGTATTCAACTGAGAGAACAACTCCAACGTATTTTGCATCAGAAACTCTGACTTTTTGGTGTTCTCATATTGTTCTAGTGAAATATCGAACACGACTTGGCGTTTTCTGAGCTCTTCTAGAAGCTGAGACATCTGCGCTGAACGAGTAGGATCTTCGACCGCTTTAACGCGGCGCGCCATGATTCTTAGGTTGGATTCAAATTCAGATTGGATTTGATGAATACGTTCTACGTTGGTAACGGTTTGCGTTTCTTCAATTTGGTTAAGCATCTTGAACGCCAGCAAATGTAATTCGTGAAGGCGCTCAGACAAATCAAGGTCAACCTCTACAAGCGCATCTAGGGCTTGGTAGGCTTTATCCGTTTCTTTGGTTTCTAGCAGGTCATAGATATGCGTGACGTTAGCAACCGCAATGGTAGCCGTGTTCAAAACTTGTGTTCGCGTCAACTGCTCTAGCTCTTCGGCCAATAGGCGCATCTCTTCGACACGAGACGACAACTCTTTGCTTAACCAAAGCTTACGCTCAACCGACACACCCAGCTCAGCCAGTGTGTTAATAACACTTTGAACATTGTTTTCAAGTTTATTGAGGAGCTGAGAATCGAAACTGTCGACACCAAGATCTTTGATATGCTGAAGAAGTGACTCAAGTTGGTCAAACAGTACGGTGCCAGCCTCTTTTCTTTCGGCTTCGTTTCTCGCATTAGAAAGCGTTTGTACTGACGAAATAATACGGTTACTCAACTCAGAAACCTGACGAGCTTCGATCATGGCAGGAAGCGCCGAATCAACGACGTTTCTTTCCGTTTTGGCTACAAAGCTAAAACCAGAAACACCGATCAATGCAGACAATAGAACCAACAGAGCCATCACTAAGAATGAGGCCAGCAGCTTGCGTCCAATACTCGCTGAAGCTAACAACATAAACTCTAAACCTTAAAACGTTCTTCTTTACCCATGCAGAATACGCTATATTTTGCAGTGTTTCTTATCTAAAACCAATAAAACGGCAATTCATGCTATCTAGACCTTTCGCTTCAATAATTCTTCTCACACTACTGGCCTCAGTGATCTCTGTCGCAAGTGCTAGCGAGCCTTTGAGCCCAATAGATCCAGCCGATGCCACATCGAAAAAAGAGAAAATCTGTGCCATTTATCCGCACCTAAAAGACTCATACTGGTTGTCTGTGAACTACGGAATGGTCTCTGAAGCAGAAAAGCAGCAAGTTGAGCTAAGAGTATTGGAAGCTGGCGGTTACCCCAACGTGGCCAAACAAGCCTCGCAACTGGTGCTTTGCACGCAATGGGGAGCCGATGCCATTATTTTAGGAACCGTTTCACCCGATGCATACCATGACAATCTCAGCGATTGGGTTGGCTCGACGCCTGTGTTTGCTACGGTGAATGAGTTAACCGTCAATGAAGAACAACAGAAGGTATTGAAAGGTACGGTCGGTGTCGATTGGTACCAAATGGGCTACCAAGTCGGAGAGTTTTTGTCAAAACTACACCCGAAAGGATCAGGCGAAACACCTATCGCCCTATTACTTGGCCCGCAAGCGAGTGGCGGCACTAAGCCTGTAGCACTGGGGTTTTATGATGCGATCAAGTCGAGTGATATCAAAATTGCGATCAGCTATTGGGCAGATAACGATAAAGAACTTCAAAGAAATCTAGTACAACAGGTGATAGAAGAACCTGATATCCAATATATAGTCGGAAGTGCCGTCGCGATTGAAGCAGCGATCAGTGAGCTACGAGCGGCCGATAAAACCGAAGAGATTGGGTTAATTTCAAGTTACCTAAGTCACGGAACCTACCGTGGTTTACTTCGTAACAAGGTACTTTTTGCGCCAACCGATAAAATGGTTGAGCAAGGTCGCTTGTCGGTAAAACAAGCCACGAGTTACTTACGCGGTCAACCTTACGAGCAACACAGCGCACCGATTATCGAGGCGCTGACACCAGCAACACTCAAAGATCAAATTATCGCCGACTCATTGTCACCTTCTGAGTTTCGTCCGGTATTCAGTGTGAATCCTTAGTGCTATATTGGCTGAAGAACTCAAAACAATAAAAACGAAACAACAATTTAGGGAACATTCATGCAAAAAACGACGCGCACTATGCCAACACACAAGCATATCGCTTTGGTCGCTCATGACCACTTCAAACCTGAGCTACTAAGATGGGTCAAAGAGAACAAAGAAAAACTACAAAAGCACTTCCTTTACGCAACGGGCACGACTGGTTCTCTGCTGAGTAAAGAGACTGGCTTAGCAATCAAGAGCATGATCAGCGGCCCTATGGGCGGTGACCAACAACTTGGCGCGCTTATCTCTGAAGGCAAAATCGATATGCTGATTTTCTTCTGGGATCCACTTAATGCTGTACCACACGACCCAGACGTAAAAGCACTGCTTCGTATCGCAAGTGTTTGGAACATTCCTGTGGCAACTAACCGCGCTACCGCTAACTTCCTGTTTAACTCTTCACTGCTTGAAGAAGAAGTAATCATCGAAATCCCAGACTACGAAGCGTATCTAGCAGAGCGCACGTAATCTCACTTTATTTGTGATCTCTACTGAATGTCTCGTCCTAAAATACGTTGACAGTATTTCTACTAAGCCAACAGCGCCAGCTGTTGGCTTTTTTCATGCACCTCATTTGGAGTTTTCATCATGAGACTGAGGTGCGGCCTCATATTGTTATAGATATTGATAGACTCTTTTACTAGTTGTTTAAGTTCCTCAAGATTCTTACACCTATCAAGTAAGAACTCTTGTTTCAGGATCCCATTTATTCTTTCTGCTAAGGCATTTTGGTAGCAGTCATAACCATCTGTCATCGAAGGCATTATGCCGCTAGTTTTCAATTTATCTTGATATACACCTGAGCAATACTGCAGACCACGATCTGAATGATGGATACAAGAACGATGATATCGACGCCCTTTGATAGCCATATCTAGCGCTTTCACGACATCCGTCGCTTTCATTTCATTGCTCAGCTCATAGCCCATTATTTTTCGACTAAACGCATCCGTAACCAATGATAGGTAGTGAACTCCTTCATCAGATTGAACATAGGTTATGTCGCTCACCAACACACTCTCTGGACCACATGGCTGGTAATCCTTTAATAAGTTCGGGTATTTTTTCATCCAATGTCTACTATTGGTCGTTTTTGTAAAACTATGCTTAGGTCTTACCAATAATCGTTCAGCGCGTAAGTAGTTGAAAAGCGCATCTCGGCCTAACTTGATACCTTGTTCTTGTAGTTTGGGTTTAAGCAAAAAATACAGCTTCCTAGTACCAACCCGAGGCATATAACGCCTAATATCCAACACCATTTTTTTAATCGGTTTAAGATCTAACTGACGATGATGAGCTCGCTTTTCTCTTTGATAAACACTCTGCCTCGTTATGCCGCATAGCCTACATACTCGAACTAAACTTATTCCTTCTTGTTTTTGAAGGCTTCTTGCTCCTTGGCTAGATACTTTTTTCTGAGACTGGTTCCGTGCTCAGCATCAAGAATATCAACCACTCTATTTAAGAAGAGATTCTTGATTTTTTCGTCTTCCAACTCTTTCTCAAGACGTTTTATTTTCTGTGCCGGTGATTCTTTAGGCTTAGGTGATTGGTGCATGACATTTATCCTTGGATTTTGCGCCCAATTCATCTTCCCGTGCTTTCGAAGCCAGGTTAAAACGGTTGAGCGGCCTTGGATACCATAAATGGTTTGGGCCTGTTTATATGTCATGTCGCCTCTTTCTACAGCGGCGACAACCTGTAATTTAAAGCCTAGTGTGTAATCACGCTGAGTGCGCTTAACGTAGGTATTATTTGAAGTAGTCATAATTCGTCCTCAATGTGTAAACACATTTCAGGACGGGACAGAACAGACTAAAAAGCCTGCATTTTATCGCAGGCTTTTTTATGTCTCGTTTTCAGGCATTAAACAGTTCAATCATAAACAGTGTAGTGAGTCTATCTACTTATCACTCCACACTGCCATCTCGTTGCCACTTGGCTCTCTGAAATGGAAACGTCTGCCACCGGGAAAGCTAAAGATCTCACGGTTTATCTGACCACCAGCATCAATCACATCGCGCTCAGTTTGCTCAAGATCTTGGCTATAGAAAACCATCAGCGCCGCGCCATTATCCGTATTCGACGCCAGATCCGCCAAATAGAAGCCGCCCATTAAGCCTTTGCCTTCAAAAGCAGAATACTCAGAGCCATAGTCTTCAAAGCTCCAACCAAACACTTGGCCGAAAAACGCCTTAGTTGCGGCGATGTCTTTCGCAGCAAATTCAATGTAGTTAATAGAGCCGTGTTCCATAGCAAATTCCTTATGCTTTATGCGTCTGCCTTGTGATATTAAGGCAGGGCTTGAAGATCTAATATTAGACAATCACGTCAAGTAACATCACTTTTTACGAACAACGGGGTAATCAGAACCATGCAGCTCCTGCACAAAGCCAGACCCGTCGCCACTGTGTGTGATCCATACTTTCTCTTTTGCCCGCGTCATTGCTACATAGAATAGACGACGCTCTTCTGCATAAGGGAAAGCGTCTGATGATTCAGTCAATGCGCCATCAATATGCAGCTGTTTCTTCTTGGTCGGGAACTGTCCTTCGTCAACACAAAGAATAATGACAAAGTCCGCCTCTTTACCTTTACTGCCGTGGCAAGTCATGAACTTGATATCAATGGAGGTGAAGATCTTCTTCCAGTCTTCCAACAACTCTGGCTTGTGGTAATGATTACGTCCAAGTAGCAGCACCGATTTATTGGTTTTGCCTTTAGATTGGCGGTTCAATTGGTCGAGGATCTTCTCAACTTCTTTGCTTGGCGCACTGTACACCGCCTTCTGCTTCTGTTGCTTGAAGCTGTTCAGTTCTTTCGGAATCTGAATTGGGTTTTCTTGTACAAAGCGATTGGCAACTGCACCTAGCTGATTGTTAAAGCGGTAGGTCGTATCGAGGTGATGAATGGTCGAGCTTTCAAAGCGATCCTTAAAGCCCGTGGTCAAATCCACATCCGCACCCGCAAACTGATAAATCGACTGCCAGTCATCGCCTACTGCAAAAATAGAGGCTTGATGCTCGGCTTTAGACTGATTACAAAGTGCTTCAACCAAGGCAAGACGATCTGGCGAGATATCTTGATACTCATCGATCATGATGAACTTCCAAGGCGAGATAAACTTGCCCTTCTCGACATACTGGGTCGCTCGACTGATCATGATTGAGAAGTCGATATGATTTTGTTCTTTCAATTCCTTTTGCCACGCGGTTACACATGGCCAACACAGTGAAAGCTCGCTGTTGAGGCGCGTATAGTCTCGGTGATCAATCAGCTGTTGCTGTACTTCTTTTTTCGTTAAACCCGACGCATTCAACTGTTCAAGCTGCTTTTCAAGCCAACCGATCAATTTGAGATTTGAAACATGGCTACCAAGCTCATCATCTCCGGTTAAATAAGCGATTGGCCATTTAGACAAGTGCTTTTGCCAACGTTTAAAGTTGGTCGGTGTCATCCAGTGTTTCTTCAACCAATCAATGCACCATGCTTGGCGTTGGTTGTCATCGAGCGCTAAAGGAGAAATAACCACGCGTTCGGGTTCAACTTGATTCAGTATCTTTAAACCCAACTGGTGGAAAGTACTGACTTGTACCTTCTCTGCTGATAAACCAATTTTGCTGTCGAGGCGCTGTTTCATCTCTTCCGCCGCTTCTCGACCAAAGGCGAGCAATAACAACTCTTCAGCTTGAGCTTGATGGCTTTGCAGTAAATACGCGACGCGAGCCGTTAGAACGCTGGTTTTACCCGAGCCTGCACCCGCTAAAATAAGGTTGTGATCATCATTCATCAACACCGCATATTGCTGCGATAAGTTCAGTGGTGACGACTCACATTGCGCAAACAACACTTCCCAGTTCTTTCGCTCGGTCTCTAGCCATTGTTGATTTCTTTCAGCTTGCTTGATCTCGGTTTCAGACAACCATGGCTGCATTCTTGCGATGCGATTTGGCATGCGCTGCGCGGCCTCTTCTAGCGTCATCGTCATACTCTCTAGGCCTGAGTTGACCATATCAACCCAAGTATTGACCTTAGAATGCGGTAGGAAAGCAGGTAGTTGCTCAAGACGTGTTAATTCAGCTTCCCACTGAGGTACGTGTTCAGCCAATTGTTCACATTGAGTGTCGTGCCACTTCTGATAAGCGGTAACTGAGGCGCGTGCAAATTGACGGCATTGATCCCAAGGTAAGCCTTGTACTAACCAACTGCGCTGTGTTCCATCTTGTTGATTAGCAAAAAATTGTAGCGATCCCCAAAACAATCCGCGCTTTATCGCGATCTTGCCACTCCAAATAGTAAATGGGATACGCTCTTCACTGCCTACTGAAGATAACAGCAAGCGTGGACCATCAAGTTCAACCTGATGATATTCATTTTGAATAAAAAACTGTGCAGTCTTGTTAGCGCTTAGCTGCATTGGAGTGTGCTCTTAATTGGGAATATTGAATTTATATCATGATGCAATGAGAATTAATAATATCTCATATCTTATCGACGCTTTCATGACCACCTACGGGCAATTATGGATAAGTATCAAATTCTTGTGCTTGATTTCTGTTAGGATTATGGTTTTTAGTGTGTCAAGTGAGCGACTGTGGACTTCTCAGCCAAATTACGCCTCTATTGGGCGAATAAAACCATAAATTACAGCATATTAATTCTCATCACTCTGCTCGGTGTGGTGGTGCCTGCTTGGTATTATGGACAAAACACACTGATCACGCCTTTGATCTTGGGCGTTATTGCTGCGGCTCTTGCGGAAAGTGATGACAGCTTTACCGGACGCTTGAAAGCACTCACGCTGACCTTTATCTGTTTCGCCGTTGCGGCTTTCTCTATTGAACTTCTCTTCGATACGCCTTGGCTGTTCGCGATCGGGCTTTTTGTTTCAACCTTCTCTTTTATCATTCTCGGGGCAATTGGCCCTAAATACGCGAGTATCGCGTTTGGCTCTCTCTTAGTTGCCATCTATACCATGCTTGGTGCACACGAGAGCACCAACCTTTGGTTTCAACCACTTCTACTGTTGACTGGCGCCGCTTGGTACTACTTCATGTCGATGATTTGGCAGATAGTGTGGCCAATGCAACCCGTGCAGCAAAACCTTGCCACGGTATTCGATCAAATCGGTAATTACATCGATTCAAAAGCGGAACTCTTCTACCCCGTTTCAGACTTGATTCCCCAACCACACCGAATCATTGAAGCCAAGCTCAATGCGAGTACCGTTAATGCACTTAACATGTGTAAAGCGACGCTACTCAACCGCTCTAAGCGCGGACACATTGACGGTCCTAGTGACCGATTTCTTAACACCTACTTTATCGCACAAGATATTCATGAACGCGTAAGCTCAAGCCATTATCGTTATCAAGAGCTAGCAAAACACTTTGAACGCTCTGACGTGTTGTTTCGATTTAAGTATCTACTGGAAGCGCAGGCAACAGCCTGTAAAGAAGTGGCGAGCTCATTGAAAGTTGGCACTGAATACCAGCATGGTGACAAGTCTGTACTGGCACTTGATGAGCTGATGTCTTCGCTCAATCACCTGCACCAACAGAACAACCCTGAATGGAAATCACTGCTGAACCAGTTGGATTACTTATTCAATAACCTAGCAACCGTTGAAAAACAGCTCTCGAATATCAGCAACCCAGATGCAGAGAAGATCGAAGAAGGTGTATTGGACGATACCAACCCTCATACTTTGACGGCAATGTGGCACAAGATCAAAGCTAACTTGCACACCGATTCTATGCTATTCCGCCACGCGATACGCATGGCGATCACTTTGACGCTAGGCTACGGGATTATCCAAGGCTTTGATATTGAACGAGGCTATTGGATTCTACTGACGACGCTGTTTGTGTGTCAGCCGAACTACAGTGCAACCCGTCAAAAACTGACGGCGCGTGTCATTGGCACGGTCGCAGGCTTATTGATCGGAGTTCCGTTACTGACCTTCTTCCCGTCACAAGAGAGCCAATTGGTGTTCATTGTGATCAGTGGCGTGATGTTCTTTGCGTTTCGAATCAATAACTACGGGTTTGCGACCGGCTTTATCACACTGCTTGTGCTCTTCTGCTTTAACCAATTAGGTGAAGGCTACGCGGTAGTATTGCCAAGGTTAGCGGATACCTTTATTGGTTGTGCTCTCGCCGTACTTGCTGTCATTTATGTGTTGCCTGATTGGCAATCGAAGCGACTGCACAAAGTGATGGCGGATGCGCTCGATTCCAATAAGAACTATCTCGCTCAAATCATCGGCCAATACCGTGTTGGTAAGAAAGATAGCCTTAACTATCGTATCGCTCGACGTAGTGCGCATAATAATGATGCAAACCTGACTGCCGCCATCAGTAGCATGTTGGTTGAACCGGGTAAATACCGTACCTCTGAAGATGAGAGCTTCCGATTCTTAACACTCAATCATGCTCTACTTAGCTATATCTCGGCTCTGGGTGCTCACAGAACGCGTATTGATGATGAGGCGACACACAAACTGGTGCTAGATGCGCACAGAGTAATCCACGAGCATCTCGACGCTCTAAATGATCAACTCTATTCTCATAAAGAGCATTGTGAAGTGAAAAACGCTTATGACCCTGAGTTGGATAAACGTTTGAGTGAATGGCGAGAAGAAGATGAGAATTCTGTCAAAATGGTTCTACAACAGCTCCATTTGATCTATCGAATGCTTCCAGAACTGCATACCTTAGCAACCAAGTTTGCCGTTAAGGTTAAGATCGACAAGCCGTTTGAAACGGAAGCTTCTTGAGCAACAAACAAAATACCGTAAAAACAAAAAGATAACGCCAGTTGCTTATCTTTTGATCATCACAAATATTTATATATTGCTTTACCCATACCCCTAATTGGGTAGAGCAATTACTTACCCACCCTTGTGCCACAAGGGTTGCAGGCGTTTTTACATTGTAGGAATTTTCTGACTTTGATTGACCAAGCCTTAACTTTGCCTAACATTTCTCGGACAAAAAACGACCACAGGAATTTATAGTTGTCTTAGTTTCAAGAAACTTCAAACATCATTTAATATTCACTTAATCTTGTTTGATTTCCTGAATCAGTAGGCTATGCTCTAAAGAGCATATGGATTTGAACAAAGGTCACACTATGAATACACAGCAATTTGAAGCATTTAAGCAGCAAATACAGCTTCTTAGCCCACAACAATTAAAAGCACTTCAGGGTGAGATCGACGGCAACCTTGAAACAGAGAAGCCTTCTTTGCTTACTGATGAAGAGTTAAACGCGCTAAATGACCTGTTCAGTTAATAGACAGACATCACTATTTTAGCTTAAGTTCACATTTTCACCGTAAATTTCATCTGTTCACCATTGCGCTCAAAATATCGTCCGCCTAGACTCATTCCATACGTCAATAAAAGGTTCTGATATGTCGATATCTGGTATTCAATCTGGTTACGCCATTATTCAGCAATCCACCAACATGGCTGAAGAAGCCGCAATCGAGCTCAACCAAGCCTCCAAACACGCTCTAGAATCCGACGACACTTTCCAAGCTAGCGATCTCAGCTTTAATCAAATAGAGCCAGAACAATCCATTTCCTTTAAAGACAAAGAACCTGAACCTGCTTCATCTTCAACCGATTCCTTGATTAAACTGACACAAAGCGCAAGTTATAACCGCGTTGGTGCGAGTGTGGTTGATCGTCAAAACGAAGCCATCGGTAGCCTTCTCGACATTCATATCTAAATTTCGCTCAAATACAGCCTATATTTCGCGAAACTTCGCTGCTTTTTGCTTCAACAACCACACAAACTGTAACTCATTATATCAGGCGCTTGTTTCTGGTTTATTACTCGGTAGAATCAGCGCAAACCAATTTGCTGCACAAACTTTACTTCATACTATTTATGCCAAAACTAAATCTGCATCGCCGTGACTATGTTTCTATTTTAGGAGGCGACATCTCCGCAGACGAATTAGAAAAAAAGCTTCAGCCTCATTTTGAAAAGCCAGTAAATAGGCTGACACCTAGCCCCTACCTGACAGAAAAGAATCTCACTCGTCGCTGGACAGCGCTCGATAATGCAGATTCACAGCAAGAACTGCTCGACCCTCATACACAAAGCCAGATCCAAGCTTATGAGAAAAACATTGAGCACTTTATTGGCACAGTTAAAGTCCCTGTCGGTGTCTCAGGCCCACTAAGAGTTAATGGCCTATTTGCTACGGGCGATTACTTAGTACCACTCGCGACCACAGAAGCTGCGCTTGTCGCGTCTTATAACCGTGGTTCTAAGCTAATTACGGCTTGTGGTGGTGCAAGTGCTATGTTGCTCAATGAAGGCGTAACACGTACTCCTGGCTTTGCATTCCAAGGATTAGTTGAAGCCGGACAGTTTGTGGCTTGGGCTGTGACTCAGTATGACCAATTCAAGATCTTGGCAGAATCAACAACATCACACGGCAAGCTTACCGACATCAATATCAACATCGAGGGTAACCATGTTTACTTGGTGTTTGAATTTCTAACCGGAGACGCTTCAGGTCAGAATATGGTGACCATCGCGACCAACGCCGTGTTTGAGTACATTATTGAAAATACGCCAGTTAAGCCTGACCACGCTTTCCTTGATGGTAACTTGTCAGGCGATAAGAAAGCCAATACCCAAACCTTGCGCAGCGTTCGTGGTAAAAAAGTAACTGCTGAGGTTAATATCCCTGCTGAGCTTGTCGCGAAGTACCTACACACGACGCCTGAGAAGATGGTCCAGTTTGGTCAAATGACCACAGTCGGTGGCGCTTTGAGTGGTACTATCGGTATCAATGCCCATTATGCGAATGCGCTGGCGGCACTTTATATCGCTTGTGGCCAAGACGCGGCCTGTGTCGCTGAGTCAGCGATTGGTATGACGCGTATGGAACTCAACAAAGAAGGCGGTTTATACGCTAGCGTGACACTGCCTAACTTAATGGTGGGGACTGTCGGCGGTGGTACCGGCTTGCCAAGTCAAAAAGCCTGTTTAGATTTACTTGGGCTGCATGGCAACGGTAAATCACAAGCCCTAGCTGAAGTTTGTGCTGCACTGTGTTTGGCGGGTGAGCTATCGATTGTGGGCGCATTTTGTGCAGGCCACTTTTCACGAGCGCACCATAAACTAGCTCGTAAATAACCTTTATCCAATTTGGCTTGTTCGGTTTTGTCGTTCATGCAAAATCACAAGCCAATCTGAATGCGTGAGTCATAAATGGATTACTTACACTTATCTAGGGTGAGCCTTAAGCACCTCACTGCGCTGCATATTATGCTGAACACCCACAGCGTCACTCAGACCTCAGAGCAACTCTGTGTCAGCCCTTCGAGTGTAAGCAAAACCCTATCTCAGCTGCGTGACATTCTGAATGATGAGCTTTTCTATCGAGATGGTACCAAGCTTATCCCGACTCCCTTTGCTCTGAAGATAGCGCCCACCGTTCATGCAATTCTTTCAAGCATGAACGGACTGCTTCATCAGAAGAGTTTTACCCCTCAAGAGTACCAAGGCAGTTTTTCACTTTCGATGCGTGAAAGTACCTTCGAAGTATTTGCCTCTAAGATAAGTAAAATCACCACTGAACTCGCACCAAACGCGAAGCTCAACATCTATTCGAAACAACAACTTGGCTTCGATGCTTTGCTCAGTGGCAAGGTCAATTTGATCTTGCTGCCCCATGATATATCTCAGCCGCCGACCGATAACAAAGAGCTGGTTTGGGAAACAATTCTTCCAGACAAGATGGTTTGTTTGATGGGCGCAGACCACCCTCTTGCTCAGCAAGAACTGACGATTGAAGGCTACTTAGATTACAAGCACATTGGGATTTTAGATAACGAACTGTCTCAGCCTTACTTTGAACAAAACTTGGTTCAATGCCACCAACCAAGAGAAATGGCGATATCGGTCGCGGACTTCGGTGCTGCGGCTGTATTGTGTCACCACACGCCTTTCCTATTCACTTGCTCTAAACAGTGGGCTGAGCATGCTAAACAAGCTCAGGGCTTAGTGAGCAAGCCCTTACCTTTTGATTACGGTAAGGTGGCGTATAGCTTGGTGTGGAATAAACCCAACATGAATGATCAAGCGATCAAATGGTTGTGTGACCTGTTTTTAGAAGCTTAATATTTTTAGAGGCTTAATATCTTTAGAAACTTAACGTTCTTAGAAGCCTAATTGCCGCCTAAGAAACTTAAAGACTAGGTATAAACCTCAGGGGTTTGCATCGGTCTTTGAACTATGGTGTAGAGCTTATCGTGAAAGCTCTGCATCTGCTGTTCGGTGCATTTCGGCCAACCTAACGCTTCACCAATGACACCATGGTGTTGAAATGCATTCAGTCGAATTCGAACATCACTTGGTAGAGTCTTCAAGTAACGCCCCACCTGTTCAATTTCATCTTCAAGATCGCTTTTATTTGGGATATGCAGCAACCTAACTTCGTGCAGTTTTCCTTTATCTGCTAAGTAGTTAATGGTTTCAAACACCCTATGGTTACCTCTGCCCACTAACCATTGATGTGTTTCCGATTGCCATGATTTTAGGTCAATCATCGCACCATCAAGATAAGGCAACACCTTGTCCCACCCTTGAAGTGACAGCGAACCATTACTATCAATAAAGCACGTGAGATGCGCTAACTGTGGATCACGTTTAATCGCTTGAAACAGTTCTATGATAAACGGCAACTGCATGGTCGCTTCACCGCCAGAAACGGTAATGCCACTCAAGAAAAACTGATTATGCCTGACAAGTTCCAGAACCTCTGAGACCGTCATTGTGGTAATTTTCGGGCTCGACTTATGGTCGCAGACATCAATGCACTGATCGCAGTTAGTACAAGCTGCTGGGTCCCACTTCACTTTGCCATCAACCATGCTTAAAGCACGGCTTGGACAGCCGCTAACGCAGTCACCACAATGGTTACAGTGATTAATTGTGTGTGGGTTGTGGCAAGTAATACAGTCAAAGTTGCAGCCCTGAAGAAATAGCACCAAACGATTTCCCGGGCCGTCAACACAAGAAAAGGTCAGCACACGGCTGACCTTCGCTTGTTTTTCTGTCTTATTATTTTTAACCCTAGCCATTTGAGTTGTTAGATCAGAAATTTTCATAATTCACATTGTTCGTAGTCGAAACTCAAAACACACGTTAAAGCTATTCGTATGTCGGCGACATCTCTAAACTCGCCACGCGTGGTTTACGCTCTAATATGCCCGTGTTCTTCGCAGCTTCAGCACCTAAGAAGGTGGTATTGGTGCGTGAGCCTTGTTCGTCATATTTAGCAATGTCAGACAGCTTGATCATATAACCCGTCACACGAACCAAATCGTTTGATGCCACATTAGCCGTGAATTCACGGTAACCCGCTTGAATCGCACCTTTACACAAGTTGAACATCGCTTCAGGGTTAGATTTCACTGTTTCGTCGATGGTCAGAATGTCACTGATGCCCGAGGTGTAGAACTTATGGTGACCAGCGGTAGCACGAACGTAAGAGACTGGATCCGGTTCGGAACCATAAGGAATACGGACACCCGGCGTCACATCTTCATCTAAGCTAATACCGCCTTGAGCATGCAGCAGAGCTTTACCTTCTAACCCATACTTCACGTCAGAGCGTTCAACGATCTCAGCCAGTTTTTCGGAGATACGGTGACCAAGCTGATTCGCCTGTTCATCGTGACCATAGCGCCCTGCTTGGCCCTCTTTCTCCATCAAGATATTGACTGCTTCCGCCATGCCGTAAATACCGAACATTGGAGCAAAGCGGTCTTCTTCGATAAGGCCTTCTTTGGTCAGGAAGCCTTCAAAAAAATTAGACTCTTCATGTAAGAAGCGACTACGTGCGTTCATCAGTTCGACCATGATGCCACTGTAGTTAGGCAATACTTGTTGTAAGAAATCAGCACTGTCCTCAGACTTCAACGCCACTTGCTTAAGGTTCATACGCACCAAGGTGTTGGAACCGCCCGCTAACGGCAGAGAGTTATAGCAGCTCACAATACCAAAACGCTTGTCGCCGTAAGCCTCGGCATGCGCGGGATAGTTTGCAATATGTGGTTTACTGCATTCACAGATGTTGCTCGCCGCATGACGAAGTAGATCATCAGGGGTCACAGCTGGATCGTACATAAAGGTTAAGTTTGGCGCGATCTGCTTCAATTCAGCGTCTACACGTAAAATCGTACGGCAGATAATGTTATCTGTCGGGCCGATATTCACATGCA
Organism: Vibrio coralliirubri; assembly: GCF_024347375.1. Classification (NCBI taxonomy): domain Bacteria; kingdom Pseudomonadati; phylum Pseudomonadota; class Gammaproteobacteria; order Vibrionales; family Vibrionaceae; genus Vibrio; species Vibrio coralliirubri. The sequence goes on along the minus strand of NZ_AP025471.1, from coordinate 201,597 downwards.
TAAAGGCGTCTGGCAGTGTGCGATCCAACATGATCCAGAAGAGTTTAATCTTTTGGTATACCTGCTCTTCCGTTAAGTCGCCCACGAAAGGCATCAACACATCATCCAACTGACCTAGGTAAACCGGGATTGAAGTGACAGAAGGAACATGGTGGTAAAGGATGGTAAGCATGTTCAATGCTTCATCGAAGTTGGTTGCCGCGCTAAGCTCTAAATACTCTGAGCCTTGATGTAAGTATTTAGAATAATCTGGAAGAACATAGCGCGGCTTAAATGGGGCGTGCCCTTCAAACATGTCACACAGCACACCTTGTTGTAAGGCTTGCTCTACTTCTTTGCTTACCGGCATATACGGCAGGCTGGCTTCAGCTTCTAAGGCAAGATAGCTCGACTTCTGTTTTGGTGACAGGTTGGCATCTGAAATGATATTGCTAAAGCGTTGTTGTTGCTCTGAAAGTGGTGAAGAAGTAGATGACGCAGATTGGTGGCTCATGATTAAACCCTTAGTGTTATTATGGGCTTATTTTATATCTCACCGTTATATTTCCACTAATGAAATGTATGCAAGACTACATTTCCAAAATGGAAATAAGTAATTTGCAAATTAGCGGTGTTGAGTTTTCTATGAGCTAGATGAGAAATAGAGAAACCAGAGTTAATAGTGAAGGCATGAGAAAGCGCTAACTCGCTCTGTTTAAAACAATAGCGTCCAAAACGAGAAAACCCACATAACTGACGGTAGAGTCGTTAATGTGGGTTTAGTATTTAAAATGAGCATTCTGAATGCTAGCTCAAGGCATACACACGATTACAGATCTGGAAGCGCTTGTTTACGTCCAACACCCATTAATACCTTTAACTCTCCTTGTGGAGTGTCAATCGAGAACGGTGTAGAGACTTCAACCACTGCAAAGCCCGCTGCACTCAATACGTTTTCTGAGCGCTGTTGGCTTACACCGTAGTCTTCACTGTCGCTTTCCAAGTACCAATCCCAGTGTACAAACGTGCCGTCGTTTTCAAGCAGCGTGTAAATCAGACTGACTGTGTCTTGTAGGTTCGGGATAAAACCACACACCGAAGAGGCTACCACTAGGTCAAACTGGTTTCTGAATGCTGGATGCTGCGCTGCAAGTCCGCGCGATAAAATATCAACTACCGGTTCAACGTTAGGTAACTCTTTCTTATCTAACTCTTCAATCATCCCTTCAGAGATATCAAGTGCGATGATCTCTTTTGCTAAAGGAGATATTTTCTGGCTGAGTAGTCCTGTACCACAACCAAAATCAAGGACACGGGTTCCGTTTAAATCAACGAGCTGTGTTAACTGGTCAAATACGGACTGTGCGAATACTGCGGTCGCGGGATCTTTATCCCAATCAACGGCGTATTCGTCCCATTGTTTCGCCATCATGGCCTCCATCTTTACTTCTTGTAGGTTCGGAACTTCCCCAGAGTAAACCAAATTAGTCAATTCGTCATAGAGTTATCATGCAAAGATGGACTATTTCTAAGATAGTCAGCACAATATTCAGATAATATGCACCGACCCCCGCTCAATATGGAAATGAAATGAACCTTTCTCAAGTCCAAGCCTTTTGTTCCGTTGCTGATTTAGGATCAGTTTCTGAAGCTGCACGCCAGTTAGAATGCAACCGAACCAAACTCAGCATGTCTATCAAAGCCTTGGAAAAAGAGTTAGATGTCGAGCTGTTCGTCCGCAGCGGAAACCACGTTGAGCTTTCAGAAGCGGGTAAAGCGATTTACAAAGATTGCGAAGGCATGTTGGTGACAGCCGCGCGTATTAAACAAACCTGCTTGCATGTTTCGGGCGAATTCAACGCGGAGATTTGGATAGCACGAGATGACTCCCTACCCGATGAAATGTGGCAGGACTTATCTCACGCATTAAACAACAAATACCCTTCTACCTCATTCAACTTCGTTCTCGCGTCGAGCGGTGACTTAGCTAACCTAGTTGAAACTCAGCAAGTCGACTTCGCATTTGGTGTCGATTACGAACGCGTCGATGACCCAAGAATTATCTACAACCCGCTTGGTAAGATTCGAATGATGTCTGTATGTAAGAAAGGGCATGATTTGAGTGCGATGCGACGAGTGTCTGATGAGGTACTAAGAAATTCGATGCAAGCGACCATGGTTTATCTTAATGAAAAGGATAATCCTGAGCTTGAGCCCTTCTCGCGTCGTTACATTGGCTTCTCTAGCTTCGACTTTATGTTGGATACGATTTTACGTGAAGAGGCGTGGGGCGTAATGCCAGAGCCATTGATTCGCCATTTACTGCGTGAACAAGAGCTTGCCGTGATCAAACACACCTACGGCTTAACGCAAGAAGACTACTGTATGTTTACCGCAGCTGGCATGGCAGAGCACCCAGGAATGAATTGGTTAGCCGACCAGCTTAGTGACTACTTGTTTGATTTCTAGACGGACGACTTTTACTCCATACTTAAGTCTTGCTCTAAAAAACCATCACGTGATCCACTAAATAGCGTCCGTCTTCTTCAACCAATACCATTTCGGCGACAAACTCACCTTTGGCGATGGTGTAAGCTTGTTTCCACACAAAAGCGATGGAGTCTGAACGTCTGAACAGCGCAACTGGCTCACGCTCAGTAAAAAAACCATTACTGTGCTGATAATGGTGACACACCTTCTCTAAATATTCCGGCGTAACAATGTCTTTCATTCTTTGAGTAAAGTCTCGACAGTGCTGCTCATGATCAACCTTAGTTGAACCATCCATCAGATTATCCATGATCGGGTTAGCAATCGCCCACAACTCATTATCACTGATATCGTCAAACTTCATATTGATTCACTCCTTGTCCATTGCAGTCGCAATTCAATCTAGAAGATCAATAAAACCTTAACGACTAATGTGTTTTATTAATCATAAACGATCCTATTTCAGTTGCACACCATCCCCAAAAAACACTCAACGTCAACTTTATTGACACCTTAAATTTAACTTAAGCCGCTGAATTTAATGTATTTATACATTTGACTTAAATAAGACATATAAACGTCATCAGATAAAGTTTGTAAAGTTAGCTCAATATTAGAACAATGAAGTTATCAAAAACATCTGGAAAATATTATGTGTGACAGGAAAAGCCAAAACGAAAATCGAGTGCTATTGTTCTCAGCCCTTTTAGCATCAGGCTTCGCAATTGGCGGATTGGTGTTGGGTCTTCTCGTTGGCTCTCTGGTCATAGTATTTGACGGTGTCTATTCTCTTATCAGCTTACTGTTAACTTTATTGTCACTAGCTGCCTCGAAATACATCAATCGCCCTTCGGACACTGAGTTCCCGTTTGGTCGAGCAATTATCGAACCGATTGTGATTGCCATCAAAGCCGTTGTGATTCTGCTTGTGGTTGGTTATTCACTTTACTCTGCGATTGGTGCCCTAATGACGGGTGGTCGTGAAGTAGATGCATCTATTGCAACTCTGTTTGGTATTTTCAACGTACTGGGTTGTGGTTACGCTTGGTGGTACATCGCGAATAAGAGTAAACGTATTTCTTCAGGTCTGATTCAGGCTGAGTCTAAACAGTGGCAGATGGATACGCTACTGAGTGTAGCGGTAACCGCGGGTTTCGTAGCGGCTTGGTTAATTACTTTTTCTCCGCTTGCAGAATACGCGGTGTATGCAGATCCAATGATGATGTTGCTAATGTCTTTCTACTTCATCAAAGTGCCTTTCGACATGTTACGTGAGGCGATGCGCGAACTGCTTATGATGTCGGCAAACAAAGATATTTGTGATGCGGTCGATAAGAACGTTGTCGCGGTAGACAAAGAAGCAGAGCAAGATTTGGAGCTGATGGGTGTGACGAAGGTTGGTCCAGAATTACGAATCAATGTTGATATTCATACCAACGACCAACAAGCGATTGCGGTCGATGATATTGAACGTACGCGCCGCCAACTTAAGCGACGCCTATCGAAGATGCCTTATGAGCTTCAATTGAACCTCAATGTCGCGAGCTAAGCTTTTACCTAGCAAATGACGCTGGAACATCAACGCAAATTACGACTGAGATTGAACCTTTTTAGAAGCCGACGCCTTTGCCGTCGGCTTTTCTCTTGTTACCCACCAGCAAGCCAGTGAGCCAACAGTTACCATACATACGCCCTGCCAAAACGTCATGGTCAATGACAAACCCAAAATCACCGAGGAAAGCAGCGTCGCGAAGATTGGCGTAAAGTACGACATGGTTGCCAAAAACACCATGTTGCCACCAAGAATCGCCGTGTTCCAAAGTGCGTAGCCTGCCCCCATGCAAGCGCCAGCTAATGCTAAATCAATCGCCGCACTGGTTGTCATAACCATGCCGGTTTCATCACTCAATGCGTATTTGATCCACAAAGTGATCGCTGTAGCGATAAAGAAAAGCACAATCGCATTCTGCCCTTTCGCGACACGCTGGGTGTAGTTGCAGTAAACAGCCCAAATAATCGCACCAAAAAACGCCATAGAATAGGTTTTAGGGTTGGTCGCAATGTTGGCAGCAATTTGGTCGACAGAGAGACCTTGGTCACCGCTGATGCTCCAAGCCACACCAAAGAATGCCAAGAAGATACTTGGATAAACCAGCCAGTTAATCTTCTTGTCGCTCAGCAGCACTGCAAATAACACCGTCAGTGCTGGCCATAGGTAGTTGATTACCGCCATCTCTATCGCTTGATGTCGGCTGTTCGCCATTCCCAATGCCAGAGCCAAGAAGATCTCATAACAAACGAACAAGGCGCCGCCAATCAGCAAGTAAGACTTAGAAAAGCGTGAAAGCTTAGGTAGCCCCATAACACAAACCAACAACAGCGAACTCACCGTATAAAGGCTGGCCGCGCCACCAATTGGACCTAGCTGTTCTGAGACACTACGAGACAGAGCAATCAAGCAGCTCCATAGTAAAATGGCGATAATACCGTAACAGCTATAACGATGAGATTTCAGCACGCCTTTTCCTTTATCTGTTTTGATGGTCACGCTATGGTTAAACCAAGTTCAAAATAATTGGCCGAGTACATTTTCGTACTCGGCCATCAACAATTTATTTACAAAGCATCTATCAATTTACGAAGCATTAATCAATTTACGAAGCATCTATCCACTAACGAAACGCCAATCAATTTACAAAGCATTGGTCGATTAACGAAATCAACCGATTGTGATTGTGTATTCGCTAGTGGCAGTCAGTTGTTAACTATTGACTAAGCCAGTAGCAGAGCTTGCAAGTCAGCCAAAGACTTCACTTGATAGTGAGGATTGATACCGGCTGGCGTTGCCTTTTCTTGACTGTTTAACCAACAAGTTTCGATGCCAAAGTCTAACCCACCTAGAATATCGGAATGTGGGTTATCCCCGACCATCAATATTCTTTGCTTCGATGGCAATCCAACCAGCTTATGCGCATATTCAAAAATCTCGGCATCCGGTTTCGCTACCCCAACCTCTTCAGAAATGATCACGTGCTCAAAGTAATCCGTCATTCCTGTGCGTTCTAAACGGATTGACTGCAGCTCTGTAAAACCGTTAGTGATGATGCCCATGTTCACCTTGCCTTTTAAAGACTCCACCAACTCTTGTGCACCCGGTAATAAAGAACAGATGTCCGCCATCGCCGTTAAAAATGCACTGTTTAAAGCAGCCGTTGTTGTCTCTAGTTTCTCAGCCCAGCTTTCGAAGCGTGTGTGTTTCAGTTGGTCGGCGGTAATGCGACCATCTTGGTAATCGACCCAAAGCGGCAAATTAACCTTTTGATAAGCCAAATAATCCTGTTCGCTAAAGTCCACACCAAAACGAGAAAACATCAGCTTCATTCCCTGATAAGCATCAAAATGGAACAAGGTTTCGTCTGCATCAAAGAATATCCAATCGTACTTCATTTTATTTCCTATTATTCGCGCTGTTGAGCACTGCCTACACTGTTTTTTTCGTTGTTCTTCTCGCGGCCTAAAACGGCGAGGCATCACTTTACTCTCAAATTTGTGAGCCTGTATATAAATCTAATAATTTATAGAAAACAAGTCGCAAGTCATGATGTATCGCAAATTTTGCCACATATTAAACCAATACCATACTAGGGCGTGTTGACCTTTCGTGGTTAAGTTTTGTTCGAGATAAAAGCGTTTTAATCGCGGCGAGGGAAAGTAGCCTAGTCATTCTAAGCAAATTTCCCTCAACAAAGAGTAAAACGCTTTTAGCCGAACCCTTCGGGCAGCGTTTGCTGGTCATTTCTACTACGTTAACGGCTTCTCATGTAGGCAAGCTACACATCAAAGCCTCTGCCTTGTATAAATGCCCAGCAACTCGCTGCAAAAATCAGCTCGAAAAATCAACACGCCCTAAAAATACACTTAAGTACCGGGAGGTATTATGAAGCACTTTTTACCGTCATCTGTCATGCTCACCCCTTTTCTTGTCAAATACTATGACGAGGAGCCAGAAGACACCCTTGACTCTGAAGAGTCGCAAGATCCTCAAATTGAATGCAGTGATGACTCCGATAAAACGTCAACACCAGCCTAACCAAAGCAACTTTCAGTGAAAAGCCTTATTTTTCATTGTTATAGAGCACCATTCTGCTCTTGGTGGAGCCAATTTATCGCTAATCACTACTGACAAAGAACACAGCCAAAAACCATGAAAACGATTGCTATATGAGCCCTATCACAACGACTAGCCACAAAGTGGTAGTTCGGAATCAAAGTTGTTCCAGATCAATGGTCGACCACTTGAATACCGACACCATGTAGGAAATTAAAAATCATAATTAACGGAGTTTTCCAATGTCTACTGCATTTTACATCCCTACAATCAACTTCATGGGTTCTGGCTGTCTGAAGGATGCTGCTGATAGCATTCAGTCTCAAGGCTTTAAAAAAGGTCTGATCGTTACTGATAAGATCCTGAACCAAATTGGCGTAGTTAAGCAGGTACAAGACCTTCTTAGCCAGCGTGGCGTAGACGCAGTTGTATTCGACGGCACTCAACCAAACCCAACCATCACTAACGTAAACGATGGTCTAGAATTGCTGACTGACAACGATTGTGATTTTGTTGTTTCTCTAGGTGGCGGTTCTCCACACGACTGTGCAAAAGGTATCGCTCTGGTTGCTTCTAACGGCGGCAAGATTGCAGATTACGAACACCCATACGATTTTAGCAGGAATTGCGAACCCTACGATTTTATCAAAGAGAGAAGATGAGAGCCTTGCCACATAAGCAAGGTTTTTTTTTGTCTTTATACAATATCATAACCATACGTATTTAATTTGTGAGAATGTGTGATATTGTATGTATCAGGTTAGGGATAGGCTGGTAGATAAAAATAAATGCCTGAGATTATTTATGAAATTAAAACAACAACAATTAAAGACTTCACATACAGGAAGCCATTAGTTTATATCGATGACAACGGTGAGCCTCAGTGTAGTTTTTCTGAGGACAAAGAAACTCATGTCCACATCAAGAAAGTAATCTTCTTAAACATGGTTGGTTACCAAAAAGTAGTCGTAGGAAAAGATAATGGCGGCAACCCTATAGCCAAGAAGGGTAAGTTAATTTCATACGAACCATTGGACTACGCAAATCAATATATCCTTTCAAAACACATTGAAGACGACAAGGAAGAGTCTCTGCAATCCTCTAAGGCGCTAACCCACTACTTTTCTTTCATCTTGGATGCTCAAGCTGCATGGGATCGAAAGTTCAATAACGACGATTACGACCCACTTACAGACCCTCCGCGCCCATTTTGGGACAAGTTTAGTATTAGGAAGAACCTACGAGCCACTTACATGTATCATGCATCTGTAAAGAGTAGAGCAATAGAAGGTACAGGGTTGGCTAGAACAACTGCTTCTGCATACATGCGTGAAGTTGTTGGTTTTTACAAGTACCACATCAGAAAAGGTATGGAATTCAACAACCCGCCATTTGAGTTCGAGATATTTAGTATCGACATTGAAAATAGCGGCACACATATGAAAGCACGTAGGCTCAAACAGGTGCAGTCAACTGACCTAAAATTGAACTTTACCAAGTCACAGAGAAACAATGGCGGCAGCTTGCCAAATGCTAGGCGAGATCTAAAATCTCTAACAAATGCCGAGTGGAAAGAAGCAAAGAAGATTCTCACTACCACCAAAAGAGTAATTAAGAACGTAAAACGTGAGGAAAAATGGGTGAGTTTGCCTCAAGAGTTCTGTTTATTATTCCGAATTTATCGATATACAGGGCTTAGAAAGGAAGAGGGAGCAAGTTTGCACTTGGGGCAAATCATCCGTCCTGATATGACTAAAACAATGCTAAGGCTTGGTGTTGGCGATCAGTATGGCTCTCTAGCCAAAGATCCTAAAGGTGGTTATCACAATAAATCTCGACGCACAATTATTACTAGTTCTTTAATGTCTGAGCTTTATAGCTACAGCCAATCTCCGCGATACCAAAAACGCTTAGAGAAATTTAAAAAAAAATGCAAGGCTGAGAGAGACGCTGGTAACACAGCTTACTTTGATGGTGTTGATAGTGTTGATGAAAATAAGAAATATCTGTTTATTAGCAACTCAGGGGTACCATTCTTTAAAAAACTCGAAGAAATCAATACCCGATGGAATGAGGTTAGAAAAACGGCAGGAAGGAATTTGCTGAACGATATTGATGCGGTTGTTCACAACCTACGATCCACCTTTGCTGTCTCTATCTTTCGTATGCTGCTAAAGAAAATGACTTCAGATAAGGCGTTATCAATAGTATCTGAATTCCTTGGTCATGAAGATATTGCAACCACCCTGCTCTATTTACAGATTGCCGAAGATCAACCTACTGGCGATGAGATTTGGGAAGACATCATGGATTATCTCGGTGTATTTCAAGAAATGATAGAAGATGGTGAACTAGATAATAATGCTGGCTTCGAGCAAAAAGATTTTGAGGTTCCATCAACATGAGTCGTAGGAAACCCGTTTTTGTTGATGATGATTTTTATGGGCAGCCAGAAGCAACTGTTGAGACACTCCGTTTGACGGATATGAAATTAAAAGCAGTTGGGGGGACATCTCACTTTGAACAGCTTAATTTCAAATATGTCCCTAACTATTCGCAAGTAGGGGAAAAAATAAATGGTGTTGACTACATCCTTGCTGGCAGGGAGGACTTTGTTCGTGATGTGTACCGTATTCTTAACCCAGACTACAACTCCACTAGAAAACGTCACTTCGAAGAACTTAAAAGGTATATTCGATGGCTTGATGCTAACGATTTCACATCGATTGGTGGTGACTACTTTCATCCTCATTTATACAACGCATACATGACTTATCACCAAGAGAGGTGCAGGAAAGGTGAGCAAAAGCTATCGTCATGGGCTGCTGTAAAAAAGATGCTGAGTTTCTTTCTTAGGAAGAATAATCGTGAGGTCGAAGCTAAGAAATTAAAATCGATAAAAGGCATTAAGAGGGAGACCGATTCACATAAAGGTATCGATCCCGTTGGAGAATTCAAGCCTCTAGTTAGACTGTTCATTTCCGCATTTGGCAAGTTTAAGAAGCATGTTGATGACGGAACATTACCTGATGTGCATCCGTTCTGGGATGAAGAGTTATTCAACCAGACAGCAGAAAGAAATGGTTGGTCTAAACAGCTTAAAAGTCGTAATAAGGTATCTTTTAAGTTGGCTCTAAAGCCAAAGCGCATTAATGGTTTCAGCCCTTTTTACAATCACTTTTCTAGATTGGCTGCAATGCTAACATTCTGTTTTACTGGTCAAAACGCTACTTCAATTTTAAATCTTCGGTTTGAGGATCTTAGGTTTGAGTCTAAGTATAATGGTAAGGTGTACTTTGACCTTGAGAAAGCGCGTGCCAACTATCTGAAACTTGATACTTCTATTGGCTTCCATAAAAAGGCTCAAGAATTCTTGCATCAATGGTTAGAGATTTCGATAAAACTTCAGAAGGATAAAGGCACCGATTGGTTATTTCCTCATTTCAGCGAATCAGGAGATACGAATGGATTTATTGAGTCAGGTCAGCTCTCTCCTCAGCGTAAAATCAATACCTACACTGCTTTAATGGGACTTGCACACATTACTCCATCGGCACTTCGTCAAACAAAAATCGACGTACTAATGAAGGTGACGCAAGATGTTTGGAAAGTGTCAATGTCTGCCAACAACTCTGTTCAAACCATTAACGCTAGCTATTCAGACGGTAACGAAAACGACCACAGGAATGGCTTAGCTGCATCAAGTGAAGCTATGTATGACTTTGTGAAAAATGGTACGGATATTCATGAATCAGCCAATCAGGCGAAATTTAACCACGCAGATGTCCTTAGCGACTATGACTACAAAAGGTTACGCAAACAAGAGAGAGCAAATGACAAACAAACACCCGTGGGAACTCGCTGTAAAGACTCTACTCAAGGCGTTGCCAACACGATAAAGAAGAACCTCGAAAAAATGGGGATTGAACAGTTAGCGGAGGTAACTTGTACGGACTTTTTGAGTTGCTTTGAATGTGAGTATCACATATTGGTTGCTGAGGTTGAGGATATTTGGTTGATGATGTCCTTTAGCGACACGCTGAAAGAAATGAAAGATTACCCAGCCATTAATAGTATGCCTACAGATAAATTTCATAAGTTGTACAGCACCATAGAATCTATTCTAAAACGATTTAGCGAGGTGTCTCCTGACAACTACGCAGTAGCATCAGACAAGCAAAAAGAAGCCCCTCATCCTCTTTACTGCGATGGATACAGCCTAGTTGATTTATTGGAGGCGTTTTAATGATTAGCAATACGCAAAGAAAACATAAAGATGTTATTCCAGCGATACCATTCCAAAAGTCTAAGACCGCGTTCTTGATTAATGGGTTAGATAGTCTGGACTCTGATGATATGCCCTATCACGTGGAAGAGTGGGACTTCTCTACGTCTCACGTGGTAGGTATAAGCCAAGGTTTAAAAATCAGATTTGAAGCGACCAATCCTGAGTATGTAAAGGGAATTCAGGATGCCCTATATAATATGTATCACCACTCAAAAGAAGAGGAAACCTTGCCTCTGTCTGTAGCCAGTATGTTTAAGCTAAAATCTGGCTTACAGAGGGTTGCTGACTGTTTGAAGGGTACAAAATGGAATGATTTGTCCGACCGCAAGAAATGGAAGTCATTTACTCGGAGGCTGAAAAAAAAAGAGCACTCGAAAAGTACTTTAAATTCCGTTCTTACTGCACTGAATAAACTTACCATAATAGGTGAGATGACTTCGTATATTGATGCCGGCGAGGTGTGGAAGTGCGCTAGATCAAAACCAACTAGGCAACATGTAGCCATACCTCACAAGTTGTATCAACACTTGATGAGCAATGCTCTTCGAATAGTCGAGAATTATCATGAGCATCGCCATGAGATTTCAAGGGTTTTGGGGGAGGCTTACGACATAAGACAGAGAGTTGAAAATGGTGAAAGGCTTATTGGCGCTCAAATAACTCGCAGAAATCTAAGTATGACAGATAGTGCCATAGAAAGTAGGGTCAGAAAGGCTGTTAAGAAGATTTCCCATGGTATTCCTGATTTTGAGTTAGATTTGACTGGCCGGGGCTTAGCTAAAATATTAACTAGTTGCTTGATAGTTGTTCAGGGGTTTTCTGGTGTGAGGATTGGTGAGGCTTTATCTTTCAATAAAAGAAGCGTTAAGCGAAAAATGGTAAATGGTAAACCTGTTGTCCTGCTTGAAGGCCAAACAACCAAGGGCAATGACTCAAAACCTAAAACGGTCACATGGCAGTCACACCCTGTTGCGTTAACAGCATTAGAATTAGCTTCTGACATGATGAAGTCAACACGCTCGCTCTATCACAAAAAAGTTGATGAAAGAGAAGCGCAAGGTGAATCGCCAGAAAAGATTACACACATGAGAAGGCAACTAGAGTCAGCCTTTTTGGTAGTGAGTCCATCACAACAAAGTTCCGATAACTATCTGATTTCAATTTCTCAGCACATGAGAAGATTCGTCAACAGCCTGAGCTATAGTGCAACTCAGGAAGATGTTGATGAGTTTGATATGCTGAACCCTACAAGAGAAGGTGAACTGGAAGTTGGCAGCACATACGAAGGATTAAGTTCTCATGCTTTCAGACGAACATTTGCTGTGTTCTTTGTTCGCTATGGCTTTGGCACTGCTTCGGGGATTAAATTCCAGTTCAAACACCAAAACATCAACATGTCAGACTACTACGCTAACAATGCTGTGCTTGCTAAAATGAATGACATTTTGATGGACGATGAAGTACTCATGGATCTAAAGGAAGCTGGCATTGATCTTGGGATTGATGAGTATGATGACATCCTTAATAAAAGTGAACATTTGAGCGGTGTCAGAGGCGAGAAGATTATGCAAGACCGCATGAAAACGCTCGAAAGCGGAAAAAGTATCATCATGGCTCGTGCCGAAATTGAAGAAAACATAAGAAATGGAAATTTCCATATCATTCAACTTCCAAGTGGCGCTTACTGCACTAACGCATCGTGTGATCGCGTTTGTGGCACCCAACCTTTCCGAGCCGAAATTAAAGAGTGTGAACACAAAGTTGTCACCGACAAAGGTGCAAAAATTATAGCGAAACAAAGAGATCGCTTGATTGCCAAGTTCACAGCACTCAATACAGGTGACCCATTAAAAAGCTCTATTTTGGCTGGATTAAAACAGAAGATCCAAGTTGAAGAGCTGACACTTACTAGGCATGAGATTCCTTATACGCAGTTTAAAGATGAAATCATTGCGTGAGTTAGAGCTAACAAAGGTAATAGTTATGAGCGAAGCAGCAGTCGAGAGATTCCAATCAGCTTTGGCTCGCCTTTTAGATGGCAAGCCAGAGAGAGTGAAAGCATCAGGTCGCCTGACATTAAATAAAATCAACCGAGAAGCAGGACTTGGGCAAAGCTACATTCATAAGTTCAAGGACTTCATTAAAGATGTTGCCAACCCTGCAATTGCTAAATACAACGCAGAGTTAGATACCCCTCAACCACCTCAAGCAAAAGATTCTGATAAAGAGGATGAGTGTGAAGTCGATAAACTCAGAGAGGAACTCAAACGAGAAAGAGGACTCAAGGATAAATACCGCAAAGAGTTAAATGATGTTAAAACTATAAATGAGGAGCTTGAAACACTTAATAAATCCCTTATGTTTCGAGTGTACGAACTACAAGAGGAGTTTGGTGAACGAGTCTATGAAATTGCAGAACGCAAAAAGTAGCCTTTGTAGTGGCATAGTTGGTATGTAATGGAGTTAGGTGTGATGGCTTATACTCGATCTCACACATTCGCTTGTTTTTCACGACTAAATCGAGCAAGTCGGCCTGCTAGTATCGCAACTCACTTCTAGACAGAAGCTATTTAGGACTAAAATCCATTAGTTATTATAATGGGGAAAAGTGGGCAACAAGCTGTCCAGCAAAGTTCCCTTCCTCTCTCCCTCTGTGGTTTTTTCTCCCTGTGTCTTTCCCTGTTTTTCACTCTTGCTGTACCCATGATTACGACAGCCATCAAGTAATTGCATTGGATTATATGCATCAGATTGATTTTCATGATGAAAAGTTAGACCATACAGACAGTTAAAATGCATCGGAGTTTATATGCCAAGCAACGTAGTTATTAATTGGAGTCAGCCAGTCGATATTGATGGTGCTCACTATCCCAAAGACACGCTAAACCGAGCTAAATACGCTCAGTACCTATCAAACTTTCTTGCATCTAAAGGCTATGACGAGAGCAGAGACGGTGAAGACAAGAAGCGTAATTACGTACTCAACCTGAACTCCGAATGGGGCAGCGGTAAGACGTACTTTCTTAAACGCTGGGCAGAAGACCTCAAAGCACATCATCCTGTTGTCTACGTTGATGCATGGCAGCAGGACTATTCAGATGACCCGCTGATGACGGTGATTTCATCAATGGTAAGTCAGTTGAGAGAGCAAGCTGGTAGAGCTGAGGACAATACTGCGATCAGTGTAATTGGCAAAGCTGGCGGTCTATTTAAGGCTCTAGCTCCAGCATTAGTCGGTGGCGTGACTAAGAAGTTTACCGGTATTGATTTTGCTGCTGTTATGAATGACGCAGAAGGAGCAAGTGCAGAGTCAGACATCAAGGATGAAGACGGCAATGCTTTGGACATGAGTGCTGCTGCGTCTAAAGCTGTGCAGTACATGTTAGATGAACATGAAGGCAAGGCGAAAGCCATTTCTGCATTGAAACAGAGTGTGAGTCAGTGGTTGGAAGCAGTTAAAGGTTTTACGGATAAACAATATCCAGCCTTTGTCTTCATTGATGAATTAGACCGTTGTCGCCCTAGCTATGCCGTTGAAATGCTGGAGACCATTAAGCACATCTTCGACATTAAAGGCGTAGTGTTTGTTGTAGCAACTGATACAAGGCAGCTTCAGCATGCGGTGAAGGTAGTCTATGGACAGGGATTTGATGCAGATATCTATCTGGGGCGTTTCTTTAATACACGATACGCACTGAAGAAAATGCCGTTGAAAGAACTACTGTCAGTCCATTGTGATTTAGACAAGCTTTCATTGAACGCTTTGATCCAAAAAGGAATTGGGATCTGGCCAAAACCTATGGATGTTAACGTGCACTTTGAAAACCTTTCCACCATTTATCGCGCACTAAAACTATCAGAAAGAGAATCAATTCAAATAACAGAAAGACTGGTGTCCATTGTCGATAACCTAGGTTCTGAAAGGTCTTTAGATGTTTATTATTTGGCTGTTTTAATGTGTTTGAAGGAAAAACACTTTAGGCTCTATGATCAGCTTCAGCATGTACCAATGATGTCTAAACACCTTGAGTACCAAGGCTCGCCAATGGAGAGGTTTGATCAACTACTTAACTGGGGTGGAGTAACGTTGAAGCTCGTTGCCGATGTTGATGATTACACTTATTCCGCATTTTCAGACGTTCATCCGATTTATGTATCTTTCCAAAATTCGGTCTACGACATCGAGATTCGCTCCCTGTTTGAGAGGATACATACTCATCATTTTGATGCAGAGCTTGCGAGAGTTGTCTGTACCAGAGCACAAGAAAACCTAAAGGCTACGGCTACTGAAGTGTCCGAACCACTAAGGGGGCCTGACAAGCTAAGAGAAATATTCATCAGACATCAGGGAGATATTGTTTCGCTTGGTTTGAAGTATGAGGGAGTGAAAAGTAGATACTCATTCTACAAAGACCTCGTAGAACTCAGTACTGCTTTGGACATTTAACCCATGTTCTCCGGCTGTCAGACAAGGCATTTCACATTGCACCTGACAGCCCGTCTGCAAGGGTCATTTCCTTCTAAGACGACGATAGCTTTCGATAAGATATTGAAGGCTATCCAAGCCTTAACGCTTGTTTTGCTTTTACAAACTGTGTGACTTTGTTGATTGGGTGAATGTACTTGCAAACAGGCGTGATGCACATCTGAAAACTGCGTTACTGGCTTACTTTGACAATGAAGTGCAAGGTACTCAACTAGAATGGAAGACGTCAGTGGCTGACTGGGACTACTAACAATGCTTTTCTTAATCAGCCTGTCCTTATTCTGTCATCGACACATGTTTGGCATTAGGAAATCTAACGAAAATTATCGGTGTGAGACTGATGTGATTTACTTTCGCCAACAAGAAATGGGCATATCTGTTTTAGCCAACATAAGTAAGTGCCCAAACGTGCTTAAGACAACATCCAATTACGATGCAGATACTCACGTTTAATTCTTCGTAGACAACAATGGATTTGAATTGATATCTATTAACTTAAAGTGTGCATGGCGTAACGTCCTTTTATTTACACAACATTTCTTAAACTTTTTACCACTTCCACAAAAACAATGATCGTTCGGAGATGAGTCGATATATTTTTCATTTGGCTTGTCAAATTCAATTTTAAGTATTTGTGTGAAACCTAAAGGAGTTAACTTGTTTTCGATGATATACCCAACGATTTTTTTCAAAACAGCCATTCCTGCCTGCCCATCATCTGGATTTAGCACACAACGTTTATCGCTTGGATTTTCAACGATTGCAACGTGATCTAACTCTTTGACGTTCCTTATGATAGCGTATGCTAACTCACCGCCATACAATTCCCCTTTTAAATGTTTGCAATCAAGAGAATCCATATCATTACCACATATGCTGCACTCGTATTGTTCAACGACAGCACCGATGCTTGAAAATAATTTGTATGGGTAGATTTGTTCAATGGATAAAAGTTGTTTCTCAAAAAAAGATACTGAGTCACATTGACCGTAATAAAAACGCTTTATAAGTCTCAAACCGTCAAGAGAGTCTTGCAATTTACACCATGCGTCATAGAAACGGTGTTGCAAAACTAGGCTCCAGAAGCTAGAAATATTTTTTAATACTCTGAACAAGCAGGCTTCGATATATACTTTATTTTTATCTTCTAAAAGCACATTACACTTGAGTAACTCAAGTTCGGTGATCACACGCTCAGCGATGTCACTGGCATCTTCAAAAAATTTCAAATCGATCAGCTTTATAACCTTTAAAGCATAATACTCAGTGTCAATGCTATTGTTCCAATCGTTAAACAAACTAAGCAATTTTAATCCTTAAAGAATTCATTCAAGTTAAAGCTGCCAACCTTTTCTCTATAAAGTGACTCAGGGCCCTTGAATTCAAAAATTTTTTCAGTCCCTGTCTGACTATCTTTGATATGGCAGCGGACACTAACTTCATTCTTGTCTGTCGCCAAATCTCCACGGAATTTGAAGTTGAGATATTCAACCGTTAGGTTAAGGTAGTTTAATAAATCAGGTTCACTGATTAACGTCACCAGTGGCAGAATTAGGGAGCTGTCGTTAAGTTTTAGCTTAGGTTGATTAGCAGGGAGTTTTACTTCAATTGATGGCTGATGTTGGTTAATCCATTTACAAAACAACCCCGCTTCAGATGCTATCGATCCATTTTCAATATTTATTTCTAAGTACATAAAATCATCCCTCAAATCTAGAAGTGAATTGTCTCACAAATAATTAGATATTTTGTAGCATAAAAAAAAGTGTGTCCCAAATCTGCGGCTGGCAAACTTTGGGGCACTTTTGTGCTTAAAAGTGCCACGGGTAAAAATTCAGCGTACGAATATTCTGGACAGAAACGTGTCAGTGACTTTGCTAATTTAGCATATTACGGATAACCCGAGGTATTGTAATGACTCATACAAAATCGCCTGAACTACTACACTAATTCTGACCACGTAGCCAAATTAGCTATGCCACTACACAATTGAACCGGTTATTTAGCACTTGTAGCAGTAGTCAACAATTTCGTTGAACCCTACCTCTTCACGCACTAGCTTCACCTCCAATTCATTCAGATGCGCGATGCTAGGCAGTTCATCACTTCCCGATATTTCAACCGAAAAATCAGCGTTGTAACCTTTGCCAACCCTCGATAGTTCACCACTGATCTTATCTAGAATGTTGTCTCTTAGCTTTAACTGGTTTCGCCGAAACCGGATCAATCGATGACAATCGAAAAAGTCTGAGCGCTTTGATGAGTCATATTTTCTACCGTTCCAACCGGTATCCCGCGTAGCTCGATATAAGGCGCGATCTTGTGTATCGTTCCAAAGTCGAAAATCGAAATGATTTGTCGGGTTTGGATTTTCATGTGTAGCCTGAGGGGGGCAAAAGGCCTCCTCATATTTATATTTGTCAAGGACTGTTAAAGTTCGGTTCTGTGTGGATAGTATGCGCTTGACTGAATCGGGCATGTCAAAGTGCATTACTTTAGTTGCATCCAAGAAACGTATTTCTCTCGGAAGTTCCTCCTTATCCCGACTCAAGTGCCTTTCCCTGCGTTTGGGCACCCATTGAATATACTTACCCAATAGATGTACAACGCCGACTGAGCTAAATGAAGCTATATGTATTTTCTCCTGAACCGTATCATCAAATAGGTAATAGTATGCTCTTCCGGACCAAATTAGCGACTGCGCTATTTCCTCTACCAACTCACGTATTGTTTCATCAACCGAACGTGGTGCGTATTTCGCCTTAACATTTCCAAGTAGCTTTTTCATGAGTTCGTCGTCATTTGATACGATCTCGAATAGGTTACCGCGTCGGTGGTTAATCGGCCTGAACAATCTTGCAAAGTCCTCATCAAACATCCTGCGATTCAAGTCAGGTCTCTCCCGTTCGAGTTTGACAAAAAGTCGATCAATGAACCCGAGATGTGCGTCATAAATGTGGTAACGACACATAGGCTTGGCTCTATATATCTTCATGCGAAACCTCTTCACTTTCTTCAAGCAACCTTTGAGAAAGACTGGAAATGTTATAGTCAATCTCGAAGTCAAGTGGATCGAGTTGCGGAACAATCTGTTTTGCAAAGAACAGATGAGACGCATCTGAAAGCGACCTTAAGAACTCTCTAACGATTATATTTGGGTGCTGTACCCCTTGTACCATGCCCATTTGATCCCCGAAACCATCTTGTCTCGCGCGATGTTCAAGCGACATTTTCCAGTTAATTCGGATCATTCCACGCGGCGATGCATTCATACTAAAGCTGTGCGGATTTGAAAGGACCAACATTCTCTTTAAGTACTGTTGTTTGTCAGTAGCCTGCTCTATCCAAGTATCGAATTTGGCAAGAGCTATTTCTGACAACTTATCATTGTTAAAGTATGCACCGTAGAGGATGGCAAAGCCTAAGACTGACGCCAGATCATTGATCACGGTTGAAATAAGATGAAGTCGGAACTCTTGATTTATATCCAGTGATGGGTCCACGAACTTCGAATCCGCCGCGAGAAATGCAAGAGACATGAACATTGGTAGAACTTTACCCAACTTACTTTCATCGTTTTGTTCAAGCGCACTTATACATGCTTCGGCTAATTCGAAGTAGATCTGTCCAAAATGATCCGGCAATTCATCGTTTTGCTTGGGTTCGAAGATATGTTCAACCATTACTCCACTACCGAGCCGGGTAATCGCATCATCTCGCGCAGAAGCAAGCTTCAGAATCATATCTACAGTGTCTATCTCAGGCAGTTTGTAGTGATCTTCAGTATAGTGCTCATACTCATGATACCTGCCCAAGAGTTCGGATAGTTCATCGAACCAGCGTGGTAGTTTCCAATGATCATGTAAGTTAGCTAAGGTAACCTGCGTCGCAGCCTCGGGCATTTTAAATTTTGTCAGTGACTCCACAAAATCCGGAATCAAAACCTGTTGGATGTCGCATATCGTGGGCAAGACTTTTACGTAGTGCAATAACAGCTTTTGAACTGCCAACTGTTGGACGTATTTGGGCTTGGATAGGCGCTGTCCTTCAATCTCTTGTTCAAACTCAATTCTGTCAACGATGAAGGCGAGCTCTACCTGCATAAAAGCAGGTAGACTACGCAGAGATTGTTCAGTCCACTCGTCTGTCTCGAAGAATTGTATCAACTCTTTCTCAAAGGTCATCATTCGACGTAGTGTCTCTAAGCAGAGGTTACTTACTAACGCAGCCCATGCGTCTGCTATTCCAATCTTAATCTTTGCCACTTCATCATCAACCATGTTCGATGAAGCGAAAGCCTGTTCAATGATTTCTTTGAACCTTTTGAGCTCTTGTATGCCGGCTTCAAACTGAAACTGTGCTGTATAAGCCGAAATACGGTTCGAGAAGCGACCGATGAGGTTCAATGCCAGTTCGAAGTCACCGACTTGGAATGCAAGCTCAACATGATCTGACAATTTAGTGGTGATTTCGTTTTCCAGCCATTGGTGATTAGCTTTTTCTTCAATCAGCGGCTGCTGACTACTCATTTGCAGCGCCATAGAGGTTGCGCTGTCTCCCGCAAAAAACCATTGCTTGTGCGAGTGTCGTCTTGGAAACCAATAGCTGTCTTGATCTATTGTATGTTTGCGTTGTAGGTAGTGCAGAAGCAAAGCCGTATAGTCATCGGCCAATGCAGGCAAATTATCTCTCAAACCCTCTTTGTCAGCTTTCACACGATCATCAATGTATGAGAGCTGCTCCAGAGCCTGTCGCGCAGCCTTCGAATGATGGTTAGCCAATGAAATTGAGTTCTTGCGGTTCGCAGCACCTTCTATGTGGCGTGCAATGTATGGGAGTATCTCGCTGCGGACCAATAAGTTGAGATCAAAAAAATTGAATAGCCTCTGGCCCAATGGAAACAAGGCCAAAGCACCTAACAAAGTCAAAACTGTACCGATGATATAAACGAACAAGCCGGGTTCACACCCAAACATAGGCATGGCCGTTGCTGTCAAACAGAATATCGCTGCAAGCACCACTACCCGAGAATACACGCTCCCTACCTGCTCGTTGGTGAGCATTTGTATGATATCCCGGCGAAGTTTTGTATAGCCGGCACTCAGTATAATTCCAATTGTAGCGAAATAGATTGAATATATCGTTGTGAGCAGTTGGGCGTATAATCTGAGTTGTTCGATATTAAACTTTTTATCTTCTGCACTGAGTGGTGGGATTAAAGACAAATTACTTCTGATATAACCCTCAACAAAAATCAGAGTCGCCAGACACAAAAGAACCCCCAAAAGGCTTTTTGCTCCAATCCATGCGAAAGAGCCTAAAATACGGATGTTTGCCTTTGATTTGGTGACAGAAGCGCTCACGTGGTACGCGTTGCGCTCGAAAATAAAACCAAGCTTTCCCATCCATGCTCGTAGCTTCCAAAACCGAGACTTGGAACTCACCCAGATTTTCAGATGATCAATCAAAAAAATCACCCTCGTTTCTTTCAAATTTTCTAAGCAAAATGTCACACTCATTCTGTGCTCTATCCATCAAGCCCAGTCCAATATTAAGAACGGAAAGCTTAAGGGCTTCATAACCCACCGAGCAAATACATACATCTACTAGATGTTCACATAGCCACGTAGGCCAAAAAACTTTCTCTTGGTTACTAGGCTGCCAAGTAGTTTCAGCATCACCATCTAGACCATGAACAAAGACGATGTGTTTTGTAGCTGAAATATTTCTAGCCATCATTCTTAGAACAGCCATTACGACCTCGGGTTTGGATATGACATTACACACTCATAATATCATATGTCCTGATTAGAGAATAAAGGTTAAATCAATCACTTTGGTATTCACAAGCGATTAATTCCATCGAGTAGACGACACCTGTTGCCAAATTCGGCGTGAGCACGTCCTTGGACAGAAACAATTTAGATCTGATGCTCTAAAGCGTTTCTGTCAGATTAGGAAAAGTATGTTTATCCCTTGATCGTTTGTTATGTGCCTTTTCCCGCGTACTGTTCATTTACGATGCCCTTAGCAGACTCTACTGCTTCGCCAACATTATTAAATGATTGTTTATAGAAATAGAAAAAGGCAATACTAAACGCGGCTAACTCGATGAAAATATAGTTATTTGTTGAGTGAAAGAAATTAAAATCTTCGTTTTTGGTATGGATTACACAAAGAGAGTTAAGCCTGTCCGCCTTAGATTTAACGCTTAAAACGTTTAAAGCCGAGCGAAGGTTTGAGAAAACCTTCGCAGGACTAGTTTCCATTGGTCCTTGGAACATAGCAATTGGCATTTTACCTATATACGGAATGTAATCAGCACCTTTTACTTTGTTTAAATTTCTCCGAAGGTCAAGAACCTGAAACTTATACTCTAAAGTCTCTAACCACAATATAACTAGCTCTAAAGTTTCCTGAGAAAACTCTTGATGACGAACATCTATTCTTTCAAATTCATGTTTTAAATGCCGCTCCAATAAGCCAAGGAGATTTGAATTACAATCTTTGCATGCTGGCAGCGTGGTTTTATTGTAAGTTTGCGAAATGCCGTTAGTAGTTGTTTGAAAAGTACGCTTTGTACAGCGATTATAAACCCACTGGGGTATAACGTGCTCTTTGGTAAATTGCTCGTGAGAACCACAAATAATGCAGATTTCTGCTGAATGATTTGCAATGATTGCGTCAATGACTTTCTTCTTATTTGCTTTAATTTTCTTTCGAAGATGAACTAACTTCACCTGAATGCTCATTCTAGAAGCCCCCTGACTTATTCGGGCACATAACGCCAAGCACAGCAGCACTTTGCTTGCTGCATCAGAACATTGATAACTTTAAACCACAAGCGCCAAACTCATTAGTGTCTGCTGGTGCATGTTGTTATATTTTTTCACTGCAACCAAGTTATTTTTTAAATTCACCTCCTCTAAATTCGATTAAACGATGTAACTCATCATTTGTTGGTAAGTCTTTTGCTACATCATTAATATGTAAAACCGAGGAATAAAATTCATATTTATAAAATGGATTAAGACCAATTATATTACCATTTATAGTATGAGTTTTATCTTTTGTTTTTAGCGCATCATTGAACATATCAATTGATTTATCAACATTCCATTGATTAACAAAAAGAAATAGTGAACAGCATGCTTGAATGCATGAGATGTCTCTCTGTGATTTAAGCGACCATCGAAAAGTATCTAATATAGCGTTACCAAGCATATTTGATAACATATACTCGTGAGATAATTCTCTGACATCAAAAACTTTGCGCTCTCCTTTTTTAAAGAAGGACAAAACCTCTCTATCTTTGATTTTAAAATCTGGTTGCTGTGATATTTTATTTAAAGTTTTTTCATCCTCAGCTACAATCTGGTCTAAAATCAACTTATTTTTTACTGATGTTGAATCAATCTTTGGTGATAGAGCAGCATCAATATCAAGATCTTTTCTACACTTATAAACTTTATATGGAAATAACTTTTCAGAAATAGATTCAACATTAACGATATGCTCTTTTTTTAGATTAAAATGCCATTGTCTAAAATCTATCATATCCTTAACACCGATACTCTCGTTTGTTAAAGCACTAGATATTATATTGCCTATTAACTTTGTAATATGTGATTTTGATTTTTGATTAAAAAACGATTCATACGATGACGTAATATCTTTGAATGGCTTTACTGTTTTCAAATCACAATATTCATGATGAGACTCATTACCATGTCCATCGACAAATCTAAAATGAGGTTGACGAATAGCGTAATTTCTATCATTTCTAGATCCCGAAACAATTATAGCGTTAGCAACACCACAAGATGGACATATAACATCATTCTTTACGATATCTCTCTCTTCATCCGTAACTGAATTTAGTTCAGGATCAATTTTCAAATTATGACCAAGTAGAGAAAAATACTGGACTGCATCAACTTCACAATTTAATTTTTTGCTAAATACGGTTAACGCCATGACTCCCTCCGAATATACAGTGTCTTTTCAGCAAAAATTGTGTTTATAAAATTATCAGAAACTATAGATGCTATATCAGTAAGATACTGTTTTATACATTAATTCTTCTAATGCTAAAAATTACAGAACATGTCTGTATAGTCGCATTATTTCAACTAGGTTCATAATCTAACATTAGGTAAAGTAGGTCAAGAAATGACATGAGAAAGTAGTCAGGAATCAAGTACTGAATGACTTTGGGGTATTTTCGTGTTTCATGCCCCTAGGCGCACCTTCTGGACACTTCTGAGTTAACAGCTACCTTAAATGCGATGACTTCTATTTTGTCTGAAACATTTCAAGTGTCTGCATTGCTGAATAGACCATTGAGCGCTCGTGTTCGCTTACACAGCCCAAGTTAACACGTTCGATTCTGTTTATTAGGCACAAACAAACAGCAGCCTCCATCTCATGATCTGATGCTATGTTTTCTTTCATAACTTCAGCAAGATAAGCCGCAAGTGAAATCAAAGCGATGTAGAACATTTTAACTTCATGCTTTCTAGCCGTTTGCAGGTTTTCAACTGGTACAGAAGCAACAACAGCATTGATAAAGCGTTGCTTCCTTAGCGATACATTAAGTACACCATCAACTTCCTGCTCGAACTGCGCCCCAACTTCGGCTTGAACTTTCGCTGTGTACCATCTGTTCTTTAATACATTAAACATCCATCCCTCCAACCGATCTTACTTAATCTATTGGTTATGCACTATTCCCTTTCAAAGGTCTGAAGAAAGGGTGTCCGGGCTGTCCAACTCGTATAGCTTAATGTCCAATATTGATAGTTAAGATCACACCGCTGAACTTAAAAAAATCCATCATAGCCACTGAACTCCACCATACCAAAATGCCAACTGTTATCAGTTCAGCATACCTTGCTCTGATGCTCTCTTTATATTGTTTAATGGTACAGAACAACCAGCGTTGTATACACTCTGACGCTGTTCAAAATCCATCTTCAATACTTCTTGTGCTGCATAACCTACAAACTCTATATGTAGTTCAGGCTTGAACTCAGGATTTTTTCTGACCATAGATATCATTTGAGCAAACAGGTCTGAGTCAGTTTCACGACCCGATTGGTTCGCCAGTTGCCAGCATATATAAGCCATTGCCATAGGGTTTTGACTCATATCCTTGGAGACATTGTTTCTAGAGGCTTTGTCACATTTTATTTTTTGTAGCACCCATAAAGCTAGGGATTCATCAGGGCGGAATGTGCTTTTATTGTGGTTCTGTGCCCACTCTATTTGCTGACATGAACTGTAATGCTCTGGGGCTTTTGCCATTTCCCAAAAGCCATTAGCAAAAATCCAAATACAGAATGCCAAAATAAAGCCTAAATATTTCATCTAGTGCTCCTAAATCAGATTGATGCCAATGAATTGGCAAGGCTGTGATAAACAAATACTGTTTTATAAGTGGGTTTCTTGAATGATTGCGTTAGTCTATCTTGCTATCACTAATTGCAGACCTCAAGGTATATCAAACGGTTGTGTGAAACGAGAGGCAGTTTCAGGGCAAAGTGCCGATAATCTCCGCATAAGACGCTGCTTAATAGATTAAGATAATTTGGTCTAATGCGGCGCTCTTCAGGTGACTGGTTTGTTGAGGCTAAGAAGTTTAGGGGCAGTTCTGAGCTAGGTGGCACTATTTGAGAAAAGTGCCACGAGTAAAACTTCAGACCTATGAAGCCGCTGGACATAAATGAGCTACAGGCTTCGCTAAATCAGCATTTAACGAACAACCTGAGGTATTGCAAATCCTCTTATTGATTGGCCAAAATCACTCATCCACTACATGTAGGCAAACAAAGATTTAACCGCCCAATTATTTGCTCTGTATCAGGTTTTTAGATCTTACTAAAACGGTCGCATATTCACATCTACGAATGCATGCTTTAATCGTCCCTATCGAATATCAATCAAAAGTTTACCGGAGTATTGCGAATGGGTAGCGTGAGAGAAGGCATTATCAACTGGTTACATACTCAACCTTACTGGGTTCAATTGGCGGCTCAGGCCATATTAAAACAAGAAGAAATCACACAAGATAAAATCATAGAGTTTAAAGAGTTGTTAAAAACTCCAAAAGGTCAGTCATGCACCGAGGCATTAGACTTTGGACAATTCAACGAAGAATCAAGCACCGCCAATCAAATATGGATTAAGTCAATTGGTGAAGTTGAAGGTATCGACGACCTAAACCCTCGCTCTCCTTTAACCTTCGAACAGAAACTCACTGCTGTTTACGGGAATAATGGTTCTGGCAAATCAGGTTACACACGTATCCTCAAAAAGGCATGTGGAAAAAACAATGCCAATGATTTGAAACCAAATGTTTTTAAAGCGCCTCCGGCGGTGAGCAAATGTGCTATTAGTATTGATGGCGTTAGCGCGAAAAAAATTGACTGGGTTGCAAACTCGCTACCTATCCCTGAGATAAGTTCAGCAGATATTTTCGACTCTTCTACTGGAGGTCTTTACCTTGATAATGAAAATGAAGTGTCATATGTGCCGATTGATGTTCTTCTGTTTGAGAAGCTTGTGTTCGTTTCCACATCAATCAAGTCTTTACTCGATAAAGAGCAAGCTCAATTAGTAAAAATTCTACCCAACACTCCAGTAGAACTAACGCAGTCTAAATATATACGAGCAATAAACGACAGGCTTAAAGCAGACGTACCGGAAGTAACACTGAGAGAGTTTTTCAATTTTACCAATGATGACGAAAACAAACTCAATGAACTTAGTGAGCGTCTAAAAGGTGCCCCATCAAAACTAAAAGACAAGAAATCACGGGAGCTAATACAACTGACTGAACTCACTAATTCAGTTTTAGTGGCAAGCGAAAAGGTCAGTTCGCTAGTTTGTGAAAAGATTAATGAATCTAAGGCTAAACTAGAATCAGCAAAAAAAATAGCGGAGCAAGGTGCTAAAGCCCTCTCTGATGAGAACTTGCTGAATGGCATTGGAAGTCAAACTTGGAAAGCTCTTTGGGTTGCTGCGAAAGAATACTCTATGAAAGAAGCATACCCAGATGGAGAAGCCCCTTATATTGGAAATGACGCTCAGTGTGTTCTATGCCATCAACCACTTTCAGATGCAGCTAAACAACGTTTTAGGTCTTTTGAGGAACACATTCAAGGAAGCCTTGAGAAAGAAGTTAAAGCTACGCAGCTACATTTTGACAACCTAGTTAAAAAGTTACCATCAATACCAACGAAAGATGCCCTAAAGACTCAAATAGCAGCTTCAAACCTTGTCGAAGAAGAATGGCTCCCTGTCTTAAGCAAGATATGGGGAGAAATCGAAAAAGTCTCTGAGGCTCTTGTTAAGCACCCTGATACTCCAAATCAAGGATTCATATTTGAGACTTCACTTATTGCGGCGCTATCAGAAAAAAAAGAGGTGCTAGCAAAAGAAATAGAGAACCATCAAAAAGACGTAATTGCTTTCAACAAAGAGAAACTAACCAATGAGCTGAATGACTACAAAGCAAAACAATGGGCTTCAGGTTACATTGACGCCATCATTCAAGAGGTCAAAAGGCTAGAGAAATACAGGCAATATGAAGAATGGGGCAAATTGTTAGGTACCTCAAAGTTCACACGTAAAGCTGGTGAAGTATCAAAGCAAGTAATAACAGATGCTTATGTTAAGCGTTTCAACGATGAACTAAATAATCTTGGTGCAAAGAAAATCAATGTTCAGTTGTCCAAAACGCGTGTATCAAAAGGAAAAGTGATGCACAAGCTGCACTTGATGGGGGTGAACCAAAGCTTCACCCGCAGTAAGTCCCATGACATTTTAAGCGAGGGTGAGCAGCGAATAGTAAGTCTTGCTGCTTTCTTAGCTGATACTAATGGTAAACCTCAAACTACCCCGTTTATTTTTGATGACCCGATATCATCGCTAGATCAGTCATATGAGTTGTGTGTTGCAAAACGACTTGTTGATTTATCAGAATATAGGCAAGTTATTGTTTTCACACATAGAATTAGTTTATTGGGAGCCTTAAATGACCTTGGGAATCCTACATGCGTACACATAAGGCGTGAACATTGGGGCTGCGGAGAGCACGGAGTTGTACCATTGTTTGCGAAAAAACCACTTAAGGCTTTAAATGAACTGAAGAATCAAAGGTTAGCTCAAGCAAGAAAGCTATTGGATTCTCATGGTACTGAGGTTTATGCACCTCTGGCGAAATCAATTTGCAGCGACTTCAGAATTCTACTTGAAAGAGTTGTTGAAGTTGAGTTTCTAGCAGATGTAGTTCAGCGTCATCGTAGAGATGTCCAAACAAAAAATAAAATTAGTAACTTAGCGAAGATAACAATTGAGGACTGCAATCTTATTGAGCGCCTTATGGGGGAATATTCTGCGCATGAACATAGCCAGCCAAGTGAGTCACCAGTAGAGCCACCCACACCTGAGCAGCTAGATACCGATATTAATGCCGTTATTGACTGGCACACTGAGTTTAAATCTCGCAAGAACTAATACCCGTCATGAAGGTAGTTGAAGAGGTTCGCTTACCTTCATCCCCCTAATCTTGCAAGGAAAAAGCATAAGAAAAATTTGTTCACATTACGCTCAGAGCAAGGTTATTTTTGGTGTGCATAAACTCATTTCGTGGCACTTTCGAGCTAGAAAGTGCCACGGGTAAAAATTCACACGGGTATAAATTCAACCTGAGAAATTCTTGGACATTTCTGAGTTAGCGATTTTCCTAATTTAGGGGAGTACGGATAACAACAGGTATTGGAAAATCGCTTGGTGAGGTGTCCCATTTTACTGTAGCAAATCATAATTTGACTACCGTAGACACTAAACTTGAGCCAAACCAAAAATGCAAGCGAGGGAAATCTATCTTAGTCGCTTGTTAAATGACTACTAAATCTGCCCACATATTTCATACAAAGTTACGTTCTGATACGCGTATATTAACTTACGAACACTCGGGTCAGTATGGTTTTGATAAAGGGTCATTTCGCTCTCTCGTACTGGTTTACCGTCAACTAACGCGACGCTTTTACCTTGATAGATAGCCCATTCTATCGCACGTAATAGCCCTACATACATGTGTGATTTAACTAATTCAGGTGAATCCCTATAACCGTCAATTGAGTTAAGAAACACCTCAAATTCAACACCTTCATTGATTTGTTCTGGTTTCAATGCACGTAACAAGCTTTCCTTTGATTCAGCTACATATGATTTGTTTGCTGACATATTGGAGCTGACTATTTGACGTATATCTTTAACGAGAACCTCTATAGAGCTTCTCTCGGAATAATTGAGATGCAATGAAGCATCACTGACCAGAGCAGTATGTTCGATCAATTTAGAGCCTATCAAATCAAACTCCATTGAATCGCAGTCAGCGTTTGCTGATAAAGTTAAAACCAAACACATCATGCCAATAAGTAGTTTTCGCAAGGTAACTCCCAGCCATTTAACGCTTTTTAGACGGCTTTTAGCCACCTTTCATACTCCTATCATGCAGCCTTTCCAATCGCAGTATGACGCATAATTTTTAAAAAGGTTACTTCGACACTTTTTCAGATAACAACAGGTAAGGCAAATCTAAAGTCACAGATTGTGAGTGAACTTTCACGCTGAAAAGGAATGGGGCAAAAGTGTGCTAGGAGTCATTGGTAGAGGGTACTCCAGATGCCCAACACGAGTATATTGAAGGATCTTTAATCCATTTATAAACAACAATTTAAGTGTCATTTCACTGCGAGGTTTTATTGACTTTTCTTTACCGAATTTTGATGAGTAAATACAGCCGCACTACTAGGCATTGTATGTCATCTACGAAGCCACTAAAGTTTGGGTCATTTATAAGCTCTGAATCGAAAATTCACGCAACCAAGGTTTGGTGACCAAACCTTGGTTGCGTCCTATTTCAGATAAATAAGTGCATGATTCAAACTATTTGTTATGCACCTGTTTGGGTAAAAAGATGATAGTACTCACACCCATGAATGATAATTAACAATACTATCCATTATTGGAAGTGCAAACCCTCTTATTGATTGTCCAAAATCAATCATCCACTACACTGTGCCATCAGCCTTGATTTTTCGGTATTTGTGAGCCAGCAGTGTTGTAAGATCGCAGTACATCCAGAGTCTCTAGCAATTGGCTGTCGGTATCAGGGTATGGGCTTGCGAATTGCTTAATACTGACCCATCGGCTTCGCTGGTTTTTTTCGATATATTCTTCCACATCGTCGACGATAACTGTTTTTGCTACATTCGAATTACATATAAATGCTAGATTTTTCTTGCGGCTTGACCACTCAACATACTCCATTGAGGCAAACCAATCGGGCGCAACTCCCTCTGAAACAAGGAGCCGTGCTATCTGACGAAATCGCGATTCACTAACTGTCGTGTACATTACCACTCGTTCAGTAATGTCCTTGCAACCTTCGAGGAACAAGTGCAAATGAGGTCGTGCAATTTGACTTATTGCGTTGCTGATTAATGTACCCTCAAGATCTAGCGCAATAATTTTAATTGCATTATTCATTTATCACTATTTCACCTCTGCGTACTAGTAGGC
Source organism: Vibrio coralliirubri (assembly GCF_024347375.1). Taxonomy (NCBI): domain Bacteria; kingdom Pseudomonadati; phylum Pseudomonadota; class Gammaproteobacteria; order Vibrionales; family Vibrionaceae; genus Vibrio; species Vibrio coralliirubri. The sequence goes on along the minus strand of NZ_AP025471.1, from coordinate 171,654 downwards.
AGAATCTAGTGTAGTCGTGGCTGTATACGTAGATCGGGTGGGGAACAGTTGAGCCTGCCATATAGTCATCAAATGCAGCTAGCGTATGAGCTGGCAGTGAGCTTGGGTCTACTACTCTAAATGCAGAATTCGTCAACTCGAAACTTTCTAGTAAAGGGATTAACATATTCAATTCATCTCTCATCAAATTACTCCTCATGATTAATAATTAAACAAATTCTTTCCGATGTATTAGCGATGTAATTATTCTTTCGAGATTTTTGATACTCAGGCTAACATCACAGATTCGAGTAGGAAAAATCTGTTTTGGAACATGATTCTTCTTACTATCATGGATCGGGATTAGCATTTTAATCTCAGTATCTGCCCCTGCTAATTCCGATACTGCGTGAGTATCACAAGGTGATCTCAGATCTAGTCTCAGTGCATTAATCAAGGCAGTGGAATTAATGGCGCTCCTAGTTAAAAATTCAGGCAGTTTTAAATAAGCATCTCCCTTGTTAACTATCTGAAATTTAAAGTTATTTGGAACTAAATTTCCTTCGATGTAACCTTCTAGATTGAGAGTTAGTTGATTTCTCCTCTGACTACAGACTGTCAACAACGGTTGGCTGATTTTCAGTATCGATGTTTGACAGTTAAACTCGTACGAGATATCTGGGTAATGATTTTGGAAACTCTCTGAACTGTTGTTTCTGAGATGTCTGTAAAGAGCATGACTCGCGATTTGTTGATTTTTTGAGGGTTCGACAAGATATATACATTCATTATCGAAATAATCAATGTCACTGGTTGATTGGATATTTAGATCTATCACATTTCGTAGTAACCCCATTTCCTCGATGTTTTTTTCATTTTTATAGAGTTCATTCAGTTTTATGAACAGATCAAGCCTTTCTTCATAGCTGATCGAAAAGTAAAACTTTTGTAGTGCTATTTGCCAATCTTTTTGTTGAGGATAGTCGTCATCGAGCCGTACTGAAGCATATTGTCGAGTCAGTTTTGCGTCCTCTTGTAAATCAGTTAAATACATAAGTCTCACTATTTGTCCTATCAATCGTTAAATAACTTAACCTAGAATACGTCATCAGATCTGATCCCTCGCCACCCCAACAGCATTGCGTTTAACGCCCAACCGATGGACCTAACTCCCGAGCAGAAAAACAACGTACAACCTACGAACACCCAAAATCCGCTCGTAATAAACTGCAAAATTTCTAGCATGGAATCCTCTTTGATATGCGAATTTTCGATAATTTACATTTCTAGTGATGCTTTTGTCAATAGTATTTTTGGTAGAATTTCTATTTAAATCAATCAGTTATGATCAAGTGTTTTATTGCAGGGGTGTGTTTTTATGAATTTTGGTTACGTGTATGCCTCATACAACTAATAGTTTTTTTGAGGGGATTACGTTCTAACCTGACAGTTTGCCCTACCCACAACCAAGGCGACTTTGGGCAAAGGTGATTTAGAAGTGTGCCACCACGTCTTGGGACATAACAAACTAGAGTTAAAGCACTACACCACTGAACTCTGTTCAGATAAGTGTAGGAATGGAAAAGGTTCTAGACTTGCACAACAAAGTGCAACTGCTAGAATACGATAATTGTAATCATCTGATTTATAAAGGTTTGAAATGCTCGATTTTGATGACTTTGTCGGTGAGTTTGACCATGTTATTGATATATGGTCAGGGGGGCAACTTACCTTGCAAGAAGCCATTGAAAATGCAGATGATGAGTTATTATTCGAGTTTATCGAAACTCTTTTTTTGATAACTAAATATTATTTTTCTACAGGTTCTTCTCAGGAAAGTCCTTTCTCATTTACAGCAAATTCGGCTTTAAGTGGATTAGATACCCCATGTGCTTCCATTGACTGTCGGTTATTAAAAATTGATCAAATGCTTAGCTTTACCTCCCTCTATGCAGATGAGGTGTTCTTAAGAAACCCTTTTGAGTCTCTTTACAAGATATGCCAATCATCCGGTGTGATACCAAAAGTTCGAGTGGAGCTTCTAGCTAACCTAAAGATATATCGAGCTTTATGCCCTTATTTCAAGGTTGGGATTATTAAATATGCCAACAGCACTCATTCATTTTGCCATGACTACATTAATAACGTTCTAGAGCCATACAAAGACAAATTATATAGAAATGAAAGCCGATTGTACGATGCATTGGAAAAGCATTTTCTGAGTAGAGTGACTGCTAGTTATGATGAATATGGTGTTGATAAAGGCCATTTAATCCTAAAAGGGCCTAGTAACCTTATTGAACACCGTGAGATGTATCTTCATATATATGAGAACAAAGGCAAGTATATCGATGATATGCGTATGCGAGGATTACCGTACAAGATAAGCACAGATGACATACGTAATGAAGGTATCTTGAAGTTACTACTGGAACCGCTGCTTGATGATATAACTTTTCACAATTGGCACTCTAAGTTTTATGGCACAAACCTCCTCACTAACGATGACTTACAGTTCAATATCTTAAACAAAATCAATGTCAACGCGATCAACACAGAAGTATTAACCAATCCATTTAAATATAATCTTACGGTGGCAGAAAACACTACACCTGAAGCTGTTATTGAGTTGAGACAAGCTAATGAAGAGTATTTTGACATCTACCGAGAGCGTACAAAACAATTTCTTGGAACAATTAAAGGACTGAATGCCAAAGAGCAAGAAGAAGCCTTTGCTGACCTTGTAAGATCTGAAATAGCTAATATTGATCGAAACCTACGCGCTCATAAAGAGAAATACTTATCCAAGGGTCGCCAAAACATTGTCTTTGGCGCTGGCATAATCACAGTTGGATCGTACTTGGGAATAATACCAACGGATATGGCGTCTTTGATTGCAACTGTGGGCGGTACAGCTGCTCTTTCTTCTTCTGCTACGGATTTCAACCAACTACTACAACCCGACAGTGTGGCTAAAAATAGTGATTTTTATTTCTTATGGAAATTGCAGAAGTAGTACTAGCTAATGTATGTCACATGGGGGGCGAGATCTGCCACTTTGTAAATACTTGGATTCAATATACGCAATGGGGCAATTTCAATTTAGCTTATTACCCCATAAATCTAATGAAGGACAATAACGACTTAGAGTTGCTGTCAGTACGAGTGTGAATCAATAATCTAATTTCTTTTTGCTTCTTTGAGTTCTTTTTCTGCTTTACGCATATCATCTATCACATCTTTCAAATCTTCAGAACTCACAGCTCCAGCTCGGCGAAGCTCTGTCATTTCTTTATGATGACTACAAGCATCATCATATCTTTTTCTGGCCTCCTTTATTTCAGGAGTTCTTCTTATATGAAACATACATGAGCAAAAATAAGTCAAATGATGATTTTGTGAACTGAGAAGTAAAAGCCAGATAACTTCGAAAGGGGCATTTTCGTGTTTCATACCCCGCCATCACATCTCTGCACATAAACGCGTTAGTGCAGTTGCCCTAAGATGCTTTTGTCAGATTGGAAAAAGTATCTTGAAGCGCCTTGAAGAAACCATTGAAGTGAGGTCACCTCTGAAAAGGATCGAACAACTTACTTATGGCATGGCGCTTGTTCAACAATCGGATTAAGCGCTGGATTAGTGATGAGCAGCGCTTAATCCTTATTTGTTTGTGCGGACTCAATCTCGCCACGAAATAAGTGTTACATCCACACCTAGGACTTTCTGACAATCGTAATAAGCTTGGACAATCGTGGGAAATTCGTCTGCAAGCAAAGTAGATTTAGGCGGGAACTCATCATGCTGCCCTATATATTCGAAAATTAGTATGTCTTCTAGAACAGAATAAAGCTCAAGTTCATTTATTTCCATATAGCCAATATATGGTACGAGTTTATCTATTAAACTCTCTAACTCATTAGAAACACGAACCAAGTCATCAAGTGCGCGGCGTTTGCCATAATGTCTATCTTCTAACTTTTTTTGCTTAAGAGAATGTATAAGATCACGCTTTTGTAGTACATCAGTCAGTTTACTAGGCAACTCTTCGCAGGCTTCGAACCGAACATCTACAGCTAGCAATACTGAGTCAATTGCTGTTCTAAGTCGTACAAGCACACGAGAAAACAGAATCGAGGTCTTTGCACTGACTGCTATTCTCGCTTTTCTCTCTGGATAATAAACAACTAAGATGTAAAAAATAGCGCTTACCAAATATCCCAAAGAGAGGTTGACCAAGATTTCAAAGTAGTAATTTAATACATCGGCATTTAGATACTTAGGTACAGATGCCTCGCTCGTCGCTTGAAACAAAACGATAATGATAACTGCTATTCCAGCAATTACATTGACCAACCAATTCGATGAAAAATAGAGCTTAACTTCCCGACAAACGCTTTTCATACTTCCACTTTTTCTCCAAAAGCCATAATTGAACACCATGCACATAGAGCTTTAATAAGTGGTGCTTACGACTGAGCAGCCAAGCGCTCCTAACCTCAAACCAAAAGTGCCGAACGCATGCAGTCCGTTTGAAAAATTTGTTAGCACACTACTCACAAGGTTTTGTTTACCATGCTTGCCATTGGATGTTTCTCAATCATCCATCTAGCTATATCACCAATGTCACCCTTAAGTTCTTTGAATAGATGAGCTGTTCGAGGGGATATTTGAGGGGGCATTTTAGATAGCGGGCAATCATACTTGATCTGTTCAGGTCTAAAGTTATAGCCCCAGTTTGAGATAGCCGCTAGTCCTAGTGCTACGTTGGTGTTGTAAATTTTACCGAGTATGTATTTTTGGTTTTCAATAGGCATTCTTTCACCCATCGTAATTGTTTTAACGCATTCCAATGGTATGTCCATCACGTGTACATCAAACCCATTAAAGTGCCCATTCGATTTACAATCCTCTAAGTTACGAGCGATACGTACTTCATTTTCATATTCCCACTCTTTAGGCTTATAACAAAGTTCAGATAATCGAATGTGTTCTGAATTGTCTAGCAATAAACTAAAATCTATTTTAGGTCTATTTGTTTCGTAAGATATGGGGAATAGTCCAGTAAAGAATTCATGTGTTTCATCAAATTCGACGACAGCTCCTTGGCTTTGTTGCGTAATTCAATGGAACTAAATCAAGAACCTACGATCTGATCAGCTACCTCCACTCTATCTCGTAGTCCTATGCCTAAGCCTCGTTATAAAACAACCAACTGGAAGCAATACAACCGATCACTCATTAACCGTGGTTCTCTGACTTTTTGGATTGATGAAGAAGCAATAAGCGGATGGGCGCAAAGCAAACAGAATAAGCGCGGTAGGCCGCGTCGGTTCAGTGATTTAGCTATCACGACAGCACTCATGGTCAAACGAGTTTTTTCTATGCCATTGAGAGCGCTGCAAGGATTTATCGACTCGATATTTAGGTTAGCCCATGTACCGTTAAGTTGTCCGCATTACACCTGCATCAGTCGTAGAGCCAAGCAAGTTGAGGTTTCATTTAAGACTAAAACGAGAGGAGCGATACAGCACCTAGCCATTGATGCTACTGGCCTTAAGGTTTATGGCGAAGGTGAATGGAAAGTCAAAAAACATGGGACGGATGGCAAGCGTAGAGTCTGGCGAAAGCTGCATATTGCAGTCGATACCAACACTCATGAGATCATTGCCGCCGAGCTAAGTTTATCGACGGTTACAGATGGAGAAGTACTCCCGAACTTACTGAAACAAACACGCCGAAGTATCCTTGAGGTGTCTGGTGATGGCGCTTACGACACGAGAGCGTGTCACGCTGCTATTAAGATTAAGGGAGCTATTGCGCTTATTCCCCCAAGAGAAGGGGCTGCCTTCTGGGAGCGTGGTCACCCTCGAAATTTCGCCGTGGGTTGCCAGAAATTATACGACTCAAATAAGTATTGGAAAGAGCGGTATGGATACCACAAACGTTCACTCTCAGAAACAGCGATGTATCGAGTTAAACAGTTGCTAGGAGGGAAACTGAGCTTAAGAAATTACAATGCCCAGGTGGGTGAAACTTACGCGATGATAAAAGCGTTGAACAAGCTTACTGGGTTAGGTATGCCTGAAACTTGTCGTATTGACTAAGAAACAAGCGAAACGGGTTGGCTCTATCTCTAAATTTAATTACGCAACAAAGCCCAGCTCCTTTGTACTCATCTGCATAGTGTGACCACATAAGCAATGAGTTAGAGTTTCTTGACAGGCACAAGATACCAATTAAATCATTGACTGCGTTTAGTACATCACGTGCTGCTATATCATTACATTTCTTTGACTCGAAATCATCCGCTAGCCTTGCTGGTGAGCCTTCCCTTGGGGGAGCAGTAACATCAAGAGAAAACCCGTTTATATCGTCGATTAAATGTATTTCGGGAAGCAACTCAAATGGGTCATTAAACGCTTTGGGCTGCGTAAACCGAATAGTTCCATCAAGCAAATGCTTTAAATTTGAAAAAGATATGTATTTATATAGTCCCAAAATAACTCCTAATGCCAATATCTACTCATGTGTGACAACTCAAGGTAACTGCTTGATCGCAACAACTAAGGCTGCAATACCTATAGCTAAGCCAGACAACCCCAGCCAATGAGCCTTAAACAACGCCCTGACTGGATAAGCTAACTTACTAGCGGATAAAAATCCTGAATCAGTAAACACGAAACTCATACCATCTCTTTTGATGTAACCCAGTTCATCCATTCTAACGATATAAGCTGCATAATTAACTTTTGGTGTAGCTCTCTGCCTATCAACCACTTCAGGAACTTGAACTTCTATGTCACGATCAAAGGCGTGAAACTTATACCTGTTTAGAGCAAGCACCCCGCCACTCTCTTGTTCAGCGACACGATGATAGAGAGTAATCATCACTTTTTTCAAGACTTTTTCACTAACCACATACGATTTCAACACCAACTCCTTGTATGGGTGAAACACTTAATAGACGGATTTTTTCCGGGTGCATTCCGTCTATCTTGCGGTCATTAGCTGTGAACCTCAAGGCATATCAAACTATTGTGTGAATCGAGAGGAAATTTCGGGGAAATGCGGAAAGTCCCCGCATAAATTTCTGTTACATTGATTTGGTTAAATCAATCTAGGGCGTTTCACATTCGACAACGAGTTAATTGAAGCTAAGAAAGTTTGGGGCAGATCTGAGCTAGCTGGCACTTTTTGAGAAAAGTGCCACGAGTAAAACTTCAGGTCTATGAAGCCTCTGGACAGAAACGTGTTTCAAGAATTCTAACATTAACAATTATTGAATAACTTTTTATAAGGCATATTTGCCAATTAGTACGCCTTCGTACAGTGCGCACTTTGCCTGCTTATGCTTAACGGTGCACACTCTTATCAGTTCAGTACAACCTCTTGTATTTAGGGGGGTATCTGTGAAGTATCGCGAAAACAGTAAGAATTACATTTTTCGAGAGTTAGAGTGTCAAATGACGAAGGAAGAGGTCGCTGAACTGTGTTTTAAAGCTGTGAGAACAGTCACAGGTTGGGATGAGGGGAAACCAATACCTCCCGAATGCAAAAGGCTATGCAGATGACCAAAGGTAGAGAACTTAGCATTAGTGAAGACTGGATAAAGTTCAAAATGTTATACGACAGTATGGAGCTGCCGACAGGCCAAGTCGTGAGGCCACAACAAATACTAGCAAAGATTGCGCTCTTGGGGATTCAATCGGAGTTTGAGATTAAGACTTCAACGCACTTACTTGGTCTTGCTAGAACGATAGCCAAACTTAAAAAATAGGACTAGAAAAGTATGGTTTTCTTGATAGGAGTTCAAAATCTAAATTACGTGGACTAACATGATGTGATTCTTGTTGGTAAAGTGACTTTGACTGGAGCAAATAAATGTCCTGTTTTGATTAATCCAGTCCTCCTTTTTGGTCATATCAAGGAGAAAGAAGCCGAACCTTTATCGAGAGGGTTCGGCTTCTTACCTATATATAGTGGGCTTTGATACTAGTTTCCTGATAAATATTTCGCCTTTTCTAATAACACTGCATAACGTTGTAAAGTCGTGCTAATACCGAAAGAAAGTGACCAATGATGATCCATTGGTTGATACATCTCGGCGCCTGATTCGGTTGTTGGGTCTCTAAGTAAAATACCTCTTCGAATGAAATCATCTACATATGAAAACAATTCATCAATATCTATGCCCAAGTCTAGATCTTCAAAATTTAACCAATCGATAGCATATAAAGGATATATAGTCAGCCTGCTCGATTCTGTAAGCTTAGATAATCTCAGAAACAAATCGACCTTCAAATCATCGACACCATCAAAGCATGTAATAAAGCGAGATTTTAAGCGCTGATCAAAATCGAACTGTTTATCACTAACAAATAGTAAAGCTAGCGCTCTTATAACAATATCACTTGAAGTATTGGTAATCGCCGCAGCATAGTCCGACAAAAACTTCTGGGAATCCTTTTTACCTAAAAAAATATTAATTTCAGCTTGTCTCTCTGCATCTAGATATTCAACTTGATCTTCAATAGTTGATATAAACTCATTTACTCTGTGTTCCATATATAATTGACGAGCTTCTGAAAGAGAATTAAAGATGCTTCTTAGCACAATAGAAGTACATTTCTTTGCGATGATTTCCATATTGTCCTCCAACATCACAATGGCACACGTATCAAAGGCATAGGTATAGAGAAATAAGAAGCTACGAAATAAACAAACATAATAGAGAAGCCTATTACTAGAGTTGTTATTCCCCTAAAAATTGTATTTCGAACGGGCTTTGTTGCGTAATTAAATTTAGAGATAGAGCCAACCCGTTTCGCTTGTTTCTTAGTCAATACGACAAGTTTCAGGCATACCTAACCCAGTAAGCTTGTTCAACGCTTTTATCATCGCGTAAGTTTCACCCACCTGGGCATTGTAATTTCTTAAGCTCAGTTTCCCTCCTAGCAACTGTTTAACTCGATACATCGCTGTTTCTGAGAGTGAACGTTTGTGGTATCCATACCGCTCTTTCCAATACTTATTTGAGTCGTATAATTTCTGGCAACCCACGGCGAAATTTCGAGGGTGACCACGCTCCCAGAAGGCAGCCCCTTCTCTTGGGGGAATAAGCGCAATAGCTCCCTTAATCTTAATAGCAGCGTGACACGCTCTCGTGTCGTAAGCGCCATCACCAGACACCTCAAGGATACTTCGGCGTGTTTGTTTCAGTAAGTTCGGGAGTACTTCTCCATCTGTAACCGTCGATAAACTTAGCTCGGCGGCAATGATCTCATGAGTGTTGGTATCGACTGCAATATGCAGCTTTCGCCAGACTCTACGCTTGCCATCCGTCCCATGTTTTTTGACTTTCCATTCACCTTCGCCATAAACCTTAAGGCCAGTAGCATCAATGGCTAGGTGCTGTATCGCTCCTCTCGTTTTAGTCTTAAATGAAACCTCAACTTGCTTGGCTCTACGACTGATGCAGGTGTAATGCGGACAACTTAACGGTACATGGGCTAACCTAAATATCGAGTCGATAAATCCTTGCAGCGCTCTCAATGGCATAGAAAAAACTCGTTTGACCATGAGTGCTGTCGTGATAGCTAAATCACTGAACCGACGCGGCCTACCGCGCTTATTCTGTTTGCTTTGCGCCCATCCGCTTATTGCTTCTTCATCAATCCAAAAAGTCAGAGAACCACGGTTAATGAGTGATCGGTTGTATTGCTTCCAGTTGGTTGTTTTATAACGAGGCTTAGGCATAGGACTACGAGATAGAGTGGAGGTAGCTGATCAGATCGTAGGTTCTTGATTTAGTTCCATTGAATTACGCAACAAAGCCTTTCGAACGTGAGCATTTCTTTCCATACGATTGATTAATGACTCCTCGTCAGTCAATTCAGTATGTGTTTGATATAGCTGAGTATATGCAGTTACTACATGAGATTTGAATGATTGGTCACTAGGGTCTGATAAAGAGGTATTTAGCATCCTCTTAAAGCTATCTTCATCATGAAAAATTTTTTTCTCGAATTTCATCAATCGTTGTGTCGTATGATGTAGAGAAGATAAACCTTGTCCAAGAGGCTTTTTATCTCTCGCCACAGAACTGCTACTCGTAAACGCCATGCTTTTTCCTTATGGATTAGATAGATAGTTTTCTATCCAAGTCTCTAGTATTCTGATTCTACAAGTAAACTCCATTTTACAACACATACTTATAACTAGAAATAGGCCATTTAATCTCAAATAATAAATCAGTTCTGCCTACTTATTGTGCCTATCTAGCGCGCAAGCTTGCAACTAGAGACGGGGGTGTGAGTGTCTATAGGTAGGTCGAATTTACCCCCGTGATACAACACGATATTCACAACGAACAGCATTAGAAGAATAGATAACTTTTAGTAGGGCAAAAGTTCATGAACAGGATGCGAATGAATAAAAGGTCTAAGCAACTTTGGAGCATTTTCGTGTTTCATACCCCGCAATCAAGTCTCTAACAACACGGAGATTTGAAATGGCAAAACGACGCTCTAACGTAAACGCCCCATGAACCCACGGGACAATTCACCCAAATTTTTATTAGCGTCGTAGATGGTATTCAGTGCATTAGTAGCACTGCGGTATTTACTCATAAAAGTCACCAAAGAAAGCTTAATGAAACTTCGAAGCGAACTAATGATTAAGCTCTTGTTTATTAAATAATTAAATATTGTATGATTTGCTCGCATTATGCATTTGGAGCCACCTCCATTATGCATTTGGGGTGGTTTCCATCGAGCATTTATGGCCAGATCTATGAATGATTTCTAGCACACTCTTTCTAATCAACCACAGTTACTTATTTATTTGGGATTGAACTGCTTGATTATCTCTGAGTTTAACTCCATGTCATCCGTTATCTTGAGCTATCCTGATCAACATTAAAGTCAGAACTACTGTCAACGCCAGTTTAAAATTGCCCCACTTATCGACGTTATCGCCGAAATAAAACTGCAATTCTTTGTTTTCACGTCACTTAATGACTAAACAAGGAGCTAGCATTGGATCTATAAATTTCAACTTTCACCCCGTATTACATCACGAGGGTTCCCCAACGATCAGCACGACAGGGATGGATAAGTTTTGGTAGGGCAAACGCACATTAACAGCATGTGTATGAGTAAAAGCACTAAGTGGGAAAGGGGCATTTCTGAGTTAAGTCGTCACGCCAGCAAAGTTCTGGACAATTTCGTGCCAGTGACCTTCCTAAATTAGCATCTCACGGATAATTTTAGGTATTGCAAACCTCTAATCAAGTGGCCAAATTCACTCTGCCACTACAGTTATGGTTTGTTTTTGATACGATCTATCAAAACATCCATTGTAACGTTGTAATTCTTTGATTTTAATCTGTTTTTTCCAGTTAAGTATAATGTTAACAAAGCTCCTACCCAGTATAAAACCTCCCATGTTGCTTTATCTAACAAAAGAAACGTTTTGAAATCAGTAGTCAAAATCGCAGTAATCAAAGTCAAAAAAATACCAAAAGGAGCTCCCCAAGAGAACTTGTACCTTACGGACTTTTCATACTCTATAAGTTGGAGTCTTAGTTTTTCTTCAGATATTGAAATTTTAGTATGTGAAAGGTTTTCATACTCTTCTTCAAATAATACACGAGACTTAGAAAACTGTCCTTGTGGCTGAGTCTTATCTCTAGAGGTTTTCAAAGTCATCTTCGCCACCCTCCATGAATTGTAATTCTATGCTATGGGTGGGGAATGGTTCTTCATCGATAAATTCATGGACGATGAAAACCGAGATTTTACTTCCAGATGGAGATTCACCGAGTTCGTATGGTCCAAGAAGAGATTTTTTACTATATGAATGCCAATTTGTAAACTGAAGTACAGCTGTATCGTGATGATTAAAAAATTCAAGAAGCCTACCTTTCTCATTCTTTCTATCACGGCTAAACATGATTTGGATGTTGGGATTCCACCCTTCAAGACTCGGAGTTATAAACAAAGGCTCGCTCTCGAATGCAATAACCTTAACATGTTCAAGAACTACGAAATCACCACACTGACAATATGCCAAGCTAAATTCCTCAATAAAGTGAAACTATTGATATATACATGAGCAAACAAAACTAACCGTAAGTTCTGACTTTTAACTTAAGTTATAGATTTAAATGCAAGAAGTTTCATTATAAGTATTTATAGCTATGAAAGACAATGGCTTAACACGCTGATAGTTAGGTCGAATTGACACCCGTGAAACTACATGGGGATTCACGACGAACAGCATTAGAAGAATGGATAACTTTTAATAAGGTAAAAGGTCTATCCAATAATGGGGCAATATTGTGTTTGACCTAACTGGCAGCGTCAGAAGGGCTGAGAAACTGACAGGTTGAGTCCGGACTAGTCCATCGATACGCGTACTAGTCTATCATATTGATTCAAAAGACGCCTTTCTAGTCAAGTTGAGCGTTCTTTAAGCCTAAAAACTCACATTGAGCCAACTCTCACCTATTCTTGTTGGCACCAAAAGGTGTGAATCGTAAGTTTGTAATTCTCACTTTTTTTGTGATTTTTCTTTAAAATGTGTGAAAGTTGAGAAAACCTTATGGTAACTGATGCCTCACACCAATTTAAACAATAAAAGTGTAAGGGTGTACGAAGGCGTAGACCAATCTGAAAAGCCAATGATGCCATTGATCGCTATCAACACCACGGCTGGTACGGCATCTGAAATGACTCGTTTCTGCATTATTACTGACGAAGCTCGTCACATTAAGATGGCTATCGTTGATAAGCACACAACACCACTTATCTCAGTAAACGATCCTGAGTTGATGCTTGCTAAACCTGCATCATTAACTGCTGCAACGGGTATGGATGCGTTAACGCACGCAATCGAAGCTTACGTTTCAATCGCAGCAACGCCAATTACCGACGCTGTAGCAATTAAAGCAATCGAACTTGTGCAAGCGCACCTAAGAACAGCAGTAACGCACGGCGAAGACATTGAAGCTCGTGAGCAGATGGCTTATGCACAGTTCATGGCGGGTATGGCATTCAACAACGCTTCTCTTGGTTATGTTCACGCAATGGCGCACCAACTGGGTGGTTTCTACGACCTTCCACACGGTGTATGTAACGCTATCTTGCTTCCACACGTTCAACGCTACAACGCGCAAGTTTGCCCAGAGCGTCTACGTGATGTGGCAAAAGCAATGGGTGTGAATGTTGAAGGCATGACAGCAGAACAAGGCGCAGAAGCTGCGATCAACGCGATTGTTCAACTTGCAAACGACGTGAACATCCCAACAGGTATCGCGCAACTTGGTGCGAAACTAGAAGACATCCCAACGCTGTCTGACAACGCACTGAAAGATGCTTGTGGTTTCACTAACCCTAAACAAGCAACTCACGAAGAGATCTCAGCAATCTTCGAAGCGGCAATGTAACCTAGATACAAATCACTTCTTATAGCTAAAACAAACGGGCTCACCTTCTGAGTCCGTTTTCTTTTATCTGTCCTGTCCCCTTCAAATCTTTGCCTCCTATCTAATCACTAAAAAGTCGCATTGTTGCAATCGCTTGGTTATAGTCAAACTATTGATATATAGAATAACAAACAGGTTCCATTGAGTCGTAGGATAGCTAGCACCTCATTATTGGCGTCACTCATTTCATACTCCGTTCAGGCAGAGGAACAAAATGAGTGTCACAGTCAGCCGTTAGAAGACGCCCCTGTCGAAAAGGCTTACCATTTCCTGAACAGTAAGTTTTGCCAACCCGCACTCTGGTTCGATAGCTTCTTTGTCGATGACCGAATAACTGAAGATGCCAGAGCTGGCACATCTGTACGTTGGTATAACGATTTTATTTATTCTGAAGGTGGGGAGCTAGACTACTCGACCAAGCTCAATGCGCGTCTTCACCTTCCCTTTGTCAGTAAACGCCTAAAGTTGATCTACGAATCAGTCAGCGATGAAGAGTTCTTGGATTTTTTTCCGAATGATTCCGATGAATTGGAAAGTGCGTTAGGCCTGCGTTACGACGCTTATGCTAAGGGTTATAGCAGCTTCAATATTAAGGCGACGTTGCGACCGCGTATCGAAGCTCGCTACCGTTTTACCTACCCTCTCACCACCGATGCGGTATTCAGGCTTACCCAACGGGTATATCAAGAAAAACAAGAGACTGGCGAAATCACTGACATCGATTTTGATCTTTCTTTGAGTGATGATTTCTTGGCTCGATGGTCAAGCTTTGCTGGATATAACGACGATCTTAAAGGTTGGAACTATGGTACAGGATTAACCTTGTATCATTATCTTGCTCAAGACCAAGCACTCCAATATAGCGCCACGATTAATGCTACGGATGAGCCTCATAATCATTACGAATACGCTCAGGTTTCGGTTACCTACCGACAAAACGTATGGAAAGAGTGGCTGTTCTACGAACTCATCCCTCGTTATCAATGGGAACGAGAACCCCATGAGAAACACACCGAAGAAGCCAACATCACTCTGCGGCTTGAAGTCCTATTCAATAATGTCTAGCTCAATAATATCTAGCTCAACAACGCATAGTTAGTGTTTAGGATATGAGCATCGAGAGATAAGAACAGAGGCACAAAAAAAGCACATCATGCGATGTGCTTTTCAGTTCAATCCGGCTGAAAGTGTAATCTTAACCTTTGTAATTTCTTACTCGCGCCGCTTCTGCTTCACGTTTATCGACAACCGTCTTACCGATTGGCGCCAGTGAGATAACCGCTAGCTTAAGGTGTTGAATCGCGAACGGAATACCGATGATAGTAATGAAACACGCCACAGCTGACATAATGTGACCAATCGCAAGCCAGATCCCCGCAAATAAGAACCAAATAACGTTACCAATCACACCTAGCGAGCTCGTGCCGATGTCCATTTCATTGGTTAGTTCGTCACGCGAAATCGCTTCCTGACCAAATGGGAAGAATGAGAAGTTACCCATAACGAAACACGCTCTACCCCATGGAATACCAACGATGGTTAGGAATGCGAGCAGTCCGAAGAACCACCAAGCTAGTCCCATAAATACGCCACCGAACAGAAACCAAATGATGTTTCCTATTGTTTTCATTCTGTATTCTCCAAATCTTTGAATGCTGTTTATTTGATATGCCGAGTAAGGCAATGCTTGTTCTAATAGGTTCATTATTGTTGAACCTTTATGAACCGTTTATGAATCACTTACATTTTATGTGATTGATATACACCACGGTTCTCTAAATCTACATAGGGCTAAACCCATTTATTTGATACCATACACTTAGATTTTTAGTACCAAAAAGCTAAACAGACTCAACAACGAATTTAAGGCCGAATTTATGAATAACACTGAGCAACCTAAAAAGAAAATCAAAAACTGGGTGCCAATCGTCTTCTTCGGACTTCTCAGCACGGTTCCAGTGTTCATGTTCTTAGTCGATGTGTACATCAACCAGTATATGTAACAGAGCCTGTCATCCTAGCTGCATAAATGGATACCGGACCGATTTCCTGTATCCATTTCCATTAGGTCCATTCTTCTGTAATCAACTCAACTCTTCCGCAATCAAATTAACTCTTAGTTAATCAAATCAGCTCTTCGTTAATAAAATCAAGAATGTCGATCAGCTCATGATCAGGCAGATTCAGCAAGTTATCACCTACATACCATTCAATTTTACATTGGTTTGGCAGTTCGCTGATCGCTGGGTTTCCTATCCAAACCTTGTGTTTCTTCGCGATGTTATCTCTCACGATAATGCCGTCTTCGTAGCTCACAGGTAAATAGAGGTGAAGCATGTTGACCTGCGGTTGCTGCGGGTTAACCGTGAACTGAGGGTAATCTTGTAGTATTTGATAAACCTGTTTGGTGCGTTCGTATAAAGCAGGCATCAGTTCTAATCGCTCATCAAACTGCATTGCTGCTGAAACCACATAAGGCGTTCGGTGATAAACATTGCCACCTTGGCGCTTCATCCACGCCGATGCTTTCGCGACAAAGGCTTTATCGCCCAACAATAACGAACCACCAAGGCCATTGAGACCTTTATACAGCGAAACATAAGCACTATCGAAGCCCTGAGCAATCTCGCTGTATGGCTTCTGGTAATACGCGCCGCACTCCCACAAACGTGCACCATCCATATGAAGATGAATCGATTGTTCTTTGCAGTATTGCTTGATAACTTCAAGCTCTTCCCATTCTGGTAATTGGCCGCCAATTTCGCGCATCGGCAACTCATACAGAGCGGCTGCGATCTCATCAGGCCACGCCTTTAAGTCATCAACATTCCAAGTGCGAAACACGTTGCCGACTGGAAGCACGTTGAAACGATTTTGGAGCTGATACCCTTGGCGTTCATGGCGAATGATATGACTCGACTCATGCATCGCTACTACCGGGTTTCTTTTCTCTTGGCACGCAATTTCTAATGCTGTGGGTTGGTTCATAGTACCTGTAATAACAAACACGGCAGCTTCATAACCAAGCAGCTCTGCGACCTTGTTTTCAAAGCTCTCGATAAATTCGCCATCACCGTAGCTATCATGGCTCACATTGTGTGTTTCACACCATTCAGCCATCTGAGCGAATGTTTGTGCTGGTGTCGGTTCTAGATGACCAGAAAGCAACAAATCACATTGTTGACGCAAGTCCATGCTCATAGTTTTTTCCTTTATTCATTATCGTTCTATGTAGGGTTATTGGATTATTTACGTTACCCACCAACGGTGACATAAAATGCCCATATTCGCTTTTACTATTCGTGAATAATTAGTTTTACTCAGTCATCGGCTACTTGCGCCTAAAAGACACAAAATGACTGGTGTCCTATATAATTAAACGCAGAAAAGCACACGTATCTAAACAAATAAGTATGGGCTAATTCGTTGTTGTTCAACCATTCTTCTATTATTGTATAACTATAATTCCAATAAATATTATTCGTTAATGGACAAAGAGGGCTATATGTCGAAAAATCGAGTCTTGGTGCTATTCGCTCACCCTTCTCAACATCGTTCTGAAGCAAACAAACCCTTATTTGAACAAGCCAAACGCGTTGACGGTGTTACCTGTGTCGATCTCTATGCCGAGTATCCGACATTTAAAATCAACATCGACCGTGAACAGAAACGCCTGTTAGACCATGACATCATCATTTTTCAGTTCCCTTTGTATTGGTACTCAACACCGGCAATTCTTAAAGAATGGCAAGACCTTGTTCTTGAATACGGCTTCGCCTACGGCGCCGATGGTAATGAACTACAGGGCAAAAACTTGTTATGTAGCATCACTGCAGGTGGTAAAAAAGATGCCTACCAAAGCGATGGCTACAACCATTTCACTATTCGAGAACTGCTTCATCCAATCGAACAAACCGCTTCTCTATGTGGGATGAACTATCTTGCACCCTTTGCGTTATTTGGCTCGCGTACCGCGTTGGAAGAAAACCGCATTCAAGAGCATGTCGATAGCTATAAAGTGCTGTTAGAGGCGTTAGTTGCTGGCAAGATCAATATCAAGAAAGCCAGCAAAGCAGAAAAACTCAACCACTACGTAGAAGAACTAATGGCAGAGGTTAAATAATGACGGGATATTTTCTACAAGCGTTTATCTACTTAGTCGCAGCAGTTATTGCCGTGCCTATTGCCAAAAGACTTGGCCTTGGTTCTGTGTTGGGTTACCTCATTGCTGGTGTTGTGATTGGCCCAATCATTGGTCTAGTGGGTGAAGAGACCACAACCATTCAACACTTTGCCGAGTTTGGTGTGGTTATGATGCTGTTCTTGGTCGGTCTTGAACTTGAACCTAAGATGCTTTGGGCAATGAGAAACCGACTTATGGGGCTGGGTGGCCTGCAAGTTGGTGGCACGACCGCGATTGTAATGGGTATCGCCCTGTTCTTTGGGCAGCCTTGGACCATTGCGCTGACTATCGGTTTGATCTTCGCACTGTCATCTACCGCGATTGTTCTCCAAACCTTTAACGAAAAAGGGCTATCCAAAACAGAAGGCGGAAAGAACGCTTTCTCAGTCCTACTGTTCCAAGATATTGCCGTCATCCCTATGTTGGCATTTATCCCTCTATTAGCCTTGCCAGAATTAATCGAAGCTGCACAAAGCGCGGTCGCTTCGGCTTCTGATCATCATGAAGAGTTAAGCCTTGTTGCTGGCCTACCCGGTTGGGCTTATGGCCTTGTGATCACAGCATCTATTGCGATTGTTGTGGTCGGCGGACACTTCTTGAGTCGTCCACTGTTCCGCTTCGTGGCAAGCTCAGGTCTGCGTGAAATCTTTACTGCAACCGCACTGATGTTGGTGATTGGTATTGCTGCACTGATGAGCCTAGTCGGCCTATCCCCCGCTTTAGGTACCTTCCTTGCGGGTGTGGTATTGGCGAACAGTGAATTCCGCCACGAGCTTGAGTCTAATATCGACCCGTTTAAAGGGCTACTGCTTGGCTTGTTCTTCATCACCGTAGGTGCAGGCATCAACTTTGATGTTCTATTCAACGACTTTGGTTTGATCATTGGCCTAACTCTTGGCGTTATGCTTCTTAAAGCCTTAGTGCTATTTACGTTGGCATTGATCTTCAAAATCAAAAACAGTGACCGTTGGCTGTTTACATTGAGCTTGGCGCAAGCCGGTGAGTTTGGTTTCGTACTACTAAGCTTCTCAGCTCAAAACCACGTATTACCTGCTGACATCGTCCAAACATTGTCGCTGGTTGTGGCACTTTCAATGTTCCTAACGCCAGGGCTGTTCATTCTATTTGATAAAGTGATTCTTCCTCGTTACGAACAAAAATCTAACGACCGAGAAGAAGATACTATCGAAGAAAAAGGCACCGTTATCATTGCGGGCATTGGTCGATTCGGTCAAATCGTTAACCGCTTGTTGGTGTCGAACGATGTCAATACGGTGGTTCTGGATCACCAAGCGAACCAAGTAGACTTACTGCGCTCTATCAATATCAAATCTTACTTTGGTGATGCGACTCGTCACGACTTATTGCATACCGCCGGAATCGAAGAAGCCGCAATGCTAGTAGTAGCAATCGATAACCAAGACTCAAGTGTTGAGTTAGTGAAGTACGTTAAGCACACATACCCTAAAGTGAAAATCTTAGCCCGCGCATTCGACCGAGGTCATAGTTATCGCTTACGAGAAGCAGGTGCAGACTTTGTGGAATCAGAGACCTACCATTCTGCTCTTGAAATGGGGGCAGAAGCCTTGCGTTCTTTGGGTCATCACCCATTCTTCGTTGAACAACAGAAATCGACGTATCAACGTGTTGAAAGCCGTAAGTCTGAAAAGCTCTACCAAGCTTGGTCTGAAGCGGAAGAGAACCCGCGCTACGACAACAACTACCGACAAATCTTCATTCACCTTGAAGAAGCAATGAAAGAAGATATGAAAAAAGACCGTTCAGACAAGCACTCTCGATCTGAACGAGGTTGGACACCGCCACCGAAAGGCTATGCAGATGGCTTTGAGGAAGAAGAGTCTTAAGCAGCATCTAGACTTCAGCTCTAGATAACCATGCAATTCAACCATCAAAAGCGGCTATTTAAGCCGCTTTTTCTTTCATTTACCCCCTACAAAACGTCAAATGAGCATAAGTATCAGGTGCTGAAACTCGTAATCCGAGAGATTTGTGTGATCTAGCTAAAATTTTTAATTTCTGACTACATAGCAAAAGTGGATTCAATTTTTACATTATTGAAACATTCCAACCCTGCATAAACCACACCATAAACATGGCTGTATATGCACTCATTCCTGCCATTCAAGCACCCACCCAATTCATAGCGACCACTCGCTAAGGCTTGAATTACATTGCATATATCGAAATACGCCGCAAAAGCCCCAACAAACCCATTCACCAATCAAATAAATAACGCACGACATTCACAAATTCAAACCATCAAAATTAACATAAACATTTCAAAATATGTCTATCGTTACAATTTGTAACGAATGACGGTTGTCGGTATAGTCCTGCAATTCAAAAAGTGAGACCTTTGCGCTCACCTTAAAGGAGATATAATAATGATTACTAATGATGCTGTAATAATGGGCATGTTAGCTGTTATTCTTGGCGGTGTTTTTATCACGGAAAGTAGCCAAAATAGCGCACTGAAAAAATTCTACTCGTTCGTTCCGGGTCTATTGCTCTGTTACTTTGTTCCTTCTCTATTGAACAGCCTAGGCATCATCGACGCATCAAACTCAAAGCTGTACTTTGTTGCAAGTCGTTACCTATTACCAAGCGCACTCGTTCTACTGATCATCTCAGCTGACTTACGCAAAATCTTCGGCCTTGGCTCAAAAGCCGTCATCATGTTCCTAACGGGTACTGTCGGCATCATCATTGGTGGCCCTTTGGCGATTTTAATTATCGACCAAGTTAACCCTGACCTCGTATCTGGCGATGTATGGCGTGGCCTTACGACTGTAGCTGGTTCTTGGATCGGCGGCGGTGCGAACCAAGCAGCAATGAAAGAAGTGTTCGAGGTTGATGATCAACTCTTCTCTGCAATGATTACGGTTGATGTTATCTGTGCGAACATTTGGATGGCCGTGTTACTTATCATGGCAGGTCGTCAGAAGAAGATTGATGCATGGTTAAAAGCGGATACTTCATCTATTGAAGAGCTAAAAGAGACGGTATCTAAATACCAAGAAGAGAACGCGCGCCCAACAACCACAACCGACCTCATGAAGATCACGGCAATTGCCTTCGGTTTAACAGGTTTGGCTCACTTATTCAGTGACATGATTGCACCATGGATCTCAACCAATGCGCCGGAACTTGCGAAATACAGCCTGACATCTGGCTTCTTCTGGCTGATCGTAATGGTGACAACGTTCGCGCTGGTCGCTTCATGCTTCAAATCTACACGCAGCCTTGAGCACAGCGGCGCGTCTAAAGTCGGTTCAGCGTTCATCTACATCCTAGTTGCAACTATCGGTATGCAAATGGATGTGACAGCTATCTTAGACAACCCAGGTTACTTCTTCATTGGTATTACATGGTTAACTATTCATGCCCTTCTGATGATTGTAATGGCGAAGCTAATTCGTGCACCATTGTTCTTCATGGCTGTAGGTAGCCAAGCTAACGTAGGCGGCGCTGCATCGGCACCTATCGTCGCGGCTGCATTCCACCCAGCATTGGCACCAGTAGGTATCCTAATGGCGGTATTGGGTTACGCTCTCGGTACATACGGCGCTTACATCTGTGGTCTCATCATGCAGGTTGCTGCTGGTTAATACGACTAGCGCTAACAATCTGTTGAATTTTAAATCCGATATTGGTTCGCCAATGTCGGATTTTTTATGCGCGTTATCCAGAAGTAATAAAACAGGGAATTAAAACTTAAGTTCATACTTATATTTAATGATTAGAACTTACCAAACAACTATTTCTACTTCCTTCCTAAAACACACTCGATTAATTACTATATTTCTACTGTCTTTGCATTGTTAACATTCAAAGAAATTTAACATCGGTTAAATTTATACATACATCTGTCATATTGCGTAGCAAGCCGTATGTGTTTAGCATCTACCCTCATAGAGAAAACGAAACTTAGAGATAGACCCCCCACGAAAAGGAAAGTATGGCGACAAGCCAAGTCCTGCAAGATTGAAAGTCGCCATACTCCGAAACCGTATAACAATAAATATATGAATGGTTATAGAATAAAGTTATCCCAAATGACTTATCTCAAAGAACCGAACACTCCCACAAAGAACATTTTCCTCTAGGAGTAGAGAGGCTTTGTTGCGTAATTCAATGGAACTAAATCAAGAACCTACGATCTGATCAGCTACCTCCACTCTATCTCGTAGTCCTATGCCTAAGCCTCGTTATAAAACAACCAACTGGAAGCAATACAACCGATCACTCATTAACCGTGGTTCTCTGACTTTTTGGATTGATGAAGAAGCAATAAGCGGATGGGCGCAAAGCAAACAGAATAAGCGCGGTAGGCCGCGTCGGTTCAGTGATTTAGCTATCACGACAGCACTCATGGTCAAACGAGTTTTTTCTATGCCATTGAGAGCGCTGCAAGGATTTATCGACTCGATATTTAGGTTAGCCCATGTACCGTTAAGTTGTCCGCATTACACCTGCATCAGTCGTAGAGCCAAGCAAGTTGAGGTTTCATTTAAGACTAAAACGAGAGGAGCGATACAGCACCTAGCCATTGATGCTACTGGCCTTAAGGTTTATGGCGAAGGTGAATGGAAAGTCAAAAAACATGGGACGGATGGCAAGCGTAGAGTCTGGCGAAAGCTGCATATTGCAGTCGATACCAACACTCATGAGATCATTGCCGCCGAGCTAAGTTTATCGACGGTTACAGATGGAGAAGTACTCCCGAACTTACTGAAACAAACACGCCGAAGTATCCTTGAGGTGTCTGGTGATGGCGCTTACGACACGAGAGCGTGTCACGCTGCTATTAAGATTAAGGGAGCTATTGCGCTTATTCCCCCAAGAGAAGGGGCTGCCTTCTGGGAGCGTGGTCACCCTCGAAATTTCGCCGTGGGTTGCCAGAAATTATACGACTCAAATAAGTATTGGAAAGAGCGGTATGGATACCACAAACGTTCACTCTCAGAAACAGCGATGTATCGAGTTAAACAGTTGCTAGGAGGGAAACTGAGCTTAAGAAATTACAATGCCCAGGTGGGTGAAACTTACGCGATGATAAAAGCGTTGAACAAGCTTACTGGGTTAGGTATGCCTGAAACTTGTCGTATTGACTAAGAAACAAGCGAAACGGGTTGGCTCTATCTCTAAATTTAATTACGCAACAAAGCCCCTACGGGCAGCAGTGACTTAACGGCGGATCAATTTGCTGTCGGGCCAGAGTTTATGGTCGGGAAGGCGAGTAGCGAGCGAGTTTTCGGTATGTTTCCAAATCACTTGTATGGTGTTTCTGGAGACGGAGCCGACCATTCTGATACTCGAATCAACAAGACATCGACACAAGTGTTTTGGGTTGAGATATTAGGAGGAGGTTGGACTGTGGGCTCTGCGCCGACATTCACCTATGACTGGAATAAGGATCAGGCGGAAATTCCGTTGAATATCAGTGTTAGCAAAACAACGGTTCTGAATGGACGCCCTTGGAAGTTTGGCATTGAAGCGAACTATTACCTTGAGAAAGGGCTTTGTTGCGTAATTAAATTTAGAGATAGAGCCAACCCGTTTCGCTTGTTTCTTAGTCAATACGACAAGTTTCAGGCATACCTAACCCAGTAAGCTTGTTCAACGCTTTTATCATCGCGTAAGTTTCACCCACCTGGGCATTGTAATTTCTTAAGCTCAGTTTCCCTCCTAGCAACTGTTTAACTCGATACATCGCTGTTTCTGAGAGTGAACGTTTGTGGTATCCATACCGCTCTTTCCAATACTTATTTGAGTCGTATAATTTCTGGCAACCCACGGCGAAATTTCGAGGGTGACCACGCTCCCAGAAGGCAGCCCCTTCTCTTGGGGGAATAAGCGCAATAGCTCCCTTAATCTTAATAGCAGCGTGACACGCTCTCGTGTCGTAAGCGCCATCACCAGACACCTCAAGGATACTTCGGCGTGTTTGTTTCAGTAAGTTCGGGAGTACTTCTCCATCTGTAACCGTCGATAAACTTAGCTCGGCGGCAATGATCTCATGAGTGTTGGTATCGACTGCAATATGCAGCTTTCGCCAGACTCTACGCTTGCCATCCGTCCCATGTTTTTTGACTTTCCATTCACCTTCGCCATAAACCTTAAGGCCAGTAGCATCAATGGCTAGGTGCTGTATCGCTCCTCTCGTTTTAGTCTTAAATGAAACCTCAACTTGCTTGGCTCTACGACTGATGCAGGTGTAATGCGGACAACTTAACGGTACATGGGCTAACCTAAATATCGAGTCGATAAATCCTTGCAGCGCTCTCAATGGCATAGAAAAAACTCGTTTGACCATGAGTGCTGTCGTGATAGCTAAATCACTGAACCGACGCGGCCTACCGCGCTTATTCTGTTTGCTTTGCGCCCATCCGCTTATTGCTTCTTCATCAATCCAAAAAGTCAGAGAACCACGGTTAATGAGTGATCGGTTGTATTGCTTCCAGTTGGTTGTTTTATAACGAGGCTTAGGCATAGGACTACGAGATAGAGTGGAGGTAGCTGATCAGATCGTAGGTTCTTGATTTAGTTCCATTGAATTACGCAACAAAGCCAGGCTTAGGCATAGGACTACGAGATAGAGTGGAGGTAGCTGATCAGATCGTAGGTTCTTGATTTAGTTCCATTGAATTACGCAACAAAGCCCCTCCAATGGCAATCAAAATCGAGGGACAACCAGATAGATGACGACTTCTCAACGAATAAGACTAATCGAATGATTAAGTAAACCTCTGTTCATTTGTCTTAAGACAACTAAATGCTACTACTGGGAATTAAAGCTAAAGTATGCGACGTCTTTAATCTAAAGAGATTGCTCAGAAGCAATAGCTTCATTTAAAGCCATGTATATTAAATTAACACTTACTTATCTCCAACAGTGAAATGACCCTTTGACTTAATATCTAAAGTATCAAAACAAAGGTGATTTTTTGAAAGATTGTCATTGCGTATAATCCATTATTGTTTACTTATATTACTCAGGAAGAATAAGTTTAGGCACTTTTGATTATCATCAAAAATTAAGTGATAAGTTCATGTGATAGTGTTGCTATTGCAGTAAGTTACGTGGTTGAGCAATGCCGAGAAGCCCAAAATTAAATATTTAAAATATAATGTAGTGATTAAAGTAATAGAAAAGAAAGAAGTGTCGAAAGTGAACGGTAGCGTTACGTGTGAAAATATTCACACAGGAGAAAAGAAAACGTTAACTCTACTAGAGAACTACCCTTCAGGCCGGAAACCTTATTATACTTCAAATGGTGGTAGCCACTCGAAGTAATCTAAATAAATAATTAGATTTAATATATGTAATTTCTTTTAGGAAGCACATATATAATTAATTGTATGTTATAAAAATAAGTGTTACATCAGCATTACCTTATAGTTAACCTTAACATAAGTACCTCTCACTCATACTAATAAATAAGAACAAAATAAAAAATCATTTGAAATTTCTGAATAGCCGTATGGCAATGAAATGACTTTTATTTAGGGGGGCTAAACTAACGAGAAAATAGTGATGAATGAAGAAAAATATGGCTTTGTTGCGTAATTCAATGGAACTAAATCAAGAACCTACGATCTGATCAGCTACCTCCACTCTATCTCGTAGTCCTATGCCTAAGCCTCGTTATAAAACAACCAACTGGAAGCAATACAACCGATCACTCATTAACCGTGGTTCTCTGACTTTTTGGATTGATGAAGAAGCAATAAGCGGATGGGCGCAAAGCAAACAGAATAAGCGCGGTAGGCCGCGTCGGTTCAGTGATTTAGCTATCACGACAGCACTCATGGTCAAACGAGTTTTTTCTATGCCATTGAGAGCGCTGCAAGGATTTATCGACTCGATATTTAGGTTAGCCCATGTACCGTTAAGTTGTCCGCATTACACCTGCATCAGTCGTAGAGCCAAGCAAGTTGAGGTTTCATTTAAGACTAAAACGAGAGGAGCGATACAGCACCTAGCCATTGATGCTACTGGCCTTAAGGTTTATGGCGAAGGTGAATGGAAAGTCAAAAAACATGGGACGGATGGCAAGCGTAGAGTCTGGCGAAAGCTGCATATTGCAGTCGATACCAACACTCATGAGATCATTGCCGCCGAGCTAAGTTTATCGACGGTTACAGATGGAGAAGTACTCCCGAACTTACTGAAACAAACACGCCGAAGTATCCTTGAGGTGTCTGGTGATGGCGCTTACGACACGAGAGCGTGTCACGCTGCTATTAAGATTAAGGGAGCTATTGCGCTTATTCCCCCAAGAGAAGGGGCTGCCTTCTGGGAGCGTGGTCACCCTCGAAATTTCGCCGTGGGTTGCCAGAAATTATACGACTCAAATAAGTATTGGAAAGAGCGGTATGGATACCACAAACGTTCACTCTCAGAAACAGCGATGTATCGAGTTAAACAGTTGCTAGGAGGGAAACTGAGCTTAAGAAATTACAATGCCCAGGTGGGTGAAACTTACGCGATGATAAAAGCGTTGAACAAGCTTACTGGGTTAGGTATGCCTGAAACTTGTCGTATTGACTAAGAAACAAGCGAAACGGGTTGGCTCTATCTCTAAATTTAATTACGCAACAAAGCCCATTGGAGGCTACGAGTCACCTATTGTGGTCTAATATGGTCCCCATACTATCTGCACCAGTTGTTAAAAGATTATGGTATTAAACAGTGAGTAGTGTCAGATTTATCCTTCGTCGCTTCTGTGTCTAACTATTGAAGATTTGTACCCTAGCGCGTAAATACTCATACAACCAAGACGAATTTATTGATAATCAATGTACAAGCGTATGTGGGGTCTATATTAAGGTTTGTCGGTCATTTCAGCGAAAATTCCCATGTAAGTAGCTAGCCTGACATCTATCTCAAAATTAGTTCACAAATGCCATTTTTCTTCCTTTAAGACTGATTCAATCTCGAATTAGAAAAAAGCCATATACACTAGAGGTATCGAAAATGGAAATAAGTCGTAGAGACAGTTTAAAAATGTTAGGGGTTGCAGTTACAACCACTGCTCTCCCTATAAGTTTTAGTAGTTTGTCATCAGAACAGCAAAACTCTCTAGTTACCAATGGTTATGTCTCCATTGATAGAGCCAGCGCCAATCAGTTTGATGGTTTTCGAGTAGCGGGTATATCTGAAAGCCATCCTCTCTCAACACGTACAGATCTTGACCACAGTCCAATGTTTGCTCTTTCTGAGCTCTAAACTTTTCTTTAAACTCATCTTTCTCTGCAATGTGCTTGGGCTTGATCTCATAGAATGATTGGTATGAATCTTTGTAGGTGACTAAAAAATCAGGCGTATATCTACGTCGCTTACCCTCAATAAAGTATTCAAAACCGATAGGTTGAGCTTCGAAGTTGACAATCTGTGGCGAAAACTCGAAGTGGACGCATACATCAAACTCTAGGTCAGACTCCACAGTGTGGATGGAGTTCGTTTTGAGGCTAACAAAGTGGAATATGTTTTTTACAGAAGAGTTTCTGAGAATTCGCTTTTTTATAATAAAACAACCATACCTGTTGTAAACTTACTAAAGCATTGTACACTTTATGAGCCATTTAAAGGTATGGTTGTTTTTACAAACTATTTGAATCAGTTCAGATTACTCTTTACCGAATACGTTGTTCTCTTGCTCTTGTACACGGATGAAAGTCGTACGCTTAGTTAGCTCTTTAAGCTTTGCTGCGCCTACGTATGTACAAGTTGAACGTACACCACCAAGGATGTCAGAAATTGTGTTGTGAACTGAACCACGGTATGGAAGCAAAACAGTTTTACCTTCCGCAGCACGGTACTTAGCAACACCACCTGAGTGCTTGTCCATAGCCGACTGTGAAGACATGCCGTAGAACTTCATGAATTGCTTACCGTCTTGCTCTACAACTTCGCCGCCTGACTCAGAGTGACCTGCTAGCATGCCGCCTAGCATTACGAAGTCAGCACCGCCGCCGAACGCTTTAGATACGTCACCCGCACATGAACAGCCACCGTCACCGATGATCATGCCGCCAAGGCCGTGTGCTGCGTCGCCACACTCGATGATTGCAGAAAGTTGAGGGTAACCTACGCCTGTTTTAACACGTGTAGTACAAACAGAACCAGGGCCGATACCAACCTTAACAATGTCTGCGCCAGCTAGAATTAGCTCTTCAACCATGTCACCTGTTACAACGTTACCAGCAGAGATAACTTTAGTCGGGAATTCAGCACGTACTTTTTGTACGTACTCAACTAGGTGCTCTGAGTAGCCGTTAGCGATATCAATACAGATAAATACGAAGTCTTCGCTAAGCGCCATGATTTGCTTTGTTTTCTCAAACTCAGCTTCAGATGTACCCGTTGATACAAATACGTTGTTCAGTGTTTTCTTGTCTGCTGTTTTAGCGAACTCAGCCCACTGCTCTACTGTGTAGTGCTTGTGTACTGCAGTCATAACACCGTGCTCTGCTAGAGCAGCTGCCATTTCAAAGCTTGCTACCGAATCCATGTTAGCTGCAATTACTGGAGTACCAGACCATTGACGACCGCTATGCTTGAATGTAAAATCGCGGGTTAATTCAACTTGAGAACGGCTTTTAAGGGTAGAACGCTTCGGACGGAAGAGTACATCTTTGAAACCTAACTTAAGTTCTTGTTCGATACGCATGGTGTTTTCCTTGATTCATAAAATTATGTGTCTCTCGCGAAATGCGTAGTAAAACCGTTGGCAGACGGGTTTACTTTTCTTCGGACACAAAAAAACCGGAGCGTTGGCAGACGCTCCGGTTTTCAGCATTATAGGTCGTGATTTAGTAACAGCAAGTCTGATATTTCACTTTTTTTTATGCTATCCTCTCAAAGATTCCATATCCGCTAAAACTCCCCCAGCTACACTTTCCAACTAAATTCTTACTAATTAATAACTTAGCGAACCATCCACGCAAACTCTGTTGGTTTATTGCGCAATCGTTTTCCTTCAGATTTCACACAATATCGCCCTCATAATGCAAATATGTGAAGAAAGTGACTCGAAATCACATAAAAATCACACTTTTCTCCAACAAAAAAATGCCTTTTTTCTTAAATAAATTCGATTTTTTCTAATTTTTATCTGTTTTCGACCAAATTGGGTAATCTCGTGACGCTTTTGTTTTGCTGTCACTTGGAAAAGTAGGGTAAAAACGACTCAATCTAGAGACCAAGATTCACTTGGGTTTGATAATTCAACCTTCACACTCCATTAAATGCCCCTTCTCAGCTTGCACTTTATAAATCCAATTTCTATTAACCCGGAGCATTACGGTTCCAAAAGCACGTTTCGTTACAGCGCTTTCGTTCATTTAACCTAGAAGACTTTGCAAATCGCTCAGTAAAAGAGGATTGGTTGACGTGAAAAACTGGGGGAAAAGATAAGATTTGAAGAATAGAAAGCAAAAAATGGCTAAGGTGGTTAACCTTAGCCATTTTTATTCGCGTATTAGACTGATACTAATACGCGTATAGGAAAGCGTTGTTTGGCGAATAGAACGATCTAGTTCTTTTGAGAGACTAACGCTTCTGCAGTTGCATCTTGAATAGACAAGAACAATGAGGTCACTTGCCCTGTTGGCGAGCGCATCGGGTTTAGCGTCACGTTCTGATACATGAAATCAGCTTGTTGGGTTACTGGCCTAACGTTACGACACTTAAACAGATAAGGCCTTTGTTGCCATGTAATGAAGCTACGACAGCCTAGGTCGTAGACGGGCTTGGTTTTCAGCCTAAACCACTCTTCTGGGATTTCAGGAAACAGTTCAAAGATCGACTTACCGATCGCATCATGTGATTGCTTACCACTATGGTGCGTCATGAAACCATTCCAGACTTGTACCTGAAAATCACGGTTAATAACCACCAGCCCCATATCGACGTTTTGAACCATGTCGACCATCCAGTGGAACTGTTCAAATTCAGCAGGAAGATTCAGCATATTAAAACTCCTCCATTAGGTAGGCCAATTTGTTGTCTAGAAGTGGCAAAGACTCATCAACAAACATAAATAGAAGGTCACAACGGATGGAAGTGCCGTCTATGTTGTAGCTGACTTCGAACGTCATGGTCTTTTTAAATGAGCCGCTGGTATTTTCGATAACCGAGTCGATCGAGATATGTTGCCCTAGTAGAACAGGCGAACTCTGGAAGAAACGAACTTCTGATTGCTCCCCTAACCCATTCAAGAATGAGCCGACTAAGATGTTCGATACATCCATCAGCAGCTCTAGTTCTTCTAGCTGCTCGCTTTCTGTTGGCACCTTCATGAGTTTCTTAAGGTCGCTCACACTGGAATCACTCAACAAAACTAGTGCTTCACCTGCAATGCCTTCTCCGCTGAAGCCTTGGCAAACACCCGACACTTGGTCGTTATCGGCTAGATCGCGAAGTGCCATGTGCAATTCACTCACTTCGAAGATGTTGACGTTCGGCAACGGTAGATGAACAAACACATTAAAGTGACGAGCCAGCGCATCAGCTGCACGGCCTATCGCTACGTTCGCCACTTCCATATAGACATCACGTCTGCGAAGTATTGGCAGTTCTAAAGCGGTTGGGGTAATAATTTGAGGTTGTTTTGGCGGCTCGACATGCTCACGTAAAATAGCTTTTAGTGCTTCTTTATCGATCGGCTTTTGCAAAAACGCTTTGGCGCCGAGATCCAGCACCTTCTGTTGCGCTTTTGGTTGTATGTCACCAGAAACAACGACAACAGGCGTGGTATCACCTAAACGTTGCATCTCTTCCAATGTGCCATAGCCGTCTAATTCCGGCATGGTGAGGTCGAGGAACATTAATTTGAACTGGTTTTTAGCGAGCTCTTCAAGTGCATTAAGCCCATGAACAGCAAAAGTTATATCTGCATTTAGAGAACTAGGCAGTGACCGAGCCATCTGCTTCCTTGCTAACGCAGAATCATCACATATAAGAACTGGGAACGACATAAATGCACCACTGACAAATTAAAGCTAATTCGAACGAGTGTAACAGAACATTATGGTATCAGGTACGGGGTGAATGGATTTATGTGCAGATTATTAGTAAGAATGATGAAACAGGTGGGTAAGCTATTATTTCGCATTATTCTTCATGAAAAACAATATGCTACAAAGGTAATAGCCACTCCTTACTGTTGAGTAATAGCACTATTTTATTTAACAGCAGCCTTAACAAACGGGTTTATTAAGGCTCGGTTACTCATTCATTTATCGGCTTTATGTGCCTATGATAAGAGAGATAGTGTGAAGAACTAGAACTGATATGAAGGCCATAGAATCAGTAATGCGAAACGTATGATCACAGCAAATATCAACAGAGCGATACCCAGACGGTACCATTTGTATTCGGCTATGCTCATTGGGATACGCTTGTAGAACATCGTAATCACGCCTTTCCAATCGCTACTGCGTCTTCCGTACTGCATCATGCTCGTCAAAACAAACAGTGCGCCAAGCACTAGCATTCCTTTTTCAGCCCAGAACAATCCAACTTCCATTTGTGTATTCCTTGATAAAACGGTGAGCGACTTAAGTCATTCTAGTCACCTTTTAGCTCGGTTTCTGTAAGACCAAGGTCTAACTCATTCCGTGTCTAGACGAGCGTAACTAAATGAACGCAATGAGCTCGGCGAATTAAACTGAACGACATATTCATATCGAGTTCAGCTTCGCCATCTATACTCATGTTTCCACTAACAGGAGAAACTCAATGAAATCACTGAAAAAGTCGCTTTGTGTATTAACTGCTTCAGCTCTACTCGTTACCGCTCCTTTTGTGAGTGCTTCATCACCACAACAACCGCCACAGCCGGCGCTTAGCCCATTGCAAATGGTTATTGCTTCTCTGAATCTAACCGAAGAGCAACAAGCGGAAGTATTCTCTCTTGTTGAAGATTATCAATCCGATCGAACAGAGATTGATATGGAGAGCGCAATAGAGCTTAAGAAGAAACAGATCAGCCTTGTGACTCAACCTGATTTCAATGAAGCTGAGATGGAAAAGGTCATCGACACCGTTCAAGCAACCGAGAAGTCGATGGTGATGCAAGAAATGCGTCTAAAGAACAACATCTATAACGTGTTAACTGAAGAACAAAAAGAGCAATTCAAAACGATGATGAAATCTGCGCTCTCTGGTGGCAAGTAGTCTGGTAATAAAGCTACCTTATAACCAATAGGTACTCCCTACATCCTGATATTGATTCATTCCCCCAAGGATCAATTTAGATAAACAAAAGCCGCAGTCGTTGATGACTACGGCTTTTTCGTTATCAACTAACTTAATTAAGAGTAAGCTGAACAATCTAAATCTGGTGTCTTGCTGCTCTTGTTTAGAACAACCATTAAATGAATCAGCAATAGAATACCTGTCACGCCTAAACCCACGCCGATTCCGCCCCAAATCCCTGCCAATTCAAATTTTGGCATCAAATACCAAGCTGCAGGTAGGCCAAATACCCAGTAACCGATTGCAGTCATCACGGTTGGCATAGAGACAATCTTCATCCCTCTAAGCAAGTTAATCACCAGCAGTTGCCATGCATCAACAATAAAGCACAACGCCACTACCCAGATAACAGAAGCTAATAGCGAAGTCATTGCACCCGTACCATCGTCTAACTTGAAGATAGAGGCGATCATCTCAGGCCATATGATAAACACAGCCGACAACGCCACACTCAACACCGACACCAATATGAAGCTTTGAATCGAGGTTCTTTTGATCCCTTCGAAGTTACCCGCGCCAAAATCACGACCAACCAAAATCGCCGCAGCTTGTGAGAAGCCAAAATTGAAGTTCCAAGTAAAGCTCAAACATTGCAGCAGGATTTGGTGCAGAGCTAACGAAGCAATACTGATCGTGCCCGCCATTAAGGTGCCACCGTAAATAAGGCCATGCTCAAGTAAAGCTGCCAAGCCGATAGGTAGACCCATCAACAACAAAGGGCTCATCAGCTTGATGGAGTACTCTTCTGTATTTAGCCAAGGGGCGAACTGCTTAAACTCGTCGCGCTTAAATACCCAAACCGTGTATCCGACCATCACGATAAATGCCGCGATAGCCGTACCAAGCCCTAAACCCGTTAAGCCCATGTCTAATTGGAAGGTTAAAAAGTAGCTCACTGGCACATTCAGAATTACGGTGATAATAGACATCACCAGAATAGAACGCACATTGCCAAACGCACTGGTTAAGCCACGAAGCACCAACAAGATAAGCGAAGGCAACATCACCCACTTCAAAGCATGGACATATTCCATCGCTAAAGTGATCACTTCTGGCGGCTGTTTTGCGGCTTCTAATACCAACGGAGCAAACCAGAAGCTGGCCATTAAGGTCACGCTGAGCACGAACGCCAACATGGTTGCGCCTTTCACCGCCAATCTGATTTGTGTATTCCCAAACTCTGGGCGAGCGACGCGCTGACCATAAGCGATCGCAATCAAGTTCGCGACACAACCTACAGTGCTGCTCGCAATAATGAAGATAAAAAAGTAGATAGAGGCTCCTAAGCCACCAGCCGCAAGGGCTGACACACTGATACGCGACATCATCCAAACATCAGTAAGGACTAAAGCCATAGAGATCAGCTGTGAAATGATCAAAGGGAATGCAAGAGTGAGTATTTTTTTCATGAGCGCCTCAGTTAATTTCGCCCAAAATACGATCGATGAGGCTGGCGTTCAATTGATAAATTTGCGACTCTAACATTCCAAAAACTCATGCGAACGAATTATGACCCCATATCCTAGCTTGCCATCCTCACATAATGGCTTAAAAGCGTTTGAAGCTGCTGCAAGGCTGATGAGCTTTACTCTGGCTGCCGAAGAGCTGCATGTGACACAAAGTGCAATCAGTCGACAGATCAAACAGCTTGAAGATGAGTTAAACGCATCACTGGTTATTCGTAAGCATCGAGCCATAGAATTAACGGTACAAGGTCATGATTTGTATGTCGCTTTGCGAGAAAGCTATGGCAATATCGAAGCCGTTATCGCCTCTTGGAGTGAGCCGAAACAGAAGCGTATCGTGATCAAAGCGACTCTTAGTTTCGCGACGCGAGTATTGATCTCCAAAGTTCGGGAATTAAACGAGCGTTATCAAGATCATGAGATCGTCATTGTTCCTGTAATTGAGGAAGACGAATCGATTAATAGTAGTGAGTATGATCTACTGATCTTCCACACGCGCTTCAAAAAACGCTATGACAAAGCACCAGACATCACCTTCTTGCGGGAAGAGTTTATGGCACCGGTTTGCTCAACTAGCCTAACCACCAAAGACACCGACCTTGATTCGATCTTAACCTTGCCAAGGCTGCATCCAACCTTAGATCACCACGATTGGAAAGTGTGGTTGTCCGATGTTGAATTCCCACCAAAGAAGCCTGTCAGAAATACCAGTTTCTTGTCTTTAGATATGGCGCTCAGTGCCTGTTTATCCGGTGAAGGCGTTACAGTTACGGATCTGTTGTTAGTTCAACAAGATCTCCAACGAGGCTTCTTGTACTGCCCTAAGAATGCAAAGATCCAACACAGTGCTTGGACTTATTTTATCCACCAGCGTAGCCACACGCCTATCATCAACGACCTTATTGAATGGCTTAGAGAAGAGACAACGAAAGAGATCGAGTTGCTGAAAGTACTGTCTCATCAGAATCATTGGTTTGGTGTCATCCAAGATCATTAGGGGATCGGAATCTCAGTTTTAGAAATCGCATTAACCTTATAATTTATAACGTTTATTTATCGATTCGAATGACCTATCTTACGCCCTATGAACCAGTACACAGATATTGGCATCTTATTCTTAGGAGAAAGTCATGGAACAACAACGTCTCAAAGTCGCAATTATTGGTGCAGGGCTGAATGGTTTAGCACTCGCATTATCACTGCGTAAATTTGGTATTAAAGCTCGAATATATGAGAAGGCAGCACAACCACGTGCTGACGGTACTGGCATCATTATGTGGCCAGAGGGCATGCAAGTTCTTGCAGCATTAGTGGGTGTCGATAAAGTCAAAGCTGCATGTAACCAAGTCGATACCATCTCGACATTAACGGCCACAGGGTTGCCCATCAACACACTCAATATGAGTGACTCTCCAAGCAAAGCCAACGCGCCAATTGGTTTATTTCATCGCAGCCGTTTATACCAACTGCTATTAAATGAGCTAGAAGATGACTGCATCGTCACTAACCAAACCTGCACTGTTGTTCAAAACGACGATGAGCCGCAGATTCTGATCAACGGCGAACCCATTGATGCGGATATTATTGTCGGTGCCGACGGCGTGTTCTCTCAAGTGAGAAAGTTTGTCGCGCCTGATGTGACACTAAGACAACCGAACGTCTATTGCTGCCGTGGTGAGATTGATTTCAAAGCACCTGAAATCAGCGATGATGAGTGTTATGTTTTTGCGGGTGATAAATCTCGAATCGTAACCTACACCTACGAGCGAGAAACCCAAGGTAAATACTGGTTTGCCGCATGTGCCGTTCAAGAAGGTGAAACGCTGTCTAAACAAACCGTGTTAGAGCAGTTCTCTCACTATCCTAGCTATCTACTGGATATGATTCGAGATACGCCTGAATCGAAGATCTTGCCTTCTCCACTCACCGATGTTGCCCCATTTGATACTTGGTATCGCGGCAATGCTGTTCTACTGGGAGATTCCTGTTGCGCTGTGTTGCCGACCATGGGTATCGGTTTCAGCTTAGGTATCGAGAACGCTTATGTGCTGGCACAAAGTATTGCCTCTAACTTTGAAGGTACAGAGCAAGCATTCAAACGCTATCGGCAGCGTGCTCAGCAACGTTCGCATGAACTGCAAAACATCACACACCGACTCAGTGAACTGACATACAAAGACGAGTTCAACCCAGTCGAAGTGGCGGAGCTTTACCAACAGTTCGCTATCGCGAATAGCCGCTCGCCTTTCTAAACATTAGGTTCGTAAAAACGCGCCAGTTTCAAAACGACTCGTTTACTCAACAATAAGCCGCAGCAAATGCTGCGGCTTATGCTATCTACCCGTTATGTTTCACTTTGTTGAGCAAACATTAAAGCTTAAACATACGCGCACTGCGTGGTGGTAGATTGAACGTATGGTAGCGAGAAGAAATGGTTTCTGTCGCGCTGCTTAATACATCTTTGTATTGAACATGCCAATTGAACTCATGCTGGTAAGTATCAACCGTCACGCCACGCGTTTCGCCACATTTGTTAATTCCTACAACGCCTTCTTTGCCACGCTTAAACAGCAAAGTACATTGGTCGCTCGAAATCATCGTCATTGATTTACCTTGCATCGCGTTATGGAAGCTCAGCATATTCTTCATGTTCGAGCTATTCCAAACATTGCCCCAACGACCGTTATCCTTATCTTCAGAATCCGGTAGATCATCACTGTAAATCAACGGCGTGCCACCATCTTTGCCAAGGATGTAAGCGTAAGCAAGCTGCTCATCTTGTGGGTCCATAATTTGATAACGGAAGCCGTCATTGGTTGGAATGTCATGTGTGATCGCAAAAGTGATCGAACGGTTGTCATCGAGTGCTTGGCCGTACGCTTTTGGATCATGCAGTTGGTTCAAGCCACCGCCCATCGAGAATGCAGCACGAATCGACGCAAACAGTGGGAAGTCATACGCAGAGTGATTGGTGTTGTTTAAGTATGGCGCTAAGAACGACTCATAGCCGCTGTTCCCTGCTCCACCGCTGGTAATCACTTCACCGAACACATGCATGTTCGCTGTAATTTCAGGTGTGAATACCTGATCGATTTGATACTGGCTCATGTGCTTCACCGCATCAATTCGGAAACCTTTGATGCCCATATCCTTTAATGCTTTCAGATATAAGCGCTGCTGTGAAACCACCCAGTTATTTGGGTCGAGATCAGGCAAACCTACATCGCCATCAGCCCCGCACAAACGCCAATATTGAACATGACCAGGGTCGTTCCAATCTGAAATACAGCCCGCGGCATGGAAATCGTTAGCGGAGACAAAACCTTGCGCTAGATTGCCAAACAGAGTCTGGTCAGCATAGTAGCTTGAACGGCTCGCATAATCGTTTAGCACTTCGGTGCCTGGGTAATCCAAGTCACTTCGCTTCCAGCTTTCATTCGCCATATGGTTGAGCACCACATCAGCGTATACATCAACGCCCACGGCTTTAAGTGAGGCAATCATTGCGGCCAAATCTTGTTTATTGCCGAGAGGTGAATCAATGGTTCGAAGATCTTGAGGTTGGTAGCGCGCCCACCATTGGCTGCCGCTCGATTTCATTGCCGGAGCAACCAGTACTTTTTTATAACCGGCTTGAGCAATTTGATTGGCGTTGGCTGTCACATCTGAATATTTCCAGTTGAAAGCGTGCAAGATGGTGTCTGCATAAGTAGCTGAACTGAAAGAGCAAAGCGCGAGCGCGGATATGAGTAGGGTATTGACTGGTTTCATAGAACATATCTCTTATTATAAATTCACGAGAATGATATGACTAAGAAAGACAATTAAAACGACCGATAAATCAGAGTTGAATTAGCGTCACCTTCTGTTGATATTGATTTTATAAAATTGAGCTATAGCCGATCTTATGCGAGATAAAAACGAATCGATCTGAAATGAGAATTAATTGAATCAAGTTGACCAGAACAGGACAAAGACTTTGGTAGGCTCTTCTAAACTAAGTTATGATTCCTGTTCCCTCAACCGATTGATATTTTTATGCCTTCTTTCTCTTTTTCAATGATCCCTGTTGGGGTTCGGTTCATGATCCTCTCTGCTTTTGGATTCGCACTGATGTCAGCGTGTGTGAAATACATCAGCAACTACGGCATACCTGTATTCGAGATTGTTGCAGCAAGGGCTTTAGTGTCTTTGATCATCAGTTATATCGACGTTAAGCGAAAAGGCATTTCGATCTGGGGAAATAACAAACCTTTGTTGTTTGTTCGAGGCGCAGTTGGCACAGCAGCCTTGATGTGTGTTTACTACGCTGTGACCACTTTGCCATTAGCAGAAGCGACCATTCTACAATACGTTCACCCTGTATTTACCGCCCTACTTGGCGTGCTGTTTCTGAAAGAACGCGTCCAAAAGTCGACCATGATCTGCATTGCGTTCTGCTTAGCAGGATTATTAGTGATGGTTCAGCCAAGTATGAACAGCGGCGCGAGCAGCGAGTTACCGCTATTCAGCATTATGGTGGCGTTATGTGGCGCATTTGGTAGCTCAATTGCTTATGTGATTGTGAGAAAGCTTAGCCAAACGGAAGACAGCTCAGTGATCATCTTCTACTTCCCTCTGGTTGCTCTCCCAATCTCCACCGCCCTTATCTGGAACGACTTTGTGTGGCCTAGCCTGTTCCTAACCATGATGTTGGTTCTGGTCGGGATTTTCACACAAATAGGCCAATACGGTTTAACCAAAGCGATGCAAACCCAAGCAGCAGGCAAGGCTTCAGCTTACTCATATGTTCAAATCGTATTCTCAGCACTATTAGGTGTGTGGATCTTCAACGAGATTCCATCAGTTTGGACTTACCTAGGTGGTGGTCTAATCGTGACTGGCGCGTTAATCAATGTGTTTGGCAAACAACTGTTGGTGCCGTTTAAAGCTAAGTAAACACCAGCTAACAGATCTCAACATCAGTTAGCCAATCAGCGATTAAATAGATCGAAAAAGGGCATTGCGGATTATTCCACAATGCCCTTTTCTATAAATGTTCTCTAACGTGTTTTCATGGCGCTAACCAACTTTAATAAAGCGGCGTATTACGTAACTAACTTGTGGCATTTCGTAACTTGGGATCATCACTCAAATACTCAACAAACTCTATTTCAAAACCTGCCGGATCCACAAAGTAGACGTTTTTTCGATAAGGTTCTTCGGCACCGGGTTTGGCAATTGGGAAGCCCGCATCAACAAGCCGTTGAGTGACACTTTCGATATTATTGGTCACATAAGCGAAGTGCGCGAGGCCAACAGAATGCCCTGCCAAATCTCTATTTTCACCTTCACCGTGATCACTTATTGCTATGTATTGGTACTCGTCGCCAAAATGCAGCCAGTTACGTGGCTTACCTGACCACTCCCCTTTTCCCTCATCACGGACATACCAATGAGGGAACGCCGCTTTATAGAAAACCAGCATTTCTGGGATATCTTTTACCACTAAATTCACATGTTCAAGTTGGATCATTCTTCTCTCCTTAAAGTATTCTCGTAAGCAACGTTGCATATCCTAATACCTCAAGTTAAGTTGAGGTAAAGCACTAATTTGCATTTATTTCGAGAACGTCTTTAGAGCCCAAATTGTCGTATTTGCAGCGATACAAGCTTTAAGTTTAGACGACCTATTCCAATGTGACTGAACTCAGTCATAAGAGTCAGCAAACCCAAGATTTATCACTGAGATTAGACGACCCAACACCTGCTTCTTGCTCAATATACACACACATTAATATCCCCTTATTGACTGATACATCAAGTTACAATTCGATTTCATATTAGCCAACAACACTGATCTGGGTTAATAAACTGGTTTCACAATAACCTTATTTTTATTGGGGTCAGATAATTAATAAAAAGGAAGTTAAAGTGAAAAAATTATTAGCACTTGGTATCGCAGCAGCAATCTCGGCTCCAGCAGTAGCCGACCACAGCACAATCAATGGTATGGATTTTGGTCCACTCGCAAAGTTAGTCGGCACATGGAAATCAGTCGAAACTGGCGGCGTTGATATTTCTCCAGGTCAAGAAGGCACAGAAGTGGGCAAAGGTGGCCCCGCGGTCACACCATTTTATGAAGTGATGACATTTGAGGTTGCGGCAGATGCAACCAACGCCAGCGATCAATATCTGGTTGCTCTGTACTACAAGCAAGAAGTATTCAGAAAAGCCGACGACTCTAAGTTCCACGATCAACGTGGCTACTTCATCTACGATCAAAAAAATCAGATCGTCTACAATTCTTACTGTGTACCTCGCACCACATGTGTCACCGCAGAAGGCCCTGCTGGCGATACAATGACGTTAGTTGCGTCTAAGCGTGGCATCGCTGAGTCTGAATACATGACGGACAACGCAACCACCACGGGCTTCACGATGAATATTAGCATTTCAGACGACACGCTAACGTACTCTCAAACAACAGGCTTAGAGATCTACGACAGCGCATTTGCTCATACAGATTCAAGCACTCTAGTTAAAGTGAAGTAAAACTAAAAAACGCCTTTCGCAGCTCTGTGAAAGGCGTTGTTGATTGAGTCAATCTCAAGAAAATGACAATCAGTATATTCTCCTAAATCGCGACACACATTGGTGTGTTTGAAATAGGGTCTCGAAACACGCTCGCTTTGAGATCAAATACGTTACTGAGCATCGTTTCGGTCATCACCTCATCAGGCGATCCCTCTGCGATTAAGCACCCTTTTTCCAAAACCACTAAATGGTCGCAATAACGACTGGCTTGGTTCAGGTCATGCAACACAACAACCACCGTTTTTCCTTTGGCATTCATCTGTTGCATTAGGTTCATTAATTCTACCTGGTGTGACATATCAAGGTATGTGGTCGGTTCATCCAACATCACTACGTCCGTATCTTGTGCAATTACCATTGCAATCCATGCTCTTTGACGCTGGCCACCAGACAGTGACTCAACAGGCTTATCAGCAAACTCAAGGACACCTGTATCTCGCATTGCTTGCTCGACAATCCTTTGGTCGTCCAGCCCTAACCTTCCCCAATGAGAGACATAGGGCGAACGGCCATATTCGACTAATTTTCTGACCGTGATCCCTTCCGGGCTGACCAAGATTTGTGGAAGAAGTGACAACGAACGAGCGAGCGCTTTATCGCCATAGCTTGATAGCGGTTTGTCTTCAAACAACACCTCTCCAGCCACTGACTTGTTAATTCTGACTAACGTCTTTAACAAGGTAGATTTACCGCACCCGTTAGGTCCTATCAATGCGGTGATTTTTCCCTTAGGGATAGAAACAGACAGGTTCGGTATGATCGTTTGTTTGCCGTACGCGACGGAAAGATTCTGCGTTTTAAGCATGGTTACCAACCTCGATAGCGATAGAGAAGAAAGATGAAATATGGCGCGCCAATCACAGACGTGAGAACGCCTGCTGGCAATTCAATAGGTGGTTGTAGACCTCTGGCCAACCCATCAGCGCCGGTAACCAGAATTGCCCCTACCAGTGCAGATGCTGGGATTAACAATTTATGATTATGTCCAAACAACAAGCGTGCTAAGTGAGGTGCCAATAAACCCACAAAACTGATCGTTCCAGCAACAGAAACGCTAACACTGGCAAGCAATACAGCGGCCAATAAAGCGAGAGCTTGAATCTGTTTTGGCTTAGTGCCCAATGTGGTTGCACTTTCCTCACCAAGCCCCATCACATCTAATCGCCACGCCAACCATAATGCGATGGGTAACAACAAGAGCAGTGCACTCCAAATAAACGGGACTTGCTGCCAATTTCTGCCCCAAAGACTGCCTGTTAGCCACACCATGGCCGTGTTGATCTCTATCGGGTTGGTGACCAACAAGAAGTCGATACAACTGGCCAGAAACGCACTCACCGCTATACCAATCAGCGCCAATTTGGCGGGTGTTGGCCTTGACCACCAGGCCAATGCAGCAATCAGTCCAGCAGCTAATACCCCTCCCAACATCGCCACCACAGGAAGCACACTGACCGTTGTATTAGGAAACCAGACTAAACTCGCTGTCGCAGCAAGTCCTGCCCCAGCGCTAATACCCATAAGATCAGGCGATGCTAACGGATTACGTATCACGCCTTGCACTAATACCCCTGAAAGCCCTAACCCTGCGCCCACGCTTATCGCAAGCAACATACGTGGTAGCCGATACTGATGGATAACAAAGTCGTCACTGGAAAACGCGACCAA
The DNA here is from genome assembly GCF_024347375.1 of Vibrio coralliirubri. NCBI lineage: Bacteria > Pseudomonadati > Pseudomonadota > Gammaproteobacteria > Vibrionales > Vibrionaceae > Vibrio > Vibrio coralliirubri. Next base: position 130,009 of record NZ_AP025471.1, on the reverse strand, counting down.
ATGTTCGATGACTTGAGAAACAGAAAGCGAAGCTGCACCGACAAACAAACCTGCGGATGCCACTAATATGAGAATCCCAGATAACAAAACTATCTTAGTTTGATGATGCATTAAGATCTCCTCGTCGCAATCAAAATAAAACAAGGTGTTCCGAGCAAAGCAGTAATAACACCAACGGGTGTTTCAGTCGGGAAAGCAATCGCTCGCGACAACGCATCTGACCAAGATACTAATGCTGCGCCTGCCAATGCTGAAATAGGAATCAGTAAATGATAATTGTGCCCAACCATAGGTCGAACCAAATGAGGCACTAACAATCCAACAAAGCCAATTGGCCCTGCGATAGCGACACTTGCTCCGGCAAGCAACACTATCGTCAGTCCACTCACGAAGCGAGTAAACCTGATATTACTGCCCAACCCCACTGCAACTTCTTCGCCAAGTGCCAACAAGTTGAGGTTGCGAGCAAGGCTCATTGCCAACACCAAACCAATCACTACAGGCGGCCAAAGCTGTTGCCATTGATCATCATCCACACTAGACAGTGAGCCAGTAAGCCAATGCAAGACGCTATAAGCCATATCGTCAGCAAGAATCAGCGCCGCTCGTGTCAGCCCAAGCAATAACGCCGTAATGGCGATACCCGCGAGAACCAAACGTAACGGATGAGAACGTGCAGAGAAAAAACCGCCTAGAAGCATCACAGCACCGCCGCTCAGCAATGCACCAAGAACCGCGTTAAGGATTGGGTTTAGCTCACTGATCACGGGTATACCTATCGCAGCTAACGCCATAAAACAGGCTGCGCCAGCGTTAATGCCAAGAATCGACGGAGACGCGAGTGGATTACGCGTTAATCCCTGCATCAATAACCCAGCGACGGCCAAACTCGCACCAATCAATAGCCCCGCATCAGCTCTTGGGGCTCTTAATGTCGCCAATATTTGATGAGTCATGTTGCTTTCATCAAACGCAAACCAGTAGTGAATCAAGTCACTCAATGTTAATGAGAAATTAGACCACCCAGTCATAGAGGCCGCGTAACCAGACAGTGCCAAACACGACACGAATGCCGTAAATAACGTGACTCGCCACGACAGTATTGGCCAGAATCGCTTACTTTTAGAGAACGACATCGTACTCATGATCGGTCCAAGATCTGCTCAAAATTTTTCGCCATTTGTTCTGCCGCTAACATGCCTCGATTCAATGACCAAAGTGCCGGTGACACTTCTACAACTTGCTGATTTTTAGCAGAGGTTAGTACATTGAATAGCGGATTTTTCTGCCAATCATCAACAATATTTGGATGAGAGTAAGCGCCAAGGAGCAACCAATCCGGATTGGTTTTCAACAACAACTCAAAGCTGGTTGGTAAATATGCCTTCTCTGTTGGTTTCACAATAGGGCTAGCAATGCCTAATGCGGTCAACACGCCTCCTGCGTAAGACACTGGGCTATGTAACCACATACCTTTATCCGACACGACAGCGAACTGGACGGTTTGTTTGAGCGAGAAATGACTTTTGAATTCGGCCATGGCGTGTTGATGTTGTTGAATACGTTGTTCCATTGACGATTGCTTGTCGAGAGCGATGCCAATCTTGAGTGCAGACTCCAAATTCTCTTGATACGTCTCGCCGCGGCTTTTCAGCAGCAGAGTTGGTGCGATGCGTTGTAGATCTTGATAGACAGTACGATGACGCTCTGCATCAGCAATGATCAGGTCGGGCTTTAATACCGCAATGGCTTCTAGGCTAGGCTGAGAACGCATGCCAACCGATTCCCATGGTTGAACCAATTCACGCACCGCCGGAATCAATCGCGAAGCATCATTGTCATCAGCAACACCAACAGGAGAAACACCCACCGCAGCTAACGCATCTGCAAATGAGAACTCCAACACCACAATACGTTGCGGGGTAGTCGCTATCTCAAACTGACCTTGCTCATCTTGTATGACCCTCGGTTGTGCTGAACTGGAGAATGAGAACAAGCTTAAAACCAGCAAAACTAAGGTTACCGCTATCCTGCTGAATAAAAACGGCCTATTAAATGACAGCAGTCCGTTCGACAGCTGAAATTGATTCGAAAACAAAAGGCGAGAGCTGTTTTCCATATTTAATTTTCCTTAAACGCTAGAACCGTGAAAGCCGCCAAGAGTATTGGCGACTTTTATTCGTTATTACTTTCAATAAATTACGTATTAGAACTGATAATTCAGGTCCAAAGTGTAAGAACGTCCTGGGGCTGGATAACGACCAACGGGGCTGGTATCAATACCGCGGAAATAATAGTCCTCATCAAACAAGTTGTTCACCGCAAGGTTCATGCGCAGCTTACTGTTTTCATCCTTATACAAATCCGAACCTAGGTTAAAGTTCCAGACCATGTAGGCAGGCACTTTACCTGTCGCGCCCGTTGCATCTTCGGCACTTGTATTCGCATTGTCAGAATAAGATTCGCTAAAGTAGTAACCAGATAAAGTCGTATCTACCTTGCTGAAGGCGTAAGTCGCATCCCAACTAAATTGATGTTTAGACGTATAAGGAAGTTGATTACCTTTGTTTGCACCCTCTTCCTCTAACGTTGCATCTAAGTAGTTATAACCAGCGCCAAGGCTCAAAGCTTGCATCGCTTGAGGAATATAACGACCAGAGAGCTCAACACCTTGGTGAAGGGTTTTACCAATGTTATCGAAAGTTTGGGTAGCACTTTGCCATTGCAGCTGATCTTCAAAATCAATGCGGTAAAGTGCGATGTTAAAGCTGGTTGAATCTTGGTTGTAGCGGGCACCCAACTCGTAGTTCCACGCTAGCTCACTGCCCTCTTCACCTTTACCACGGATGTAAGCAATTTGTGGTGCACGCAAAGATTTCTGTGCATTACTGTACCCAACCCATTGTTCAGTCAGATGGTATGCCACGGTTAAGCCCGGCAGCCACTCCGTCACTTTGTTGTCTGTGCTCTGTGCTGTGCCCAGATCATCAAACGTCATATCAATCGATTCGTAACGAATACCCGGCGTAACTTTCAGTACATCATTGAACAGGCCGATTTCATTGCTGATGTAACCAGCAAAAGCGTCAGTATCTAAGTGCCAATCACGTGGGGTTGTTGTAGCACCACCAGCAATTGGTGTTTGGGTCAGCTTGTAGTCAATGTCTTCGTTAACATAGCGCGCACCCACAATCACGTTTTGCGTTACGGTATTTCCGTCAAAGTACATCGCGAGTTTAGGTTCAACACCATAAACAGCAAATTCACGTGGTGATGTACGAATGTCGGTTGATGGTAATGCCGGGTCCGCCCAGTGACCGCCAGCGCTATTAAAGCCCCATTGGAAGAAACGCTCAGAACGGTGGCCAAACGTCAGTATTTCTAATTCCGCGCTATCTGCAAGATTCAAATCATGCAAATACTTCAGGCTCCAACGCGTTGAAGTGCCTTGATATTCATCGTATGGGCGCTTCGACTGAGTACGATCTTTGCCATAATCATCCGGCGATAAAGCACCGGGCATTTGGGTGTCTGCATCATAACGCTGCACGAAAGCTTGTAGCTCTTGAGTATCACTCAGTAACCACTGCAACTTCGCCTGGAAGTTTTTGACATCTGTGTCGGAGTGCTCACGGAAGCTTTCACCTTTTAAGAAGTTCCCCTCGACTTGAAGTGCCAGCGTATCGGTTAACCAACCACCCGTTCGCAGGTAAAAGTCGTTGAGCGGCGTATCGCCATCCTCGAATACAGTAAAGCGATTACTGATTTCCGTTTGCCACTCCTGTGGAATAGGCTTGGTCACCAAGTTGATCACACCACCGACGTTGTTTGGTCCGTACTGAACCGCCGCACCGCCTCGCACAATATCAATACGATCAAGCATCGACAGCGTTGCAGGGAAAATTGATTGTCCTGTGTGACCATACGGTGCCAGTGTCAGCGGAACACCATCCATGAGGAATTGAGCGTGGCCACTGCGACTCGCTTTCAAACCACGCACTGAGATGTTAGGCAAAACACCGGTGCCCGTTTCGTCTTGAACCTTAATGCCCGGCACGCTTTGAAATGCCGAATCAATCGAGAGTGCTGCGGTCTTTTTAATTTGATCATTAGTCAGGACGGTACGAGCTCCCGGATATTCTTTCACATCCTCAAGCTCTGAATTACCGATCAAACTGCCCGTCACGACAACCGTTTCCATTGTTGTCGTTTGAGGATCAGACGCGGCAAATGCGCCCATGGAAGTCACTGAAGCGATGGCCATCGCAAGGGCACTTAGACGCAACTTTTGATGTGATTGAGTACAGGGTTTACCATCCAAATTCTGGTAAGGCATGAAAATCTCCTAAATAGGCAAGTTAGGATCAAAGACCGTGTTTACGATTCGGCGCTTTAATCCTATGGGCTAAACGGCCTCAAAATGAAGCCAACTGTTCACTCATTTGTAGTGAACAAATCAATCGTCTTTAGAGTAGAAAGAGCTCTTAGAAATGAACGAACTCTAGAACTGAATTAGCTTTTAAAACTGATAGCCGTAGCTGAGCATGAATTCGGCTGGCGCTCCGTAACCGATCTGGTTAGTACCAGACGTGCCGTTGGTTGCACCCAGAATGTATTTCTCATTAAGCACGTTGTAAGCATTCGCTTGAACTTTGTGACGACCCGTGGTGTACGCTGCCATCAAGTCAACCGTGGTGTAATCACCCAACGCTACAGCTTCATCATTACCCGCGTAACGGTCACCTACGTATTTCACGCCACCCCCCAAACGCCAGTTGTCATCTAACTGGTAAGTGCTCCAAAGAGAGAACAGATGATCAGACACATCGTTCGGCTTTTTGCCTGTCTCTTTGTTTTCTGCATCGAGGTAGCTATAGCCCACCGAAATGTCCCACTGCTCGGTAAACTGACCGCGAGCTTCTAATTCAATACCTTGGTGACGAGCCTCGATCTTGTTAACAACGTCTCCGTCTATATTGGTTTCAGGTTGTTCTTGATCGATTTGGAAGACCGCGGCATTCAGCATCAAAGCGTTATCTAATAGGTAAGCTTTTGCGCCAATTTCTTTTAGATCGGTGTGGAAGAATTCTGCTAATTTAGGGTTGATGTAGATACCTGAGTAAGGCAATTGCCATGAACGAGCTAAGCTTGCGTACACTGACATATCGTTGTTGATTCGGTAGACCAAGCCACCACGGTAGCTCAATTTGTCATCGTCTAGATTCTCTTTTGCTGAGCCCGCTTTTTGCTGTTCAAGCTCCATCGAGTCGTAACGCACATTGCCGATCACTGAAAGATCACCAAAGGTGTAAACGTCTTGAATGTAGACACCTGTCGTCGTTGTCGTGTTATCACGGAAAGGTTTGAAGCCCGGATCAGGTGTTGGGCCTGCTACTGGGTTATAGATATCTTTCGAAGGTAAGGTTTTATCGCTTGCGAGCGTTAAGTCGATATTGATCTGATTGTAATCCGCACCGATCATCATTTGGTTCGAATCGGTCTCCCAAACTAGCTCAGATTGAATTGTGGTTGTGGTACGAGGGTCGTAACCGAAGTTATTTACCGTCTGAGATACTTCATTCCCAGTTACCGTTCCTTGGCGTGTACCCTTTTGCTCAAGTTCGATATGGTTATATGCTGCGCGGTTTGTCCATGCCCATTCACTATTCAAAAGCCATTCATAATTAACGCCAACACGAATGCTGTCTGACTCTTGATAGTCGTTGGTGCCACCATAAAACGTGCTTTCAGAGACGTCGACAGGCTTACCATTCTTTGATGGAACACCACGATATGGCACCAACTCCTGGTGAGCATATTCGACATCGAGATCAATCGTGTGACCATCCGCTGGTAATACACGAATGGTGGGTGCGATAAAGAAGTCATTCGAGTTGACGTGGTCTACATAAGAATCCGATTGTCGACTTTCCACGTTGATACGACCGCTGACTTTGTCACTAAACGCCATCGAACTGTCAACCTGACCAACAAACAGATTGTTGCTGCCAACGCTGCCATTAACGTGAGTGAAGTTATCTCCGTTAGCTCGCTTGGTGACCAAGTTAATGATACCGCCCGCTGAACCTCGGCCATAAAGTGCGCCCGCAGGGCCTTTGACCACTTCGACACGTTCGATATTCGCTAGGCTTCGGTACGATTGAAGCGTTCCGTCATCACGCATGCCGTCACGGTACATGTCGTTGAGAGCATCAAAACCACGAATCACAAATTGGTCTCGGCTCCCCTCACCCAGCGTGTTGTTAACTCCGGCAACACCATCAAGAGCATCCACCAAACGTACAGCACCGCGGTCTTGCATTTCCGTCTTTGTGACCACTGATACTGCCTGCGGTACATCCAACCATTCAACATCCGTTTTGGTACCCGACTGCGGCATATGCTCCGCGTAACCTTCGTACTGGTGACCAATAACTTGCAGGGTTTCGTCTACCGCGACGTCTTCTGCTGCCATTACATTTGACATAGTGGTCATTGCGGTTAATGCGCCTCCAATTGCCAAAGCGAGCGGGGACAAGGCCAATCTAATGTTCATTTTCTAATTCCGTTTTAGTTTATAAAATCACAATAGTGCGAATGAAAACAAATATCATTTGTGTTTGCAATATAAATTTTATGATCTATATTTGTTTCCCTTATGCAACAAGCGTAGTGATAAAATAATCAATAAAAACAAAGCTATAACAAAACACTCTTTCCTTAAACCTTGAAAGAGACCGCTTGGAAGTCATGTGTGAGTAGGTAACAACAACGTTAGAAAATTAGGAAAAGCCCATGAAATCTACGATTATTATCGTGAGTCATGTCGTGAATGACGCAGTCACTCATGGCTTCGTGCCGACAGCAAAAGCGATGGGTCACCACGTCGTTTTAGTCACAGACCAAAAGCTCAACCACTTAAAACTGGCGAATGAAGATGACCGCTTCAATCCAGATGAAATTCTAGAGTGCGATGTGTTCAACCCTCTTGAACTCATCGAAATCATCACAGAGCAAGATCTAGAACCTCATGCTGTGTTCAGCAACAGCGACCACCTACAAACCTCAACCGCAATCTGTGCACAGTTCTTTGGCCTACCAGCTAAAGATTGGAATGTGACGCTCAAGGCGAAAAACAAATACTTAACTCGTCAGGTTCTCAACGAAAAATCGTTACCTAATACTCAGAGTGTTTTGTTAAGTCGAGAGAGCGCTCCTGTATCCGATTTCGATTTTCCTGTCGTTGCTAAGCCCAAGGAGGGCGTGGCTAGTTTAGACGTGCAGCGCTGCGATTCTGCGGCTGAGCTGGATAACTATTGCGATACGTTTTGGCAAAAGCACCCTACTACTCCCATTTTAGTTGAGGCGTTTTTACAAGGTCCGCTTATCACTGTCGAAACCATTGGCGACGGGGAAAATTTAGTCGCACTTGGTGGGTTTGATGTAGAACTCTCTGCGCCACCTTACTTCATCGAAACCGCTGCGAGTTGGAATGGTATTAACAGCGTTCACTACCAAGAAGAATGTATACGTCAGCTTCAAACATTTGGGGTGGGGTTTGGTGTCTGTCATAGCGAATTCATCATCACAGATTCGGGGCCGGTACTGGTCGAGATCAACTATCGAAGTATTGGTGATGGACGAGAATTTTTGCTTGATAACCTCTGTGGCGGGAATTGGTTCCATACCATCTTAAATCTTCACTTGGGTCACAAACTTGATCCTACATTTCGTATTGATGGCAGTGCCCATGTGCACTATGTAGTGGCGCAACAAAGCGGTTTGATTGAAGGATCATCAACCTCTTTCATTCACCAGGAGGGCGATATTGTCATTCAGCAGCAAGTGCTTAAAAAGGTTGGTGAGACGTTCCAACAAAGTTTCTCCAACAAGGATTACTTAGCGAGAATTTCGGTCGTTTCTCCTTCTGGTCAAACACTAGAACTCGCTCTACAACAGGCAATCTCTCGCTTCAATCTAACAGCAACAAACGAGGTAACAGCATGAATGAAAACGCGTTATACCTCACTCAACGCTTAGTCGATACGTGCTTGCGTGAAGATTTGTTTGGATTAGTTTCTCAAAGCCGATTTGAGTCTAAACTCCCGAGTGTGCTCAAACTATCTTCTTATCCTCGTAATCAAATTTGGGCTATTTTTGCGGGTTCAGACTTTACACTCTATTTACCCGTTGCTCCGAGCTATTACATGCAGCGTTGGGTATACGGCCAACCGGATGGATCGAAAGGTGATGGTTGGCTCATCGAGAGAAATGGTGTCGTTGAAACCCAGCAGCACTATCAAGATTGGATCGAACTACTGAAAGCAAGTGCTCACGAAAGTTCGCATTCCTTATTAGATGGTTATTTGCAAGAACTCGAATGTGCAGAAAAACACAAAGGATTGTGTGATAACGCCTTCAACCAGCACTCGGAAGCACTCATGCTGCCGATTTCTCAACTAGAACGTTGGGAGCAAAAGCTATTACGTGCCGATCAAATCGCATCCTATCTTGACCACCCCTACTATCCGACAGCACGTGCTAAGTTCGGTTTAAGCGATCACGACCTAGAGCAATTCGCGCCAGAATTTGCACAAAGCTTTGAACTTCGTTGGCTCGCAATCGAAAAGTCACTCGTTACATTGACCAGTCCACAACCAGAATGTTGGCCAACGATGGAGCAAGTGGGTCTGCCCGCCGACTTTGCTCTTAGCCATGAGTTATTCCCCGCACATCCATTAACACTAAGGAGTCTTGATGAACTTCCTGACGGTGTTATTGAGGCTCCGGTTGCATGCCTTGAGGTGACTCCAACTTTATCAGTGCGCACTGTGGTCGTGAATCAAGCACCACAGATCCACATCAAGGTACCGCTGATCATGCGCTCTTTAGGTACTAAAAACATTCGCCTAATCAAACCCTCCACACTCTATGATGGGCATTGGTTTGAACGTTTATTGACACACTTAGAGCAAACAGATCAAGACTTACACGGCACGCTTTACCATTGTAATGAGAAACATGGCGGCCATGTTGGAGACGATAAAACCTTTGCTTACATTGTACGTGAATACCCGCTGAGCTACTTCCAAGACAAAGCACTGGTGCCTGTGGCAGCCCTTGCTAGCCCAATGCCTGATGGACGTTTGTTCTTGGAACATCTCGCCGAACAGTATTATCAACAAGATACGCTGACTTGGTTTAAAGATTACGTTGATCTGCTATGCAAAGTGCACCTTACATTGTGGATTCGTTACGGTATCGCTTTGGAGTCTAACCAACAAAACGCCATCATCGCATTCGATGGGCAAGGCAAGATGACCTTAGCCATGAAAGACAACGATGCAGCGCGTATTTGGCCAGAGCGTTTCCAAACGTTTGAACAACAATCACCCGTAAAATGCGAGCATCTTTTAGACCAACGCATCACAGTAGACAGCGAGCTTGCTCTTGGTCAGATGTTTACCACCATTACTTTGCAGTTAGACATTGCCGCGATTGTCGAAGCAATGGCGACGAAAGGAATCGCAACGTCAGCTTATCTGTATGAAATGGTAGCCAATAGCCTTTCCCAACAGCTTAGCCAGTTGGACAAACAAGGACACAACACCAAGCTCGCAAACGAGATGTTATTTGAGTCACCCAATCTATACGCTAAGTATCTTTTGAGCTCGGGTAGTTTGTTGTCTAAAGAAGCATCTGGCGCCAGTGATATCAATAAGTTCTATGGCTTGTCAGCACCGAACTTTTTATTGCTAGCCAGCGAAGAAGCACAACACGCTTACCTTGAAAACATCAAGCAGAGCGTGAGTTAGCCCATTATGACCAAACTCATCTATTGTGTGCTTTTAAGCCACTTTATCGCCGCGTTTGCAGCCTTGGGAATGCCGTTGTTTTTGCCAATGGTATTGCCAACACTGGATGCAAACATTACTTCGGACTGGGCGGGGGTACTGTTCATTTTACCCACCTTTTGCACGGCCGTTACGGCGCGTTTTTGGGGGCAGTTTGCCGATAAATATGGCAGACGTCGCTCTCTACTACGTGCTCAACTCGGGCTTGCAGCAGGCTTCGCGCTGTGCGGCTTAGCCGATAATCTCTCAATGTTTGTGTTTGGTCTTATCGTTCAAGGAACCTTTGGTGGCACCATGGCCGCCTCAAACAGCTACTTATCCAGCCAAATTAACGATGCGAAAACACTCGGTAAGTCACTTAATAAAACTCAGCTTTCTGCCCGTCTGGCGTTAATTATTGCTCCGATAGGGCTTGGCTGGAGTTTATCGGAAACCAACCCGTTGAACGCGTATCTGTGGCTGTCTGCTTTGCCGCTATTCGCGCTAGTGATCACCTTAACATTACCCATTGATGACTTAACGAGATCTAAGGGAATTATAAAAGATCAAGCATCGAATAAAGCTCAATGCAGCCAAGCCAATTCGTTAAATACTCTTTATTGGGTGTTTGCCGCGCAGTTCAGTTTTGCTTTCGCCATGGTCGTCACGTTCCCCTATTTCTCGCCTTATGTGCAGCAATATGGCGTGACGAATCAAGCATGGGTTGGGTTTTTGTATGCCCTCCCACATGGTGTTTATCTGCTCTTTGCAGGGAAAGTTCATCTGTTCTCAGAATGGATTGATCGCCACCAGCTTGAACGCAATCAAGCGCAGCGTACTTTATGGCTGGGCTTTGGTTTGCTTTCACTCGGTGCCGCAATGCATCTCACTCCTTATCAAGAAGTGTTGATTATTGCTCGTATCGTTTTCGGACTTGGCATGGTTTGCTGTTATCACGGCTTGCATCAAGCGTTAGCAAACCAAATTGATCAACGACAAAGCGGAAAAGTATTTTCGCGCTTTGACGCTATGTCTAAATGGGGTGGCGTTGCGGCTGGGTTGAGCGCGTCTTTCATATCAAGCCTGGACTGGCTTGAGGTTCCTTTCATACTTTCTATGTTGGTCAGTGGCATTGCTGCTATCGCGCTGATCATCCATCCAAAATTTGGACATCAACATGTTAAAGACTCAATTATCTCCAAGTGAATATTCCACTGAAGACCAAGTTCTTCAAAATCGTAAAAAAGTACTGCTAAACCGAGAAAAAGCCCAACTCAATACCATCATGGGTGTGATGAATTGTTACTTACGTGAATACGCGATACCCAATAAGCAGGTTGATTGGCGCTACAGTTCAGCCTCTCTGCCTCAAACTTTGAAAAGAAACTACAACGCTCACCAGCGCGTGGCCATTCACCTACCTCACCAAAGTCAGCCTCAGAAAAATGGCTTGACGGTTTTACCTGTTGAGTACACCAGCAAACTGGGAAAAGTGAAGCTCTGCGATACACCTTGGGTCAAAATGCCCGGCACAGCTTGGTGTAAGCTGGACGCAACGCAAACCCTGACGCTTCTACTCAGTTACCTAAAACAAGTGCTGACGATTCCATTCAATCACGAATTGATCGAGCAAATGGAAAACAGTTTGTTGATCACCGAGCAGTTCCTAAACTCAGACGGCTCACCGCAGCATCACAATGCGTTTATCGCATCAGAGCAATCGTTACTTTGGGGACATACTTTTCACCCAACGCCAAAGAGTCGGTCAGGTGTCAGTATCGATGATCTGCTAGCGTGTTCCCCTGAGGTTGGAGCGAAAGTTCCTCTGTATTGGTTTAAGGTGGATTCTGCGTTGCTCGACGTCTTGAGTTCAGATAACCGAACCTCACCAACTACCATGCTTGAACAACTTGCACCAGACGAGAACAATTCAGCAACTACCATGCTTTACCCTTGCCACCCTTGGGAAAGTTACACACTTTTGCAAAACCCAGTGGTCAAAACGGCCATTGAACAAGGCAAAATCATCCCGCTTGGATTAGGTGGAGAAAAACTCTTACCCACCTCATCCGTGCGCACTCTGTATCACCCAGATATGGATTGGTTTGCTAAGTTCTCCATCAATGTACGTTTAACCAACTGTGTACGTAAGAACGCATGGTATGAGCTCGATAGTGCCGTTCAATTAACCTCAATTCTGCACCCCATCAAAGAGAGTGAGCAGTTACGTAATCCTGTCTTCAAGGTAATGACAGAACCTTACGCAACCACATTGAATCTAGAATCTGTGGCTGAACAAGAACATGCTGATGTTATTAAGGCTCGAGAGTCATTTGGTATTTTATATCGAGAGAATTTCACTTTAAGCGAAACCGATATTTTGCAGCCAACGTTAGCGGGTGCGCTCTTTGCTTACGACACAAACGGGAACAGTTGCATCGCCACTCAACTCAAACAAAAAGCGCAAACAACACAATCCCAATATGAAAATGTCGCCACGCTGTGGTTTGAGCGCTATCTGCATTGTTTGATTCCGGGCGTCTTTAACTACTACTTCAAACATGGGGTTGCGTTTGAACCGCACTTACAAAATACATTGATTGGATTTGAAAAAGGCATGCCATGCTGTGTATGGATTCGAGACTTAGAAGGCACCAAGCTACTGCGCGAATTTTGGCCGTCAGAAACACTTCAGCAGCTTTCAGAACGTGCTCGTCAATCGGTTTACTACAGCCGTGGGCAAGGTTGGAACCGTATTGGCTATTGCACCTTCATAAACAATATCAGCGAGGCCATTTTCTTTATCGCAGAGGGGAACTCAGCACTTGAAAATACGTTATGGGGAACTTTAAAAGACGCTATCGTCCGCTGGCAGTCGATCAATGGTCAGCAACCCGAACTTATGTCGTTGCTCAACGATGGTCATTTCCCTAGCAAAAATAACTTCACAACCCGTTTGATGAAAAATGCTGATAAAGAGTCTGGGTACACCCAAGTAGTCGCGCCTTGGCCTACTCATTCAAAAGGAGTTCACCATGCTTAATTCACCTCAACTTCCTGCGAGCATCCACCAAGAAATACAGCAATTGGCCAAGCAACAAACGCAACCATTATGTGCTTATCTTTATGACCTCGATGCATTGGAGCAGCACATCAAGCAGATGCGCCATGTATTACCAAAAAACGTAGATCTATTTTACGCCGCCAAAGCGAACCCTTCAGCGCCGATATTACGTACTTTAGCTCCTTATGTTGATGGTTTCGAAGCGGCATCAGGCGGAGAGCTTACACACCTCCACCAGCAACAACTCAATAAACCACTGATCTTTGGTGGGCCGGGGAAAATGCCAAGTGAACTGGAGCAAGCAATTGAACTCGATGTCGATGCGATTCATGTCGAAAGCCTCACTGAGTTACAACGCATTGGTGCTTTAACTCAGAGGTTGAATCGACCTGCTTCGATCTTCTTGCGTATGAACATAGACATTGGTGACATCACACTTAGCAAGTTAGCCATGGGTGGAAAACCCACTCCATTTGGACTCGATGAGGGTGAACTCAATAACGCCTTGATGTATCTGCGCGACTTTCCCTTGATCAAGCTAAAAGGCTTCCACTTCCACCTGATGTCGCATCAACTTGAAGTCGATCGCCACCTCGCCTTGATGCAACGTTATTTCCAAGTCGTCAAAGAGTGGCAAAAGACGTTCTCACTCGATGAGCTGATCATCAACCTTGGTGGAGGGATGGGAATCAATTACCAAAACCCGCAGCAACACTTTCCTTGGATGGAGTTCTGCGACAAGTTGGAGTTCTTGATTGCTAAAGAACATATGCAAGACTGGAAGCTACGTTTTGAATGTGGCCGCTATATCTCGGCACCGTGCGGCTATTACGTGATGGAGGTACTGGATATTAAGCAAAACCTTGGTGAGAACTTCGTGATTGCACGTGGTGGAACACATCATTTCCGTACACCGGCTGCACAAAACCATGATCACCCTTTTATTATCGTAAAAAGTAATCAACAACCCACCATTTCACATCCGATAAGCCATGCTACCGCCACACTAGTTGGACAACTTTGCACGCCAAAAGATGTTATGGCACGAAATCAACATATCGAGCAGGTCGATATCGGTGACTATGTGGTGTTCACTCTAGCAGGCGCTTATGCTTGGAACATCTCGCATCAAAACTTCTTAATGCATGAGCCTCCGGTGTTTCATTATTTCTAGGCACCCCGCTGTGCTCTATGATTTCTAACTGACGGTTTGAGTTGAAGATCCATAGAGCCAGCTAAAGACACTAAATGAAAAAGGCGTTAGTAAACTCAGGTCTACTAACGCCTTTCTTATGTTTATCTTAGCCCTTTGACCAAAGAGCTACAGCGATTGAGTACTCGAGTCCCCACAGTGATCGTAATGTAGAACCAAACCGTAGTTAATTCAAATACAAGCACTTAGCATTTTTCATCGACTGCGCAGCGGGAGTGGTACATGGACAACAGAATCACCATTTTAGAGTTTCTCAGAGTGTTCGATTGCATTCGCTCCTCGGGCAAGCAATTGGATAGCAAATATCAATTGGGCGAGATGGTAGCGTGGCATGATTACGATGGTTACACCTGTTGGTTGAGCTACCGAGACGTTACCGTGACCCTGATGTTCCACGGCTCATTGAAGATCGAATACGACAAAACCTCGAACTATGAAGACTTCATCAAGCGATGTTTAGCTATGCTTGAAACTGAACCCTCTCCATAAACTATCCATCGCTATTGAGTAAACAACGCAAAGCCTATGGGGAAGCAGTGGAGAAAATGATGAACGGAACCCATTGTAAAACGCGGTTACCACTTAGGTTAACCACACCTTTACTCCTTCTACTCAGCCTTCATTCGTTAAGTCTTAAGGCAGATGCAACAGGGACAAACATGATCGACTTTACACAAGCGAGTGAGTATCAAAACTGGACAGTGACCAACGACGATGTAATGGGTGGCATCTCAACTGGCGAGCTTATTTATCTTGATAATATGAGTCGATTTAGGGGCGAGCTATCGTTAGAAAACAATGGTGGTTTCAGTTCTGTAAAGCGCTCCATTGAATCACCAGCCCATGAAATAGATAGTGCAGAGCTAGTTTTTGTTGGTGATGGTCGCACCTACCAACTGAGGTTTACAACTTCAAAGGACGGCAATCGAGTTCAATACAAACACGATTTCGATACCAATAAGGGAGAGCAGTTTAGCAAGGTGTTCCACTTCGATGATTTTCAAGCGGTGTTCAGAGGTCGGCTACTGAGCGATGCGCCGGAACTTAGGGCACAAGACATCAAACAAATCGGCTTTTTGATTGCAGACAAACAGGCATCGCCTTTTGAGCTAGACCTAATACAGCTTCACTTCAAAACATCGCAACCTATCACATCACCAGAATCTGACTAAACCGCAAACATAAGCCCCTGATAACTTTTGACTAGTAATAAGATATCAGGGGCTTCATCTATTTAAACCGTCAACGATTCAAAACAACGGCGGATTAAAGCATCAGCAATTAGTATTTGATGGCAGTTTTACCAATAGAGGCACTGCTTTCAATACGTTGGTGTGCATCTTTGATTGTATCCACACTAAAGCCATTTAGGGTCGAGGTTAGCGTCGTTTTAATACGGCCCGCATCAATCAGATTTGCGGCTTGGAATAGGATGTCTTGCTGCTTCTGGATATCTTCGGTGTTAAACAACGAACGTGTAAACATCAGCTCCCAAATAAAGCCTGCTGATTTGCCTTGCAGCGCTGATAAGTCAATTCCACCGTCAAATTCAACAATCGAACTGATCATGCCTTGCGGTGCGATCAACTCAACCATCGCATCCCAATGCCCTTTTGTATCAGCAACATTGAAGATGTAGTCGACATGTTGAATGCCTTGCTTTCGCACTGACTCGACAAGGTTACGGTGGTTCACCACATGATCCGCCCCCATATCCCTTACCCACTGCTCCGTTTCAGGTCTTGAAGCTGTCGCGATAACATTTAGGTTGGTGAGTTGCTTAGCCAGTTGAATCGTAATTGAACCAACACCGCCCGCTCCACCAATGATCAGGATAGACTTTTTCTCTTCAGGACGAACTCGCAGGCGGTCAAACAATGCTTCCCAAGCGGTAAGTGTTGCTAGTGGCATAACGGCTGCAGCCTCATCAGAAAGGCTCTTAGGCGATTTAGCGGTAATACGGTAGTCCACAGCTTGGTATTCTGCGTTAGCACCCATGCGTGTTACGTCACCCGCATAGTACACACGGTCACCGACTTCGAAGTCTTCAACGTCACCACCTTTGCCAACAACTTCGCCGACTGCGTCGTAGCCCAGCACTTTTGGCTGCTCAAGAGTTTTATCTTTAGCATTACGAATACGAATTTTTGCGTCAGCAGGATTGATAGAAGTCGCGCTCACTTTTACCAGCAAGTCATTATTTTTTATTTCTGGCAGACTCGTTTCAAACTCAAATAAACTGTCTTGCTCTGTAATCGCAAGTGATTGAGTAAATCCGATCGCTTTCATTTTTGATGGTACTGACATGGTGCTTCTCCTTGAATTAGACGAATTAATCTTAGTCAATTCTCACTCTAGATAAACCGCCTAATATTTGAATAATTCTCAAATAATTTTTGATAATAATGTTGCCGTTATCTTGGTAACGCAGACGTCTCACTGCATTACCAACGGCTTAGAAGTTAAATAATCCCTTTCTCAATCAACCAATCATGTGCGACTTGATCTTGTGGTTTACCTTCACGGCAAACTTTGTAATCCAGCTCTGCGATGATGTCGTTTGAGAAGCGTAGGGAATCCAACTTCTGAATCTGTTGCTCGCTGAACAGATGCTTCTTATCATCTCTTAAAAGAAGCACTGCTCTGTCCACAATTCCGAGTAGGACTTTTGGTTCTTTGAGCTCACGAATATCGTAACGATAGTGCAAAAACTGAGGTTTCCACAGTGGCACTACCACCCACTCTTTATTTGCGACTGCACTTTCAAATGCACTGAAACAATCGCCTTCACTGCCAGGAAAGAACTGGTAGCCGGCATCGCTCAGACCATAGTCTTTCATCATTTGGATAGAGAAGCGTGTGATACCAGCGCCGGGGTTGATGCCTTGGATGGTCAAGTTCATTTTCTCGATCACTTCAGCTTTTAATAAATCAGAGACTTCAGAAACCGCCGCTTCAGGCACATAGTCTGGTACGCCCCACAAAGCATAAGGTTCATAATGAAGCCCAAGCTCGATAAGTGGCTCAACTTCTTCAACGCCCGCTTTGTATATACCGTGACTTGATGGCAACCACGCCGAAGAAAGCATATCCACTTGGCC
The DNA here is from genome assembly GCF_024347375.1 of Vibrio coralliirubri. Taxonomy (NCBI): domain Bacteria; kingdom Pseudomonadati; phylum Pseudomonadota; class Gammaproteobacteria; order Vibrionales; family Vibrionaceae; genus Vibrio; species Vibrio coralliirubri. Next base: position 112,798 of record NZ_AP025471.1, on the reverse strand, counting down.
TGTTTTCAGCTTTTCAAAGTTCTCTTGATGTGGAGAGAAAATACGCTCTACCTCAAAACCCATGGATTTCAATACATTGGCAACCAATGATGCGGTCGTACAGTGGAACGACAAATCCGTTACACCCATTGTGATTTTCTTAGTCATCTTATCCCCCTAGATCGTAAGCTTCGTCCATACGATGTGTACTGCGCTACGTTGTCGATATGGGAAAATGATAGTGAGAAAATTACTAATGAAAAACAGCCTCATATTTGAATTATTATCAAATTAGTTTTGACAATTAAGTGTTTGAAGCTAACTTAGAAGCGATAAGTAGAGATAACCCATTTGCAGATTGTGATGGGGAAATATCCCAACACCATGTTTAGAACATAATTCAATACAGGTAGATAACATGCTTCTTGAAGACTTACAGGTCATTTTGAAAGTGGCGGAGTTTCGCAGTATCACCGCTGCAGCAACCAACCTTGATATGCGTACAGCAACAGCGAGTGCAGCAGTAAAACGTGTTGAAGCGGCACTCGGTGCGGAGTTATTTGTAAGAACCACGCGCCACCTAAGGCTCTCTTCAGCAGGCGAACGTTATTTACCGGAATGCGAACAAGCCTTAAAGATGTTGGAGCAAGCAAAGCTCAACATGCGCGAAGAGCTCGGTATTCTTGATGGTGAAATTCGAATTGCGCTTTCATCGGATCTAGGGCGCAACCTAATCACTCCTTGGCTTGATGAGTTCTTGCTTGAATACCCAAAGGCGACGCTTCGTACTAGCATCAGCGATAGCAATATCGACTTCTACCGAGATTCCGTCGATATGGCGCTGCGTTACGGTTCCCCGACCGATGCCAACATGTATGGTTTCAAGATATGCGATGTGCCGAGGATATTGTGTGCAGCTCCTGACTACTTGGCTGAAATGGGCACACCAAAACACCCGAGTGACTTAGCGAAGCACAATGGGTTGCTTTACCAACTCCATGACATGTTACAAGACGAGTGGGTCTTTAACGACGGTACTCAAGATCATAAAGTGAAACTAAAAGGAAATCGCGCTTCGAACGACGCAGACCTTGTAAGACGTTGGTGTATAGCAGGTAAAGGAGTGGCAATAAAATCTTGTTTAGACATGTCACCTCATCTGCTTTCAGGTGAAGTGGTTAAAGTTATGCCTGAGTTTAAGCCGACCCCTACCGAGCTGTGGTTAGTGTGTCCAAGTCGCCAATCCATTACCCCTACTGTGCGTCTACTGAGAGATTTATTCAGAGAGAAGACCGCAGAGATCCTTTCGCAACTGAGCAAACAAGGCATTATAGAAAGCACAACATCTTAAAATTGAATGCCGCTTAAAGATAAGAAACAGAGAGACAAAAAAGGCGTTAGCGAACTTCAATTCGCTAACGCCTTTCATCATTAGAACATCATAGCTTCATGATGAACCTTAATAAGAGTACTTAGTTTAATACTCTTAATACAAAAGCTTAGTTTGACTCGTCTTCAACATCGCAGTCTGCACAGCACTGAAGAGCAATCTCATGTTCGAAGGTGATAGTGTCTTTACCTTCTTCTACTAGCTCTGCAATTTCGTCTGCCACTTCTTTTTCATCATCCGCTTCAATTACGCATGCTAGCTCTTCTTCTGAATAACCAAAGAAGTTAAGCAATAAGTACTCGCGAGCTTCTTCTTTCGTACAAACCACGTCTGCTGAAAGATCAGGAGTAACCTCGCCTTGTGCAAGTGTCGCTGTCACTTGTGCGATAGCATCGTCTTTCATCGCAGGCGTTAACCAACCAAGATCAGTACTTACTGTCGTTTTTTTACAGTCGAAGCAAGGCAGTTGGTGAAAGTAGTATTGAAAGGTAGTCATAGGTAAATTCTTCTTTAAATGTTGTATAGCGAGATTATGCGCGTTTTATAGCAAAATACTATCTCAATCACAACCTGAAACCGCTTCGGGCTGAGTATTTTTGCAAGCTCCGCGCAAGCTGATGTGATCATTCGATAAAAGCGCTATTTTACCCATGCTTACTCAGCTTTACGTTTGTTTACATTCGTACGGATAATATATGCCTCATCAAACAATAAGCGTGGTACCTCACAATTGCTTTGGCTCTTGCTTAGTTTCGTCGTTCCAGCTATCAGCTTTGAGTTCACGGCTTACTTGGCTACTTAGCTACTTAGCTACTTAGCTACTTAGCTCAGATTTGTTTGAAATAGCTTTGTTTTCAATTAACTTACTTGCACTTGGCTTATTTTGAACCACGCTTATTTAAATCACCCCGTCTCGGATACCCAATCAATGATCATCACAAAATATCAAGCCCTTGCCCTTTCATCGGTTGCTTTGCTCGCAACAGGCTGCTCACCATCATCAGATACACCTTCGGTCAGCAACATCAGTGATTACCAAGGCTCAGCGAGTATTACTCAAGGGTTGGCGACCATCGTTGAATCGAATCTCTTTGAGTGTGCAAACGGACGTAGCCGAGTGGCGGGCATCGGGGAAATTACGGACTCAGAAGGAAAGGTTTGGACGGTTCCAGCCAAGAACAACTTTGCGACAGGGCCAAAAGCCTTTGATCTTTACGAAGAGTGCTCAAACACCACACCAAGCAGCCTAGCCGAAGTCGATCAAAGCTCTGTACCTGTAGCTATAGTGGATCAAGACGGAGAAGAAATAACAGGCTATATTTTTGCCGATAACTATTTCGAACTTTATATCAACGGCAAGTTAATCGCGGTAGACACTGTTCCTTTCACACCGTTTAACTCAAACATCGTCAAATTTAAGGTGAAGAAGCCTTACACGATTGCGGTGAAAGTGATTGATTGGGAAGAAAACCTAGGTCTTGGCAGCGAAGATAACCGCGGAAAGGCATACCACGCTGGTGATGGTGGCTTTATCGCGAGCTTTAGTGACGGAACCGTGACAGGACCAGAATGGCAAGCACAAACCTTTTATACCTCACCGATTTATGACCTGACTTGCTTGAGTGAGGTGGACGGGAAACGTCTTTCTGAAAGCTGCACCACGGAAGGAACTGACCAAGGTCAAGATGCCTACGCCGCTCATTGGGAAACACCAAACAACTGGATGAACCAAGAGTTCGATTCAACATCTTGGCCTCAAGCATCGGTATATTCAGAAGACGATATTGGCGTGAACAATAAAAAAGCGTACATGAACTTTATCGAAAAATTCAGTGGTGCTGGCGCAAGCTTTATCTGGTCGACAAATGTCGTTCTCGATAATGAAGTGCTACTGAGATACGAAGTTAAGTAGCTTTATTCCTTTGTAAGCAAGTCCAGTCACGAGTATGACTGGGCTTACTACTCAAACAACTTGCTGGTGTTTCTAATTCACAGCGAACCTGATCCTAATCTTGGGTCGTTTGATTACGACGAAGTTTGCGAAGTGTTGCTTGCTCCACGTGACTTAGCTTTATAATTGTGTAACCAGCAGCAAAACAACCCGATGCACAAACCCCAAAATGCACTGCCGATCCCCAGTAAACTGGTGCCAGAAGCTGTGAATAAGAAAGTAAGCAGTGCGGGTTCTCGGTAATGACTGTCTGCCATTGATATCGTAAGGCAATTCATCAAGGTAGGCATCACCGCTAAACCAGCAACCGCAATGACAATCTCGGAGGGCACGGCGCTAAACAGCGACACAAATGACATCCCCATCACGCCAGCTAACAAATAAAACCCGCCCATACAGATCCCCGCCATATAACGTGTCTTTGGATTACTATCCGCATTCGGGCCCATGCAAATAGCGCCCGTAATCGCTGCAAGGTTATACGCAAAGCCACCAAACGGTGCGAAGATCAAACCTGTCACCCCGGTGGTGGTAATGATCTTCGATGAATCGACTTGATATCCGTTCGCTTTTAGAACCGCAAATCCCGGTAAGTTCTGTGAAGCCATCGTCACTATAAACAGTGGGATACCGACACTGAACAACGAAAAGAACTCAAAATCGGGCGTGATGAACACTGGGGTCGTTAATCCCATAGTCACCTGACTGGCATCGAGTTTGCCAAACCCCACACACATGACCAGTGCGATGATGAAAATGCTTGGGATCAGTAAATTTCCTAACCGCGCTTTCGCCAGAATAAATACAGCGAGCATGACCGCTACGACTTGTGCCTCTTCCATTAACGACGTGAACAAACCCAAACCGAATTGCAATAGAATCCCCGCGAGCATCGCAGAGGCAATCGATGTTGGGATCTGTTTTAGGACTTTCTCAAATATCCCCGCTAATCCAACTAACGTGATCAACATCGAACTGAACAAAAACACGGCCACAGCCTGATTCATTGTCAGCCCTTCAAGAGATGTGATTAACAACGCTGCTCCAGGCGTCGACCACGCTGTAACCACAGGCTTCTTGTAGTAAAACGAGAGCAGTATTGTGGTTACGCCCATGCCAATTCCCAACGCCCAAAACCATGACGCCACTTGTTCTTCGGTTGCTCCAGCACTCATTGCCGCTTGGAAAATAATCGCCGCGGCGCTCGCATAACCAATGAAAACAGCGATAAAGCCGGTACTGACGTGAGAAAATTTTAGCTTAGTCATGTTAATCTCTTCCTGCGTGCGTTATAACGTCCATAGACCAAACCTAGCACTGTGCGCTATAACGCACAACTTATTTATAAAAAACTTGTAGAGAAAATATGCAAACAGAAATTAAAGTTGGTGTTAACTTGAAACGCCTTCGCCAAGAAAAAGGCTGGAGCTTAGACAAAACAGCGAAAGAAACTGGCGTGAGCAAAGCAATGCTAGGACAAATTGAACGTGGAGAATCCAGCCCGACAGTCGCTAAGCTTTGGCAGATAGCTTCTGGATTCGAGGTGTCACTTTCGAGCTTTATCGCTTCTAGCCCAGACAGTGAACTGACGAGTTTATTCAGAGATGCAAACGAACTAAGGCATGAGGAATACAACATTGGCTTTTTCGTCAGTTTGTTGTTTCCTTTTGAGGAAGCACTAGGGTTTGAAATATTCGAACTCACCCTAGCACCCAATTACCAGCATGAATCCGCCCCACATAACGCTGGCGTCACTGAGCACATCTTATGTATTTCAGGAGAGATGGCCGTGATGTTTGATGGTGAGTGGCATACGTTACGCGCAGGGCAAGCCGTTCGCTTCAATGCCAACCAGACCCATGCCTACAAAAATATCGGTGAAGGAAACACCGTATTTCATAATGTGATTCACTACCCTAATAACAAGCAATAGTGCCGGATTTGGCGCTAATGTATGTTTAGCTCTAACCGGATGCTTAGCGCTAACGGATATTCAGCGCTAACGAAAGAGCTGGCAGACCACTGGTCTGTTACTAACTTAAAGCGACTATACGTTGACAACCATGCTGCCATCTTCTGCTTGATAACGCGCCCATAGTTGAGAAAGGTTTTCTTTATTAAGCTGTATCTCTTTTTCTTTCAGAAACGCTTCGTTGTGCAGCTTCGAATACGACCGCTCAGCAAGGTCACAGCTAAATGTAACGATGGTTTTCCCTTTCCCCATTCTAGCCGCAGCGTATAGTGCACCAGCTACGTTCAATGACGAACTGCTCCCTAGAAGAATACCGTCATGCTCCGCAACAACTCGGGATATCGTCACCAAATCCTGATCGGGAAGCGTGATTGCACGATTGATTTTTGCCTGCCTGAAATTTTCAACCGTTCGCATGATCCCTATCCCTTCCGTGAACGAACTTCCCGTTGATTGATAGTGTCCATTACGTAGAAACGAATAAATGCCAGACCCATTTGGGTCAACTAACCAAGTTTCGAGATTGGGTTTCTGCTCAGATAGATAATGTGAGTTTCCGGCAATGGTTCCACCAGTCCCTACCACAGAAACTAGAGCATCAATATTCCCTTGGGTTTGCTGCCATATTTCCGGTCCAGTATTTAAATAGTGCGCTCGATAATTACTGAGATTTTCGAACTGATCTGCCCACCAATAATCTTCATTTTCGACACCGATCCGTTTAGCCGTGTGGTAAAAGTGTTCAGGGTTTGCAAAAGGACAAGGGTCGACCAATAACAGTTCAGCGTTATAAAGCGAGATCATACGCTCTTTCTCTTGTGCCTGCCCTTTTGGCATTACCACCAACATTTTGTAACCGAGGGATTTAGCGACTAGAGCAAGGCCTATTCCCGTATTACCAGCAGTGCCTTCGACGATTGTCATTCCCGGCTTAAGCTTACCGGCTTCTATTGCATCCATAACCAACTGAAGTGCCGCTCTATCTTTAATCGAACCACCCGGGTTCTGGTGTTCGCACTTAATAAGAATCTCACAACCTGATATCTCTGAAAGACTGTTGATTCTAACAAGATCGGTATCGCCAATCAGTTCACTGAGATTGTTTGCAATATGGGCAGATGACATCGCGACTCCATTTATTTTTTGAGGAAAAGTGTGTTCATCGATTGGGTTGTCGATGATCATAAGCGTAGCTCTGGGGTCTGCTTAGTCAAGAAGTGCCGAAATTGAAAAGACGCTCATTTTCCAAATAACAATTATAATTAGGGGTGACCGATTAGATTGAGGGCAAAAAAATGTTTCTAAAAGAGAAAAAGAGCGGTGACCTCGTTGATGTAACTGAAATGACCAAATTAACCAACTTATTTCAAGACAGTATCGAAGGTCGGTTTCAAGCAGGTGAAGAACAGCAAGACCCTGAGATGTTTAAAAAATCCGAACTGATGTTTATGTCAGGGGAAGAGTTACCTCGATGCTGGACAGATCCAAACTACCGCTCAGGGACGAAATAACCTTAGCGCTTCCAGAGCACCCGATGAGTCGCAATTGAAGCTCTGTTCTAAAACTGTTTGACGAACGCCTTATAGGCTACCCCCCTGTTAAAACGTTCAGACGCATCTTTACTAGACACAAAAAAGCGAGCCACTTGGGCTTAATGCTTGTAAGTTAAGCATCGTTTAGCGTCTTCTTGGAGGCCTTGTCGCATAGCGACAAGGCCTCTTTTTTACTGCTCTTGGGTAACTTCGTTCTCGCCTCTCAGGTAAAACAAAGCTTTCTGACATATCCAGTATGTAGTTTATTACTTCTGGGATTCGTCCCGGTGCGACCGCTGGTAATAATTGAAGCTGTCCAACAAGGAATAATGAAGCCTGTTTAAAGCCGATTTGATAAGGCATCACTGACTTCTGATGATAGGCCATTTGACACATCATGAACCGCAGTAGATTGTAAGCAACCAGCATTCCCCAAAGCTCTTGATTCACTAACTCTGGCTTTTTGCTTCTTAACGTAAGTTGGTTCTGAAGCATGTATTGCTTCATCTCACGATACCCCAACTCTATTTCCCAACGATGGCTATATAGTTCGGCGATATCAGCACCAGGATATTTCATCGTGTCTATCATTGACGTTAATAGTCGGACTTCTTTTCCTTTAATCGTCTTTGTGATTAAACGAGCTTGGAGAGTTTTGGGGGCATCAACCCACTTCTTTTGAGCTTGAGGTGATAGCTTGAGCTCAACGAGCTCTTGTCCTCGGCCTACCTTCGATAACACAGTGTATTGAGCCCCTTTTCTTAATGGGAGCAGCCAATGTTTTTCATCGCCACTGGTTTGCCATTTATGCAGTAAGCCCAAGGCGTAAAATCCGCGGTCAAAAATAGTTAAGCTGTTTGAGGGAGATTGTTCAATAAGCGGGATCGTAAGGTCGACTTCACTTTTAGATACTGAGTCGAATGAAGCGCTGTTGAGTAAATGACTGGTCAGCTCCATATGGCAGACCATTCTCACTTGAGGGTAGTCAGATATCGTTGTTTTATTGCCTGTTCTACTAAAATGCTCATCATTACTTTTAGTGTCTGGTGTTCTCCACACAACACCATCTACAGCATGAAGTGTTAACCCATGCCAATCGGGATGAGGAGTCTTGCGGTGCCAAAGTCGTTGAGTGTGATTGAACACGGCTTCCATAACGTCGGAACCAAGTCGGTGACGTGCCTGTATGACAGCGCTAGGTGCGACGAATGGCTTCTTACCCGGTAGGAGAATATCAAGTTGCGAGACTACTTTATCCATCGATAAATGACGGTAAAGGGACATCCCTAAAACACTCCAAACCATCATTTCCATTGGTAACCTGCGCTTTCGAATAGTCGCAACCCCAGATTCTTGGAGGCACTGTTCGACGAGTTCCGGGGACAGCAGGTCTGATAACCCTGAGAGCTGTTCTGGAGAGAAGTTATGGACTTGATTAAGGGCTTGTCTAAGAAACATAAAAAATCCGAGTGTTAAAGAAACACTCGGATTTTGACATCCTTGGAGGATCGTTCAACCAGTCTTTTTTACTTAACTGATCGGCATTAAGCCACTTGGGCTCGCTTTTCATTATCTGGTTTTCTCAGACTCTATTACAGATAGTTCTACCAACTGTTGAGCAAAAACGAGTTCTTCGTTGGTTGGCAAGCTATTATAATCGCACCTATTAAGACAGGTTTGGACAATTCAGTGTTAGACAATCTACTAATTTAGCTTTATACGGATAAATTTTAGTATTGCAAAGTTACTTAATGAAATGTCCAGATCTAGGATTTAAGCGCCCTATGATCACAAAGGCATCAAACTCGACCTTGGGGCACTATTTAGCGGTAAGCAATATGCGTAAATTATTCTTCAACTGTTTAATTACATCTGAGTATGGCAATTCCCATTCCTCAGAAAGGTGTTGAATTACTCTATCAACATCTGAGGGGAACAATACTTGCCCTGAGACTTTTGCAAACGGTCCATCTGTCTCCAACAGCACTTTTTGTCGTGGTATCCAAGATACGATTCGTTTTCCTCGGGCAGAGGCCAGCATGGCTGGACCTATAGAGAAATAGCAACCTAGCTCAACCGCTTTTAACAGCTGTTTTTTTGTTCCCAAGAACCAGTGCAATATTGACGTACCTGCGTTGGGGTGCTCTTGGAGACAAAGTAGTGTTTCTTCAACTGCATTTAGGCTATGAATGGTCAAAATTTTATCATTGAATGACTCACATTTTTTTAAAATGTGACTAAAAACAAGTAATTGATCATCAAAATGCTCTCTCCAGCCTTTTGAGCCATCTAGTCCGATCTCACCAATATATTTAGTTTTCTCTATAAGTCGATCGAAAACTGGTAGTTCATTCTTCCTTAAATGAGCTAGTTGAGGATGTAACCCCAAAGCAGTTTTGCAGTGCTTAAGTCCTTTTGTAAGATTAACAGTGCCTTCGAAGGCTGAAGGCACTGTTGTTACAGATAATACGTAATAATTTGAACGCTCAATGTCATCCAATACTTTCTCATGCTCGGGGTATAGGTCAACGTGGCAATGCAAATCCATCATGATGTTTTGTTTGCCTCTATAAACACTTCAACTTCCATCAAACCACGCTTAATCATTGCCTCCAAAGCATTACGTACAGACTTATCTAGTGGGATGGGACCAGATTTCCGTAACCAAGATTTGTAACTATTGGTTTGCTTCAACCGGATAATGGCGGTTTGAACAGCTTGTAGGTCGTCTCTTGTACCCTTTTCTTTAACTAGTGTTTTCAATCGCTTTGTTTTATATGGTGCATCATCATCAAAGCCAGCATGATGCACTGATGCTCTTCTAATTAGACAAGGTACGCAGTGCCCACATTGTATATGCTCTCTGTGCCAGTGACTGCATGAAACGCTTAGCGGTACGGCTTTTTTGATAGCGTTTTGGTCAACGCACTCAGCCAGCATCTCGCCCTTTGTTTTAAACTGATAAGGGTTTACGAATTTGACGTCAAAACCTATACGCGTCAGCAATTCTTCCAATCTCTGCAAGAAGTTCGGATGCGTAGTTCTCGTACTGTGGCTTCCTATTCGCCTTCTAGTTAGCGGCGGGTTGATAGAGATATAGCCATTTTCAGGAACGATAATGGTTTTAATACTGGCATCACTGTTAGCACTTCTTAGTGCGGAAATACCCAATACGGCCATCGCCAAGAAATTAAAGCTTCTTCCTCGCATACTTATGTCAGTTTTGCCTTCACAAAATTTAGTGATGTGAGGAGAGATTGAATAGGAGAGTTCTGCAAATGGCGAAGATAACAAAGTTTTAATTTGTTCTTGTTTTGCACCATCTCCACGATAGGCGTGACTTACTAAGAGAGGCTTATAGTCTGACTCTCCATTAAGGATATCAATGGCACCAACAGCACTATCAAGACCGCCAGAAAATAGGCAAACAGCATTTTTTCCTAGAAGAGTTTTGGCTTTATATTTAGCCAGCTTACTTATCTTAGGTTTAGGTATTTCCATTGATGTCTGCTCAAAAGTGAACATCCATTGATCGCCAGTAAGAAAGTTCAAAATTGAGCTCAATTGAGCCCCCTCTGCATCCCATATGTTCGGATCACTTACTGGGATGTGAAGGTGCATTTGTCTTGACCAAGCATTCTCTGCCTTTTCTCTTAGCTCAAAAGTATCAGCTGCGGTAACAGCGGAAGCTATTGTGATCAAATCAATTGCCTTAGGTTCAACAGCAACTCCCAAGTCTCTTACTGTTTGCAGTAGCCCTCTGGAAGCTAAGCTGTGTTTTTTTTCATCATATTCGTGAGTGTGGAAGAGTTGAACTGGGTGGCATGACTCTGAATATTCAGGTAGTTGGTTTGGATTATCATTGAAGTAAAATTTAGTCATCGAAACTCTCCCATTCTTCAACTGTCATTGCGATGGCATCAGCTTGAATCTTGGTAATGTTATTTCTGGTGACATTGCTAGGGTTGCCATTAGTGACCTTGTCTAGCTGCTCCTGAGCTATTACCTTGATAAGCTCCCTTAGCTCAACTTCCATGCTATGGTGCTTGCTAGCAGGTTCTACGTGGAACCAAGCCCTGCCCATGCCTTCAACCACATCTTGGAAAATCAAGTCAGTTAAATAACAGCCGATGGCTTGTTGGATAACTTCTTCAGTAAAACTATTTGGATCGAAATCTTCGGTATCAGGTAGGGCTTCTTCCAGCGCGTAATCTAAGGCAATTCTCACAGAGTCTGAGTCAGCATTATCAGGAGCTAAATGTGAAGCAATTCTATCAATAGCTTGGTCAGTGGATAGGCCTTTCAAGTCATTTAAGGAAAGGCTTTGGTTGTTGACTGTAACAGTGTCTCCACGCATCACACCAAGTAAACCAGCACCAGCCGTTATCCCACTAGCCAATCTTCGGCTTGTGGTTTTTCCACCACCAGAGCCTTTTTTAGAATAACTCTTTAGTGCTCGTCTTAGATCAGAGCTTGAACCTCCGGTCTTGGCATAATTCCCGAATTCTCTTCTAGCTCCTGCAAAACGGTTTGCAGGATTGGCAGTACCAGATGGTTTGCCGATTTCCTGCTGAACTTTTTCATTGTCGACTTCCTTGTCACCTTGATTTTCCCCGTCTGGGCTACCAGTATCTTGAGCGGGCTCAATTGTTACAGGCGGGCTTTGTTCAGCCCATGACGGAATGAGTGGGCTCTGGTTATTAGGGCCAGTTGATGATGCTGAAGTACCCATTTATACCTACTTTTCTAATTCCTTGATAATTACATTCAACCACCTTTGCTTTGGCAGTCCCTTCACGTAAGTTAGCAGCGCCTTTTTACATTTAGGCTCTTCAACAGCTAGTAGTCTCGCGCCATATATGCCTGGGGGAGCTTTTGACCAATCACTTACAGTCCTGAAGTTTTCAATTAGTCCATCCATCACTGCTAAATAGTCTTCTCTTGGGGTCGCTGCTATCGCATTTTGGTTTGTATGGCTTAGTCTTTCAGTTTGTTTCATCAAATCCTTCACAAGCTTTTGAGCAGCACCGGACATGACTGCATTCACTAGGCCCATGGGGATACTCTCTCTACTTAAGTATGCCGCTGGGGTCAGGTTCACATTTGCAAACATCGGTGGTAGCTTCGACCACTTGTCAAGAAAGGCTAAATCTAGCTTCCACTCTTCTGGTAAATCCATATCATCGAATTCAATTTCTGGATCTTCTAATTGAGTCAGAATCTTTGGGGAACCACTCTCTGCATCAATCAACTGATACAGTTTGTTTGTTGCTTGAGTCCCCAAGCAACGCTCAAATATTACCAATTTGGTAATGGTTTTCTCATCCAGCTGCATACCACGACGAAGTGCTGTTTTTCTTCTCATTTTTACCTGATTTAAAAGGCGTTTAACAATTCGAGGGTTCCCATTTATATTGGAGGACTCTGCGAGCAATGGAGCAAGTTGTTCGGCCACGATGAACTTACTTCTGAGTTCGTCCTTACCCTGAACATCTTGAACTTTATCAACCTCCAAAAGCTCATCGACTGATATGGGTGACTGCTTCCAAGATAGCTGAAGGGACTGCTCTAGGCTTTCCCTAAGCCCCTCAAGCTGGTCACTCGTAACGGCATGATCTTGAGCTGTCAACATCATCAGGTAAGCTCTGATTTCTAGAGTACCAGGTCTTGGAACGTGTACTGGGATTTGAATTAATTTATCTAGGTAGTCTGTTTGGTGGCGCTGTGAAGCACCCTTATGATATTCCGGAACAGCTAAGCGAATCATATCTTCGTCTGCCGCAATCACGAATGCTGTATTTGGTAAAAACAAAAATAGCCGTATAGCTTCCAGCGTAGAGATGGCATTGAATGGCGAGCAACGATCCAAGTTATCGACATAAACTATGAGCGGTTTATCAAATTCACTCAACAAGTCTGAGTAGGCTTTGCGGAACTCTTTAATTTCCTTGGGGGGTGATAAAGCATTTTTAGATTTTAGAATTCCTTTGCTGTCTTTAGCTATCTGCTTCGCGCCATCTACAGCATCCTTAGCATCACCAAAATCTAGTTCGCCATCTTCACCACCGCTAAACAATCCCATCAACTTCTGAAAACCGCCCATGGTCGGGACGCCAGCTAAAGCGGCACCACCGTCCATCAAAAGTCCTAAAGATCTAATGATGTCAACACGTCCTGCAAATTCTTTAGCCTTTTTGCTCAAGCTGGCGTTGCCTTTTGCTTGCTTTAACAAGGACGATGCAATTGTCTCTAATAGCGCTGCTTTAGCATCGTCATAACCTTGATACATCCAAGCATCGAAATGTACTTGAATATAATCTTGGCTCTCTTCAGAAATTGCTTTTTTGGTCAGCTCTAAGATTGTTGATTTTCCTGCGCCCCAGTCACCGAAAACGCCAACAGATATAGGCATCAACTCCTTTTCAGTGATTAGATCCTTAATCGATTCGGCTGTCTCACTAAAATTTAAAAAGTCTAGTGAGGATTCTTTATCAGACCACATTTTCACTCCATTACAGCATTAGTTTGATTTTGATTGTTCAAACTTTTTGTGAAAGCAATATGCCAGAGAGTTCTCTGTGGCCTTTGAGCTTTCGTTTTTGTCCTTATCTTTTATGGGGATTAAGCGGTGATAATTCAACTATTTGCATAAATTAATTTTATGGGCCATTAATCCTAACGGAACAGATAGAATTTTTTAGGTTTTGTACGGGGGAAGTGATTACTTTTAGTAGGGCAAACGCCTACTGCCTGATTCTTAAAGAGTACTGGCTCTAAACGATTTTGGGGCAAAAGTGAGTTTATGAACGCTAACGTATAGTTGTTATAAACTGGCTTAATCAAGGTCTCCATCAGTCCACTTTCTTTTTATAACTAAAGCTGTTTCCTACCATTCTGAAGAGTTTTCTATAAAAACGGCATCATGAGATTTGATGCCGAAAAGTTATTGGTTGTATGGCCCATAGTCAAAAAGGACTAATTACATTCTTATGCTTAGATCCCTTGATTAGTTGTCATCTCTAACCAAGCGAACCCAGTTATCAATCGAGATATAGTCTGTTGCCATTTCAGAAGCGAGTTCATAGTCTGATGGTGAGCCAACCTTTGGATCGCTGCGTTGTGCACCTGCTCCATGCCAATCAAAGTATTCGGTAGAGTCTGAGTTTTTCTTACTCCATGCCTGACCAAAAGCGATATATACAGCAGTGTGTTTAAAGTCGCCTTGGGTTGTGCTCGTCCAGAAATAATATGAGTCTTGTTGTGATTTAAACTGAGTTGGGGTCACTTCAAAATACATTGTGTTGATAGCGGGTAAATTCTTCTTCTCGTAATCAACCAACGATTGAAGTTCTTTTGCGTTTGGTAGCCGCCAATCATTATATCCAGCAAGATTGGAATTTTGAGCAAATTCCAAAGACTCAACCCAGTTCATGCGTTTACCACTATCACTCTTAGCCCACATCAAGCTTGTCGATTTGTCTGTAACTGTTCCATCCTGATTATCAACATACTCCATCTCATATAGCGTCGTTGTATTGCGCACAGCTCGAACATAGTTTCCAGGTACAAACATATTATCTGACGCTTGAATGGCAGTGCCATCAAAGAAGTTACCTGTTTCGTATGACTTTATATGACCATCAGCAAAGTTAAACCCGAAGCCACCTTGAAGGCCTCCATGAGCGGTGAAGTTTTGTACGTTCCCTTTGATATAAAGCGTACTCGACCAGAATGCGCCGGCAAAAGGAACTCGTTCATCGTAGTCAAAGTCAAAATACTCGGTATCAATATAGGGGCTGCTATCTTTACCACTTTCTGGTTTCAATAACTCACCGTCAAAATTGGCTAGAGAATAGAGCTCTTTAATCGTAGGTAGTCGCCAATCATCAAACCCAGCCAAGGTCATAGCCTCAACAACAGCTTCTGAATCTGCTAAGTTTCTTTTAGCCGTGTCATGAGCTTTCTGCCACATCAATCCTGTATTTAAGTCTGTAACTGTTCCATCACCATTGTCTTGGTACCTCATTGGATTACTTTTTACTGAAGCATCTTGACCAGTAAAGAGGCTACTTTCAGAGGCAGTTAAAGGATCTCCTTTGGTATCATACTGAACTGTTTGGCCAGTATCAGGCAATGCTTGTGCTTTGTATTGAGCATAAGAAGGATTAATCAATAAGAGAGTGGCCACAGCTAATAGCGATGTTTTGAAAACTTTTGACATGTAACGCACCTTTAGTAGTTGAGATGTATGTATCAGTAAAATCTTATTTTAATCTTAGCTGGGTTAAGGCGGGGTTAAAACGTAAGTAAGATTTGCAGATAACCTGACATCTCAAACCTCAGGCATTTGGGGGCATAAAAAGCCAGATCTAGCCTCGTTGACTCGAAGATCTACTAGACGAAGAAAGCATCGTTCGGGATGATTTAACCAACATATAAAACAAAAAAAGCGAGCCACTTGGGCTTAATGCTTGTAAGTTAAGCATCGTTTAGCGTCTTCTTGGAGGCCTTGTCGCATAGCGACAAGGCCTCTTTTTTACTGCTCTTGGGTAACTTCGTTCTCGCCTCTCAGGTAAAACAAAGCTTTCTGACATATCCAGTATGTAGTTTATTACTTCTGGGATTCGTCCCGGTGCGACCGCTGGTAATAATTGAAGCTGTCCAACAAGGAATAATGAAGCCTGTTTAAAGCCGATTTGATAAGGCATCACTGACTTCTGATGATAGGCCATTTGACACATCATGAACCGCAGTAGATTGTAAGCAACCAGCATTCCCCAAAGCTCTTGATTCACTAACTCTGGCTTTTTGCTTCTTAACGTAAGTTGGTTCTGAAGCATGTATTGCTTCATCTCACGATACCCCAACTCTATTTCCCAACGATGGCTATATAGTTCGGCGATATCAGCACCAGGATATTTCATCGTGTCTATCATTGACGTTAATAGTCGGACTTCTTTTCCTTTAATCGTCTTTGTGATTAAACGAGCTTGGAGAGTTTTGGGGGCATCAACCCACTTCTTTTGAGCTTGAGGTGATAGCTTGAGCTCAACGAGCTCTTGTCCTCGGCCTACCTTCGATAACACAGTGTATTGAGCCCCTTTTCTTAATGGGAGCAGCCAATGTTTTTCATCGCCACTGGTTTGCCATTTATGCAGTAAGCCCAAGGCGTAAAATCCGCGGTCAAAAATAGTTAAGCTGTTTGAGGGAGATTGTTCAATAAGCGGGATCGTAAGGTCGACTTCACTTTTAGATACTGAGTCGAATGAAGCGCTGTTGAGTAAATGACTGGTCAGCTCCATATGGCAGACCATTCTCACTTGAGGGTAGTCAGATATCGTTGTTTTATTGCCTGTTCTACTAAAATGCTCATCATTACTTTTAGTGTCTGGTGTTCTCCACACAACACCATCTACAGCATGAAGTGTTAACCCATGCCAATCGGGATGAGGAGTCTTGCGGTGCCAAAGTCGTTGAGTGTGATTGAACACGGCTTCCATAACGTCGGAACCAAGTCGGTGACGTGCCTGTATGACAGCGCTAGGTGCGACGAATGGCTTCTTACCCGGTAGGAGAATATCAAGTTGCGAGACTACTTTATCCATCGATAAATGACGGTAAAGGGACATCCCTAAAACACTCCAAACCATCATTTCCATTGGTAACCTGCGCTTTCGAATAGTCGCAACCCCAGATTCTTGGAGGCACTGTTCGACGAGTTCCGGGGACAGCAGGTCTGATAACCCTGAGAGCTGTTCTGGAGAGAAGTTATGGACTTGATTAAGGGCTTGTCTAAGAAACATAAAAAATCCGAGTGTTAAAGAAACACTCGGATTTTGACATCCTTGGAGGATCGTTCAACCAGTCTTTTTTACTTAACTGATCGGCATTAAGCCACTTGGGCTCGCTTTTCGTTATCTGATTTTCTTACACTCTATTACAGAAGTTCTACTGACTGTTGAGCAATCACGAATTCTTCGTTGGTTGGGATAACCATTGCTACTGCGTCTAACATTTCAGACTTAGCGATGATGCCTTCAGCACCAAAGCGAGCAGATTCGTTACCTGCTACATCTTCAACGAAACCAAGAATCTTAAGGTTGTTTAGGATTTCACGACGAATTGGTAGAGAGTTCTCACCGATACCGCCAGTGAAGATGATGCCGTCTAAAGAGTCTAACGTTGCAAGGTAAGAAGCAATGTATTTTGATACGCGGTAAGTAAACACCTCAAACGCAAGCTTAGCGCCTTCATGGCCCTCTTCCATTGCTTCTAAGATGCCACGAGCATCGCTCGTAAGACCAGACACGCCAAGGAAGCCAGACTCCTTGTTTAGAGAATTAAATACTTGCTCTTGCGACCAACCTTTCTTAAGTAGGTATTCGATGATGCCTGGGTCTAGGTCACCACAACGTGTGCCCATCATTAGGCCAGAAAGTGGTGTGAAGCCCATTGAAGTATCAACACTGTTACCGTCTTTGATTGCACATACAGATGCGCCGTTACCTAGGTGAACAGAGATGAAGCTAGATTTTTCGATAGGCTTGTTAACCATCTTCGCAGCTTCACGGCTAACGAAGTAGTGGCTCGTACCGTGGAAGCCGTAACGACGTACGCCGAAGTCTGTGTATAGCTCTTTTGCGATTGCACCAGTGAATGCACGTTGTGGCATTGTTTGGTGGAAAGCCGTATCAAATACAGCAAATTGAGGTAGAGAAGGGAAAGCTTCAATCGCAGCACGGATGCCGACAGCACCTGCAGGGTTATGAAGTGGAGCTAGGTCAGATAGGCTTTCAATTTCGTTCGTTACTTCTTCAGTAATACGAACGGTTTGAGTGAACTTCTCACCACCGTGAACGATACGGTGACCGATAGCCACGATATCAGCAGTGAAGCCTAGCTCTTCCATCAGGCCAACCAATTTGCCAATGGCAATTTTGTGGTGGTTATCTTCGCCTTGAATGGCAATTTCAGTTTTCTCGCCTTGATATTTCCAGCTCATACGAGCATCTTCAAGACCAAAACACTCCCCTAGGCCACTTAATACTGCTTCACCAGAAACAGAATCGATTACAGCAAATTTTAGGGATGAACTACCCGAGTTAATAACCAGAACAAACGAATTAGACATTGGATATGGATCCTGTTTCAGTACGAATTGGATGAAGTGTTTACTTCAATTTTAGTTAAGCCCATTATTCAATAATTTTTGAATCTTTCAACTTTTGTTTTGAAAAAATCACTAAATGAACACAATTAAGTTGATCTTAGTCATCAAATTATTTATTTCGAGAGAGAAATTAAAAAATAGTTGAATAAGAAAATTAATGAACAGGTGACGCAAACGAGTGCTCACGTTATTTTTAACTTGATTCAGTTAATTAGAGCGACTCGAACAAATGCAGGTAATCCGCTTAGAAAACACCCCCCCCTTCCCTTTCGTCTGCTTATCATTACCGATAACTTTTTGCTCGATTTCTCAATTGCTCAGTGCTTGCATCAAAAAGCTAACTGGAGTTGAGAATAGTGATCTGATCTTCTTTTGATTGCCTTCGAGCACAACTCTACGAATAGGTTCACTGTAACGTCGCTTAGATAGCCTTCACTCTTGGTTTCAGTATCTTGTAGCACGTTCTTTTAGTATAGGCTTAGAACGCGATACAGCTAAGTTTTAGCACTAACATTCGTTCTAGGCGCGATGCTTAGTTTCATGGACGAAGCATAGTTACAGGGACGAAGCTTGATTAAAGTAAGCTGGCTACGAATATCGAGCCAACCAAAGCTTAAGTTCAAATAGCAGGCACAAAAAAGCCGAGCATTACGCTCGGCTTTTAAATTCAGTGTCTAGACTAAAGCGTCTAAGCGACAGGTTGATTAACCTTCGTTGCGCTCTGGACGACGACCACGGTTACCAGCGCCATTGCCGTTACCATGACCACGTTCGCCACGGAAGTTACCACGGTGATCGCCACCACGGTTACGGTCGAATCGACGTTCGCCATCACGTCCGCCAGCAGAGTTACCATCGCGAGCACCATCACGGTTGCCACGGTATCCACCACGACCGCCTTCACGGTTACCACCTTCGCGGTTGCCGCCTTCACGGTTACCACGGTAGCCGCCACCATCACGACCGCCACGGTTGCCACCACGGTTGCCATCACGACCGCCGCCACCACGACGAGGCTCACGGAAGTCGTTGAAATCAACAACTACAGCGCCAGCTTCTTTTTGACGAATGCGAAGTTTGCTTAGCTTACCAGCAGTTTCAGAGTTCATCGCTTTTGGCAGTTGAACGTAAGTAGAACCTTGGTCTAGCTTGATAGCACCGATAGAACCTTTAGTTAGGCCAAGTTCGTTCGCTAGTGCGCCAACGATGTCTTTAACCTGAACGCCTTGCTCACGGCCAACTTGTAGTTGGTAAGTATCCCAATCTTGAGTATTGAAGTTGCGACCACCACCGTCACGGCCGTTGTCACGATCTTCACGACGCTCTTTGCGACGGTTCTTATCACGCTCAATAGCAGCGATCATTGGGTCTTCACCAACGTAGAATAGTGGGCTCTTACCTTGCTGACGCTTAAGAAGCATTGCAGCTAGAGTAGCAGCATCAACTTCTAGAGACTCTTGAAGAGTAGAGATAAGACCTGCAAAGTTTTCTAGTGCTTTGCTTTCTTTCTCTGTTTCAAGTTCAGCGCCAAGCTTAGCAACACGTGCTGCGGCAACTTGGTCACGTAGAGGAAGTTGGATTTCTTCCATTTGAGACTTAGTTACGCGCTCGATTGTGCGAAGCATGCGAATTTGGTTAGTGCGAACTAGTAGGATCGCTTTACCTTTACGTCCAGCACGGCCAGTACGACCAATACGGTGGATGTAAGATTCAACATCGAATGGGATGTCGTAGTTGAATACGTGAGTGATACGTGGAACATCAAGACCACGAGCTACAACGTCAGTTGCAACTAGGATGTCGATAACACCTTGTTTGATGTGATCAACAGTACGCTCACGTAGAGACTGAGGAATATCACCGTGCAGTGCAGCAGCTTTGAAGCCACGTGCAGATAGCCAATCAGCTAGACGCTCAGTGTCTTGACGAGTACGTACGAATACGATTGACGCGTCAGTTTCTTCAGTTTCTAGAAGACGAGACATTGCTTCGTCTTTTTCTACGCCTTTAACAACCCAGAAGTTCTGCGCTACTTTATCAACTGTGTGGTTAGTACCAGCAACGTCAACTTTAGCCGGGTTACGTAGGTAACGGTCAACAATAGTCTTAACCATTGGAGGCATAGTTGCAGAGAAAAGTACACGTTGTGCAGATTCTGGAGCTTGCTCTAGGATCCAAGTAACGTCATCTACAAAGCCCATTTTTAGCATTTCATCTGCTTCATCAAGAACAAATGTGTGTGCTTCATCTAGGTGTAGACGGTCACGAGTTAGTAAGTCTTTAACACGACCTGGAGTACCAACAACAATGTGAGCACCGCGGCTTAGAGCACGCATTTGGTCAACAATTGAAGCACCACCGTAGATTTCAATAACTTTAAGACCTTTGATATCACGGCCAAGGTTTTTGATTTCCGCAGCAACTTGAATCGCTAGCTCACGAGTAGGAGCCATGATGATTGCTTGTGGTTTGTGTTGGTTCAGGTTGATTTTGTTAAGTAAAGGCAGAGAGAATGCTGCTGTTTTACCAGTACCAGTCTGTGCTTTACCTAGTGCGTCACGGCCTTCAAGAAGAAGAGGAATAGCTGCTGCTTGGATTGGAGTCGGAGAAACGAAACCCATGCTATCAAGAGCTGAAAGAATGTTATCGTTTAGGGCTAATTCATTAAATTGAATTACAGATTCGGACATTGGGATCCCACTATATATAAGTAAACAAAAGGTCCCGGGAGCTCTATCAATTCCAATACTGATCCAATCAGATACTGATTCCATTCAGAGTTACGAAGCAGTAATAAAACACTTCAAGCCATTAGGGACGTCTAAGGGAGGCGGATTATTCCCTAAATGCATAAAAAAAGCCAGAAAAAATTGAAATACATCACATATTTTTCGGTTTTCTATCAATACTGGCTATCATATCGTCAAAACTTGATGAATATCTCGTCAGGGCGATAGAGTTCGACCAAATTGATAGAGTTAAATAAGAGGGCAATTAATTTACGCTCTCTTCGGCTTTAAGTAGTAATCGAGCCTCGCAATGATTATAGTGTGCTCAATTGTTCTCGTTAGATAAAAGTAAGATGTTTCAAGATAATCCTCTACTCGCTCAGCTCAAGCAGCAAATCCAAGAAACCCTCCCTAAAAAGGAAGGTACTATCAAAGCCACTGAAAAAGGTTTTGGTTTTCTCGAAGTTGATAGCAAAACAAGCTTCTTTATCCCGCCTCCGTACATGAAGAAATGTGTGCACGGTGACAAGGTGATTGCCATCATTCGCACAGAGAAAGAGCGCGAAGTAGCTGAGCCTGAGGAATTGGTTGAACAAGGTCTTACTCGCTTTATTGCGCGAGTTAAGCTTTTCAAAGGCCGATTGAACGTTGTTCCAGATCACCCGCAGCTCAAAAAACTGCAACTTAAAGCGAAAGCAATGAAGGGTCTAAACCCTGAAACGCTTAAAGAAGGTGACTGGGTTGTTGCTCATATCGTTCAACACCCATTAAAAGGTGACAATGGCTTCTTGGCTCAGATCTCTGAGAAAATCACAGACGCTGACGACAAGATTGCACCTTGGTGGGTAACACTGGCACAAAACGATCTACCAAACAGCGAACCTGAAGGCATCGACAACTGGCTAATCAACGATGACGCCGATCTTGAACGTGTAGACATGACGCACGTCCCTTTTGTGACTATCGATGGCGAAAGCACAAAAGATATGGATGACGCGCTTTACGCGAAGAAGAAAGAGAACGGTGATTTTGAACTGACTATCGCAATTGCTGATCCAACGGCTTACATCTCTCCAGATGATGCGATGGATAAAGTGGCTCGCGAGCGCGGTTTCACTATCTACCTTCCTGGTCGTAACATTCCAATGTTGCCTCGTGATCTTGCTGACAACCTATGTTCACTGATCGAGAACGAAGTTCGTCCTGCACTTTGCTGCACAGTAACGGTATCTAAAGATGGCGTTATCGGTGATGACATTAACTTCTTCGCTGCGAACATCAAATCTCATGCTCGTCTTGCTTACGACAACGTATCAGACTGGCTAGAAACAGGCGCATCAGAGAAATGGCAACCATCAGAAGAGATTGCTGCCATTGTTTCTGATCTTCACCAATTTGCTCAAGCACGTTCAGCATGGCGCTCAGCAAACGCTGTTGTGTTCCCAGACCGCCCTGACTACCGCTTTGAACTTAGCGAAGATAACGATGTTGTTGCTATCCATGCTGACATGCGTCGTAGCGCAAACAAGCTGGTTGAAGAATCAATGATCAGCGCGAACATCTGTGCGGGCCGAGTGCTAAAAGAGAGCTTCAACCAAGGTGTGTTTAACTGCCACTCTGGTTTCAAGGCTGAGAAAGTCTCTGACGTTCTTGAACTGGTAAACCCGCAAGCGGAAACGCCGTTCACTGAAGAGCAAATCGTTTCTCTAGAAGGTTTTGCTACTCTACGTCGTTGGTTAGGCTCTTTAGATAACAGCTACTACGACAACCGTATTCGTAAATTCCAAGCGTACAGCGAGATCAGCAATGAGCCTGCACCGCACTACGCGATGGGTTTAGATATTTACGCAACTTGGACTTCTCCAATTCGTAAATATGGCGACATGATTAACCACCGTATGCTGAAAGCACACATCTTAGGTAAAGCGCCAATTCAAACACCAGATGAAACCATTGGTGATGAACTTGCTCTGCACCGCCGTCACCACGGCATGGCTGAGCGTAATGTTGGCGATTGGTTGTATGCTCGCACTCTAGCCAATGCTCCAGCAGAAGAAACTCGTTTCCAAGCTGAGATTTTCGATATTAACCGTGCAGGTATGCGTGTACGTTTACTTGAAAATGGTGCGGCTGCATTTATCCCTGGATCTCTCATTCTTGATAATAAAGAAAGAATAGAGTGCAACGGTGATATGGGTACTGTATCTATCGATAAAGAAATGGTATACAAACTGGGAGACGTTTTAGAAGTAGTTCTCTCAGAAGTTAATCAGGAAAACCGTAACTTAGTAGCAAAACCTACTCAAGTATTTGCGGACTTGCCTAGCGAGCCTGAAACGACAAACGAAACCGAAGCTTAAAGGCTTAAACAGCTACAGCTTTCAAGGTTACGGCTTTCAAGGTCAAAGCTTTCAAGGTCAAAAGCTTCAAAGGTTCACTTCTAAAGGCGCTAATTATTAGCGCCTTTTTTGTAAATGTCTCATGCTTAAACAATACTTAAAAAAAACAATCAATAAGCAATCAATTTACAACGTCAAAGAAGCTCACTATGTCATCAATCACAGTTACTCAGTTCAGAAACTTCATTCCCAGGAGACGAGAACGTTATCCTGCCTCTAAAAACGGTATCTTTATGGTATCGAAAGGCAGCATTTCTTTTGTGTTACCCAATGGTACCCAAGCCTCGTTGCAAGCCGGAGATTTCACCCTTTACAATTCTGGTCAGATTAAAGACATCACGGTTAACACTGAAAATGGCGAATTCAGCGCAACCTGCTTAGATTTTGATTTGGCTATCTTTCAGAAGTTCATTAATCAGTTCAGCGATTTAGAATCCACTCGAATCCCAGACAAGTACATTAAGTTCAATCAAACGGATACTGAGCTCTGTCAGTTGAAAGATCTCATCATGTCACTCGCCAACTCTTCTTCTCAGAATGACTACGCACTCACTCAATTAGGCTTAAGTTTGCTGTCTTTGATGGTGGAACAGTACCCTGCTCTATTGGCTATTATTGCTCGAGCTTCAAGGTTAACCGTGACCCAAAGAGTCATTCATTACATCGAGCAAAACATTGAAAACAATATCTCTTTGGATACGCTCGCCAGTTACATGGGAATGTCACCGGCTACGCTTAAACGTCGCTTATCCGCTGAAGATCTATCGTTCTCAAACCTATTAAAGATAAAACGTATTGCTCATGCAGCCACTCAGCTAAGAACATCGGATAAGTCGATCACTCAAATCGCGTATGAGTCCGGTTTTAAAAGTGCCGCTCACTTCAGCACGGCCTTTAAAACATATCACGGCAAAACCCCAAAAGACTTCCGATCGCTAGTGGCACAAGCACAACTGCAAAGCGTAAAGCCGCAAGTTTAAACAAACAAAGCAATAGATTGACGTAAACGTCTTAGCTGTGAACTGGTGTAAACCAAGTGGCTTCAATATTAAGCCACTTGGATTTGAGGTGAGGTCATTTGGTTTTGGGATTCAGTGGTTGAGTTTTGAGTTTAAGCTAATTATCTTCAGGAACAGGCCACCAGCAAACGGGAAGCCAGAGTGACTATGACCAGAAGTACGATTTAGGGTCTTTTTCTATCTCAACCAAGATAGCATCAAGATCCTTTGATTTAGGCAGGTACGGATAAGGCCCCCAATTCACAGAGTCGGTTTCGACATCCCCTTCAAGCGGCACCATCACTAACCAACAAGATAACGACTCATCAAAAGTCACGCAGGCGATCTCGTTTGTATAGTCACTGTGAGATGAGTCGAGTAGATAATGCGCCTGAGAAAACAGCACACCACCCTCACACTCTTCATATAGGGATTTACCTAGCTCGACAGGTAAACTGCGATTTCGAGATGTACAGAGCCTCTCAGCCCCAATTAAAAGACGATTCAGTTCGATATGAATGACGGACATAACACCCCTTGTAACTTCATAGAAACTTCTAAGTAGTGAATTCCTCTACTTAGCTTAGGACTCAACAAACATTTTAGCGAACAAGCGCAATCAAAATACCCGTCCTGCTCCCAGAAACGAATCTTGCTTTCGTAAACTCAGAAAGCTACGACTCATCAAGTGAACAGCTATACATCGAGCGTATGGAATTTCACAAAAGTGTCATATAACCAACCTATCATATGCGACAAATGTTATTAACTAGGAGTTGTTTATGTTACGAGTCGCGATTGCCTCTCTTTTATCCTTAGCCCTGTCTTCTCATGCTGCTTTGGCACAAGAAACCACTATTTCGGGCTCCACTTCAGTATCACGAGTGATGGATGTATTAGCTGAGGAGTACAACAAGACTCACCCTGATAACTATATTGCGGTTCAGGGCATTGGTTCTACAGCAGGTATTACCATGGTTAATAAAGGTGTCTCTGATATCGGTATGAGCTCGCGTTATTTAACCGACCGCGAACAAGACGAGAAGTTGAAGGTGTTTCCAATTGCCTTTGACGGCCTAGCTGTCGTAACTAACCGCTCAAACGCTGTAAGCAACCTTACTCGTGAACAGCTATTCGATATCTACAAAGGCAAAATCACGAACTGGAAAGCAGTGGGCGGCGCAGATCAGCCTATCGCAGTTGTCACTCGCGAAGCGTCTTCTGGTTCACGCTATAGCTTCGAAAGCTTGCTTGGTTTAACAAAGATCATTAATGACCGTCTAGTGTCTGACATCAACCCAAATAACTTGGTTGTAAACAGCAACAGCATGGTTAAAACGATTGTTAACCATAACCCGCACGCGATTGGTTTTATCTCTGTTGGTTCGATCGACCGTTCGATTAAAGCGATTACATTTGAAGGCATTGAGCCAACATCTAAGAACATTGCTAACCACAGCTACGAATTAGCTCGCCCATTCTTGTTATTGCACAAGACAGACTCAGTTTCTGAAGAGAGCAAAGACTTCATCAAGTTCGTGAAGTCAAAGCAAGGGCAAGACCTTATCGAAGAGTACGGCTACACTCGCATTAAATAAGTGAGTGAGTTTTATCTTATGAAAAAAAAGAGAGAGCATTAAGCTCTCTCTTTTTTTGGAATCTATATAGTTCGTTTAGAAGTGAAGTTGAATCACGGAAACGATCACAGCGCCAGGACGACGAATACCTTCGATTTCTACGCGAATTTCACGTTCAATCTCTAGGCCTTTCTTAATTGGCGTTACTTTTGTTAACGTACTTTTAGCACGAACGTTACTGCCCGATTTAACAGGGTATGGGAAACGTACTTGGTTAAGACCAATGTTTACTACCATCTTCGCTGTTGGGAATTGAGACTTGTCGGGGTCAACACTGTCAGTCAATCGAGGAAGCAAAGATAAAGTTAAAAAACCATGTGCGATGGTTGTTTTGAACGGAGAGTCTGTTTCCGCTTTTTCAGGCTCAGTGTGGATCCACTGCATATCTTCAGTAACAAGGCCGAACTGGTTAATACGGTCTTGACTTACATTGATCCAGTCGCCAGTATGGATGACTTCACCGATCTGTTGATTAAGCTCATCAAACACAAGTTGTGCTTCTGGCTTAAGTACGATCGGCTGTTCCACCGGCATCTCTGGTGCATCTTCATTGACAGCAGGTTTGTGATGATCACGAACCCACGCAAAGAAATGGCTATTTTGCGTACGATTAAGAAAGTCGCCCCAGTAATCTCTAAGAGCTGGAGACATCCATTGCATAAACTCTGAGTGTTGCGAAGACATGCTATCGCCTCGGTGTTTAAATAAATCAATGACCTTCATAAGAACCTCAATGCACAAAAAATTTCAATATAACTTCGTAATTTTGAAACACTTCACACTATTGTGCAAATGTTTTCGAGCATACACCCGTTAGCTGAACCTTGTTAAAATCATATTAAACATACACTTACCAATAAAACATCATTTTATTACAAAACCCAAATTAGAGTGTTAGCTCTATCACATAACAAACATTTGTTTATATAAAAGGCGTTTTTATTCATAAGTGGAATAAAAAAGGCTTAGCGCGATGCTAAGCCTTAGTTATTACAAGGATTTAATTCCCCAAGGGTTGGTCTTGCAAGAGACGAATCTTACAAGACACTCAATCCCCTATTCGTCATCAAGCGGAACCAGCTTGGTATTACCACCGTGTGCTTTCTCACGCTTACGTTGCACGAATGCGTAGAAGCCAGGGATTAGGAACGTACCCGCCAGTAATACACATAGCAGACCGCCGATCAGTGAAATACCCAGAGAGTTCTGACTCACGTGACCTGCGCCCGCAGCGAAGATAAGCGGGAAGATACCTAAGATGAACGACCAAGACGTCATGTTCACAGCACGGAAACGTAGCGTACCGCCCTTCACCGCCGCATCTTCAATCGGTGCATCTTTCTCTTCACGCTCAACTTTCGCGAATTCCACAATCAAGATTGCGTTCTTCGCGGCCAAGGCTATCAAGAGAACCAAACCAATCTGTGCATAAAGGTTCAACGGTGTGCCCGTCAGATTCAATGCTAAGAAGGAGCCTAAGGTTGCGACAGGTACCACGAGGATAATCGCAATCGGTATTGTCCAACTCTCGTATTGAGCCACCATAAACAGGTAGATGAAGATCAGAGCCAATGCGAAAGCAAAGATCGCTTGGTTACCTGCTAGTACTTCTTGGTAAGCCATACCTGTCCATTCGTACTGATAACCCTGAGGCAATACTTCTGCAGCTACGCGTTCCATTGCCGCAATCGCATCACCACTTGAGTAACCTTCTGCAGGTTGACCTTGAATCACGGCACTGCGGTACATGTTGTAACGCCATGCTACATCTGGTTCAAAGATCTGGTCGTAAGTCACCAATGTGCTTAACGGGATCATCTCGCCATTAGACGAACGAACGTGGAATCGTTGTAGGTCATCCATGCTGCTACGGTGTTCACTGTCAGCTTGCATGGTTACGCGGAAGTTCTTACCAAACATGGTGAAATCATTCACGTACAGAGAACCTAGGTTACCTTGTAGTGTTTGGAAGATTTCCGACAACGGAATACCAAGTTGCTGCGCTTTCTCACGGTCAATGTCGACATAGTAGTGCGGTACATTGGCACGGAAGGTACTGAATGTATGTGAAATCTCAGGCTGTTTTGCGGCCTCAGCAATCACGTCATTCATAACCATCGCGAGATCAGTGCGGCTACGACCTAATGTATCTTCAAGAACGAACTCAAAACCAGACGCTGCACCCATACCCGGTACTGCTGGAGGTCCCATTGCAAATACAATCGCTTGAGGCAGTTCTGTTGCTGCTCGACCGTTAATACGTTGTGAGATAGCTTGCGCTGAATGTTGACCATCCAGTGCGTTACGCATATCCCAATCATGCAGTTTGATAAATAGCGACGCACCATTCGAAGCAGAAGCGCCCGTCATGAATGCATAGCCATTAACCAGTGTTACGCCATCAACACCCGGCTCTTGCTCAACCATCTCTAGCAATTGCTCAGTCACATCTTCTGTACGAGACAGTGATGCCGCGTCAGGAAGCTGCACGTTAACCAGCAAGATGCCTTTATCTTCTTGAGGTACAAATGCCGTAGACGTAGTTTTCGCGAAGTAAGTTACCGCCGCTAGTGCCACAACAAAGAAGGTAAACAGTAGAACACCCTTTTTCACAAGGAAGCCTGCAATTTGACCGTATTTGTTGGTTACGGATTCAAGACCACGGTTAAACGCTTGGTACCAACGTGCTGTGTTACCACCGCCCTGTTTAAGAACCAATGAACACAATGCTGGTGATAGCGTTAGTGCGTTAATAGAAGAGATAACAACCGCAATACAGATAGTCAGAGCGAACTGACGATACATGATGCCGGTGATACCTGGCAGCATCGCTACTGGAATGAATACTGCTAACAGAACCAATGTAGAAGTAATGATCGGACCCGTTACTTCTTTCATCGCGATGAGCGTTGCTTTACGCGGCGAAATGGTTGGGTCTTTAGCCATCGTGGTATCAACGTTCTCGATAACCAAGATCGCATCATCTACTACGATACCAATCGCTAGTATCAAACCAAACAGGGTTACCGTGTTGATGGTGAAACCCGTCATCTGCATGATGGCAAACGTACCAATCAAAGATACCGGAATCGCAACTACAGGAATCAAGGTCGCACGCGCACTACCCAAGAACAAGTACGTTACCGCAATAACCAGCAAGATAGCTTCGATTAGGGTCTTTACTACCCCTTTGATAGACTCAGCAACGAATACTGTAGTGTCATAGCTCGCCTCATAAGCAACGCCTTCAGGGAAGTTTTTGCTTAGATTGTCCAGCATCGCCATTACCGCTTTACCACTTTCTAGCGCGTTAGCGTCTGATTGAAGTGACAGCGTTACGATTGAAGCGTCTTGACCACGATATTTACCATTGCCGTCGTAGAACTTTTTACCAAGCTCAACACGTGCGATGTCTTTTAAGTAAACCGTTGAACCATCTTGGCTAGCGCGAAGCACAACATTTTCAAACTCATCAGCCGTTTCTAGTCGGCCTTTGGTTACCAAGTTGAACTGCACTTCTTGTGCGTTGTCGTAAGGTGCTGCACCAATACGGCCAGCCGCTACCTGAACGTTCTGTTCAGCCAAGGCGCGATTCACGTCAGAGGTGGTTATATTGAGGTTAGCCATTTTCTCAGGATCTAACCAAACACGCATCGCGTATTCACCACCACCCAATACGTTAACTTCACTGATGCCCTTCACACGAGCCAGCTGATCTTTAATGTTCAAGTTCACGTAGTTGATCAGGAATTGGTCGTTGTACTCACCGTTTGGCGAGTAGAAGTTCAATACCATCAACAGATCCGGAGAACGCTTCTTAACGGTGACACCCACCATTCGAACTTCTTGTGGAAGCTTCGATTCGATCTGAGCAACTCGGTTCTGAACGTTGACCTGAGCCATATCTGGATCAGTACCAACATCAAAGGTCACGTTAAGGTTGTATGAACCATCGTTAGCACTTTTAGAAGACATGTAGATCATATCTTCTACGCCGTTAACCGACGTTTCTATGGGGTCGGCTATCGCCTGTTCCACCACTTCAGCACTTGCGCCCGTGTAGAATGCCGAAACACTAACCGACGGTGGACTAATTTTTGGATATTCAGCCACTGGCAAGATAGCGAGAGAAATCGCACCCGCCAGCGTTAAAATTATGGATATAACAAGGGCGAACTTAGGCCTTTGAATAAAGAAACGACTTAACATAAATAGTCCCCTTACTCAGCTTGTTCAGCAGAAGCTTGAATACGAACAGACATACCATTACGTACACGCTGTAGGCCTTGAGTGATGACCGCGTCGTTTTTCTCTAATCCAGAATGAACAATCACGCCACCTTCAATCTGGCGACCCATCTCGATGTTTCTGCGCTCAGCAACGGGTTCGGCTTCGCCTTCAACTAATACCATCACGAAGTCACCTTCGAGGTCGGTCTGCACTGCGCGACGAGGAATAGTCACAACATCAATAGGTTGTTTTTCACGTAGATCAACGCGAACGTGTTGGCCTGGAAGTAGTTGCTGATTCGGGTTGTCTGCAATCGCACGCATCGCGATCGTACCAGTATTGAGGTTGATACGGTTGCCCAAGAAGTCAAGCTGACCTAGATGTTCGAACGCTTCACCATTCTCAAGCATGATTTGAACTTCAACACCTGCAGAGTCGCTGCTGCCGTCGCCTTCGATGCGGTCCATACCCAGCTCAATACGCTCACGCTCACTGATGCTGAACGATGCGTGGATTGGGTCTAGGCTAACCAAAGTCGTCAGCACACCTGAAGACGGTGAAACCAGATCACCCGTGCTCACTTTGGTATCGCTAATACGGCCAGAGAAAGGCGCGATGATTTTGGTATGAGAAAGCTGAACATTCGCAGCATTTAGCTGTGCTTGGCTTGCTTCAAGCTGTGCTTGAGAACCTAACAAGTTTGCGGTTAATGCATCGAATTCAGATTGAGAGATACTGCCTTTAGGAAGTAGATTTTTACCACGATTAAAATCAAGCTCAGCTTTTTTAAGGTTCGCGTTCGCTTGAGCAACAGACGCTTTTGCGCTTGCTACTTCGGCTTCAAACGAAGAAGGTTCAATCGAGTAAAGCAATTGACCCTTTTCAACCATTTGGCCTTCATTGAAATGACGGCTTTGTAGGTAGCCAGAAACCTGCGCTGTAATAGCCGTGTCTTCAACGGCTTCTATACGACCGATATACGACTTACTTTGCTGGTGAGAAACAACGCTAACATCCTGTACAGCTACGAGAGGTAAAGGTGCTTGCTTGGCATTTTGAGCATCTTGCCCACACCCAGCAAGAATAAGAGAGCTTGCAAGAGCAGTAAGGATCAACTTTTTACGCATGGTTATACCGTCACTTATTAGTATTTGAACAGCATAAAATTTACGTAACACCTCTGTTACCATTGTCCGAGGAATATCAATTATAACTGGCCAAAGTGTATCAATATGTTAATTGAAACCAAGTGCTTATAAAGTGATTACAAACACGCTACAATTCCTAAGTAAATCAATCTCTCAGCTTTTGTTCTCTATGGATATTGTCTAACATAATGTATTGTCAGACAGATAAGCATTCACATTTAATTGTTAAGGAATTCTCATGATTTCAAAATGGGCTAAACGTTTCTATCAAATGGCGGAATTGGTCGGTTCTTGGAGTAAAGATCCTTCAACTCAAGTCGGCGCCGTAATCACTAAGCACAACCGCATTGTTTCTGTTGGTTTTAATGGCTACCCACATGGCGTGTCTGATAGTGCGGATACTGATGACAGAGAGATGAAGTACCTCAAGACGCTTCACGCTGAAGAGAATGCGATTTTATTCGCTAAGCGTGATTTGGACAGCTGTGAAATCTGGGTGACGCATTTCCCTTGTCCAAACTGTGCAGCAAAAATCATCCAAACAGGTATTTCAGCAGTACATTGCCCAGAGCAAAGTGAAGATTTCCTTTCTCGCTGGGGCGACAAGATTAAAGTTAGCCAAGATATGTTTGAGCAAGCTGGTGTACAAGTGGATTGGTTACCACTCGCTGACCTAGATTAAGCTAACAGATAGCAAGAACAAAAAAGCCGAGAGTCGATATTATCGCTCTCGGCTTTCTGTTATTTGGACTTATAGTTTGGAAGCTATAATTTAGAGGCTATAGCTTGGTCACTATAAACTCATGAGCAAACTAAGCGTTCGTTGGGAATGCTTCCGCGTACGCTTCCATAAAGTCTTTACGAATATCTTGCTCTAAATGAATCGCTTTTTCGGTCGGACAGAAGATCATAAAGTGCACTTCTTGCTCACCTGTCGAACTGCTTGTGATATGGATGTGAGGCTCAGAACCCGGAAGGTCAACGCCAGCGTGCTTTTCGATCACACCGTTGTAACGGCGGGCAACATCGATAAACTCTTCGCAATGCTCTTCAATTTTCACAATAAGACCCGGTACCATAGGATATAGGTTTACAAAGTCTTTCACCGTCACAAAAAAGTTATGATAAACATAACGCTTCATGAAGTTGAGGTTCTTTACCGGATAAGTGAAGAACATGCTATTAGGCAGCGTGGCTGTCTTGCCAGTGAAGTGATATTGCCCATGATACAAATCGATTTCTTGAATCACAGTCGCCATCAAATTGTGCTCAATCACCTCACCGCTGATTTTACCCACTTCGATCCAGTCGCCGATTCTAAATGAACGAGAACTCGCACGTTGAATAGAACCGGTGAAACACAAAATGATCTCTTTAGACGCGACGACTATAGCAACAGCAATGGCCGTGACAGATAGCGCAAACTCGCTGATTTCGGATTTCCACAGCACAAATAACGTCACAACAATAATCGCGAATGTGCCGTTTTTGGTTCGTGACATCCAGTTACGTTGGTCTTCGCTAAGGAAAGCAACATCACCTCTGATTTGAGATAAGGTGATTCGGCGAATGATTAAAATAATAGTGATAATCAACGCACTAAAAATAAACTTATGAGCGAGTAGAAAATCAATTACTTGCCACACTTTTTCCATTACTTAATCCTTAGCATTACAACAGTTAGCTTTACAACGGTTAGCTTTACAAGAAAGCCGCTAATATCCTTTCTATGAAAAAGCGCTCAACTCCTGAGCGCTCGTATACATTCTGGTATTAGCCTAGCTAAGGCTATCATTTTATCTTGGCAGAAGTAATAAATTGGCCAAAAGTTTCACACCAAATCACAACGGTATTAAATCGATTAAGATCAGTACCTTCGGGAAGCTCAACCATAAATCGGTCGAATGTTTTCACATCTCCGACTCTCAGTAACTCATTCTTGCTGTCATTGAAAGCTTGCTCGGTTTCAATGAACTTAGGTGAGAGGTAAACCTTGTAATCAGGCCCCGGCGCCAATTCACCTTCAAAAGCTATCGCACTTTCAGACACTGAAACTATGCCTTCTCCCCAGTGCAAGAAGTCACTATCTTGTCGATCTTTAGTGAACTCACCCGTGTAGATAGCCTGCTCACTGATCGCTTCAACAGAACTTGAGGAAGGAGAATCAGGCTCAATCAAGATAGGTAATGCGTAAACACCCAGCCCAAAACCAAAAGCACCCACGGCTAAGTGGGTGCAAAGTAAAACTAACTTTTTCATCGCGTACTCCCTTATGCTTAAAGAGAGTATTATTGAATACTCTCAAAAATACAAAGAGATATACCGCTCTGATGTTCTATTTTTGGTAATGCGTCGCTGTACGTTGAGACAATTCGACAATCACTTTTACCGCTTGCTCCATGCCTTGAATGGTAATGAACTCATGAATACCGTGGAAGTTGTAACCGCCAGTAAAGATATTCGGACATGGTAGCCCCATGAAAGATAAGCGAGCACCGTCTGTACCACCTCGGATCGGCTTGATCATTGGCTCAACATCGCACTCAATCATCGCCAGCTTCGCTAATTCAATAATATGTCGATGCGGTTCAACCATCTCTTTCATGTTGAAGTAGCTATCGGTTAGCACCAACTCAACACGGCCTTTCTCAAGGCGCTCATTCAGCTCGTCCACTTTCTGCTGCATGAATACCTTACGCGCTTCTACACCCTCACGTTCAAAATCACGGATGATGTATCCCAGTTCAGAGCGAGCCACACCCATTTCCGCCGACTTCAGGTGGTAAAAACCTTCATAACCTTCTGTGCACTCTGGTGTTTCTTGTGCTGGCATCATCAATTGGAATTGCGCTGCAATGTTCATCGAGTTCACCATTTTACCTTTTGCGGTGCCCGGGTGAACGTTCACGCCATGACAGATAACATCAGCGCTCGTGGCATTGAAGTTCTCAAATTCCAACTCCCCTACTGGACCACCATCGATGGTGTACGCCCACTCAGCGCCAAATTTTTCAACGTCAAACAGGTTCGCACCGCGACCAATCTCTTCATCCGGCGTGAAACCAATGCAGATGTCGCCGTGTTTGATGTCTGGATTCGCTTTCAGGTAAGCAATTGCACTGATGATTTCAGCGATGCCCGCTTTGTTGTCGGCACCAAGCAGAGTTGTGCCGTCAGTCGTAATCAGGTCGTGACCATGTAAAGAATCAAGGTCTGGGTATTGGCTTGGGCTCAAACTCTCGCCACTTTCACCTAATTCAATCGTTCCACCTCGGTAATCTTTAATCACTTGCGGTTTCACGTTGGCACCTGATGCGTCAGGAGCGGTATCCATGTGTGCCACAAAGCCAATCGCCGGCACTGGATAATCGACATTCGACGGCAGTTTCGCCATCAAGTATCCATTGTCATCTAAAGACACATCAGCTAAGTCTAATGCCACCAATTCTAACTTTAAGGCTTCAGCAAAGGTAATTTGACCCGGTGAACTTGGGCATTGCTGATTAGAAGGATCGGATTTGGTATCAAAAGTAACGTAATTCAGAAAACGTTCTACAAGCTTTTCCATAATTCATCTCACCATGGATTAAGTAATTGATTTACTGACTTATATTTTTTCGATATACGATGCATCGTTAAATAAATACGAACACAGAGTCAGTAGCGAGGTTTTTCATCTTACGCCCCTGACCATCTATGTAATTGCTCTAAATCATTATTGTGCGAAATTAGATGCGCTTCCTATACTTGAAAACAGAGGGTTTCGTCAGTTCAACATTGCATACGGATGATAAGAGATCGCTTTGTACGCATTCTACGCCCTCCGCTCTCAGCCTAAAAAAAGTACAAAGTGGATGATGATCACAATTTATCCTTGATGCAGAATCTGTCATACGTTACACGGAGACACAGTTATGACGATTAATAAATATTTCATTTTCTCTCCTCAAGCCTCTGAGGAAACGCTTCAACCAGTATTAACTGAGAAAGAAGTTCAAAGGCAGGAAGCTCTAAGACAGGCGCAGATCCAGGGTGGATTAGACACAAACGCGACCTCGTAACTCAATGAATATCTAGCACTATTAAGACCCCTATAAAAAAGCTCTACGCTCTATCCTGTAGAGCTTTTTTTATTTTTGATCTGTTCTCCTCTCCCCCACTCCCAAAAAGCTGAACATTAAACCTTCACTCATTGCTTGTTGTTCTTCAATTTTCGCTCACCGTTTGGCTCATAGTTTCTCGCGAATGTATTTTCACGCATTGCACACACTAGCTTGCAGCGCTGAGAAATGACTCACTAAACTCCCCGATGCCATACCTTGTCGTGTCATTTTGTGCTAATAATTCATATTCGTTTTCATTCCTCACTCGCCCTCTTTTCAAAACTATAATGCGAGTACCAGAGAACCTAACCACAGGAACCCCGAATTCAATGGAATATTCAAAGCTAGGAAGTAGTCAAATTCCCGTTTCCCGTATCTGTCTTGGCAGCATGACTTGGGGGCTACAAAATACGCAACAGCAAGCCGACCAACAGATCGAATACGCATTAAGCCAAGGCATTAACTTTATCGATACTGCAGAGATGTACGCGGTTCCACCTTCTCCAGATACCTACGGAAAAACAGAAGCGATCATTGGTAACTGGTTATCGCGTAACCCACAGCGTCGACAAGAGTTCATCATTGCGAGCAAAATTGCCGGGCCTGGGCTTCCTTGGGTTCGAGATGGTGGGCCGATAACCGGTGAAGCTGTGATCGCAGCCGTTGACGCATCATTAAAACGCCTACAAACAGACTATATCGACCTTTACCAACTTCATTGGCCAAATCGCACAACGCCTCACTTTGGTAAGCATTTCCCAAATCACATTCGATTCAGTGATATTGACCGAAAGCAGCATGAAGCTGAGATGTTGGAAATCCTACAAGCACTGGCTAGCTGCATTAAGGCGGGTAAAATTCGCCATGTCGGGCTTTCAGATGATTCTACTTGGGGCATTAACACATACCTCAAGCTGAGCGAGAAACACAATTTGCCACGTATGGTTTCGATTCAAAATGAATTTAGCCTACTGCACGCAAAAGACTGGCCATATCTGATTGAGAACTGTGTGCATGAAGATGTCGCTTACCTGCCATGGTCACCTTTAGCTGCTGGCATGTTGAGTGGAAAGTACATCGATGGCGCAAGACCGGAAGGCAGCCGTTGGACTTACATGCAACGTAAAGGCATTTTTCGTGATACTGAATCTGCCAATGAAGCGGTTAAAGGCTATGTTGAAGTGGCGAATGCTCATGGGTTCACTCCGAGCCAACTGGCATTGGCTTGGTGTAATCAAGTGGATGGGGTGACTTCCACTATCATTGGTGCAACTACGATGGAGCAGCTAAAAGAGAACGTAGCCGCTTTCAGTAAACCGTTATCAGAAGAGATCCTAACTGATATCAACACAGTCTTTAAGCGCTACCCGGCTCCGTATTAGGCTGTCAGTTCAGCTTAACTTAGGTAAGTAAATCCCATAAGAGCGCGCTATTTAGTGCGCTTTTCTTTTTTAAGTGAGTTACTTTCGCTTTTTATGTGGATCGCATTGAGTCATCACGCTTTTGGTTCGCTAACCTTTGCTCTATAATGCGCGGGCTTATATCTAGGATAAAAACATGATTTCAAAAAACCAATTAAAACTCCTTCGTGCTTTAGGCCAAAAGAAACAACGTAAAGCCCACGGCCTGTTTCTAGTTCAAGGTGAAAAGAACGTTCTTGAGCTGTTCAATAGTGACTTAGTGGTGAAGAACGTCTTCGCTACCGCTGATTTCTTATCTGAAAATCATGCTTCACTGATTGAGTTTGATTGTGTTGAAGCCTCGCTGGATGATCTAACCAAAGCGAGCACTTTGGTCAGTAACAATGCCGCGATTGCGGTTGTTGAGATCCCAACGTTTGAGCTACCAGAAGCAACTGGACTGATGATTGCGCTTGATGGCGTTTCAGACCCTGGCAACCTAGGTACGATTATTCGTGTAGCAGACTGGTATGGCATCAAGCATATCGTTGCGAGCAGCGATTGCGCAGACCCATACAACCCTAAAACGATCAGCGCGACTATGGGCAGCTTTGGCCGAGTACACGTAAGCCAAACTGACTTACCCGCTTACTTAGAGCAAGCGAACCTACCGGTTTACGGCGCATTTTTAGAAGGCGAAAGTGTTCATAAGACTGAGTTTACTGCCAACGGTATTTTGTTGATGGGCAGCGAGTCTCACGGTATCCGTGAACACGCGGCTAAATACGTGACTGATAAGATTACGATTCCAGCATTCGGTGGCGCGGAGTCTTTGAACGTGGCAATGGCGACTGGCATCATTCTCGACAACATGCGTCGTCAGCATAGCTAATCGATTCGAGAGAAACAGCTAACCAGAACTAGCGGATATAAAGAGCAAGATTCCCTATCTTGCTCGTCCCTCACAGTAGGGAATGACGTAAAAAAAGAGAACCGAGGCAAAGTTTACTTCAGCCGTCATCCTCAAGAAGGAGGGACGACTGAGTTGGGGATCTTTTTTGAGGACGGTTTATTTCAAGTAACAGAATTACTTTTCTAGCATTGCCAACTTATCAGACACACCATTCCACTTTTCAGCGTCATCCATTGGTGCTTTTACTTCCGTTTGTACAGGCCAAATCTCAGCAAGTTCTGCGTTCACTTCGATAAAGATCTTTTGATCTTCTGGCAACTCATCTTCTTGGAAGATTGCTTGAGCATCACATTCAGGTACACACAAGCCACAATCAATACATTCGATTGGGTTGATTACCATGAAATTTGGGCCTTCATGGAACGCATCTGCGGGGCACACTGCCACACAGTCTGTGTATTTACATTGAATACAATTATCGCCTACGACAAATGCCATGATGCTCTGCTCTATAAGTTAGTCAAAATTGAAGAATGGGGATAATACTCATCCCAAAGCAAAATTCAACATCATACGGCTCTAATATCGTGTCTATTTGCTCCATGTTTCCAAATTAGTATGACAGATAAATCAATTTCTCGTAAAATGCGCGCCATTGTGAGCTTATCGCTTCTTTGAGCATCAGCGTTTTCATCAAACTCTGTATTAAGAAACGATCAAGCTAAGACACCTATAAAAACGAGACATCGAAATGATACGTTTAACCGAAATTAAACTCCCACTAGACCATGAAGAGTCTGCGATTCAAGACGCTATTGAAGCGAAACTTGGTATTAACTCTGATCAGGTACTCTCTTTTAATATCTTTAAACGTGGCTACGATGCTCGTAAGAAATCAAAGATCTTACTTATCTACACGCTTGACGTTCTCGTTGAAAACGAAGCTGAGTTGTTAGAACAATTCATTAGCGACCCGCACGTAAAAGTGACTCCTGATATGGAGTACAAGTTTGTTGCTAAAGCGGTTGAGAACCAAACTGAGCGCCCTGTGGTTATCGGCTTTGGCCCTTGTGGTCTATTCGCTGGCCTAGTGCTTGCTCAAATGGGTTTCAACCCAATCATCGTTGAGCGTGGTAAAGAAGTTCGTGAACGTACAAAAGATACCTTTGGTTTCTGGCGTAAGCGCACACTGAATACTGAATCAAACGTGCAGTTTGGTGAAGGCGGCGCAGGTACCTTCTCTGACGGTAAGCTATACAGCCAAGTTAAAGATCCAAAGCACTACGGCCGTAAGGTAATCGAAGAGTTCGTAGCTGCGGGTGCACCAGAAGAAATTCTATACGTAAGTAAGCCGCACATCGGTACCTTTAAACTGGTTACCATGATCGAAAAGATGCGCGCTTCTATCATTGAACTCGGCGGTGAAATCCGTTTCAGCACTCGTGTTGACGACGTTCATATGGAAGATGGCCAAATCACTGGCTTAACGCTTTCTAACGGTGAAGAGATTAAATCTCGTCACGTGGTATTGGCTGTTGGCCACAGTGCTCGTGACACGTTTGAAATGCTGTACGATCGTGGCGTTTACATGGAAGCGAAGCCTTTCTCTGTTGGTTTCCGTATCGAACACAAGCAATCGATGATCGATGAAGCTCGATTCGGTAAGAACGCAGGCAACCCAATCCTAGGTGCTGCGGACTACAAACTGGTTCACCACTGTAAGAATGGCCGCACTGTATACAGCTTCTGTATGTGCCCAGGCGGTACTGTAGTAGCTGCGACGTCTGAAGAAGGCCGCGTAGTAACAAACGGCATGAGCCAATATTCTCGTGCAGAACGTAACGCAAACAGCGCAATCGTTGTAGGTATCGACCCAGAGCGTGATTACCCAGGTGACGCACTGGCGGGTATTCGTTTACAGCGTGAACTAGAAAGCGGCGCTTATGTTCTTGGTGGTGAAAACTACGATGCACCAGCTCAGAAAATCGGTGACTTCTTGAAAGGTCGCGATCCGAGTGCAATCGGTGAAGTACAACCGTCATTCACGCCGGGTATCCACCTGACTGATATTTCAAAAGCGCTGCCTGATTTTGCTATCGAAGCGATTCGTGAAGCAATCCCAGCGTTCGAGAAGAAGATCAAAGGTTTCTCTACGCCAGACGGCCTACTAACCGGTGTTGAGACTCGTACGTCTTCTCCTGTATGCATCAAACGTGGCAAAGACTTCCAAAGCATCAACCTTAAGGGCTTCTTCCCCGCTGGTGAAGGTGCAGGCTACGCAGGCGGCATCCTGTCTGCTGGTATCGACGGCATTAAGGCTGCAGAAGCGCTAGCACTATCAATGGTAGAGCAGAACCAAGCTGAGAAGATTGAGATCGCTTAAGCGCTTTCGATAAAGCAAAGCTAGATCGCGATTAACCAAAACTAAAAATCCAGTGTCTTGTCGACACTGGATTTTTTTATTGCATAAAGGTATCTAAAATTATTTAGTCACGACTTCGTCAGTGTTACTTACAAGTCTCTTTTGACCAAGTCACACCATCATCTGAACACTCAAATAGACTTGTCCCATTCTGGTAATAATAACCTTTAGTCCAGTTACCATGAGAATATCTAGACGTTATCGTTTGAGTATAATCAAACGGCGTATTTTCAATGTACGCATACTTATGTCGGTTCCAGCTGTCAGAGCCATATGAACTGTTGTCATTAAAATCTACCGATAGATAGTTGAGCGCATCAAAGTCGCTGCGCGAAACACTATCTAACGAATCACCAAGATTAACCCACTCTGGATGTGGCGCGTTATTCTCAAAATTAAATTTCGCTTGTACTTGGGTAAACTGATCTTTGTAGTCACCGACAAGATCTGCCGTCAAGGTTTGCATAAAGCCCGCACCAACGTCTTGACGAGAACAACTTTCCCAATCAGATTGTTTAGACCAACCACGGTTCATCACACCAAACGTAGTCAATGAGTTAGGTAGAACCTGCTGCTTGATGGTCTCTTGCACTGAACATGAATATTCCGTTCCATCACTACTCAATGAGAACGAAGCTTCTTTGTCATACTCTAAGCCATTTTTCTTCTGACCATTACGCTCAAAATGTTCACTTAACGCCAGTTCTGTCTGCAGGTCGGCTGAAACTTCATGTTCAATCACAATCAGCTTGTCCGCAGTCATCACTGTTTTAACTTTATACCACTTATTAATTTCGTTCTTCTTGGCGTAGTCCCAATGCTGCCAGTAATAGTCAACATAAGCTTGCTGGGCTGTCGGGTTCTCTTTTTGAATCTCTTTGGTCTCTTGATAGGACTTTTTAATGGCAGGCATCATCTTCTGCGCTAACTCGTAGAGCTCAGTGTTTTGATCTTTAACGAAATCACCATACAAGTCCTCTACTGCGATGTTGTATCGGTTCGCAATTCGGAAGTCATGCTCTTTCACATTTTGGATAATGCTATTTTGGGTGTTCACGGCTTGCTTCAAAGCAGAGCAACTGTTTAAACCACCTTTATACAAGTCGGCTTGGATCTGATTCCATAACACGGTCGTAAGTGGCGTAGTCGACTTAATTTCTTGCTCAGAACTCACCGTCATGACTGGCGGAAATATTAACTGATAAGGTTCAGTAATCGGTGAATTTGGGCTGTCCGCATCAATAGCGCCTACTGGCACATTCACTACGATTGGAGCGTAGTCCATACAGTCTGAGTTAGAGCCAGTCAAAGATAGCTCATAGCTGCCCTCATGGTCCGTGATGCTGCTAGGCTCACCTTCATCTAATACGCCATTATAATTGATATCTAAAAACGCGGTCGCCCCGGAAATATACCCGTCAATGGCGACACCTTGTAAGGTTCTCGTTTGAGGAGCAGGAGCACTTGTGTTGCCACCACCGCCTCCTCCGCCACAAGCCGTAAGGCCACCAGCTATAAGTGCGATAGAAATAAGCTTAAGTTTCATTCGATTAGATCCTAATGAAATACATTATAAATGGAGTTGTCATTGGGGGGATGACCGGAAATGACTGTGGTAGTCATAGCCAGCCATAATAGCGATTAGCATTAGAAAGAAACACGAAAGGGTGATAGCCGATTCGTGCATGTTTTCATTTTGAACAGAAACTAAAAGATGGGGAAATGGGGTTAAAATTGGACTATTTACTTCTCGCTCGAAGCTATCCAAAGCTTATAAAAGTCACTATAACCGGTTTGGTTAATCTCTACGCCATGAACCTCAACACTGTTAAAAACCTTCTCTTTACCATGAAATAACGGACAAAGTAACTTCTGTTGATAAAGCGAACCTTCAATCTCTTTCAACTCGCTCATTGGGTCCTCGCCACTCACAGCAGCTCTAACTCTCTCGCAATGTGCTTTCATCTCTGAATTGTTGAAAATGAATCTGAGCCCAGAGGAAGCAAGCAGCCAATCATAAAGGCCATAATCGGCTGGCTGTTCGATAACTTCTTCAATGAATAACAGGTCTGCCGATTCACTCATGGAGCTAGGGTCACTGATATTGGGAAGCTCAACAACTTCAATAATGACACCTGTCTTTGCAATCGTTTGTTGCAGCCAGTCAGCCTCCTCTTGAAGTAAAGGAATCGTCATTCTAGGTCGTGTTAACACAACAGTGCCCGTCAAAATTGGAATGGGGTTGCTGCATGTTAATTTACTCGGCGAGAAAGAGAGATCATCCGTCACCATATCAGCATCAAACTCTTTACTGCTGGACTTGATAAACGATACTAGCCTGTCGAGTTCTTCAGGGGTTATGCCCGAGTTTTCTCTACGATTAACCGCAAGATACGAAAGTGCATTGATAGTGGTTTCTTCAGCGACACCAGATTGATTAAAACTCAGGGTGTGATCATTCAAACCTTCTATGTCGGTGAGCGTTATCTGTTCTAACAAGGCATTTTGAGCAAAGTAACCTCGGTGACGTTTAAGAACCAAGCGCTCTTCGCTCCAATCATCTAATGAGAAAGGACCAGTTCCAATATAGGCACTGCGACCGCTCGAAAAATAAGTACGCTTGCAGCGGTAAATAGACGCGTGAGGACTACTCAATGCATAGAGAAACATTGGGTTTGCGTGTGTTAGCTCAATAGTCAGTTGTTTATCACCCACAACTTGAACATCACTGACCTGATCAAATAAAGACTGTACTGGCCCTTCGATATTTTTTAGCTGCAACAAACATTGAGCAACATCTTTAGCCGTTAAAGTTTCACCGTCATGGAATAACACATTCGGTCTCAACCAAAAATGCAG
Source organism: Vibrio coralliirubri (assembly GCF_024347375.1). Lineage (NCBI taxonomy): Bacteria > Pseudomonadati > Pseudomonadota > Gammaproteobacteria > Vibrionales > Vibrionaceae > Vibrio > Vibrio coralliirubri. The sequence continues at coordinate 69,966 of NZ_AP025471.1, read as the reverse complement.
AAAGCGCCCTTCCATATTCCAATGGTGCGCGAGGCTCGCTTGGGGATTTCCCTCATGATCTTGGACGAGTAACGTATTGTAGAGACTTCTTAAGATGTGATGTTCGGCGGTTCGGTATGTTTTTGCTGGCTCAAGGTTATCGACCCACGGATATTGAGTGATCAGCAAATGGTCATGTTGTTGATTGAACAGACTATGTTTTTCAGTCGCTAGCGTCAGTGCCTTTATTGCAGCATCACCATAGCTTTCTAGAAGACGGGGAATAACGTTAAAGCACCCTTGTTCTAACTGAAGCGCTAACACTTGTTCTAATGCTTCGGGAAAGCTGACCAAAATTCTAAACTGGCTAAGCTTCCCTCTTCCTTTGGACGGAATCCAACAAATCCAGCGATATTCTGATAAGCATTTAAGAATGATCGAAGTGTTTCTGCGAGAAGTCGATAGCGAGTGTTCTAGATCATCGATCGTTAGGTGATACTCTTCACCTAATTCATACTTTGCAATAAGCTGCTGAAGTCTACGTAAGTTAGCGTCGTTCAATGGATATCCGAAATAAGCGTCTAGAGGAACGAGAATAGCTGTAACCCAAATGGGAGGTCTATTTACTCGTTCAAGTTGGAATATGCTTTATGAAACTGTTGATATAAATAATATCAAGATCCAACTTAATTTATAAACACCTCTTTTAGCAAACAAAATAATCAATGATCGTGCATATTCAGTGGCAAAAATAAGTGGGAGATTAATCCTCCACCGGATTCGCTATTTGCTCTGTATTCCACTTACCTTCATGAATCGCTGAATTGACGTCTCTTCTTGGTAGCCAACCCATGGTTTCAAGTTCTGGTTTATCTTTGAAGTGATCAACGTAGCCAATACACAGGTACGCCACAATATCGATGTTTTCCGGGATATCGAGTGCGTCTCGCAGGACAGAATCATGGAGAATGCTCACCCAACCTAACCCAAGGTTTTCAGCTCTTGCCGCGAGCCACAAGTTTTGAACCGCACACACGGTGCTGTACAGATCCATCTCTTGTTTAATGGTTCTGCCTAAAACTACTTTTCCGGTTCGGTTTCGGTCGCAAGTCACACAGATTCCGATAGGCGATTCAACAATACCTTCAAGCTTTAATCGCTTATACATCGTCTGCTTTTCATCGGTGAACATTTCCGCTGATTCGGCATGAGCCTGATTAAAACCCGCTTTGATCTGTTGCTTGGTTTCGATATCACGGACAACGACAAAATCCCAAGGCTGCATAAAGCCAACGCTAGGCGCATGGTGCGCAGCGGTTAACACACGCATCAACACATCTTCAGGGATCTCATCAGGAAGAAACTGACCACGAACATCTCGGCGAGAAAAAATCGTTTTATACACTGCATCGCGTTCATTCGGCGTAATTTCCATACATCCCTGTCTTATCGTCGTCTTATTGAGCCAGTATTATCCAACTAAAGTGTGTATGTTGCTAGTAGTACACAAGCAACATGGTAGAATGCCGCCATTAATCTTATCCTTGTATAAGATTGTTGAACCTTTCCATCGCTATTTAGCCAAATCATACCGAGAAACTTATGCCATTTTCCAAGCTTGGATTAAGCTCACCTATTGTTAAAGCCGTTGCAAAACAAGGCTATGAAAAGCCAACCTCTATTCAAGAAAAAGCAATTCCGATTGTGCTTTCTGGTAAGAACCTTATTGCGGCAGCACAAACAGGTACAGGTAAAACTGCGAGCTTTGTTCTCCCTATCTTAGAAATGCTAAGTAAAGGTGAAACGCAGCGTAAAAAACGTATCCGCGCAGTTATCCTGACGCCAACGCGTGAGCTAGCGGTTCAGGTTGAACAGAACATCACTAAGTACGCGAAGTTCCTAAACCTAACATCACTAGCGATGTACGGTGGCGTATCTTACCAACACCAGAAAGACCGCTTGATTGAAGGTGTCGACATTCTTGTGGCAACACCAGGTCGTTTGATCGACATGTACGGTCAGCGCGCAGTGCATTTTGATGAAGTGGAAGTACTGGTTCTAGATGAAGCTGACCGCATGTTAGACATGGGTTTCATTGAAGACATCAACAAGATCATCGCGCGTCTGCCACAAGACATTCAAAACCTGCTGTTCTCAGCAACGCTTTCAACACCAGTGCGTGCGCTAGCGAAAAGTGCAATCAGTGAAGCAGAAGAGATTTCGATTGCCAAGACTGATGCGTCTAAAGCGAACATTGAGCAATGGTTAGTGACCGTAGATAAAGACCGTAAGTCGGCACTACTGAGCCACATGATTACCGAAGGTAACTGGGATCAAGCGCTTATCTTTATTGAAACCAAACATGGCGCGGCTAAGTTGGTTGCTCAACTTGAGAAACGTGGTATTCAAGCTGAAGCTTTCCACAGTGGACGTAGCCAAGCGATTCGTGAAAAGATCTTAGCTGACTTTAAGAAAGGTCGCCTAAAATACTTAGTCGCGACGGGTGTTGCTGCTCGTGGTATCGATATCGACAACCTAAGCCGCGTAGTAAACTACGACATGCCTTTCCCAGCAGACGATTATGTTCACCGCATTGGTCGTACTGGCCGTGCTGATGCGTCTGGCGAAGCAATCTCTTTCCTATCGAAAGATAACTTCAAGAACCTGTGCATTATTGAAAAACGTCTTGGTCACCTGATTGAGCGTCGTGTAGTGGAAGGTTTCGAACCACGCAAAGAAGTGCCGATTTCAGTGCTGAACTTCGTTCCTAAGAAGAAAAGAGAACAGCAAGAGAAAGAAGGCAAGTAACTATCAAAGCTCAACTAGCAGCGATAACGTGTTAGCCAACGTATTACTTAAACGAAGCCCCATGTGGCTTCGTTTTGTTCTTTGATACACAGATAAAACAGAGGTATTGAGATGATTACTCCTATCGCAACGAGGTTAACCCGCGGGCAAGACCTAAAGCTTGAGATCCAAAGGTTAGTGACCACACACAGCATCTCTGCAGGCTCTATCGCGTCTTGTGTCGGTTGTGTCTCTCAACTCAATATTCGTTTGGCTAATGCGAACAACACCAAGCTAGTCCAAGCTCCGTTCGAAATTGTGTCTCTTATGGCGACGCTAACCCCAAACCACCAGCATGTTCATATATCCGTTGCTGATGAAAATGGCAATGTGATTGGTGGGCATTTGCTTGAAGGGACGATTATCGCAACCACGGCTGAACTGATCGTTCACCGCTACGATGCTTTGACCTTCAACAGAGAGCATGACGATTCAACAGGGTACACTGAGCTTGTTATCGGCACTAGCAAATAACTGATTTACCCATAGCAACACCAAACGCCCCATATAAAGCGATACTACCAAACAGCAATTAGGAAACACGATGGCTTCAAACTCCGCAGATTCCGTTATCGTTCTCGATTTCGAAACCACAGGCTTATCACCCAATATGGGCGATCGAGCGATTGAGATCGGTGCAGTTAAACTCGTTAACGGCGAAGTCGTCGACACCTTCCAACAACTCATGAATCCAGGGTTTCGTGTGAGTGGCTTCATTGAAAGCTACACCGGCATTACTAACCGAATGCTGAGCACCGCGGCCAGTTGCAGTGAAGTGATGGGTGAGTTTGCAGACTTTATTCAAGACAGTCAGCTTGTGGCGCATAATGCATCGTTTGATAAACGCTTTCTCGACGCAGAATTAGACGATATTGGACGTGATTACAACGGACAGTTTGCATGCTCGATGTTGATTGCTCGTCGGCTAATCCAAGATGCTCCGACCCATAAGTTGGGCGACCTAGTTCGATTCAAACGCATAGATAACGACGGCACTTTCCACAGAGCATTAGCCGATTCTGAAATGACAGCAAGGTTGTGGCTGTTAATGATCGATGAGCTGCAGAGTGACCACGGTATTCAACAACCGAGCTTCCAATTGATGCAGAAAATATCGAAGACAGCCAAAGGGTCGATTCCAAAACTACTGATGAGTAACAGGGGTTAGGTTCCGAAATTCACCTTAAAGTTTGATGAAAGGCTAGCTCGACAATAACCGCTAGCCTTTAAAAGGGACGCCTTACTCTTGCAATGACTTCAACGTTCCTTTGAGGCTTTCTAACTCATTCATAAAATACGCCCACTGCTTGTTACTGCTGGTCGCGGCGATATCTACTAAAAACTTGGCTGATGTTTCCATATTTTGGTTGAGCTGCTGCTCAAGTTCATCAGGATAATAAGCTTCATTGTTTAAAAGCAACTTCATAATAATTGGCTGAGCAATATGTAGGTCGCTCTTCTTTGCCATCAGCGTCGTTAGCTCTTGATAGGTGTTGTTTTGATATTGTCGCCAGCTATTATTGGTGTTTACCCACTCTTGAGACCAAGCCAGAATAATCTGTTTTTGTTCTTTAGACACCGAACCTAACCACCGCTCTGCCCGCTCTTCTATTCTAGTTCTGTATCGCTCTCTCGAGTCGACATCATTCAACGACAACCTTTCTTCATAATAGTCTTGCTGCTTTTCACGAAAGTTCTTTAAAAACTCTCTGTCTTGCTCAGGGCTAAGCTGCATACTCAAGGCGTAAATATCTGGAGCGAACTTATTGACGATTGAGCGAATATGCTCTTTCGTTTCTTCACTTTGACCCACAATAAAAGCGGGATTCATATCCGACCGATCTACGTTTTGAATCGCTTCTAATTGCGAGATATACAGAGGTAGCTGAGTTTCTTTATGCCATTTCTGTAATATATCTAATCGCTCTTCAAGCTCGGATTCTTGGCTATTTGAGAGGGAAACAAAATCTTCTATATAGCTAACGACAAACCAACCTATATTGTTATAGGCGAACTTTGTCCCGCACCCAGTAAATAGAAAACAGATCACTAAAACTAACCACCGGCACTTTCTCATTCTACCCTCTCACGACATTCAACAAAGCCACAAACCGATTAACTCATCTCTTTAAGGTTAGCCTAGTTCTTATAACGCTAATTCCAACTCGTATAAAAGTAGCCTTAATAAACAGTGATCGTAAAAACTTTGAGATAAATTGAGAGCCAAACTTGCTAATCTAGCTATTTAGGCAAATGATTAAACTAAAAATAATGAATGGCAGTGATGTAACTTGATTTTATTACTCATTTGACGTGATACGAGCCCTATAAATGAGTTGGGTTGACGTATTTAAAATGATTGATATTTGGGAGGGAAGCTATGGCCGCTATTCCTGATCATCCAAGCGATTTAGAATATGAACTTTGTTATTTTGATGATGGTTCAATAACCACGATCACGATATTGGTTCACAATCGACAGGAAGCGATGACTTGGTATCTTAGCGAAGGAAAACATATCAACGATCTTTATTCGATAAGACCCGATGAATAATGCTTTGGTATAGAGGACTAGGTCGATAAACCTAAGATAAGAAACTTGAGTGGCATTTTGTGGAACACCCTTTACTGCAATGCCATTAATTAGCAATGTCGTTAATTAGACATATCGCAGCAAAGGGATTCAGTCTCGAATTACTTCAGGATTCGGGCGCGGAATTGACGACCCTTCATTTTACCTGATTCGATTTTGTTCAGTGCTTTCTTAGCCACAGATCTTTCTACCGCTACGTAAGCACGCATTGCAAACAGATTGATCTTACCTACTGATTTACCATCAATGCCGCCTTGGCCCGTCAATGCGCCAAGAATATCACCAGCACGAAGCTTAGCTTTCTTACCGCCATCAATCTGGATGGTAACCATGTTTGAGTAGTACGGCTTAGCAATTGGTTTTGCTGGCAGTTCAGATGGCTCAATTGGCATGTCCATGTACTCATCAATTTGAGCAACACGGTACATCTCTTTTTCGCTAAAGAAGCTGATCGCTACGCCTTTGCTTCCTGCACGGCCAGTACGACCAATGCGGTGAACGTGAACTTCAGGGTCGCGAGACAATTCAAAGTTGAATACAGCATCTAGGTTATCAACATCAAGACCACGAGCCGCAACGTCTGTCGCTACTAGAATCGAGATGGTTTTGTTTGAGAACTGAACCAAAGCTTGGTCACGTTCACGCTGTTCCATGTCGCCATGAAGTTCGATAACACTGAAACCGCGGTGGCTTAGCTCATCGTTTACGTTCTGCACCTCTTTCTTCGTGTTACAGAACACAACCGCAGATTCCGGTTGGTGATGAAGTAACAGCAACTCTAGAGCGTCATCACGAGCTTCAGAACCTTCTAACTTGTAGAAGTGTTGTTGGATGCTTGAGTGATCGTGTGTTGATTCAACCTTCACCATTTCTGGATTGCGCATGATGCGGTCTGCAACAGATTTGATCTGTTTAGGGAAAGTCGCACTGAATAATAGAGTTTGGCGTTCTTTTGGCGCCGCTTCAATCACTGCATCCAAAGCGTCTTGGAAACCCATTTCTAGCATGCGGTCAGCTTCATCTAACACAAGTGTGTTCAGCTCAGACAGATCAATACGACCTTTCTCTAGGTGATCAAGAATACGACCAGGTGTGCCCACAAGAATGTGTGCGCCATGCTCTAGTGAACCAATCTGTGGGCCCATTGGCATACCGCCACATAGTGTCAGCACTTTAATGTTGTGAATACCACGAGCAAGAGTACGAATCTCTTTTGCTACTTGGTCTGCAAGCTCACGAGTCGGACATAACACTAAAGACTGAACACGGAAACGCTTAACGCGTAGGTTCTGCAGCACGCCTAAACCGAAAGCAGCTGTTTTACCTGAACCCGTTTTACCCTGACCGATAACGTCCTTGCCATTTAGGATAGTAGGAAGACTTAACGCTTGGATCGGCGTCATTTCAGTATAACCAAGAGAATCTAACGTGTTTAGAAGCTCTGGTTTAAGGGCGATTGAAGAGAATTTTGAAGTGCTCAATGGAAATATCCAACTGGTGAAAAACAGAGTGCATTATGAGTGTTTTTGAAAATTATTCCACCTTAATCACAGTTTTGAAGAAACATGTTAGGCGAACACAAAAAAGCCAGCTTACTTAGCTGGCTTTGATTTCTAAACGAATTGCTTTCTATGGCACACCGTGACCTTTAGATGCAACCCATACTCGATACCACTGCTCGCGCGTCAGCTCGATTTTCAGTGCATCAACCGCAGTCTTCACACGCTCAATCTTACCTGAACCAATAATTGCAATTGGATTCGATGGTAAACGACGAACCCAAGCGTAAATCACTTGATCAATGCTGTCTGCACCCACTTCTTGACGAATCGCCTCTAGCTCATCACGAACACGAATTGCTTGCGCTGAATCACCACTGAAGATGCTACCACCACCGAGACAAGACCACGCCATCGGGCGAATGCGGTTCATCTGCAGTTGATCTAGCGTGCCATCATGAGCCACTTCAAAGTTCAATGGGTTGATTTCAACTTGGTTGGTCACTAACGGCTTACCGAGTCGAGATTGAAGCAGTTCGAACTGACGCGGTGAAAAGTTAGAAACACCGAAATGCTTAACTTTGCCTACTTTATGTAGCTCTGCGAACGCTTCTGCTACTTCATCAGCATCCATTAACACGTCAGGGCGGTGAATCAACAATACATCGATATCGTTAACACCTAAGCGCTCTAATGAGTTATTTACTGATTGGTAAATATGCTGCGCGCTGGTGTCATAGTGATTGATCTTACGCTCAGGAGTGTGGTCACCACATAGGTTGATATCGCACTTGGTGACGATTTGAATATCATCACGAAGGCTTGGTTCAAGCGCTAACGCCTCACCAAACAACTTTTCACATTGGTAGTTACCGTAAATATCCGCGTGATCAACAGTTGTGATGCCAAGATCAATATGTTGCTTCAGGAAAGTCAGGCGTTGTTGCGGGGTCATGCCCCATTCCGATGTACGCCAGTATCCTTGCACCAGCTCAGAAAGTTCTGGGCCTTGTGGCGCTATCGTTACTCTTGCAACCATGGGTTGTCTCCTTTATCAATACTGAACGTATCCTAAGCTCGTTTTACCGAAGGCTCAACGTATAACAAATGGCAAAGGTAAACGCTTATTAAAAATGTGAGAGCCGCAGAAAAACGAACACTTAAATGAATTATAACTTGCTGTCTGCCCGTGAGCCGTTCTCCTGAAAGGCTTGTTTAGCCTAATAAATAACGAAACTATCTATAAATTTGAGCAATTAAAAACGATTAAGTTCAACCGTTAAGTTGTCACCATCACTCTGTAACTGAATCCAAGGAGAAGTAGAGCTAGAAGAAGATAAGCTAGGCACATTCCACACACTCAGTTGCTCTGCTGAACCGTGAGGCGCGTTGATAAATTCGACCAGCTGTTTATCCACCTTATCGAAACCAACACCTTCATTTCGAGCTTGTTCGAGTTGAGCAGCAACATCGAATTCATCTTCACCAATACGAATTGAACTGAGAGCAAAGCCATCTTGGCGAAGGTATGCCTGAAGCTTTGTGTAACTTAGGTGAGAATATGGCAGGTTTAAGCGAACTGTTTCGACGCTTGAGTCGCCCAACTCCAGTTCAACATACACATCCAAATCGTAATATTGGGTTAAGTCACTGCACAACAGAGTACCTTCAATCTCACCACAATCCATCAACTCGATATCGTTAATATAGTTTTGAGAATTCGGTTGACTTGGGCTGCTGTTAAATACGGTTCTTAGCCACCAGCTTTCGGTTGCTTGCGCTGAAAATGAAATAGCATTGAGGAACAGTATTAGATGCAAGATTAGAACTTGAAAGATTTTCATCGACTGGGCTTATTTAGCGCTATATGAAGTGTCCATTATACGTGACCAATCGACAAACAACCGCTCGAGTCGCAAATTTTAGGCGAAAAAAAACGGGCATACATGCCCGTTAGATAAATTCATCACCGAATAACGTAATCCGTCACGTTGAGAACCATTACGAAAGAGAGGATATCACTCTCCCACAACGGTTACAACACATCGTACCTATTACTTATAGCCACCTTCAATCGCAGGCTCTTCAAGAGACAATCTCACTTTGTTACGTTGAATAGCTTCTGGCGGTAAACTGATGAAACCGTATTGGTTCAACACGCCTTGATGATCTTGTGACAAGGTAAGCCCAACAAAGAACTCCTCTTGTTCCGTAAAGCCTTTGCGATGCGCTGGAATATTCAAGTACATGTAATAAACCGTTGCTAACGGGTAGCGACCAGAGAGGATCGTTTCCTTGTTTAGATCGTAGTTCACACCTAAGTTATCAACCACGCTCAACCATTTCACGTCTGAGATTTGATCTGAGTAAACGGTGTACCCAATAGCTGCATCTTCGTCTTCAATCTTATTAATCAGATCAGGCAGATCCGCCAAGAACTGAGTATGGGCATATTCGCCTTCCGTTCCACATTCGACCCAACTTGAAAAAGTAGTATGTCCTTTCAGGTTGTGATCAATGGCAAAGGGCAACATATGAGTATCTAGGCTTTCACCGTTACGAATATCACTGCTTGGTGACCATTTGGGATGTTTAGGATCGTTAGAGCAACCAAACACATCAATTAATTCAGCGACAGTGATTGATGTTGCTGGGTTATTTTCATTGGCTAGAATCGCTATGACATCGGCGGTGAACATCAACTCTGTTGGCCTATAACCGTAACGCATATCAAACCTTGCCATCTCTTTGTCAGTCCACTTTTTGGAAGTGATACCAACACGCGAGCGCTGCATGATCATCTGTTCTGGGACGCTGTCACTCAACAAGATTTCTAAGTCGATCTCTTGGCTATTAAGCAGATCTTCTACAAGCCCCTGCATATTCGGCTCAATCGCGACCAAACCAATGTCAGTAGCGTCATTCGCAAATGTCGATACAGAGAACAACGCAGGTACAGCAGCAAGCAGCAAGCCCGATTTATTAGCTAGACATTTCATTACTGGCCTCCTACTGGATCAATCGACGTTTTAGACTCAACATCGCTATTACTATCGAGCTGCATTTCTGAAGTGAAGATGTTCCAAGATGGGTTCACTTCCATGCTTTCTGTCTTAATCACCGCAATCGTTCTGCGCTTACGCTTGTGAAGGTGCTGAGTTAAGCTGGTTATCTGAGTAAACTCTTGTTCGAAGATTCGCTCACCATTGATGCCTCTATCAATCAATGCGTCTCGAATCACGCCAGTTCTTTTCTTGGCCAATGCTTTGTTATACACGTTTGTACCTTCAGCACTGGTATCTCCGACCAAGGTAACCGAAGCATCAGGCTGCTCTCCTAGTAAACGCACCAACTCATTTAATACAGCGGTATGATCAGGTTTAAGGTCATACTTATCAAAATCAAATGCCACACTTAATACTTCAACATCTTCGACAATTTTCCAATTGGCACACCCTTTAATGTCTACCGTTACACCTTCTGGCGTATCGGCACATAGATCTCGCTGGTTAATCACACCATCTCGGTCATTATCCGCTAAGTCATCAATTTGATGGCGCGTCATTGTCGTATCAGGCGTTTCTGCACACCCCATTAGCAAGATAGAGCTAAGTAGCGCTAGTTTAAAATATCTCATTACTTATTCTCCCCTTGCCACTCTTCTGGATGTTCAATCCTCAACGCATACGTCAACATACCCATCGCATTTAATACTCGATAAGCCGCTAACGTTTGATCATATTCAGTGCTAATGAAATTTCTTCGAGCCAAAAACACTTCTACTTTTGCATCAAGTACATCAAGAAGGCTTCGTCTGCCAACATTGAATTGCTGGATATAGCCAAGCTCTGCAATTTTCGCTGCATCAACGTTCTGTTGAAGTAAGGATTTTTGCTGCTCAAGCATTTTGTAAGCGTTCCAAGCCAGTTGTGTACCCTCTCGAACCTCACGCTCTGTTCGTAATCGGATCGCCCTTGCCTCTTCCACTCGCCAAGCTGACGATTCAACTCTAGAGTCGGTAGAGAAGCCATTAAACAGGTCATAATCCATCGTCAACATCAGTCGAGCGTCTTCATCGACACCGCCTAGAGGGTTAGATACGTTGTCATTCTTGTTCGCATGAAGTTCGAGTTTTAGCTCTGGGTAGTAATCCCCTTTCTCGCGGCGCATCTCTTTACGAGCCGCATCGATATCAAGCAAAGAGGCTTTGATTTCAGGGTGGTTGTCGACAGCCTGTTGTAGGGCGACTTGAGAAGAGCTTGGTAACAAGGCGTAATCAAAACGTGGGTAAACCAAGTTCACCGCAGGTTTGCCAACCAAACGTAGATACTGAGTTTGCAAATCAAACAGGTTATTCTGAGCAGCGATTAATGAAGATTGCGCCGTCGCGACACGGGCGGAGATCTGAGCCAGATCCGAGTTGCTACTCAGGCCTTTGCTCTTTTTATCTTGGATATCTTGGTAGATCTCTTGGTGTTCTTTTACGTTACGCTTAGACAATTCAAGTAGCGTCTCTGCTTTGAGGATATCGAGGTAATTTCTCACCACATCTAACGATACGTTTTCAGCTCGCGAAATCAGAGTCAGACGCTCAGCTTCCGCTTCGAACGTCAGTCGATCGACATTCGACGTGGTTTTAAAACCATCGAATAGTAATTGGGATACTTTAACGCCAATTTCCGTTCTCGTTAGACCTCGATCATCGGTGTCGAGTTTGCTACCACTGTTGTAGCGCGTCTCTTCATAACCCGCCGCCGCGTACAAATTGACTTGCGGCATATACAAACCACTCGCCGCGTCTCCGTCTCTGACCACCGATTGGTATCGGGAGTATTGCGCCAATATCTCTGGGCTATAGTCGATGGCAAAGGCCACGGACTCTTCTAATGAAGCTGCTTGAGACAGCCCACTCATTAGCAAGCAAGAAGAGAGTAAGAATTTTGAATGCATTACACTTCCTTTTATATTTATGCTTTAACCCACTTCATCGTTCGCGAAGTGAGTTTTCCTTAGCTCGTAAAATAGGTTTTAACCAATAACTCAATACTGTTTTCTCTCCGGTTAATATATCAACCGCGACTTGCATCCCTGGGATAATGCTAAAGGCAGAGTTTTGTTGCTGGTCTTCGTTTAACTGAATATGGGCGCGATAATAGGCGTTTCCGTCTTCCGTTTGTAAGGCGTCGGCACTCACGTAAATCACCTCGCCTTTAAGTCCGCCATAAATGACGAAATCGTAGGCCGTGAATTTCACTGTTGCACCTAACCCGTTATGAACAAACGCAATATCTTGCGGAGAGATTCTCGCTTCAACAATCAGGTCACTGTTTGATGGAATGATCTCAATGATCGGCTCGCCGGGACGAACTACACCACCAATGGTACGCACAAAAATCTCTTTGACTGTGCCATCAACGGGCGCGACAATTTCAGTACGCTTGAGTTGGTCGGCAATCGCCTGCTGGCTTTCGTTCAACTGCGCTATCTTGCTCGCCACTTCATTCAACTGGCCTTGCACTTTGGTACGAAAATCTAAGGCGATACTTCGATGATCCGCTATCGACTCTGAGTAGGCAGCTATCTGCTTCTGCGCTGCTACTTTTGAGCTAGCAATATCACCTTTGAGTTTGACTACATCACGGTTGAGTTTAAGTAGCTCCACTTCCGCAACAGCACCGCTCGCTACGACGTCTTTCAGCATGTTGCGCTCACGAATCACAATCTCGAGGCTGCTTTCAAGAGTCTGGATATTATTGAGCGTATCGACGCGTGCTTGGTCTTGTTGCTCGATACGAAGTGCCGCCTCTTCCAGTTCAGATTTCAACTGTCCTAAACGCTCTCGGTAGTTCGCCTTAGCATTCATTAGCGCAGGGTGGCTTGATACATCAACCGCAATGTCTTGAGGCACCAAGACCACTCGCTCGTACCACTCTTTTGCGTCGTTATTTAAAACGACCGTCGACAGCTCAGCCTTTAATCTTAATTGCTGAGCCAGTAACGTATCCGCTTGTTGAGCCGACTCTAGAAACGCCGCCTTAAAACGTGTGTCTTCTAACTTAGCTAGAGGTTGGCCCTTCACTACAGATTGGCCCTGTCGCACCATGATCTCTTGAACCAGTCCACCTTCTAAACTCTGAATGGTTTGCACCGAAAGGCTTGGAACGACTTTACCTTCACCAATAACTACTTCTTCTAATGTTGCCCACATTGCCCAGCCGATAATTGAGACAATGAGTAGAGCACTCAACCAAATCAGCTTACGAGAGCGGAATGCTAAGTGGTTGTTGGTCCATTGAATATCATTACTCATGACGACCTCCCTTCACCACAGATACCGTCTTAAAGCGGCTCGTACCTTTAGGTACACTTTTCTTCTGTAAAGAGAGAATTTCTTTAGGGTCACCTTCTGCCACGATTTGACCTTTATCCAATACAATCACTCGATCACACATCATCAAGAATGAAGATTTGTGGGAGCTGATCAGCATTGAGGTTTCTCTCGGCATACTTTGCAGCGCATTGAAGAACTGAATCTCAGCTTGATTATCTAATGCACTGGTTGGCTCATCCATAATCAATAACTTTGGACAACGATACAGAGCTCTCGCGATGGCAACGGCTTGACGCTGACCACCAGAAAGTAACCGACCACCCTCACCGACAGGTGTTTCAAGGCCATTGCTTAAGCGCCCCATGTAACCGTTGAGGCCAGACTGTTGCAGCGCTTGTCTTAGCTTTTCTTCATCAACGTTGGTCGCACCTAAGGTGACGTTGTCGTAAACACTACCAAAGATAAGATTGGTGGTTTGCCCTACCCAACCCATGCCACTACGCAGAACACTGGTTGGCCATAATTGCCCATCAATCTCTTGATAGAAAGCTTGCCCTGTTGTTGGCAAATACTGGCGCGCAACAATCGATAATAGGGTTGTTTTACCCGCGCCTGCCGCGCCCACAAGACCAACTCGCTCACCCGGTTTGATCTCAAGGGAAATCTCCTTTAATGCAGGGCTTTGAGTGTCAGGATAAGTAAAAGTAACTTCATCTAACCTAACCCCACCATCAAAGTCTCCTTTGTCGATAACCTGGTGTTTGGACTCTTCCTGAGGTAGCTCCATAATCTGATTCAGCCCTTCTACGGCCGAACGTGTTTGTTGGAACCTCAGCAATAGAAGAGAAAGCTGGTTCACCGAACTTGCAGCGCGCCCACTCAACATCACAACGGCTATCAAACCACCCATACTCAGCAAGCCTTCAGAGATCTGATACACGCCGAAGATAATCAGAGTGATGGTAACGATCTGCTGACTGGACTGAATAGAGTGCGTCACGATATTGGAGTAGTGACGAGATTGAGTCTGCCATTGAGAGAGCGATGAAATAGTCTGTTCCCAACGTTTCTGAGTGATTCCCTCAGCATTGTTTTGCTTGATATCAGGAAGGGTTGTTAAGCAATCAAACAGCTGTGCTTGTCTTTGTGTCGAGAGGCGTGCGGTTTCATCGAATGTTTTCTCAACTTTGCCTTTCATCGCGATGCTCAACACGATCAATACCAACATGATCGCGACAGGAATAAACATCATTGCGCCACCGAGCCAGCCGATAAGCAGTAGGAATAACAAAGTGAATGGCAGGTCGACTAAAGTGACTAACGAGATCGAAGTGAAGAAATCTTTCACGCTATCGAAGTCTTGAAGCTGTCTTGCAAATGCACCTACCGATTGAGGTCGATTTTCGAGCTTCATACCAAGGACTTTCGAGAACAGTTGAGAAGACAACTTGTTATCAATATAGCGCCCAGCCATGTCGGTCACAGAGCTTCGTGAGCTTCTCAATACCCAATCAAAAATAACAACAATACCAACGCCTGCTGCTAATACCCAAAGCGTGTTAAACGCTTGGTTTGGCACCACACGGTCATATACATTCATGGTAAACAGGGGAACCACCAACGCTAGCACGTTGATCAAGAACGAAGCGATAAACAGATCGCGATACCAAGGCTTCACTTCTTTGACCACACGCCATAACCAACGGGTGTTGGACTTATTCTCGCTACGTTCATGGGACTGAATACGCGCATCATCAAGCGCTTGAGCACCCACTTGCCAAACAAATGAGTCCACTTTAATGACTAAGTCTTTAAGGAGAATTTGTTGGCTTAAGTTGGATTCACAATTCAATACTTGAAAATCGCCAACGGAGCTTTGGGTTACGACAAGAGGAGACCCTGTCGCGGACTCAACAGCAACAACAGGGAACTGACATTGATTCAGTAATTCTTTTTTAACGTGGCTCAGCGTTAACCCCGATTTCTCAATCGCTCTTGGAAAAAGGGATTCATTGAGCTTGCCTTCATCTAAAGGTAGGCCAGACACTATTTTGGAAGGGTGACTGCGAACATTAAAATGCTCACACAACCACTCAACACAACCTAGCCAGCTGTCTTTTTGTTCTACCAATCTAAACTTCCTTTTATAGACTGTACATCTAACTTACAGCGTTAAATTATTGTCATCTATCATTTTTTGTAAAATTTGAGCTTCTAACGCACTACTACTATCGCCTTGATACAAGTCGTCATACGTGACATCGGTTAACAAGATATTTTGTTGAACGTCATCGTCTCCATTAGGTTTAATAGAAATGGTCACGCCTTCACCAGATTCTTCTAAATCTAGATATTTTGTTGCCCCTAGCCCTGTATTAAGCCCTAGGCTTCCCAAAATACCCGATAGGTCAATTGCATCAGTGTCTGGAGACGCATCAAAATCTTGAATCACATTGTAGCTTGGGGCTTCTACACTCCCTAAGCCTGAAGATGCGAATACAAAATTATCCGAGCCCGTACCCCCAATCAGCAGGTCATTATCATCTGTTGCGGTGATGGTTGAATCACCTTCATCCACTAATTCGACTGAGACAATCTGTGATAAGCCCACAGCTTGGTCATTGCCTAGCTCTGTCGCAGGTTCAATAGTCAAATCAAAGGTTGTTGCACCACTGTAACCACCTGTAATAGCTAAGTCGGCCACATCCTCTAGATTTACGACGTACTGCCCATCAACATAAGACCCGTGAGATAACGTCAGCCCTGAAGGAATATCGTAAATAGTGATAAACCCTTCTTCAGAGGCTGCTGGATTAATCAAAGATAACTCGAGCCCTAGTGGAATCGTGCCACTGGCTTCCGCCACAATCGATGAGTATTCAATACTCAGCAAAGGAGCGTCGGGTTCAGGTGTGATGATGAGTGTCATGTCTTGTGAGCTCGGGTCACCAGTATCAGTCACTAGATTTCCCAGTACCGTATTTTGATCAACGGTTTGCCCTGTGATCGTAATATCAAGGTTGCCAAATGCATCGCCAGCAAAGAATTCGAGCTCATTAACAGAGCTTGCCGCCACTAAGATGGTCGCTTGTGCTGTTCCATTCCCTAACGTTACAAACGCACTGGTTTCCGAGCCAATTCTAATTCGGTCTAAACCGACGAGTCCTGTTGCGTCAGAGGTCGCATTCACTGTCACTGTGATTGACAAAAACTCGTCGCTGTTGGTTTCAAAACTATTGGCATCAAGAGGAATAACAATAACGTCATCCTCACTTCCCGTGAGCTGTTCAGGTAAGTCAAAGAACTCAACCTTATCGCCGATTGGGTTAACACCAACGGTAAATTCAGACTGAGTGTAGCGAATATCAGTAGTGCCAATTTCTTGAGTAATCGCTTCCAGGGTTAACCCGATATCGCCACTAAAATCTCTTGGCGGTAAAATAACCAAATCAGAAAGCTGACTTGGGTCTAGTTGCCATTCATAGGTTGCACTTCCATTAAATGAACCACCATCAGGGCCATTGTTTGGAACCAACTCATAAGTGTCCCCTACTTTAATCGCGACGACTGCGCCTTCAGGAACTCCCTTCAACGAAAGCGACATGTTTTCAGAACCATCTTGGTCAATCAGCTCTGCGCTAAGTGATGACAACGAAATGTAATTATCTTCATCTCCGATAATATCCTCTGTTATCAAGTTCGCCGCATCAGCGACTGGCTCAACAGTAATAGTCACGACCGTCGTTTTATCTTGCGTATCCGTTTCTGTCACGCAATCCGCTTCATCGGTAATATTTGCTGTCACAGTGAGGGTAATTTCACCACTGTAATGCTCAGGTGGCGTAACTAACACATCACTCAAACGGCTAGGGTCTGTGACCGTCCAAGTCCCATCGCCATTATCAACTAACAACCCGGTGTCAGTTGGAGTTTCAGACAAGGTTGCTCCATTCGAAATGCTCACCGTTAGAGAGTTAACGGTTTCTTTACCGGTAGCGCTATTGCCTTCACCAGTGATTAATTGTCCATCTTCAACGCTATCACCAAGAACCAGTTCAAGGTTAAGGTCTGTCGCGATGTCTTCTTGAATGGTTGTGGAGTCGGCTTCAACCGTAATGTCATCGACCACAGGCAGAACTTGGATACTAATGGTTTGGGCCGTCGTCACCGTATCACCGCTACATGGTGAGGTTTCAATAGTCTCTATGGTGAAATCAATACACCCTGCAAAATCTTCATCCAAGCCCGTTAACGTTAGTTTCGAGAGTCCATCTGCAGTGATTGAATAACCGACGATCTCACCAGAAGCATCGTATTCAGCAATCACACCATCACCGGAGATCTCAACGCCTTCAGGAAGTGAATCGGCAGGAATATAGAAAGAGATTTCATTGTCTGGATCACTGCCAACATCGGTGTTTAGCAAGCCAGTGAGATCAATATCTTCCCCTTCAGGTGTTTTAATTTCGCCATCGGGTTGAATCGGGCTCGGTGGGCCAACAGGGTCACAAGAACCGCCACCGCCGTCATGACCAGTAATTTGCAGCGGGAAAGTCGCATCAATATATCTCGCATCTTCACCATCAATCACACGAGCACGAACCACAATATCCAGTACCGGAGTATCACTTGGGCTGGAAATCGTCGCATTATCTAAAATGTACGCTGCGAGCTCTTGGAAAGAGTCACTCGTTAACCCATCCGCAGATATTATCCAATTCCCAGAGCTATCTTGCGCAGCACCATTAGGGTGCTCAACAATCAACGAATAGCCGTCTGGAATCTCGATCAAAATATAATCTAGGTACTCTGACCCATCGATATCCGCGTCGACGAACGTCACGGCATTAGAGATATCAACAGGCGAGCCGTCTGTACTCTGTAACAGCTCTGTAGAGCCTTCTAATCGAGTATCGAGCTCGACACGAGCGTCGACAGTCACGCTAATGGAACCGGTAATATCTTTAATATCCGTTGCACCAGTTGGAGAGGTATCTGTGACTTCATAGGTGATAGGAATTGAGAATGTTCCGCTTAAATCTTCTGTAGCTGTAACAGAAAGCCGACCGCTGCTTAGAAGATCCGAAAGCGTTGGAGTTGTTGAGTCCAGCAGAGTGTCCAAATCTAAGCCAGAAGCTGGAACCTGAATAACACTCCCATCAAAATAAAGAGTGAGATCTGCAGGTAGGCTATCAATGACATATCCCGTCAAGGATTCGCTGCCATCAATATCCTGATTCACCGAAGGCTCAAGGTTCAGGCCGATTTGACTGTCTTCGATGCCTTGAGTAATGACCACTTGGCCATCTTCTTGATCAACGACCGGTGCTAGCTCTACTTTAAGTGTCATCGGAAACTCGCCCGAATCACCATCGGGCTCAGTTGAGATAGCAATAACGGTGAGTTCTAATTCACCACTAAAATCAAGAACTGGCTTGAGATACAGGTCATTCAGTTGAGCGTTAGAGACTTGGAATACGGGCCCTGTCACATCATCAACATACGCAATCGTTAGCGATACTGGCTCACCCATCGCATCCACCAGCAAAGTGCCTTCAGGAATGTTGGTAAGAAGTATGTTGATCTCTTCTGAAACATCGTCATCGGTTGTTTGGACGACAAAATCAAGTCGAACCAAACCATCCTCATTTAAGAACGATTGGTTGTTGATGACTTTACTGTCACTGTCGTATTGCCAATGACCATTACCACCGTCTACCGCGATAGGTTCATCCACAACACCTTTCAAAAAGATGTTGATGGTTTTTGTATCACTTGACGCTTGCCCGTTGATAGGAATAAGTGAATCGATCGTCGACTCGGTCGCTATCGCCGTTACGTCTATTGACAGGTCTTCAGTAAAGGAACTGATGTCTTCTTTAGGCTGAATATAAGCAACACCATTGGCGATAGCTTCGGCAGTGACTGAATAGGAATTATTGCCTATCTTTGCGGTACCATCACCTTCAACAGACCAGCCATCTTGAACTTGGATAATATAACTTAACGATTCAGAACCATCGGTGTCCGCCAAAGCGCCTTCAATAACGTCTTTGAGGTAAATAGCTTCATCCTCTAGTCCCTTGTAGTCTTTAACAGACACATGAGGAGTATCAGCATCAGGTGAAATATCGACAGTAACGGTATGTACAATACTTGCCGTTTTATCATCTGGGTCAGCGAATGAATTGCCAGACTCTGTTGCAACCGCAGTAATCTCAAACTCAAAGCGACCCGCTAGGTTGTCGTCAGCTCTGATTTCCATTTTATCAATCTGAGCCTGTGTGTAAGATTTCCCTTCTTTGACTGCGTTGCCATTTAACGTCAAATTCAAGCCGTCAGGAATCCCACTAATCTGGTAGCTCAATGTTTCTGACGTATCTTGATCCACCAGCTGAGCTGTTATGTCCAAACTAATTGGGTCTGAGTCATCTTCTACTGAATGATAGGAGAACACGGAAGCCGACCAATCCGGTGCATCAGCCACCGGTAAAACAGACACTGCAACATCAGCAGTCAGTTCTTTAGGATCCGTATCAGTGCTAATGATTGCGTTGATCGCTAGGATAACCGTTGACGTGGTATTGGATTCATGAAGCGCGGGACGATAAGTCAACTGTCCATTAGGCCCAGTGAACTGACTATCAATCGCTACCAATTGACTTCCAGACAAGGTGACCTTGCCGTCTACAACTTGAAGCAGCACCCCATCAAGGTACAAGCTACCACCGTTTAGCGATGCTTCTGAGAACTCGATAGCAGTAACGGTTTCGCTTTGGTCCACGTCTCCAGTTGACACACTCACAACAATAATGGCGTCGTTATCTTCTGTAGTTTCTGAATCTTCATAACGAATAAAACCTTCGTTATCATCAAGTATAAGCTCAGCAGTACTGGTAACTTCATCACCATCCGCATCTCGCACCAGATAATCGATGTCATCGACGATCTTAGGATCATCTGGATCAGTCGTTACATTAGGATTCGTGGTTAGTTGGTAGCTACCATCTGGTGAAAGGGTAAACTGACCGTAAGTAGACCCACCATCATAATCATTAATTAGATTAATCGTGATAGGAGTGCCTGCGTTATCAAAGGTATAGGTAGTGCCGCGATAGTCAAAACTTACAATGGTTGCGCCATCAGCACCTGCGAACTTTTCTGTTAGAAATTGTCCATTAAGGTCATCACCCTCAACCATTTCAATTGCCCCTGAACGCGCAACTGGGACAGCATCTTTTACGTTGACAGAATAAATTGCCGGATCAGAGCTATCGCCGTCCGCATCGTTGACCACCAGTTCAAAATTGAGGGCTAGATTATTCTCTCCATCAGCGTTTGCGTGATCGAGAGGTGCATAAAGGTCGAACTCTGTTGTCCCGTCAGTATTAAAACGAATCCTAAATATATTGTTTCCATCAGAATCTTGACCGTAATACCAACCATCAGAATCGACAGCTTGCAGTGAAATGTCTTTCCCTGCACTGGAATATGAAAGTGCATCAAACGCAGCGGTGTTGACCGTCACAGAGACAACATCATCGGAACCTTCAATGATTCCTAACGAAGGGCTAGAATCTTCAACACCAACCTGTTCGCTGTCTCCAAGCAGACCGTCTTCATCAACAGAAATGCTTCCGATAACAGTAATTTTAGGGTTCGCACCATCGTAAATCTTAATATCAGATTCTTGTGTATCTCGTGAACCATCTGAATCGATGGTGACGATTGAGGCAGGAATCGACAGCTCTGTGTCCTTCACACCGGTTCCGTGGTCTATTGACTGGTACAAATCAATTTCAACCGTGACATTAGTGGAACCATTGGCTTCTAAGCTAAAATCTTCAGGAAGTCTCACTTGGAAAACAGCATCGCCATTCGACAATACCGCATCAAACGTTCCATCCCCATTATCTCGCCAAGACAATGCTTCACCATTACGTGTCACCGCCTCACCGTCACTATCAAGAACGGCTTGGCCAGTTGTCACATCTAACCCCAAGAACACGAGTGGATCGTTGCCCGCACTCACGGCTAAGCTTGCACTCGCTGTTGTTCCAACACCAGACGGGGTTGTATCAGCAACAGGGTTTTCACTCAACTCGACCATGCCAGAGCCAATCGTAGGCTCCCCACCATCCGTAATCGAGACGTTCAAGGTTAATTGAGTTTCATCGTTGTCATCATCTTTTGCTGTGATGACAAAAGGAATTTGGTCGGTTCCATTCGTTTGGTCGAGGCCCTTGAATAATTCAAAGGTGTAAGTGACATCAGTATCGGTCTCACCTGACAGAGAGGTAAAGCTCAAGGTGAACGCTTTATTTTCAGCACTTTCAGAGCCAACATAACCAGTAAGTTCATTTCCGTCTGCAGAGACCACATAGATGATCTGTACGCCCCCACTAAACAACTGCGGCTGATCTCCAACATCAAAAAATACAGACTCAACAAAGTCACTTCCGACGTTGAGATTGAAAGTGCCAGTATCTGAAACACTGCCGTGAATAAGATCTGATTCGTCCACAGCAGCATTGCTAGTTGAAGTTAATATTGGGTCGGCTCCATCCTGGATGATCCAGTCGAATTGCCCTTGCTCTAAAGAAGTACCATCTAAATCCGTTCCATCAATAGTAAGTGGCAGGGTGATGGAGTCGTTGCTGAACAGGTGGTTTATAGGCTGTTCTAACACTAATGTGACATCTGCTAGCACATCGATACCACTAGCGACTGCACTCAACGTTAGCGTGAATATCGTTTCACCATTTGCTTGTGCGGTGATCGTTTTACCATCATTCGCTAACGTGTAGGTTAGAGGAAAGTTCTCATCTCCGGTCGTCAAGCCCAAGGCGTCTAGCTGCACCAGAGTATTAGCATTAAATACAATAGAAGCAGGATCTGGATTATCTGAGCCAGCGGAAACGGTAAACTGACCGACTACAGTTTGAACTCCATCAGACACATCACCTTCAGAGCTGGTCGTTGTCCCATCAACAACTAACCCTGCATCACCATCAAAAATATCAATGACCGCAGTGCCGTTTCCGAAATCATTACTGATGTCGCCAGCAACATAGTTGAAGGTGATGTTCTGATCAACGGTGTGGTCCAAATTCCTGTTGGCGACAAACGTCCAGTGGCCATTCGCAAATACAGTTAAGGTGCCTTCGCTAGTAGTAAATGAAGCCGGAGAGCCACCAACAATCGTCTTGGTCGTGCCATCAGCTTCAACACTTTTTATCGTAAGTTGAGTGTCCAAATCGATGTCGTTATTCAACACGTTCCCTGACGCAATCTCACCCTCGATCATTTGATAAGATTCATCAAAAACCAGAGGTTCAGAATCTTTGATGACAATAGGTAAATGCCCGATGACTAACTCCGTTGTCCCATCAGCATCGGTTTGTAAACCTTCGATGAGCAGAGCCGTCAGAATTGAATCTAACCCAGCTTCCTGATCAATCGCCTTATAAAAATTGATATTTACGTTGCTGCCGGAAATTGACGCATCGAATACTTTTTGCCCATCGCTTCGTGTGCCGATGAAGCTTTGTTTATCAGCCGATACAGCAACGGTTATCGATAGGGTTTGAGAAGTTAGTGACTCTGCGATGCTTTGATCATCGCTAAAAGAGAAGTCCGCATAATCGATGCGAATATCAGAGGTCTGAGTTTGATTTCCAAAAATCCCGACAACAGTTTCTGAGAACACAACTGACTCGGGCAGGATAATACTTGGCATATCATCGATAGCTTGATTGCCTACCGTATTGAAAACTTTGGCATAAACCGTCCATTCTGACGCCAAGTTTAGGGACGAGACATCAATATTTTCAACAACCCAATTACCTGATGCATCTACGATACCCTCGAACACAAGAGTCTGAGAGCCATCATTAACTTCAATATAAACAGGAAGACCTTCGGCAACATTGGTTGTGCCTTGCATGGTTGTCAGTTGGCCGCCACGAAATGCCAAAATGCTAAAACCGTCTAGCGTATCAATGTCTATAACAGGCGAAACAGTATCAATAACAATTTGCCCTGCGCTATTTATTGCTGAAGCAGGGTTACCGGCAACGTCAACGGTGTCAGCCTCAATTTGAATACCACCGTCGGAAAAGCTAGTTAGATCCACACCTTCGACTGACCAAGCACCATCAATCACAGTTGCTGTCAGCACTATGACATTCGTTGTGCTGTCAGAAATACGAATATTGACCGTTTGGCCATCTTCTACGTTCTGTACCGTACCAAAGAATTTAGCCGACTGAATTTCGAAGCTATTGAGGACACCGTCACCACCATCATCAACCGCAGCGGTGATGTTCGCTAGCGTATCTTTCACGATCGTGTCGGTCGCTGTTGTAGGGTTTCCAGCAATATCGATAGTATTGGCAACAACGGTCAGCTCACCTTCTGCAAAGCTTGAGTAGTCTTGAAGAGTCAGAGTCCAAGTTCCGCCGGATACTTCCGTTGTGTATTCTTGTATCGTTCCTTGGCTATCGGTAATTGAAATGTTGATGGTTTGCCCATCTTCTACATTGGCAATCGTACCAACTAGCACCCCATTCGATATTTCAAATTGATTGTAAAACTCATCACCAAAGCCATCGAAGTCAACCTCAATGTTGGCTAATGTGTCTTTGATTGTGGAATCGTTAGCTGTAATGCTATTGCCAAAATCATCAGCAATGACCGCGTCGACTTGAAGATCCCCCTCCTCTAATGAAGAGAGGTCAACGCCATTGACGACATACGTTTCATCGCTTGTGATGGCTGTAGTGGTTACTGTTTTTCCGTTAACATCAGTGATGGTCAGAACAACGGTACGCCCGTCTCGAACATCCACTGCCGTACCCGTAATCGTGACACCAGGTACTTCAAACTGGTTTTCGTAACCGTCTCCACCATCCAAAATATCAACGGTTAATAGTGCACTAGGTAACAGAATATCAAGGTTACCCTCATTCGAGGTTGTATCTTCGTCGGCATATTCTGTAGGACGCGTATCAAAACCCGCCTCTGCAAGCGTTTCATCTAAGGTGGAACGAACATAAGCAATAAAAGAGGCACTGGAACTAGGTTGGTCATTTACTGAGTTAGGTTGTTGAGGTGCGCTTTCAATGTTGTTGACGAGTTCGGTGACCACCTTTTCCAACTGTTGTTCAACTGCGGCTATTTGTAGTTCAGTTAAGGGCTGAGCCTCTTGTAAGTTCTGAGGTTCAATGCTAACGACTTGCACGCCTTCAACTTTTGGCTGCGTAGCAGGTAATTGAAGCCAAGTACCATCAGGGAATACTTGCCAAACAACACCACCAACTTCGATATATAAAATAGGATCCATCCTAAACCTCTTCCTTACAAAAGCGCTGACCTTGAGTACATCAATTTACTCAATAAAAGGCTGGATAAATCAGCGAACCATTTCTAATTAATACTAGCAAACAACAAATCATTAACAGTTAATTAATTATCACTAATACGCTGTAAAGTAAACCGATAGGCTGTGACTTGCATTCAGTTATATCTATCGTCACAAAATACATTCAATGAATGTGTCATAATGTTGAAATTACTGGTTAAATTTCAAGGAATGTCATGACTGCAACGAACTATCTCAACCAATTGAATCAAAAGTATCTTGCGACTCATAAAGCGAAAGAAGACTTCTTTTGGGATACATATATGGGTATCAGTGACGACCACGATGGTTCGACACTCGCGCAGACTCAGTGGACGGAATTTTTAAGCTCTGCCGAACAGATTACTGCGATCGAAACGCAACTTGCTGCTATCGATGAAATTCACGATCCCCGAGAAAAAGAGAGTACGCTGACAGGCTTGAATGGTTGGTTAGCGACCTTTAGATCTCACGCTATTGAGTCTGAGCAGTCACAGAAGCTTAAAGCCGAGCTCATAAAATTTGAGGCTGAACTGTTTGAGAAAAAACAGAATCATGTGATGACTTACGTAAATGAAACAGGCGATGAAACAGAAGGGTCACTGCCCGTTTTAGGTTCAGCCGTTAGAAGTAATGGTAATGAACAAGTTAGGCTTTCTGCACACCAAGCACTATTAGATTTAGAGCAATGGCTGCTGGCTAACGGCTTTATTGAGCTGATCAAAAAACGTAACCAATTTGCTCAATCACTGGGGTTTAAAACCTTCTTTGATTACT
Organism: Vibrio coralliirubri; assembly: GCF_024347375.1. Classification (NCBI taxonomy): domain Bacteria; kingdom Pseudomonadati; phylum Pseudomonadota; class Gammaproteobacteria; order Vibrionales; family Vibrionaceae; genus Vibrio; species Vibrio coralliirubri. Next base: position 44,539 of record NZ_AP025471.1, on the reverse strand, counting down.
CGGTGGTTAAAACCGAACAGATGACGACAGAGCAACTGTTTACGATTCTGGACGACTTCGAAGCACGTACACGCGATAGCCATCAGCAAAGCCTAGCCAATTTGGCAGAACAAAAAGGCGAGAATGCACTTCAAGCCCATAACTTTACCTACTCTTTTGCAGGTGACGTTATGAATGATCTTGACCCTTATGTTCCATTCTCAAAGTCACTTCGACGCTGGATTGAATCTTTTGGTCGCCTCAACATCGAATACTCTCAAGCGACATTAAAATTGGATCTGCTTGATCGTAAAGGTAAGTACCCTAATGGCTTCTGCCATGGTCCGATCCCATCATTCTACGATCAAGACACATGGGTAGCGGCTCAAGTTAACTTCACGAGCAACGCAAAGCCCGATCAAGTTGGCAGCGGCTATGATGGCATCAACACACTATTTCACGAGGGTGGTCATGCTGCACACTTTGCTAACGTAAAAATGAACGCACCGTGTTTCTCTCAAGAGTTTGCACCAACCTCAATGGCTTATGCCGAAACGCAATCCATGTTCTGTGACAGCTTGTTGAACGATGCCGATTGGCTCAAACAATACGCGCTGAATGCAGATGGCCAAGCAGTACCTGACGAGTTAATCAAAGCCATCATCGATAACAAACAACCCTTCAGAGCTTATCAAGAACGCAGCATTTTAGTGGTTCCGTATTTCGAGCGAGCACTTTATGAATTGGCGGATGAAGATCTGACACCGGAAAAGATCACTGCTCTTGCTCGTGGCAGTGAGAAAACGATTCTTGGATTGGCTTGCAGTCCTCGCCCATTAATGGCGATCCCGCATCTATTGTCGGATGAAGCCTCTTGCGCGTATCAAGGTTACCTGCTGGCTCATATGGCGGTGTATCAAACTCGTGCGTATTTCACCGATAAGTTTGGCTACTTAACGGATAACCCAGAGATCGGCCCTTTGTTAGCTAAGCACTATTGGCATCAAGGCAATAGCGTGAATCATAATGGGACAATCGAAAGCCTGACTGGGGAAGGTTTTAATGCCAAATACCTCGCTGACGAGTGTAACTTATCGCCAGAGGAAGCTTGGGCGATTGAGGAGCAAAAAATCAAACAACTGTCGACAAGAGAACGTGCACCAGTCGCGGATTTGAATGCGAAGATATCGATCGTTGATGGGGCTACCGAGTTGGCAAATAATGACAAATCAAATCATCAGATGTGTGATGAGTTTGAGCAATTCATTGTTGGGCAATACGGTCGATAGCGGGTGCTGAGCATCTGTAACCAAGGTTGAACTAAAACTCAAACGAAAAAAGGACGATAGTTTATCGTCCTTTTAGTATTCAGCTTTGGATTTATTCCGTGACACATGCCGAGCAAGTTTCAGTATCAAACTCAACATCAACAGAATCAGCACTTCGCAATGATTTTCGATGAATGCCAAATACTTGCCCCGTCAAAACAATATAAAACTTCTCTGTTTTGAGTAGACTCCAAGCTTCATCAAGAGATTCAGCATAAACCTTATTCTTGAGATCTTGTGGGCGAGTACCTGCGACTCTTCCATGTTTACGCGCCAATTCAAATAATCCATTACGATTCGGTTTACACGTAAACAGGGTATCATTTCCATAGATAACACCCTTGGCTGTAATGCTTTTAATCATTACATTTCTCCAGATAATAATTCCACTCGTAGCACTTGATTGACAAACCACATATCAATCTGTGGATGCTTACACTGCAAAAAGAAGAGAACATGGTGTAACGACCGGGCAAGCTATTACACCATTACCATCAAATGTCTTAGAAGCTCTTAAGAGTTCAAGTTCTTAGAAGTAGTAGTAAGCCGCTGCGAATACGTGTGTTTCTTCGTCGTATTGTGCGCTAGTTGAACCAATGCGCGCGCCATCGATGTCTTGCTTGATATCGATACCCATGTCAGCGTTGTCAGCAATACGGTACATTGCCGCGATGTTGATGTAAGAAGCATCTACATCTGCGTGGCCATCAAGTTCATTGTTGCTAGACGCGTAACCTGCTGCAATTGTTAGGTCTTCAGAAACCGTGTACCCACCTGAAACGTAGTAGCCTGTGTTCTTAGCAGAATCACTCTCTTCAATCCAAGAGTTCATACCCAGTTTAAGAGCACCAACCTTTACGTTACCTGTTACTGTGTAAACTTCGAAGTCAGCATCGTCATCACGAGCTTCATAACCTGCGTATAGGTTGAATACCTCTTGCTCTAAACCGATGTAACCATTAATGCCTTTATCCGCATCATTATGATCATCACCTGTTTCAAAGTAAGAAATACCGTAAGCGATACCGCTTGTCGCACCTTGGAATTTAACAACATTGAAGCCGTCAGAAGCATCACCAGCAGAAGCGCCAAACTCGTAAGTGTTATCGCCAGCGCCATCCACTTTGTCTAGTGCTGTGTCGTTTTCCCAACCGAATGAAGCAATACCATAGCCAGTATCGAAACCTAACCATGCTTTATCTACATCTGTTGCAGGACCAGTATCGATACCGTTTGTCCAACCAGCTGTTGCTGCATCATTCGCAGATACATTGTTGTCTGTTGTGTAGTTCACCATTAAGTCAGTTTCGAAGTAACCAACAATACGGTTGTTGCGGTAGTTAACTGCAAGAGTAAGGCCTGTTGCCCAGTCATCGTAGAACGCTTTAGAGCCAGTATCGTAGTAACCACCAACACCGAAAGAGCCTGATACTGAGAATTGATCTTTGTGCATTGAATCGAATGCAAACATGTCTTCGTTTTGGCTGTTTTGGCTGCTTGTGCTTACAGCGAAAGCTGAACTTGAAATGCTCGCAATCGCAAGTGCTACTAATGTCTTTTTCATGATAACCACTACCTATATATATTGATTCGGCCTTGTTAGTCCGGCCTTTTGGAGTGGCGCTATTGTTCAAAAAAACACGTTATTGATATACCGTAAATTTACTGAAAATTTTATAGCTTTGGTGAATTTCATGAAATAAGAATATATTAATGTGCCGTTTATATTGAAAAACGTAATCCGAGTGTAAAGCCGATATCGGTGCTGTTATCCATATTACGGATGTTCTCAATCATCAGCGCTTCGACTGCGAAGTTGTGTTGAAAGTACATTTGAATGAATGGGTGACTGAGCATACACAAACATTGGAGAATTATTTGCGTGTGTAATCGGATGAAAAAAGATCAACATCGAGATTGAAATAGACAGTAACGACCTTAAACTTATCACAGTGTTTACTCGGTGATAGGAATGCCCGATTTTATTAAAAAACACCGTTCAATTAATGCAGTAGATGTACTGCTTATCACCCCTCCACATAGAACTAAGAGTTATAAAAAACTATAGATTAGAACCTATAATGCATATAAGAATCTTATCTTGCACTGAGCGACTCGAACGAATATCTTCTGTGCATTGATGAAATGAATGTATCTATAAAGGAAATATGTGTCTGCTTTAAAGCTAAGTTTTGAACAACTGTTAATGAAACAATCGACATCTCTCATTAATAGCGATCCAAAAAACTTTCAAACAACTTGGTCAGAAGCAAGCTTTGATGTACTCGATTGGTTTGGGATTGATCGTTTAACACTCTACCCTAATTCAATGGTATTACTTGAAGAAGGAAAAACGTGTTCGGTTTCCAAAGCACATATACCTCCTGTTAATATAAAAAGCTTAGTCGGCGGTAACTACCTTGATTACCTCAAGCTTTTAAAAACCAATGAAACCTACCTCGCTTTTACCAGCAACGAACTCGTTTCAAGCAAAAACTATGTGTTAAAGAAACTCTATAAAGAAGGGGGAAGATGGCACTGCATCATCCCTTTACAGCTCTTTAACCAACGCTGGGGTGCGTTGTCTTTTACTAACTTTCACGACAACGATACTACCTTCGACCTCGAAGGCATCCAGCGCTTAAAATTAGTCTGTGAACTTTGGCTATGTTATTGGCAACATTCAACGTTAGCCAGAACACTTAAGCAAAATGAAAACTTGTTAGAAGATGACAGTGAGAAGCTATTGTTACTCACTAAAAAGCAAACCAAGGTTCTGGCGCTGATTGCTCAAGGTTTTAGTGCAAAAGAGTGTGCTGATAAGCTTCACTTAAGCTCACGAACCATCGAGTCGCACAAATACCGCATGTTAGGTTTGCTGAATCTCAACAGCCACAATGACCTAATTCAGTTCGCCTTACGCAATGGTTTGGGGATTACGGAGAACATACACACAACACGTTAGAACAAGTTGTTCGATGCCCTTCTGCTGTTAATATCTTAACGTTCGATGTTTCTTGAGTTCAGCTTTTCTTAAATTCAATGACGCACGCTACTCATTGCCTTCACTCAGAGCAAATTTGATCTCGTCTGAAGAGAACCCCTTTCGACTTAGCATCGCGTAAGCCTTGGAGCGTTCTTTATGATCGTTTAGGTCATAAGACTTCTTCTGCAACTGTTCTAAACACGAAGAATAGAAATCTAGCTGCTCTTCATTAATCAATCGGTCGATGAGCGATGACAGCTCACTGGTGTCGATTTGTCGTTGTCTCAGTTCTTGCTGTATGGCAGTCAGTCCCTTGCCTTTACGAGCATACTTGAGCACCTCTTTTTCCAAATCGGCTTTCTCGGCCTTAATTTGAATGTTACTTTTCAGTTGATGCGCTTGTGGGTGCTGGTCAATCGCTACCTTGACTTGTTGATAGCTAAAGCCACGCTTTTGCAGTGTCGCAACCAGCTTTTCACGGCTCATGGTAAAGCTTGAGTAGTAATGGTTGATTCGGTCTATCAAGATGGTTTGTTCATCGATAGACTTTTCGAACGACACTTTATGGATTGCATCAGAAATCACTGAATCGGTCAGGCCCTTCTTCTTCAGTTTTTCGACAATGTATCGAGAACCGAATTCACCAGAGAAAGCTTGTTCCACGAATTGTTCTGCAAACACTTGGTCAGACTTGAGATACCCAAAGCCTTTCAAAGTATTCAACGTTTCATCGATCCATTCTTGATTGTCGGTTTTCACTTTGAGCTTCGCAACCAACTCGCTTTCCGTCATGTCTCTCTGAGTTAGATGCCACATCGCAGAGTTCATGACGCTTTCAATTCGGTTCGCTTTTCTTACCGTTGTATTTCTACTGTTCGTTTTTTGCTGTGAATCATCCATTCGATTTCAACTGTCCAAACTAAGCCTGCCCCATCATAACGTAATTCTAAGGCGGTTGAGTGACATAAAAGAATGAAGCTCAATATAAACTGACAGCCAATAAAAATGGACGCTTATTCAGCGTCCATTTGATATCACATTAAGAATGTCGACTCTAAGCTGCGCTTAGCTTTTTCGTAGTAGCTCTTTTCGAAATCGCTTCTCGTACTAGCTCTTTCGCTTAGTTCTCTTCGTGATTGTAAATATGCACATCTCGTTGAGGGAATGGAATCGTGATGCCTTCTTCATCGAAGCGTTTCTTCACGGTTTCCGTTACATCCCAGTACACATCCCAGTAGTCATCAGTCTTAACCCAAGGTCGTACTACGAAATCAACTGAAGAGGTATTCAAGGTATGAAGCTTGATCATATGTTCTGGTTTTTTCAACACTAGAGGGTGCGCAAGAATGATGTCGTTCAATACCGCTTTCGCTTTATCGATATCATCTGAGTAACCAATACCGAAAACCATATCAACACGTCTCACACGTTCTGCCGTGATGTTGTTGATCACGTCACCCCAGATCTTGTTATTTGGGATCACCAAGCGTTGGTTATCGATAGTTTGAACGGTCGTTGACACTAAGCTCATATCTTTTACCGTGCCTTGCACGCCCGCTACTTTAACCATGTCACCTACGTCATAAGGACGGTAGATCAAGATCATCAAACCCGATGCAAAGTTAGATAGCGTATCTTGCAATGCGAAACCAATGATGACACCGGCTACACCGAAACCAGTCAGAAGTGGTGCTAGCTCTATCCCTATTTGAGACAGTGCGATAAGCAAACCAATAAACACGACCGCTTTAGATGCGATGGATACAAAGAAGTCCTGCATCAATACGCTGAAGTCCATTTTAGAGTGCGAAACACTCTTACGAACGGTCTTACGAGCAACGTTAGCAATAAGGCGAGTTACATACAAAATACCGAGAAACAGAGCGAGTTTAACGATAAAAGAAGGGGTATTTTCAAAAGCCCATGAACTGAACGAACGAAGCCAACCATCCAACAGCTCCAGTGCAACATCAACATCCAACACATCGGCGTTAATGTCACCTGTCGTCGCTAGCAAAACACGTTTGTACGAAGTCACATCCACGCCAAACGGTTCCATTAGCGTGATGGTTTCTTCTAAGCTCGCGACCATAACGCTAGTACGCTCGCTGAAACGCTCAAGCTCCTTTTTAATCGTCGCTTTCTCTTCTTCATTCACAAAAGACAAACGCGCTTCTAGATCTTGTCGCTGTGTGTCTGTGTAAAGAATGGCATTAGTCAGGTATTTAGAACGAGCAATTAACGCCGTTTTAAGTTCACCTTCAGGAACAGCAACATCAACACCACGCTCTTTCGACCAATTTAAGGTCTTAGCAAGCTGCTGATAATAGACATCCATCATTCCGATTCGTTTTTGAATACGCAACTCAAGGCGTTTTTTAGCGTCACCCTCAGCGGAACGGTTTTCTTTACTCATTGAAACGATTTTAGTTTCATTCAACGACAGCAATTTTTGTAGCAGTTCAACCTGCTGAGCAAGAGTGACATCCAGCCCCTCTTTTTTATCTGACGATAGCTGTGAAAAAATCTCTTCGCGTAGGCCCTGGTTCTTACGCCTTAAGATATCTTCAAGAAAGGGTTTTTCAGCATCATGCGCCGTTTCTAATGTTGCTAGATCGAGCATTAACTGATCTTGTACTTCTGCGATTTTCTCAACGCTCTGCGCATAACTTCCAAATGCGACAAACGCCAACATTAACAATAGACAACGCCAAACCTTCATCATATTAATTCCTATTACTGTCTAAATTGACCCTATAAATAGTAGTAAAAAGAATATGGATAACAAGCATTTAAACGTATGTTATGTTAAAAATTCGCAAATTATCAGCCTGCTTCTAATATTTGAGAGTTCCAATCCCCTCTTATGACCTGTAGAGTACGCATCCAACAAAGAACAACAGCCAATATCTTCATTCGAGCACATGCACTAAAGCGCCCTAAATACGATGTTGGCTCACAGCAAGAGAGCATAAAAATGAACAACGAACTTGATATTATTGAGTCTCTAGAAGAACTAGAGCAATTCCTAATTTCAGTGGAAGCTGGCGGTTTAGGCCTTGAAGGCGTTGAAGGTGTAGGCATGGCAACCAATAATTCAGATGGTCGTCACTTCGTTGCTGTATTCAACAGCAGCCACAAAGTTCTGCTTGCTCGCTGGATCACCAAAGAAGTGTTTGATAACGGTAAAGACTTGGTACGTAACGGCCCTCGCCGCACCCACTAAGCCTTTCCAATAACACAAATGATTAAAGCCCAACACGTTCAACGACGACCTGTTGGGCTTTTTTGTATCGCCTGTCCCGTCCTGAAATGTGTTTACACATTGAGGACGAATTATGACTACTTCAAATAATACCTACGTTAAGCGCACTCAGCGTGATTACACACTAGGCTTTAAATTACAGGTTGTCGCCGCTGTAGAAAGAGGCGACATGACATATAAACAGGCCCAAACCATTTATGGTATCCAAGGCCGCTCAACCGTTTTAACCTGGCTTCGAAAGCACGGGAAGATGAATTGGGCGCAAAATCCAAGGATAAATGTCATGCACCAATCACCTAAGCCTAAAGAATCACCGGCACAGAAAATAAAACGTCTTGAGAAAGAGTTGGAAGACGAAAAAATCAAGAATCTCTTCTTAAATAGAGTGGTTGATATTCTTGATGCTGAGCACGGAACCAGTCTCAGAAAAAAGTATCTAGCCAAGGAGCAAGAAGCCTTCAAAAACAAGAAGGAATAAGTTTAGTTCGAGTATGTAGGCTATGCGGCATAACGAGGCAGAGTGTTTATCAAAGAGAAAAGCGAGCTCATCATCGTCAGTTAGATCTTAAACCGATTAAAAAAATGGTGTTGGATATTAGGCGTTATATGCCTCGGGTTGGTACTAGGAAGCTGTATTTTTTGCTTAAACCCAAACTACAAGAACAAGGTATCAAGTTAGGCCGAGATGCGCTTTTCAACTACTTACGCGCTGAACGATTATTGGTAAGACCTAAGCATAGTTTTACAAAAACGACCAATAGTAGACATTGGATGAAAAAATACCCGAACTTATTAAAGGATTACCAGCCATGTGGTCCAGAGAGTGTGTTGGTGAGCGACATAACCTATGTTCAATCTGATGAAGGAGTTCACTACCTATCATTGGTTACGGATGCGTTTAGTCGAAAAATAATGGGCTATGAGCTGAGCAATGAAATGAAAGCGACGGATGTCGTGAAAGCGCTAGATATGGCTATCAAAGGGCGTCGATATCATCGTTCTTGTATCCATCATTCAGATCGTGGTCTGCAGTATTGCTCAGGTGTATATCAAGATAAATTGAAAACTAGCGGCATAATGCCTTCGATGACAGATGGTTATGACTGCTACCAAAATGCCTTAGCAGAAAGAATAAATGGGATCCTGAAACAAGAGTTCTTACTTGATAGGTGTAAGAATCTTGAGGAACTTAAACAACTAGTAAAAGAGTCTATCAATATCTATAACAATATGAGGCCGCACCTCAGTCTCATGATGAAAACTCCAAATGAGGTGCATGAAAAAAGCCAACAGCTGACGCTGTTGGCTTAGTAGAAATACTGTCAACGTATTTTAGGACGAGACAGCCTGATAATGAATAAACCACGCGATACAGAATAAATTAGCGATAACTTTCAGTTGCGGTGAACTTTAGCTACAGCTCAATGTCGTATTCGCGTGAATTGGTGTTTATGCATCGTTTATCGTGTATCTGCCGTTTCCCGCGTTTATACATAGTTTCACTTTAACCATTTTATGACTTGTGGCGCGAAGAGAACTTATCTAAGCTAGCCACAATTCAACGAGCTCGCTTTAACGACTAACAGATTTGATTACTGACTAATTTGCTGAACACATCGCTACTTTTCTTATCCACACAGAACCGCCGACAAAAGCATTCGCTTTGGGCGCTCTTCCTTACCGGACTGGTTATCGTAACTTGTCTGGCGAGCACTCTGGCCGTAAAGAAAGTATCGTTATCTGCATCCGCTAATGGTCAATCAGTCCTAGTTGGCGCGCAAACTCATACTGAAACCAGTAATCCTCAAACCGACATCGCTTCTTCAGAAAAAATGGCCACTTTATACGCCAGTGTTTTCGGCTTAGAAGCGTCAAAAATGTTAACGTCACCCAATTCAAGTTCATGCAGCCTGAGTTCGAAAATGCTGACCTTTGCCGCCCCGAAAACCGGTTGGCTGATCCCATTCGTACTTATTATTGCTGTTGCATTTAACTTACCTCCCCACATATCGAGATTATCTAGAGACAATCATCGCTCTACTCGACCTACAAAACACCGATTGCATCTAAAGCACTGTATATTTAGAGAGTAAATAACCGGGCTACTACACCCTTTTATTTATTTTTTGGAGATACATTTGTGTACAACACACTACTAACTAAGTTTGTCGATTCATTGGCATTCTCTATGCGTACATGCGCGAAAACCTTAGTCACTGCCCTTTTGGTTATGACCTCATTTACCGCCTTGGCACAGACAACGGGCTGGCTTAGTGTGCCTGAGCATCCGCCTGTTAAAATGCGAATGATGTCGACGGGTGAACAGTCGGATGACGGCTCTAAGATCCAAACCGTGCTCGATGTCGTGCTCGACGGCGACTGGAAAACCTATTGGCGCAGCCCAGGCGAAGGTGGCATTCCGCCAAGCTGGGACTGGTCTGGTTCAACAAACATTGAGTCAGTAGAGTGGCACTGGCCGATACCTAAGTACTACGAGCAGCTTGACGTCATGACGTTAGGCTACAAAAAGCATGTCAGCTTTCCTGTCACGTTAACCCTGAAAGACAACACGAAGCCTGCAATATTCAGGGCGTCGTTTACCTTTCCGTCGTGTACCAATATCTGTGTGTTAACCGATTACGATATCGAACTGCCGATTGACCCACAAACCTTAGCGCTCGATGAAGAAGCGATGTTCTTGTTCAACCAAGGGATGAGCCAATCTCCACGAGAAGCTAATCGCACTTCGGTCAATGGTCTATTTTGGGACAAGAGCAAACAGCAACTGGTTACTCAGCTGACAAGTAAAGATGGCTGGGATAAACCGATGGTGTTGATTGACGGGCAAGAAGTGATTGATGACTTCTTCTCTCAACCAAGCGTCCACATCACAGACAATACAATGACGGCCGTATTTGATGTGAGCAACTGGATAGGTGAAGTCGATTTAACGGACCGTACAGTAAGTGTCACTGTTTCAGATACTAATTTCGCCGAAGAGATGACGGCCCAAATTGGCTCAGAGCCGATCGCTTACCAAACAAGCAACAACGGCTTTCTAGCAATGATTGGCTTTGCTTTAATTGGTGGTTTGATCCTCAACATCATGCCATGTGTGTTGCCAGTATTAGGAATGAAATTAAACAGCATCATTCAAAACCAAGGTGCATCTAATCGTCATATTCGACTCTCATTCTTAGCTTCTGCTTCAGGTGTCATTACATCATTTGCGCTGTTAGCCCTAGGTATGACCGCTCTAAAAATGGGGGGTAATGCGATTGGTTGGGGAATCCAATTCCAAAACGTTTGGTTCATCGGGTTCATGCTGATCATTACTTTGCTGTTCTCAATTAACCTGCTTGGGTTATTCGAATTCAGACTACCATCAGGTTTAAACACTTGGATGGCAACCAAAGGCGATGACTCACATTCAGGCCACTTTGTTCAAGGTATGTTTGCGACGCTGTTAGCAACGCCGTGTAGCGCGCCATTCCTAGGAACCGCTGTCGCGTATGCACTTGGAGCAAGCTATCAAGAGTTATGGGCTATCTTCATCGCGCTTGGTATCGGTATGAGTGCGCCTTGGTTGATCTTTGCACTATTCCCAAGCCTAACCAAATTGCTTCCAAAGCCTGGGGCGTGGATGTTCAAAGTTAAGCTGGTATTTGGCTTAATGATGTTCATTACCAGCCTTTGGCTAACAAGCCTTCTGAGTCCATTCATTGGTAAATTCCCAACTATCCTGCTGTCGCTATTTATCGTGATTTCGGTGCTGGTTTGGATTGGTATGAAACTGGGTCGCAAAGTACTGATTCCTATCATGGCAACCACAACCTTGGTGTTTGGTGCTGCATTGATCGTCGGTAGTGTCACCGCTGATAACTGGGCGACTCCGATTGTTGACGATCTCGCTTGGCAAAAGCTGGATGCGAAACAAATCCCTCAGCTCGTTGATGAAGGCAAAACGGTGTTTGTTGATGTGACTGCTGATTGGTGTATCACCTGTAAAGCCAACAAGATCGGCGTCATCCTTCAAGACCCTGTCTACAGCCACCTACAGCAAGAAGACATTGTTTTGATGAAAGGTGATTGGACAACACCAAGTGAAAGTGTCACTCAATACTTACAAAGTAATGGGCGATTTGGTGTGCCATTTAATATCGTCTATGGTCCGAGCTATAAAAGTGGTATTCCACTGCCTGTCATTCTCAACAGTGACACTGTCGTTCAAGCCATCGAAGCTGCGAGATAACTGATGAAGACTCCCAACAATGAAGAGAAATCTAGCACTACTGAAGACAACGTAGTAAAGGGTGAGGCAAAAAAGCCAAGTCGTCTTAAGAAGTGGGGAAAGGAACTGGTTTCAATGATCTTGATCGTTGGCGTGGTTTCGTTCGCCATGGACTTTTATCACAGCAGAAGTATGCCTCAGGGCGATGCGATTCCAATTGTGGGTCAATCGCTCCAAGGCGAAGATATTGATGTTATCGAGCTAAGTAAAAATGGTAAGCCAGTCATTGTCTATTTTTGGGCGACTTGGTGTGGTGCCTGCAAATTTGTAAGCCCAACCGTCAATAGTTTCAGCGATTCCCATCAGGTGGTTTCGGTCGCTCTATCGTCTGGTCCAGACGAACGTGTCCAGCGCTACTTGGATGCAAAAGAGTATGACTTCCCTGTTATCAATGATCTTTCTGGGTCAATCAGCAGAAGTTGGGGCGTTAATGTCACTCCAAGCATCGTCATCATCAAAGACGGAAAGATCAGCAGTATCGCAACAGGCGTTACTTCTCCTATAGGGCTGTGGTTAAGAACCTACTTTGCCTAACTCGCTCACAAAGAAAAACAGAGCAAAGCTAAGTGAATAAACCGACTCAGCCAGTTTAACAAACAATATTAATGTGAGCGCAACCTAATAAACGCTCACGATTATCACGAATTAGAGAAAAGACAATATGAAAAAGCATCTGATAAGCGCACTGATTTTAGGCTCACTAATGAGTACTAATGCCTTCGCAGAATTAAACAAAGAACAAACTCAACAACTTGAAGAAATTAATCAATTCCTGAAAGAAAACCCATCGACGATCTCTGGATTGCATACCAGTTTAGAGCAGTACGTAGCAGGTCAAGAGCAAGCGAAGAAAGCCCAAGCTGAGAGCCATGATTGGTTATACAACAATGACGCTCACCCGATCCTTGGCAATCCAGATGGCAAATCGGTCATCGTTAATTTTACCGACTACAACTGTCCTTTCTGTAAGCGCTTAGAAAAAGGGTTAACTCAACTCACCTCTGAAAATAGCGACATTAAGGTAATCAATGTCTACCTATCATTTAAGCAGCAACAGGTTTCGGGTCTAAACACCAACGCAGCGCTATACGCGATGAAAGTATGGAAAGATAATCCAGAAGCGTTCCCTGAAGTAGACCGACTATTAATGGCGAAAAGCGGTAGCCACACAAAATCGTCACTGCAAGCTGTAGCCAAGAAGACGGGAACAGAAGCGCAACTAGACACCACCACAGAACAAAGCAACACGCTAATGACCAACCACCAAACCTTTAGCGCATTGGGTTTAACTGGCACACCAACATTAATGATGAACGGGCAGATCTTACCGGGATACGTGCCTTACGACCGATTAAAAGAGATCGTAGATGACGCTTTTTAATCGAGTGTAGTTAGAGATAAAAATTCGAAAGAGAAGTGAATAAAAAGCCGACTCGCGTAACTCGCAGTCGGCTTTTTTATGAGCTTAAGATAATGTTTTCAATATTATTTTTGAAACAGAAAAACAGTCGAAGTGTCACTATCTTGCAATGGATTCTTAATCTAGCCTCGCTACTCTAAAAGCAGTTCTCTCGATGAGTCCAAGACGTGCTTACTCTAGACAACTGTCCTTTGGCCGAGCCCTGCTCGGTCTTTTTTTTCGTGTTTTAAATGGCGACACAATGCATTAACACGGAAACGTTGAACCGACTAAGCCCTAACTTAGCAAGCGACAAACAAGCGCACCCGGCTCCCTTAACGCATCCACGTTATAGCTAAGGACACGTCCAGCAGACGGCGCGTGATAACGGCGACACTCATTACCAAAAGCGTCATATTGAATGGCCAACAGATCATCTTGTTCTACGCTCTGTAGAAGCTCAACCTGCGGCAATACAAAGCCACCAATATCAGCGCGGATAGAAACCACATCATTACCCTCTATCCAATCCATGCTCGGCAGTTGCATTTTCTCGGGATGATTTATTTCAATCTCGAACATTTCATAATAAGACAGCATGTTAAAAACACCGTCTACCGCTCGTTGAATCATGTCAGGCTGAGTAAATTTCCCCATCCCAACTTCCACCGTGATGCTCGGAATTCCACTTCGATTCCAAACTGTTTCTAAAATACCTGGGTCGCCAGGGTCATTCAGAACACAATCGGGCTGCATCAGCCTCGCCATCTCCAAACATTGCTCAATTCGGTAATCAGCAAACACATAAAGTGGGTAGACTGCACCACGAGTTTGAGTGTGGAGATCAACAGCGAAGGTAGCATTATGCTTAAGCAAACGCTCCCACAAAGACGCAACAAAGCGTTCCGCAGCTAAGCCATTCGCATCACCCGGAAAGAGTCGATTGAGGTTAGCAGGGCAAGAACCCGGATCCGAAGAAATGAAATCACGGCTATGGTTCAGCAAGCCAGACAAATTCACAGTAGGCACAATCGTTACCGTACCTTTGAGCGTTTTACCGACTAAGTCCCTGATAATTTGCTGTGCAGCCAACACTCCGTTTAGCTCATCACCGTGAATACCGGCGGTGATCATCAACTTAGGTCCTTCTTGACTGCCTTTGAAAACAGAAACCGGCATGTTCTTAGGTTGCCCTAGCCCATCACTGGTGACTTGAAACCAAAACTGGTGCTCTCCAACGGGTAGGTCTTCAACATTCAAGGAGCCAATAACCTGCCTACCTTGTAAAACATCGCCTAAGTACTCTGTTTTCATCCAACGTCTCCATCTTGTTGAGCAGAATCTATTCTCTTCTAAGTTTTTGCATCATAGAGGATATCCTAACCAGTACAAGCTGTTAATCAGATTAACAAGCCCTCAAGCGCTACCAAAATTCATCACCATCGACATCCGTGATTCCAAGGTAAAACTTGTCAATGTGACCTTTGAAATACACGCAACTTGTATATCTATTCACAGAACACTCAGTCGCATGAAATGAAAATGTAATAAAATCAACACTTAAAAAAGTTCCCCATTCACGAAAATGTAATTTTATGGAAATGAAAGCTTAATTTATCTGCTCTAAATTAGCTTCATATCGAAACGGAGAGCACATTGCTCACGGATTTTAAAATACAAGGTAAGTGATTATGAAAAAGGCAGTTCTAGCTTCTGCAGTGGTAGCGGCACTAGTTTCAGGTTCATCTCTAGCAGCAACAGTTTACAGCTCTGATGGTACAGAACTTAAAATTGGCGGTCGTGCGGAATTCCGTGGTGATTTCATTGGTTCAGGCGGTGCTGAAGTTGAAGGTACAATGGAAGATAAAACTCGTTTCCGTTTAAACCTTGGTGGTAAAACAGAACTTACAGATACTGTAACAGCATTCGGTTTCTACGAAGCAGAGCAAAGCACTGGTGACAGTGAGTTTGATAACCGTTACATGTACGCTGGTGTTGATTTCGATGGCCAAGCACTTTCTGTCGGTCGTCAAGACATGGCTTCAGTAATCGTATCTGACTTTACGGATATCACTGAGTTCTCTGGTGTTCAGCAAGTAATCGACGCAGCTTCTGACAAAGAAGATAGCGTATTTGCATACCGTGGTGGCTTTGACGCACTTCAATTAGAAGCGACTTATCAAGCAAATAGCGAAAAAGACTCAGACGGCTACGGCATTTCTGGTGTTTACTCACTACCATTCGGTCTTGACCTTGGTCTTGCATACTCTGGCGAAGATCTAGGTGCTGGTGCAGGTAGCGCAAACCAAATCCTTGCAGGTCTAGCATACTCTCTAGATAACCTTTACCTAGCAGCAACCTACTCTACAGGTGATTCAGACGATAAAGCAGTTGGCGCAGATGTTGAGTCATTCACTGCAATGGAATTCGCAGCACAGTATAAATTCACTAAGCAGTTTTCTGCTGCTGTAGTGTACACATATCAAGAAGATGAAGCGGCAAACGGTTCTACAGCAGATTCTGTTGATGGCATCGAGCTAGCAGGCTACTACAAGCTGAACAGCAACTTCCGTACATACCTTGCATACTACATCAATGGTTTGGACGAAGAGAAAAGCCTAATTACAGGTCTAACAACTGAAGGTGAAGACACACTTCGCCTAGGTGTACGTTACGACTTCTAATCTAAATCGACTTTAGATACAGACTAAAAAGGTTGGGCAATAGCTCAACCTTTTTTCATATTCAAATATTCTGACTGACTTCATCAATGCTTTTTCTGGTTAAGTGGTGCTAAATCCGTATCATAGGTGAACCACATCAAATAATTAGAAGCATCATGTCACAACACCATCCGATCCAAGGCGCTAGCTGGATGCTAACTGCAGGCCTAGCCTTTGCCGTTATTAACAGCCTAACTCAAATTGCTAGCATTCATTTCGGACTTACTTCTACCACCGTTGCCGTTATTCAATACGCCATCGCGTTGTTCGCTATTCTTCCTTATCTGAAAACGCTGGGCATTCGTCGCGCGCTAAAAACCGACAACCTCAAATTGCACGTATTCCGTGTCTTCTTGTCTGTTATTGGTATTCAACTTTGGATATGGGCACTGGCTTACCCAGTACCAATTTGGCAAGGTATTGCCCTTCTCATGACGTCGCCATTGTTTGCAACCATAGGTTCAGGGCTTTTCTTAAAAGAGAAAGTTGGGGCTGCTCGCTGGGGCGCAACCTTAGCCGGCTTCGTAGGTGCGATGGTGATTCTAGAGCCGTGGGCTGAAGATTTTAACTGGGCAACGTTATTACCAGTCGGTGCCGCTTTCTTCTGGGCATGCTACTCACTCATGGTGAAAAAGCTATCTTCGCAAGACAGCCCTTCAACCATGGTGGTGTACCTGCTGCTATTAATCACACCATTTAACATCCTGCTTGCCGCGCCAGATTGGCAGACGCCAAGCGGCGGTACAATTTGGGCTATATTGATTGTTATCGGTGTTATGACGGCACTCGCTCAATGGGCGATTGTAAAAGCCTACTCAGTCGCTGATGCTTCGTTTGTGCAACCTTTTGACCACGCCAAATTACCGCTAAATGTTTTAGCAGGTTGGATTGTGTTTAGTTGGGTTCCACCGGGTCGTTTATGGCTAGGGGCTGCTATTATTATTGCGTCAGTTGCATTTATAACGCACTGGGAAACCAAAAAACCTTCAAAAGTGAAGAAAGTTTAAGGTTGGTGAAATAAATAGTTCGACTGTCCGTTCTATATGGATAAGAGAATTCAAACGAGGCCGTAACCATGAAGAAACCAGTCAAGATTACACTATACCGTTGGGCAGGCAGCTGGGGTCCATTTAAAGTTAATATCCCATGTGGGGAATGTACCCTTACCAAAGACATTCTGAAGGATACTTTTGAGAATGAGTTGGCCGATGTCGATGTCGAATTGGAAGTGAAAGATTGGTTGTCTCACTGGTGGGAGCCGCTAAAACTAGGCTCTTGGCATGCGCCAATCCTTGTTGTTGAAGGCAAAGTGGTCAGCCAAGGTGAAGCGCTGAATCGCGGTGTGTTAGTCCAATCGGTGATCAAAGAGTGGACCAAACGAGACAGCCTAAAAGGCAACATCGTTTATGGTAAGGCGACCTGCCCATTCTGTGTTAAAGCAAAGAAAATGTTGGATGAAGCGGGTGTTGAATACCAATACCACGATGTCGTAAAAGATAGCGCCGCTTTGTACCGTATGATTCCAGAGGTAAAAGCACACATTGGTGAGAAAACACCGGTCACCGTCCCGCAGATCTGGCTTGATGGTAAATACATCGGTGGTGCCGACAACTTAGAAGCGTGGATGAAAGAGAATGGCTTAGATAGCATCCCTAATAATGTGGTCGACTTATCCAATCAATCTGCTGGCTGAATTCATTAAAAGCCATTAGTCAGAAGCTTAATTAGTGTTTTTTGTGTCCATCCACAACAAAACAAAGCGATAACGTTCACCAATCGCTAAAACGAAAAAGGCCTTAAACTTCATCGAGTTTAAAGCCTTTTAAAATTCCGTTTTTAAAAATGCTTATTTAGCCATTTTCTTCATCATTCGCTTAAAGAACGATGGTTTCTTTGGCTTTGAAGTGCCGTACAATGCTTCGTGCATCATATTTTTTGCTGCCATTTGACCAAGGTATGCGTGGCCTAGTTCGTAATTCATGCTTATCTCCGCATATAATCAACTTTCTTTAGCGCGGATTTTACACTTAAAACGCCCAAAAACAAGATCTAAATCACACTTTAATGCAATGTTAAGTATTCATTTGCAATTAGCCTAATTTTGTCTGTGTGCTAATCAGCATTGTATTTGTATATCAATGAGTTAACCTAAATTCTGGTTTGAGCTTAGTACTCCATTCCTAATAACAATCCAAGACATTGATTTAGACACTGATAAAAAAAGCAGCTCAAGAGAGCTGCTTTCTAAAATATTTCACTGAGAAACCTAGCTGCGCTTCGGCTGTCTGTAAGTTTTACCGGCAATTTGGTATGTGTCTTTTTGCTTCAATTCAAACATTGTTTCAAAGAACCAAGCTGCAAATTTGATTAAGTCATCGCCTTCATTCATGACATGTTCGATGTACTCTTGCTCTTCGCCTTGTTCATTTTCTTGAAGCGTCACGTGGTAAATACGCTTTTCGCCTTCCACTTCAGCAAGTGCAAATTGACCAGTCAGTGATGCAGCAGCCTCAGCGACTTCTGTATCCTCATTGGATTTCAATAGCTCAAGCGCTTGAGGCAGGCCATCTAGTGCGCAGATAGCTTTTACCAGTACTTCAAATTCATTTTGCTGCATTTTGTTTTACCTATTCAATGGACCGAAGCATTGTAGAAAACCATCAGCACAAATACAACGTATTAACGATGGTGTGTTAAACGATAGTGAGTTTAGTGTTTAGCTATATTCCACTTCAACAGTATCGCCTTTGTTGTTCATTTTGGTTGAAGACCAAAGCACTCCGCCCATTGCTGCGCCAATAATGAGGTAGAACACGCCTAACTGTAGATGAGTCGTGACCCAACTTTCTACTAGATACCCACCCAATAAACCCGCTAAACACATCTGAATAGAGCCCGACAATGCCGACACTGCGCCCGCTTGTTTCTTATGAGGTTCTAATAACATGCTGATTGATAGTGGGAACGAAATGCCTTGTGCTATCGCCAACCAAGTAAACGCCCAAACTAAGTTAAAGATGGATAACTCATGAGTAAGAAGCCAAGTTCCCGATGCCAAGATAATCAAAATAGCTAAGCTCATCAATTGGGGCGTACTAAACCTACGATTGAGTAAGTTTAAAGCGACGCTACCTATCAGTAAGCCCGCCGAAGGAACAATCATCAATGAACCATATTCAGCGGCAGTCAGCCCCAATTGCTCTTGCATTAAGAATGGAAACAACGAAAGCGATACCAAACTCGCCATGTAGCTCATCCAGTTGTAACTGGCACTGGTCAACACTTGGCGATTGGTCAACAAGCGTCCGTAGTTCTTCACTACTTGGCACGCATCAAAGCGGCTCTTTCCGTATGGCAAAGTTTCATGCAGAACAAAGTAACCCAGTGTGAATATCGCTAATAGGTACAATAGAACGAACAGGAACACCGCCTGCCAACCGAGGTGAAATGAAATCCAACCACCGAATACCGGCGCAATGATCGGCATAATCGAAGCAGTGATCGAGATATAAGACAGCGCTTTGGTAAGCTGAGAACCATCATAGCTGTCACGAAGCACACTTCGCCCAAGAACCGAGGCACTACCCGCCCCCAAACCTTGCAGCAAGCGACCAACTTCTAGCGCCGTCATATTGTCAGAAAACACAACACAAACGACTGTACCAATCAAATAAACACCCTGACCTAATAAGAAAATAGGTCTTCTTCCCACCGCATCGGACATCGGTCCGTAAAATAGCTGAGACAAGCCAAAACCCACTAGAAACAGCGTGACGAGCAGCTGTACATCGACTTGAGTAGCACTTAAGTCAGAAGCAATTAACGGTAATGCTGGCAAGTAGATGCTCACACCCACCTGCCCCGTAGCAATAATCATCATTGCTAAGAGTAACGGTGTTTTTTTAAAGGTCGATTGGCTCAAAAAATTCCCTATTCGTTTGATATTTGTTCATTAGATGAGTTTACATTCAAAACCAATAATTGATAATTAGCTAAATTGGAATTTTATTAAGTCCCAACAGGAAATAATATGGATTGGATTCTTAACGTAAAAAGCTATGTCAGAGTAGTGGAAGAAGGCAGCTTCAATGGTGCAGCTCGAAAACTAAACACCACCAGCTCGGCGATCAGCAAAAGAGTGAACTGGCTAGAAGAGCGTATTGGCACTCAACTGTTAAAGCGCACCACGCGCTCAATTAGTCAAACCGAAGCGGGCGCACTCTTTTACCTGCGAGCCAAGGATCAGCTCGACAATTGGCAGTCCATTATTGATGAGACACGCTCAGTCAACCAAACCCCTGCAGGCCTATTAAAGATAGGTGCAACGATTGCGGTTGGCTCTAAATTTCTCGTGCAATACATGGACGACTTCTTAGAAAAATACCCAGACATTAAGGTACAGCTGATCACGACCACACCAGGGCAATTACCAGAGCTGGGCTTGGATCTGGTGATCAGTCGTGAACTGGAACAGCTCAACTCGTTAAGCTTTAAGAAAACACCGCTGTTTGAACACAAAGCCAGCTTCTATGCAGCGCCAAGCTATTTAGCTAAACATGGTTACCCCGCCAACGAGCAGGACTTAGAACAGCACAACTCTTTGATTTGGGGAGAGCGCCCTACCCGAGAAGTCACGCTCACCAAAGGGCAGCGCATCACCCTTAATGGTAACTTTGCGACCACCAATCCAGAGGCTTTGTTTCATGCTGCGAAACGAGGAATGGGCGTACTATTAACCATCAAAGCGATGATCAAAGAGGATCTAAAACAAGGGACATTAGTTCCAGTATTGCCAAATATTACTGCCGACGAAGTGATGGTTTACGCGTACTACCCTAAGCTTGATTACTCGCATACGCGAACCAAGCTCTTTTTGGACCATCTGAAAGATAGACTAGACAAAGAGCGTAGCACGCAAGCTCTGTGAAATAAGTCACATTTTAATTTGAAAAGTTATACGACACGGCCGATAATAAACTTGACGCATATAGATTATACAAGTTCGCACATATACAAGATAATACGTATACAGCTGACACAGTGAATCTGGTTAACTAGGGATGGTGACTATGACTCAACATACGCACAACAGCATGATAGACACAGAGCGCATTGGCCGTTTGCTGAAATTGGAAGGTATCGACCTTTTAGAGTCAGCTGTGCTTACTTTACATCAGACCTTTGATACTCAATACACTAGCATCATAGAGAAGAAGCATTTCCCTGACCAAATCGTTCCTTTGGTGATCGCCCATTCTGACCATGTATTGCATGACAAAATCAATGCGCGCCATGGTCACATCTACCAACAAGCCGTCAATCAAAGACACCCAGATTGCTCGTTTGCTCAGTATGTCGTCCAGTCATTGCCAACATCGGCATTTAGGCAGGAAATCACCTCACAAAACTCCATCGCGATCCCGACTCGAACTCAAAGTGGCGAAGTGATGGGCGTGCTGTTTTCAACGTTTACCTCGCCTCTTAGCCCTGATCAGCAGCAAGACGTGATAAAACACCATCAATTGTTCGCCGACATCATCATCCACACCTTACGTGAAATGTGGTTTAACGATCGCTCCGAACAATTGGTAAATCAACTTAGTTATGAGGTGTCACACGACAGCCTAACTGGGTTGCTCAACCGAAGCTGTCTATCAGATACCTTAGAGTCTATTACTCAACAGAGCGTCACTCCGTTTACATTGGCTTTACTCGATATCAATAGCTTCAAAGCCATCAATGACATGCACGGCAATTATATTGGCGATAAAGTACTTCAATTTGTCGCAGAAACCTTGCGGAGAACCTTACCCGAAAGCAACCTGACCTTCCGGACTGCAGGCAACGAGTTCGCCTTCATTACCTACCATTCCGATCCAATATCCGTTTGCGAACAAATATTGGCTAAGATTAAACAAGGTTACAGCAGCGTCGATATCAAGATCGATGTCAATCTCAGCATTGGTATTGCCCGCTCAGACGGAGACATCAAAGACATTGAGCAGATCATCTTCAACACCAGTTTAGCGCTTAAAGAGTGCAAACATAGCCAAGATACTCACATTCAATGTTATGACACCCATCTAAGGGTACGCTACCAAAGAAAGGCTGAGTTAGTCGCCGCTTTACGAAATGAACTTGAAAACCCGATTTCAAATAATTATGTACCTAGTGGCAATGGTATGTACGTGGTTGTGCAGCCAATTGTCAGTCAAGGTGACACACAGTGGGAATACTTCGAGGTACTGACTCGCTGGAAAACCGCCAGACACGGTGATATATCGCCTGTGGAGTTCATTCAAGTGGCTGAAGAGTCTGGGCTGATTGTCGAGCTAGGTGAGCGTATTATTGAGTTAGTGTGTCGCGCTAAAACCACCTTAGAGCAAGGCTTAGGTTACAAGGTTAAGCTTGGAATAAACTGTTCCGCTCATGAACTGACCGACTCGAAACGCTATATTTCCTACCTCACTCGAACCATTGAAGATCATCACTTTAAAGCTGAAGAGTTTGTTATTGAGTTAACCGAAACGGTGTTGTTATCTCCAACCCAAGAGACCAAATCGGCACTTAACTTTTTGAGAGGACAAGGCTTCACTATTGCGCTCGACGATTTCGGTACTGGATACTCCAGTTTGAACTACATCCACAGCTACCCTATCGACTGCATTAAAATTGATGCCACCTTTATCCGTAACTTGTTGACTAGCTCAACATCGGAGAGCGTCGTTTGGTTAATTGTTCAGCTTGCTCATAGGCTCGATGTGTCATTGGTTGCGGAAGGCGTAGAGAAGCGTGAGCAATTGGAAAAGCTGCACGCAATGGGATGTGACAAGATACAAGGTTACCTCTACTCACCACCGATGCGACCAGAAGCTATCGTCAGCCATATCACACATTCGGAGCCCTTGGCTTAGAGCGCTATCCTTGTATTAACCTAGGATAAAAAAACCGCGAGAACATGGCTCTACTCGGAGTGATGCTCTCGCGGTTTTAGTTGGCTGTTTGGTGAGTAACAGCCTAATTTAGGGTTATCTCTAAACGATCTGGTTAGCTGTTATTAGCTTGGGCTAACGCGACCTTTAGCAACTTATCAGCTTCATCTCTTGCTGCTACAAACGTCGCTTTTTCCTTTTTAGGCACAGAATCTGCCATCGGGATATTTGCTGTCATTGCATTCACAGGGCGACCACGCTCAATCAGCTCGTAGTGCAAGTGTGCGCCTGTCACTCGACCCGTTTTGCCAGACAAACCAATACGCTGACCACGCGATACCGTTTGTCCTTTACGAACCAGAATCTTACTCAAATGCAGGTAACGTGTTTTGTACGTGCTGCCGTGCTGAATAACCACGTAGTTACCCGCGTATGGGTGCTTACGCGTCATAATCACTTTGCCGTCACCCGTTGCTTGAACCGGCGTGCCAATTGGCGTCGCGAAGTCGGTACCGTTATGCGGCGAGACTCGGCCTGTCACAGGGTGTAAGCGCTTAGGGTTAAACTGAGAACTTTGTCGCCAGCTACTGCTCACAGGGTAACGTTGGAAAGCACGTTGTAAGCTATCGCCATTGGCATCGTAATATTGCCCATCAGTGTGCAAGTACGCTGACACTACGCGGTTACGATTCATGATTTTAATCGCTTCAATTTCACGTTTTCCGGTTGCAACACCATCAACATATTGCGCTTTTTGAAGCACTTCAAACTGATCGCCAGCGCGCAGATCTCGGCTAAAGTTCAGCTTGTCTTTAAGAAGAGTCACAATATGGTCAATCTCAAGACTGCTCAGGCCAACCTTGTTCGCCGACATAGAGAAGCTGCCTTGAATATCACCCACTAAAGGTTTTTGCTTCCATTCACCAGGAATAGAGATGTCTTCGAATTCGTAGCTGCCGTCATCCAGCAGTCGGTAAACCACTTTGTCTGCGACGCTAAATTGAAGTTCCATTTTAGAAAGGTCGCCGGTCGCTTCATCACGCCAAAAGCGTAATGTATTACCAGGGCGAAGCGTATCTAAAGCAAGGAAGTTCAAATCGGTTTCCATCACGCTCATCATCGATTTATAAGAAAATCCAAGTTGCGTGAAGATGCTACTCAAGTTATCGCCAGATTGAATTTGATACTCAAATGTCGGCGGCTCAATAACGGTAACAGAAGATGGTGACAGAATAGACTCAATAACGGTTGAGTCTGGTAGATCAAGCTCGATCGTTTTCGTCAGATTTGATTGCGAAGATTGCAGAGCAACTCCAATCGCTGCAATAAGTGGCAGTCCTAAAATAGCTACTTTTTTTACAGGTGAAAGCTCGGCAAACGGAGAGGAAAATATTTTTGAATACACGGTAAACAGGTCTTTCTACGATATAAAGGCATAGGATATGCTTTTCAAACGCATAAATCATCAATGCATTGTCATAATATGATGTGAATCTGCCCAACTTAGCCTAAGTCATTGAGTTGCCGTAGATGAAGAGCCACTAGATGAGAAATAAAATTAACCGCTAAATTTAAAAATAAAAAAGCAGAAACGGCTAGTTTCTGCTTTCTATTGGTTGACGTTATTCCGTTTCGAATAATTAATAAACGAAGCGAATTAGTCGCTGGTTTTAAAAAAAGACTATGCGTTTACCGTCGACACTAAGCAGTTGTCTTCACCAAACTCATTTGGGATGTAACGGTCAGCGTTCGCATCGTTAACCCATTGTTGGTCATCAACCAGGTAGCGGAATTGAAACTCGCCATCTTTAGGTAAGCGAGTTTTAAACTTGTAAACCTTCCCTTTGGCCAATTTTTTCATTGGGGTGGCTTTCCAATCAAGAAAGTCAGCAACGATGGATACAGAGTTCGCTTCCTGAGCTTCTAGCTCGAAGGTCACTTCAACTTCATCTTTCGTCTTAAAAAAACGTTTATTAATCATTCGCAAGCTCCATTTGTAAAAATAAGCGGACACAAAGCTAAGTGTGTCTAAATTTCATTCATCTAACTAAGATAATATGTAATTTGGCTCACATAAACAACAGATCCTTACATTCACGAAAACGTTATTGCTTACCAATTGATTGCGTATCAAAAGAAAAACTCATTAACACCTTTTCAGAAGGGGGTTCTGCAAATGATTGTTCCGCAGAATGCTGAGTAAAGCCGATAAAACCTTCCCCAGTGAGTTTATTCTGTGATTGCGAATCTGGCAGCTGAGCAACCTCCAATGTCTGAATTTGTATACGATCACCCAGTAAAAGTTGGTCAACTAACACCACACGGCTTCGTTGCTGGTCATGTTTAAACAGGCCAAGATAATAGAAAACACCGCTGCCTTGGTTAGATATCCACATCGGCGCGACAAAGAAACTCGCCTTGCCCAGCGTAACGGCTGAAAGATTATTGGTGTCTACCGTTACCACACCGCGCTCAACACCTGAGTCATAGCGTCCAAACACGATTGCTCTAGGCTCATCAACTTCATTGATAAAAGCGTAGGCGTTAGTTTCAGGAACTTTAATTGTCCATGGGTTGGTCGTCTTCAAATCAAAAACGGCTTCTACGACTGGGTCATAACTCACTTGAGAAGAAGGATACTTCGCCAAGATCTCTTCATCACTTAAGCTAAAGCGATAAATACCCGCTACTATCACCACAACCAGCATGACAATTGGAATCAGTAGAATCAGGGGAATAGGTAAGATTTTCTTTTTCATGGGCAATTATATTCTTTTGTTTTCATCCAGTTGTGCAGACCATAAAGGGCTTTAGTATAATTATCAATACAGGGTTAACCAGAAGTGGAGCATGGATGGATATCAATCATATTAAAGATAGAAATATCAGAAGTTGCGAATGCCGCTGTGGAGCAGTCAACCTAGTATGCCGAGGCGAACCTCAACGTACATCTGTCTGCCATTGCTATGAGTGTCAGAAACGCACCGGAAGTGTGTTCGGCGTTCAGGCTCGGTTCCCAATAGAACAAGTTACACTCAGCGGTGAAGTGACCTCTTTTTCACGCATCAGCGATACGGGTAATGAAGTCACCTATCAGTTTTGTCCCAAGTGTGGCACCACCATGCTTTTGCAGTCGGTTGCCGCCGCCGATTTTTATATCGTCCCGCTCGGATTATTTAAAGAGCAAGATTTCCCACTGCCGAGCTTTTCGGTTTACGAAGAACGCAAACACGGTTGGGTTAAGTTCGACCACCAAATGAACCATTACAACTAGTTTGTCATTGAGCGTTATCTTTATAGAGCAACAGTATTTAAACAAACTGCAATACTGTTGCCTAAGATCAAATATCAATGCTCCACAACGCTAGCGTATCTTTTCTCTAGCGTTATAATCTTGCTCCTCTATTTAACCCAGGGTGAACCACATGATTTCTAAGCTACCTCGCTGGGTTGAATACGGCGCCTTACTGTTAGCCGGTCTTGCTGGCAGTGTTAATGCTATCGGCTTACTTGGCTTCCAACATCAAGCTATCTCCCATATTTCCGGCACCATGTCTTTGCTCGGCAGTAGCCTACTTACACCGACCTCGGCTTCTGTTCACCTCCTATTGGTGATCATGAGCTTCATGTTAGGTGCGGCATTCAGCGGATTCTTTATTGAAAACCAAGCATTGAAGTTAGGACGCCGTTACGGTGTTGCGCTATGTATTGAGGGTGGATTGCTGTTTTTGGCGCTGTGGACACTGTTACAAGGCTATACTTCAGGTCAGTATTTCGCTTCAGCCGCGTGTGGTTTGCAGAACGCGATGATCACCACTTACAGTGGGGCGATCATTAGAACAACACACATGAGTGGGATCATTACCGATCTTGGGATCATGATTGGTGCTCGCCTTAAAGGCATGCCCTTTGACCGCCGCAAAGCCAAACTGCTGATGTTCATCGTTGTCGGTTTTCTATTTGGAGGCTTAACGGGCGCTTGCTTGTTCCAACGCTTCGAAATATTAGCTCTGGCGTTCCCTGCTTCTTTCGCCTTCATCATTGCGTTTAGCTATTGGCTATACTTGACCTATCGAACTGAAACGCCAGTAAATTTATAAATACCTGGCAATATATCCTCAAACTACGTAACATCCGCAACACTTTATTCTAAACTCTTAAGAAGTTGCAGAATAACCAGTGTGAATACTTAGCGATATTTGATGAATAGTATTGCAAGCGATATTAATACTGGGTAATCTTGCACCCAATGAGAAAATACGGACGTTTAGTGAATAAAAATGCCAAGGATGTGGCTTTTTTACGTGTAGAAATTCGAGAACAATAACATGTCTAACAACACGAATACTGCTCAAACAGAGAAATCTAAAGGCAGTTTCTGGGTTTTCTTAATCCCATCATTGATTGGTTTATTCCTTTTCATGGCACCAATCAGCTATCAAGGCGATCTCACCATCCCTGTAGCGATCTTAGCCAAGTCAATTCAAGCGGTTTTCGGTGAGTACCTAGTCTCTATCATCACTGCGATCGTCGCTTTCATGTCTGTAGCTTCCGTTTTAAGCACCATTTTCAAGCCTACATTCATTACATCGAATTCATTTTTAAACGGCCTTTTCAACCCATCTCCACTGTGGTTGTTGGTTCGTTTGATTGGTGGTGCTGCGGCATTCATGGCGTTCTTCCAAGTAGGTCCAGAGTTTATTTGGGAAGAAAACACCGGTGGTTTAGTGTTAGAAGGCCTACTTCCTACACTGTTCTCAGTATTTATCTTTGCGGGTTTGCTACTGCCTCTTCTACTTAACTTCGGTTTACTAGAGTTGTTTGGCACCCTGTTAAGTAAAATCATGCGCCCAATCTTCAACCTACCAGGTCGTAGTGCTATCGACTGTATGGCTTCTTGGTTAGGTGATGGCAGCGTTGGTATTCTTCTTACCAGCAAGCAGTACGAGAAGAAGTTCTACACTCAGCGTGAAGCTGCGGTTGTTGGTACGACTTTCTCGGCAGTATCGATTACATTCAGCCTAGTGGTCATTGCACAAGTAGAGTTAGAGCACTTGTTCCTACCTTTCTACGCAGCAATCTGTCTAGCGGGTATTGTGGCAGCGGTAATCATCCCTCGCCTTCCACCACTAAGCATGAAGAAAGACACCTTCATTGACGGTAGCAAGCCGCACAAAGACGCTGACGCTATTCCTGCAGGTCACTCAACATTCTCTTGGGGTCTTGAGCTAGCAGTAAACAAAGCATCACAAGTGAAGTCGGCTAAGTCTGTGTTTGGCGAAGGCGTTCGTAACGCTGTTGATATGGTCTTTGGTGTACTGCCTGTGGTTATGGGTCTTGGTACAATGGCGTTGGTGATTGCGGAATACACTTCTGTGTTCTCATTCCTA
This sequence comes from Vibrio coralliirubri, assembly GCF_024347375.1. NCBI lineage: Bacteria > Pseudomonadati > Pseudomonadota > Gammaproteobacteria > Vibrionales > Vibrionaceae > Vibrio > Vibrio coralliirubri. Next base: position 16,246 of record NZ_AP025471.1, on the reverse strand, counting down.
GGTCAGCCTTTCATCCCATTCCTAGAGCTACTTGGTGTACCTGAAGCCGTTGCAGCATCTGAAACGATCGTTGTTGGTTTTGCGGATATGTTTATCCCAGCAATCCTTGCAGCTTCTATCGACAACGAGATGACTCGCTTTGTTATTGCAGCAATGTCGGTAACTCAACTGATTTACATGTCTGAAGTAGGCGCTCTGCTTCTAGGTAGTAAGATCCCAGTGAACATCTTGGAACTGTTTATTATCTTTATTCTGCGTACTCTAATTACCCTTCCAGTAATCGCTGGTGTAGCTCATCTAATATTCTAAATTAGATGCTACTTATATAAGTAAATAAGCAGACAGAATTATAAGCCTCACTTTTGTGGGGCTTTTTATTTGCACAAAATATATACACAGCGTTATTTGGAGTTTAATCAATATATAAGTTCTGCATATCATTTATTCACATCGCCTCTTGTTAATAGAAAACTGAACGCATAATCAGCAAATTAATACATTCTTAATTCCCCCTTAAACCCCGTCTAGCGCCATTCCCCAACTCATTGAACCCAATAATAAAAGTAACAAATATGTGATTTAGTGAATTTTGTATTGTTTGGGTTGTTGTATTTTTGTAGTCTATTTTGTGAAATTACATTCAAGTAAATTTCAATCTCGTCGATATATATAATTAGAAAAACACGATTAACTTTAGTCTTCGCAAAGCCTGTGAGAAGGGGAAAACTCAATGAAATTTAGCCATAAGGTGGTTGCTGCATCATCAGCCTTGCTGCTAGTGACAGTATCATTGCTTTCAATACAACAACTTTACACCGTTAGAAGTGCTGTAGAGAACCACGTCAATGCGAGCCTTAATGAGATGGTCTCGGGCGTAAAAAATACCGTCGTATCCGAGATGAATGCCAAGAAAGCTTTGGCGCAATCGACGACTGAAGTCATCGAGATCAATCCTCAAGATCGTACTTACGTAAAAGAAATTTTAGAAAAGCCAAAGCTTAAAAACAGCTTCCTTGCGGTTGGTTTTGGTTATGAAGCAAACGGTTTCGTCATTGAAAATGATGATGGTTGGGAAGCCGGTCCAGATTACGACCCACGAATTCGTCCTTGGTACATTGATGCTAAATCCAAAAACAGTTTAGTTGTTACCGCGCCTTATGTGGATGCATCAAGTAAGAAAGTCATTATCTCAGTGGGTACGCCAGTTAAAGACAACGGCCGCTTTACTGCAGGTATGTTCTACGATCTAGAACTGACCAACCTTGCGACCTTAGTAAACCAAGTGAACTTGTTCGATGCGGGCTACCTATTCCTAGTGACAGCCGACGGCACAACGATTGCTCACCCGAATGCTAAAAACAACGGTGAAACGCTTTCAAGCTACATGCCTCAAGCGACTATTCGTGAAGGCTCTCAAGAAATCGAAGTCGACGGCAAAATGTTCCTTGTTAACTTCACACACATCCCTAGTGAAGATTGGTACATCGGCGCAATCCTAGATGAAGAGATCGCTTATCAAACCGTTGAAGACTTGAAAAACAGCTCAATGATCTACTCATTGATTGCGGTAATTCTTAGTGTCGTTGCACTAACGGTTCTGATCCGCGTGTTGATGCGTCCACTGGATGCGCTTAACCAAGCGATTCAAGATGTAGCGAGCGGACAAGGTGACTTAACTAAGCGTCTTGATACCAACACAGACAAAGAGTTCTCTGACCTAGCGAAAGGCTTCAACACCTTTACCGAAAACCTGCAAAATCAAATCATTCAATCGAAAGCGATTGGCGTTGAGATTAAGCGTGGTACTGAATTCACGGTGAAAGGTGCTGGCGAATCTGCAAATGCGATGAACACGCAACTGCAAGAGCTTGAGCAGCTCGCGACCGCAATGAACGAGATGGCGGTTACCGCAACAGAAGTAGCAAACAATGCTCAAGGCGCAGCTGCAGCGGCTCGTGAAGCTGACGAAGCAACGCTAGACGGTACCTCTGTAGTAAGCGAAACCACTCAAGCGATTTATAACTTATCTGAGCGCATCGACCAAGCCGTTGCAGAAGTACAAGTACTTGAATCAGCGACAGCAAACATCGAAACGATTCTTAAAGTAATCAACGACATTGCTGACCAAACTAACCTACTTGCACTGAACGCAGCAATTGAAGCAGCGCGTGCGGGTGAATCGGGTCGTGGTTTCGCAGTCGTAGCCGATGAAGTTCGTACTCTGGCGCAACGTACTCAAGAATCGACCACTGAAATTCGTAACATGATTGAGCAGCTTCAAGCAGGCGCAAGCTCAGTATCGAATGCGATGAACCAAAGTAAAGACACCGCAACTGACGCCGTTGAACGTGCTCAGCAAGCGAACTCTTCACTTGACCGCATTCGTGACGCGATTCAGCGTATCTCTGATATGAACATTCAGATTGCTTCAGCAGCAGAAGAGCAGAGCTTAGTCGCGGAAGAGATCAACAACAACACAGTTAAGATCAAAGACCTTTCAACACAAGTATCAACAGCAGCTCAAGAAGCGAATACCGCAATGCAGCAGCAAACTGACAATGTTCGCCAACAAGACGAGCTATTGAATAAGTTTACGGTCTAGCCACGGTTCGGCTCAGTTGCCGTTTGATTGAGTCGCCATTTGGTTTAGCTACCGAGCAATAGCTTATAATAAAAAGCCCCGTTTACTGATTGCCAGTAAGCGGGGCTTCTCTTTCTAGTCTATCCTAGTTAACTCGTGACAGGCTTCAATTCGTTCGTTGTCAACATCATGCATTGGTTCGATTCCACCTTGATGGTTAAATCCTTGCCCACACATTCAAACACATCACCCGACAGCAAATCAGTTACCGCACCAGTCCAATTTAATGAGGCGGTTTTGCTTCGTTTCGACTTGTTGATCACCACAATGCCTTTATCACCACGGACAAACACCAACAAATCATCATTCGCTTCAACCACACGCATCGCTTCGCCATGAACATGGTTATGGAATTGAATCATGTTTTTCATGTAAGGCGCTTGCCAGTCGTTGAGCCAACGAGGCTGACCGCTCTTGTCCAGAATACCGCTGGTGCTCAGTTCACTGTATACAAGCGGCACACCGCCGTCTCGACCAAGAATGAAAGCATGAGCCAATCGCTCATCCACTTCATCCATCACATGCTCCAAAAACACCTCGTTATTGGGAATATCATGAGTGACCGCAAACGTGATAGCTCGCATATTCGACAGAGCCTGACCAAAACAGTATGGGTTAATCAAAGACTTAAAGCTGCCCTGTTCTTCAAATGCTTTGAAGATGGTGTTGAACAGCGGGAAATCGTACGCCCCTAAACGAGTGTGTTTAAGGTAAGGCTCAAGGAACAGCTCATACTCTTCTTCTGTCGCACCGCCATCGGTAATGATCTCACCGAAGATGTGCATTTCTTCGCAGATGTCGTCAGTCCACACCTTGCGTAGGTGTGCCAGTGTCATGTGCTTTGCCGCATCAATGCGAAACCCTTTCACACCAATGTCTTTCAGTGCTTTTAGGTAGGCTCTTTGCTGTGCCACCACATTATCGTTATCCAACAGCGTTGGCAGGCCAGGATCGCTCGCGCCACCGGTAATACGCCCGTTTTGCACTTCCCAAGTGTCTTTCCAGTTTTTGATACCAAACGCTTCCACGAAGTCGTTCTCATCAAATAGAGGCTCAGAAAGGTCACCAAACAAACGTATGGATTCATAATAGTCAGCATCTATTTGATAAGACGCCATGTCTTGCTGATTGGGATACGTCAGATCACCGCGGATACCCGATTCGTTGGCCATGTGGTTAAACACGACGTCTACATAGGTACGAAGCCCGTGTTGCTTTAACGTGTTCACCATCGCAGTGAAGTCTTGCGTGTCACCTAGCTGATTGTCGATCACACGATAATCTTGGGGTTGATAGCGCTGCCACCATTGGGTGCCAGAATCTCGGTCGCAACCTTTAGGGCCGCGCAGCGATTTCATCGCCGGTGATACTAAAACAGATTTATAACCCAACTCTTGGATCAGTGGGGCGTTCTTCATTACGTCAGCGTAGCACCAGTCAAAGGCATGCAATATGACATCTGTCGCTGGGTTGCTTAACATAGCTGAACTCTCCATGTTGTTCTCCTACCAAACTCGTTTACAGCTTTTTAGAAAAGGCAAAGGCTAAAAGGCAAAGCTGCATAAATTTCCTCAAGAATGGCATTTATTATATGAGTTACTCATTAAAAACCCTCCTCCTCCTACCAATTACTCACGGTGGATAGTTGAGGGCGTAGCACCAATTATCGCATAACGTCTGGGATGAACACTCAGCCATTGTGCTTTTAAATGCACCCAAAAGTCACAAAAAAGGAGCGTATATACGCTCCTTTTATTCCATCTCACACATATCTTACACTAGGTTCTGTAAAGAACCTTAACGACGTGCCAACCGAATTTAGTTTTGACAAGATGTGGTACAAGCGTCTCGCCAGAGAAACAAACCTTATCAAACTGAGGCACCATTTGACCTTTCTTGAACTCGCCAAGGTCGCCGCCCTTTTTACCAGATGGACAGGTTGAATGTTTCTTCGCTAGCGTTTGAAATTTAGCGCCCTTTTTAAGCTGCGTCATGATGTCTTCTGCTAGTTCTTTATGCTTCACCAGAATATGAAGTGCTGCTGCTGTTCTTGCCATGATAATTCTCAGTTTGTTGCTGCCAGTTTACTTACGACGGTTGCTTAGAACATCGCGAATGAACTGACTGTTGTAAATCTGTTTACCGCTAACGGCTTATCGACATAAATTCATCGACAGCCAGCGTTTAGCGTGATTTTAACCCAAGAACCGCTATTCTTCACTCTATAACCGAAAACAACTGCGTTAAAGGCCATTAAAAACCGCATCGCGACTTGCTGCGGCTTCCATTTCCCTTTAAATTAATCCTTATAAATTAAGCGCGTATTAAGTAGGAGCCACTTATGGCCAAACCGATCAGTAAAGCGAGTCAGTCACAGGGAATGTTGATGTTCAAGTTATCCCTCACTCAAAGTTTTGCGATTGGCACGCTTAAGGTAAGAGAAATCGTCCCTTTTCAGCCGATGACTCAGATCCCCTACTCCCATCATCACGTGATTGGTACAGTGACTATTCGCGACCTTACAGTTCCAGTTATTGATATGTCCGCTGCGATTGGCTTCCGTCCGATAACACCCGCTGAATACCAAGATTGTGTACTCATCGTTACTGATTGTTTAAGAACAGTTGTGGCGTTCTTGGTTCGTTCGATTGATAAAATCATTGAATGCGACTGGAAGAGTATTGAATCTCCACCCACCAGTGTGGGTCGCAATGTGTTTGTTACCGGTATTACACGTTTCGAAGACCGTATTGTGCAAATGCTCGACGTGGAACTGCTGCTTTCTAAGATCTACCCAGCTTATGAGAATGCGCACATCCCAATGCTGACCGATGTGGAAAGGGAACGCCTCAAAGCGTTGAACATCTTATTGGTGGATGACTCTTTGATTGCGCGTAAACAGTTATCAGATGCCTTAGACAGCATCAACATCCCTTACAGCATTTGTAACAACGGCTTAGATGCCATCGACCTGATGCGACGCCAAGCCAGCGCTGGCAATGCCATTGATCTTCTGGTGAGTGATATCGAGATGCCGGGATTAGATGGTTATGAGCTTGCATTTGAAGTGCAAAACGACAGCGCTTTAAGTCACGCTTACTGTATTTTGCATACCTCGCTATCCAGTGAGATCTGTGTTGACCGTGCCAATCAGGTGGGGGCACATGAAGCGCTTGAGAAGTTCAACGCGGGTGAATTAATCGAGGCTATGCTACGCGGTGCAAAAGTCTTAAACGGCGCCTCTACGGCTGCTTAGGGTCTGTTTTAGAAGCTAAACCTAGCATAGTGCTCAATGGTTTAGCTTCTTAATCTCTTCTTTCTGCAAATCTCAATAAGAATAGAGCTAATCGCTAGTCTTTCTTTTTGGGCATAGAGTAGCTCTTACTCACGAATTCCACTTCCTCGACTTCATTTACATGATTGGTAAAAGAGGCCAATGCATAGAGAGTGTTCGCCACTAGGTTGGCGTATTTAAAAAGAATCGGGTCTGGCGACTTTTTGCTTTCATGATGTTCAATACTCACCAAAGCTCGCACAACTTTCTTAGCCTGACAACGACACAAGTGAAGTTCACTAGACACTCGGTGCCCACCGGGTAAGACAAAGCCTTTAAAACCCCCTTCTAACTGCTCGCGGATACGATGATAATCTTGCTTGAGCTCAACCAATTCAGATTCGGTGATGGCAAGCTTACCGCGCACAGAGCCATTCAAATGGTAGATGTTTGGCTGCAAGCGTTGCAGGATCTCACGAACCTGAGGCTCTAGCTCTAAAGACAACACCAATCCAACTCGGCAACAAAGTTCATCCGACAAAATCTCAAAATCACAGATAGGGCTGTCTTCATAGATAAACGGATAACAAAACTCGTCCCAATCTCGACTTACTGGTTTCACGTACCGATCCTTACACATAAATAGTCATCAAACGCCAATATACCAAACTCTTTGATTTAGACATAAAAAAGCCCTCACATTGGAGGGCTCCTGAAGAAGTCGGTTAAACGAGATTATTCGTTAGATACTTTTTTGTGGCCTTCTTGCAGGTGAACGAAATCCACCAGATCGTCGCCTGACACTTGGTATGCCTGACCAAAGCCTTTAACGAACAGGCCGTTCTCTGCTTTAAGGTTGAATAGAGAGAAGTCTTGAAGTTGACTCAAACCATCAATGATTTCACCAAAACGCTCTTGCATCTGGCCAATCACTTGAGTCCAAAGTTCAGTTTCACGCTCCACAACACTTGCTTGGGCATCAAACGTTAAACGCTTACGTGCATAAAGCTGCTTCGAGCTCTCTTCGTCTTCAATCATCATCAAAGAGACCTGAGGGTTCGCTTTCAAGTTACGAGCATGACGAGCAATATCAGAAATTAGAACAAAGTAACCTTCTTGGTTCTGAACGAAAGGTGCGTAACTTACGTTCGGGCGACCTTCTTCATCAACCGTTGCAAGTTGAAGGGTGCGGCGCTCTTGGCGAAACTCTTTAATTTCTGGACCTAGGCGACCTTGTAGACGTTCTTGTTTTACTTGCTGTTCCATGGGTAATTCCTTTCTTCACTTTCTCTGATTTATTATTTTTGCCCGAGGTTGAGCGATCATTAGCGAACTAAACGATCCTCGAGCATTGATGTCTTGTTTAAGCCAGTTGGCAACCCTATGTAAGATTGCTGCTGATTATTTACTATTGATTAAGCTTGTTCTTTTAGCGCTTTGAAGCGTTCTACTTGGTCGGCAATAAGCTCACGCTTTTCGTTGCGGCCTAGGTAAATCTTAAAAATATTCTCACCGGTTTCACTGAAGAAGCCGAAGTAATGACTTTCACGACCCATGAACGCCTTGCTCACCAAACCGATATGTTTAACGTTATCAAGTTTAAGGTGGCCATGAAGCTCGCCATCTTTGCCCATCAGGTTGTAGTAACCACGCGCTACTTTACCTTTCGGGAATGGCGCTTTTACTTCAAAGATAGAACCAAATGAATGCACGATAGTGGTCACAGGGCCCCAACCCACTAAACCTTCTAGAATCTCTTGAGCACGGCTGCCATCTAGCATTACTGCCATGTCGTTTGGAAAAGCAGCAACCACTTCAACCTCTGAAACACCTAGCTTCTCAGCAATTGCTGTTGGCAGTAGTTTTGGCTCTTCTTCTAAAATTCGAGCTACGCGTTGTTCTAAAGTTTCTGTCATTTCTAATGTTGTATCTGTCATTGAATATGTTCCGTATAAACGAGTAAGTTATAAACTAAAAATTCGATATTAAGCGTGCTTCAAACTTGCATGCGGGTGTACGCTCGAACCTGACGCTTTAGGTGCTGGGTGCATAGCTTGATATTCATCGTTAAGCACTTGAATTACACTCTGTGCAAGGCTTACCGCCCAAAAGCTGCCAGCAATAGTCAGGCTCAGATAATCTTCCGAAAGCTCAACTAAACCGTTCTTTTCCCAATGCGCGAACAGAGGTTTTAGGTAGTCGAACGTGTCTTGTCCCATAAAGCTCGGTAGCGTACTTCTTCTAACAACACCAGAATCGAAACCTGCCTTTAATGTTGAGAAGATAGGCTCTAATGAGCTTTGTTTCGTCATCATGGCGATAGGTAATTGACCTTGCTTTATAGACTCCATGTAGCTGTCTAAAGTTCGAAGTTGCATCACACCATGGCCACCAATGTTGCCACCAGCACCACAACCAATAGGTAGAACTTCGGCATAAGTTTTCGCTAAGCTGTTGTAAATGCTGCGTTCGCGGTTATCACGAGTCCAGTGGTTTACGCTGAGTTGCTTGACCTTATTTTTTGCCATGAACTCCACACCCGCCAAATACATGCTCGCCTTATCTGGCGTATTCGCAGGCGGTGGGATTTTTCCTTTCTCAACAAGATTAAGCATAGGTGCATTGCCCGCAACAATCAGTTGGTAGAGGTCAATGCCGTGTGCGCCAGTAGACATGTAGTCTTCTAAATCTTGTTGGAACACTTCCATAGATTGGTGTGGTAATCCGTATAACAGATCAAGAACGATTGGCGCTTGCTCGGTACGACTCAGTGAACTGATACGTTCTAGCACAACCTCTCGGTCATCTAGGCGCTTAGCACTGCGTCGAACTTGAGTATTGAAACTTTGAATACCGAATGAGAAACGATTGAAGCCACCTTCAAGCGCACGATCAAACATCTCGTCGCCAAATCGATTGATACGCCCTTCCAATGTCATCTCAACATCGTTTGCTAGTGGGAAATATTGACGAATCGCTTTACCCAGCTGTTCAACTTGCAGAGGTGACAAATCGGTGGGAGTTCCGCCACCAATATAGACGGCGTGAAATAGTCCAGACTGAGCCCAAGGTGTTTTGGCTTTTTGCTTTAGCTCGACCATCAGTGCGTCGAAATACTCATCCACTAATTTACGGCTTGCGGCATTTTGGAAGAAATTGCAGAACGTACAACGCACGCGACAAAAAGGAATGTGGATATACAAGCAACGCTTATCCTGTTTTTTCCCTTCACTCAGCATCAGTTCATCAAAGAGTTCTAACTTCTTACTGAGGTCGACCGGAATTGAACTTCCTCCGGCGTGTGCAGAATGCTTTTTCGCAAACGCAAAACGAAGCGGATCAGGGCTAGAAACACCCAAGATTGATTCGTCAAATTTATAAATATTAAGACTCATATAATCTCTCTAAACACTTACATAGCAAAGTCTGGAAGACTATTCGCTAAAAACTGAGAGAATCATAAATACACGTAAATGATAATGCAATTGATAATTGATCTTATTTAGATTCTAAGCAATAATCCGATACAGAATTTTGATTTGGTAAAGGATTGATTGTGAACGTTCCTAGATATGTTATTGCAGGCGGTGCATCGTTAGTGATTCATGCAGCGTTGTTGTTTGTCGCTCAAGAATCCAAAGTATTTGCGATGCCTGCAGGTAGCCAGTCAAACACGGTATCAATCAACTTCACTCCTAAGAGCGTTCCTTCACAAGCTCAGCAAAAAACAGTCACAGAGCCAGTTGAACCTGAGCCAATAAAAGAAACCGTCTCACAAGCCGAACCTAAACCTGTCGAACCAAAAACGGTTGAGCCAAAGCAAGCTAAGCCAACCCCAAAGAAAAAAGCGATCACCAATAAGCCTCAACCAAAGAAAATTGAGAAAAAAGTGATTGAGAAGAAGGTTGTCGAGAAGAAGCCGGTTCAAAAGAAACCAGTGACTGAGAAAACGGTGGTGAAGAAAGAACGCCCAAAACCAGCACCACAAACAGAGAAGCTAGCCGACAAGAAAGTCGATAAGAATATGGACGAATCGGCCAACCAGCCTCAGGAAGTAAACCAAGGCGTATCAAACCAAGAGCCAGTTTTGGTCACTAAACCTTCGTTCTCTGCGCGTCCTACCCCACCGAATTACCCTCGCCAAGCAAGACGCCGTGGCGTTGAAGGTGTCGCGACTTATGAGATCTGGCTAGACGCTGAAGGCAAACAAATTAAACAAGCATTAGTAAATTCATCAGGCGCGCTAATGCTCGATAACGCCGCATTAGATGCCATTAAACAATGGAAATTCTCACCTCACACTGTCAATGGTCGAGCGATTGCTCACCGAGTACAAATACCTGTTCGTTTTAGGTTGGATTAATCATGCAACAAATCAGTTACTTACAAGATCAACTTGGCTTAATGACTTGGCCTCTTCTTATCTGTTCAGCATTAACAGCAATGATCATCGCTGAACGTGTCTTCCAAGTCATGCTCAGCATTGGTGTGGGCAAACGTGCCATTCGTCGCGAGTTAAACCAAATTTCACCAACCAACAGTAAAGAGATTGAAGCGCTTGCTCAGTCGATTTCAGGTAAACGTCCGCTACTGTACAAGGGCGTGTCAATGTTGCTTGCTCACCACTCTTTCTCAAAAGGGTTACGTGAAGATGCTGCTGGGATCTGGCTACAAGAAAAACGCCACCAGCTTCATGCCGGTTTAAGACTACTTGGTTTGATCGGCGTGATCAGCCCACTCATCGGCTTGCTTGGTACGGTACTTGGTCTTATTGAGATGTTTAAAGGCGTTGCCGCGACAACAGGCAGCATCACTCCTAATGATTTGGCAGACGGTCTTGGATTAGCAATGAGAACGACTGCTGCAGGTTTGATGATCGCACTTCCTGCTATCTCTGGGGCTCAACTACTCGGGTTATGGGCCGATCGAGTGCTTGCTCAGCTAGAACATACTCTGAACTATGTGAATGTGTGGCTAGAAGGCATGTCGATTCAAACCAATCAGTCTGATGATACTCAAGGTAAGCCTATCAACAAAACCTCTATCGGTGATGTGAGCCAAGCATGATTAAAACGCCCCACTCATCGAGCACACAGAGCCTAGCGCCGGACTTAACACCGCTGCTCGACATCATTTTTATCGTGATGGTTTTTCTATTGCTTACGGCATCGGTAAAGCTGGAATCGCTAGAAGTTGAGCTGCCAAGCTCGGATGTCAAAAACGTTTCTGAAGTCCACAAGGATTCGATTAGCGTCAATATTTTAGACCGCGAACCCTACTGGGCAATTAACGGCCAAGAATACATCGACTGGGAAAACTTCAAGATTGCCCTGTTAGAAGAGACAGGTTCAACGGATAAAAAGCCGATCATCATTGGCGCAGATAAAGCTGCCAACGTGGAGAACCTAGTGAAGTTGCTGTCATTCCTTCAAGAGAACGGAATACCAGCGACTCAACTGCTCACGGACGACGGCTAGAACGACACTCAATTTTTACGAGGTTTGGCTTCTGATTGATAAGACTAAACAACCAGAACTAAGCCTCTCTATCGATTCGAACTCACAATGCGAACGGACTGCTCACTGAGTATCTTCGCGATACAAAAAGAAAATATAAAGAACTTATTATGAACAACTTAAACGTGCTCAATAAATTAAAGACCAAGACACATCTCCTTTCAGTTGCCGCTATGAGCTTGGCACTTAGCGCACCCGCAATGGCAAACGATGCTGAACAACCTCGAATCATCAGTGCCGGCAGTGCCGTTACTGAATTGGTTTTGGCATTAGGTGCTGAAGAGCAGCTAGTCGCGATTGATGTGACCAGCCACTTTCCTCAAGCAGAAAACCTGCCAAAGATTGGTTATCACCGAAACCTGTCCGCGGAAGGCTTACTTGCCCTAGAACCGACCACGTTGATTGGCTCAGATGAAATGGGACCTGACAACGCAATCTCTCAATTAAAATCGGCAGGGGTCGATGTCGAGATCGTCAACACTGAAGCAAACGTTGAAGGGCTGTTAAAGCGTATCGACCAAATCGCCAAGATTACCCATACCGAAGCACACTCACAGCAAGTTAAAGCTGAAGTAAATCAGAAGATTGCTGCACTGAAAGCGAACCAAGTACCAAGTAACGAAGCGAAGAAAGTACTTTTCCTATTGCTGCACGAAGGTCGCCCTGCGAACGTTGCTGGCGGTGAGACTTCGCCAAATGCAATCATCGAGTTAGCTGGCGGTGTGAACCCTGCAGCTCAAAGCCTAACGTCTTACAAGCCACTGTCGATGGAATCACTGGTAGAAATGCAGCCCGATGTGATTTTAGTCAGCGGTCGCAGCTACCAAAAAATGGGCGGCGCTGACGCCATTCTTAAATCGCTGCCCATGTTAGCAGCGACTCCTGCTGGCATGAACAAACAAATCATTACCGTAAAAGGCAGTGCATTAGTCGGCGGACTTGGCCTCGAAAGCCTTTCAGAAGCCAAGCGATTAAACGCTCTTATCTATCCGTTATAACTTATCTACCCGCTATAACTCAACTACCCTATTTCCACTGTTGCTTGCTTAATGCTCATCACCGTCTCGTTTTTTGCGAAGTCGGTGATAAGTATTGAAGCGGGTGATAGACATTGAGGCTCTTTATGTTGCTACGATCCGTCCCACTGAAAACATCGATGTTAGGCCTAGGGGCTACCCTAGTCTTCGTCGCACTGTTCTCAATTACCGTTGGGCCAATGAACATTAGCTTAGCTGACAGTGCAGCGAGCTTACTCCAACCAAACAATGATTTAGCCCCACACATCAATTTAGTGATTCAAGAGATTCGCTTACCTAGAACCATTTTGTGCATGTTGATTGGTGCGATTCTCGCTTTGTGTGGTGCAGTTATGCAGGGGCTATTCCGCAACCCGCTTGCTGAGCCGGGGATCATCGGTGTCTCTGCAGGCGCGGCATTAGGTGCAGCGTTGGCTATTGTTCTTTTCTCTGAACTCTCATTGCAATACCCGGCCTTCATGAATTTTGCTGCGGTTCCTGTGTTTGCCTTTTTAGGTGGCGCTTTAACCACACTCTTGGTCTATAAACTGGGCACGGGTAAATTCGGAACCTCAGTAACCATCATGTTGTTGGCGGGCGTGGCGATCAGTGCGCTATCTGGGGCTGGTATTGGGTTCTTGAACTTCATCGCTGATGACCAAATGCTGCGTGATCTTTCGTTATGGTCGATGGGTTCACTAGCAGGAGCGAAGTGGTCAGGCATTTTGCTTGCTGCAGTTACGCTCGTAGCACTCTTTATTGTTTTTTACCGTCAAGCGATGTCACTGAATGCCCTGCTCTTAGGTGAGTCAGAAGCGCAACACCTTGGCATTCCAGTACAAAAACTCAAACGAAAACTCATTCTACTGACAGCCGCAGGCGTTGGTATCACAGTGAGCCTGTCTGGCATGATCGGTTTCATCGGGCTCGTTATCCCTCATTTAGGTCGTATGTTGGCAGGCCCAGATCACCGAGTTCTTTTGCCATTGTCAGCAGTGCTAGGCGCACTATTGCTAACAGCCGCAGACATGTTCTCTCGAGTGGTACTGGCACCAGCAGAATTGCCTGTGGGTATTGTCACTGCGATCATCGGCGCCCCATTCTTCTTGTATCTACTATTTCAACAGAAAGGGAGAATCCTTTAATGTTTCCTTCAGCGTTAAAAGCGACCGATATCGAAGTGAAGTTCGGCAGCAATGTGATATTAGATGGCGTTTCTATTGAGATTGAAGCGGGAAAGGTAACCACACTGCTTGGGCCAAATGGCGCAGGTAAAAGCACGCTGCTTAAAGCTTTGTGCCAAGAGATATCAAGCAACGGCGATATCCAATATTTTGGACACAACAAAGACAAGTGGCCTTCTCACAAGTTAGCTAAGCACCTTGCTATGCTTCCTCAACACAGCACATTGACCTTCCCATTCTTGGCACATGAAGTTGTCGAGCTTGGTGGGATTCCCCTACAAGAATCCAACAAAAAACTAACTAGCATTGCGAGCCAAAAAATGGATATTGCTGATGTGACTCACTTGAGTGAAAGGCTTTATCCTTCGTTATCAGGCGGTGAAAAGCAGCGAGTGCACTTGGCTCGAGTATTAACTCAGCTTCACCACTCTGGTGACCAATGTATTTTGATGCTTGATGAACCAACGTCTGCACTGGATCTTGCCCACCAGCACAACACCTTAAAGATTGCGAGAGAATTAGCCGATAACCACAATGCCGCGGTTATCGTGGTTTTGCATGATCTCAACTTAGCCGCGCAGTATTCCGATCGATTGGTGGTATTGAAAGATGGCAATTTGGTGTGTGATGGCAAGCCTTGGGATGCACTGAAACCTTCGATGATAGAAGATGTGTATGGTTACAAAAGTATCGTAGAAAAACACCCAACCATGAGCTTCCCTCAGGTTCACCCCGCACAATAAGTCCGATTAAGGAGCGACTCGTTTTGAGTATTCGTTCTTGATAATAATGACGTAATCCTAAGCCTCGATTTGTTCGGGGCTTTTTTATTGGCTCACAGCCACTCTCTCGGCTTAAACTCAATTTTATTAATAACCACAACAGCAAGCACCAAAACGACTCACCTTGAGCATTTGAGGCTCTAGAAATTAACATTATCCATTAGGGTTACTTAGCTTTTAAGACTGGAGAGGAAAACAAGTCACGGGCGTAAGCATATAAAAAGAAAAGAAATAACATCATTCAGCATCAATCAACATCATTCAACAAGACAGCGACATCGGTGTGGGATTGAGAGAAAAACGCACAAGAAGTGAAACTGCAGGCACAAAAAAAGCCCCCGCAGGAGCTTCTTTTATTGAGTGCTGATTATTGGCTCATACGAATCAATGATTTACCAATCAACCACTCTAGTTCTTTACCGCTAGTATCGCCAAACTGAGTTTCAGTCAGCTTGTATAGACGATCAATACCGTTTGCAGCGAACTCATGCGCGCTCTCAGCAGTAACGATATGATGGAAAAGTAAACGTAAGATTGCTAGGAACTCAGCGTCTTCAAGTGCTGCAACCCAACTAGCTGAAAATGCGTCAAGGCCATTTTCGAAGTCAATGTGTTCCATGAACATCTTGAAAATACGACCGTCTAGAGCAGCAGTAAAATCCGTTTTCTTTGGAAAGTGATGACTTATACCTGTACGAGAAACACCCGTTTGTTGACTCAACGTCGTGTATGACATCTTGTCGTAACCCAATCTTAGTAGCTGGTCTACAACGGCATCCATGATTTTCTGGATCGTGATTTCTGTATCTTCTTTACTACGCTTTGGCATATTCAGGCTCTTCTCTTTGTAAATCCATCTAACTCAATCAAATGAAGTCAGAATGAAAATCGTTATCAGCATTATGTGAGCAAGGTATTTTTTCGCAAGTATTTCCATTAAATACCAACAAATACTTTGTACGAACAATTTTACAGTGCTGCCTCTTTGGGCACTTTGTCTAATTATTCTTCGAAAGTCACCTTACCTCTCTAAGTGGTTAATCTAAAATAACAACTTAGAATATCAAATACCCAACAATAAATTCATTGTATAAATACCTATCAAGCAATAGATAGTCTTATAAAATTAGTTACGACGCAACTAACTGAATGATATTCTAACAAATTAATGACACTGCTTATCAACAAAACATGAGATAGATCACATACATATTTGGCGACGCGAATGTACACATTCATTTAACCCCTTCAACAAACAACATAGCATACCAGTACAAATTAGTTCAAAGATTTTAATTTTTGTAGATACAGTTCAAATTGCTCGTTAGAATAACCTCAGACTTTGTAAGAGGATTATTATTATGAGCCAAGATATTGGTAACAACGATGTATGTGAAGCTTGCGGCTGTGCAGGCGAAATCGGGTTCATCATTAAAGAAGGCGACGATGTTGCTGAAGTAACGGTTTACGGAAACTCAAAAGCACTTATTGAAGCTGAGTTTGCTAAGTACGTTGAACTTGCTAAACAAGTGTCTAGCAACGTTGAATTTGAAGCATCAGAAATGACTGAAGAAAGCACAGAGTTGCACGCTCGCTTCAAATTTGAAGTTAGCGCTGAGAAGATTATTTTTGAACTTAAGACTCGCTCTCTAGCGCGTTAATATAAGCATTTATATTCTTATTAAAAGACGAGTGAATTACTCGTCTTTTTTTAATTGAACCCAAGCCAGTGACCCATTTTGCTCAAAATCGTTTTCTGCCGCGCACTGAATCACTACGCCCCCCACCTCTAACACTGCCCCAATGCTATAAGCCTTATCATCGTAATAACAA